>NZ_AUKA01000001.1:0-643723 GCF_000424505.1 Butyrivibrio sp. XBB1001 | reverse complement strand
TGTTCTGCAGGCTGCATAGAGCATCCTACAGGTTCATGCCGCCATGCGGCATAACAGAAACCCTTTCCGACGTGGAGTCGGTGAGGGTAGTTCATGGCGAATGGAGCTCTTTTGCCACAGGAAGTGCTTATGAAAAGCAGATAGTTTCAGTGGGCGGACCATATGGAGAGATGTCTGTAGTTGTTCCGGAAGGATGGACAGCGGAGATTTCTGCAGTGGACGATGGGAAGCTCACTTATGGTTTATACGGATTGATACTAAAACCAAAATCTGCAGATGCAGGGCAGATAGAGCTCTTTTGCTCAGACAGTTTTGGCGTTTGCGGAACAGGACTTTCCCAGGAAGAGATTACATTAGCGGGATATACTGCGCATGCTGGCACATATGATGATCATGAGCATTGGGATTTCATTACTTTTGGAGATGAGCGTCCGCAGATAGTTGCCCAGAGCATAGACTGCGATTCCTGGATAAGCCATATGTGGGAAGAAGCAGATACCATTTTGGATACACTTAAGTTTGATACCAGCAAGACTGAAGGCTGAAACAGATATTGTATGCGGGCGGCGGAGAGTTCACTGAATTAGTATAATTGTATTTATAAAAATGCTATAAACCGCATTTTTTGCACCATAATAATGATATAATGTACGTGCATGGGGATAAATTCTGTCTCCATGCATTTTTGTTTCTGAAATCATTGAGGGATGGTGCGCTGCATGAAAATAATGCAGAATATAAAACGCTATTCAATCTTTTTAATATGCTTATTCACTCTGGCCTTTTTGGGAATTACAGTTTCAGTTAATGCGGGAAATAATGATGCAGACAGTATTGTCATAGGAGTTCCTGCTGACAGATGCCCTGTATTTTATTTGGATCCTGAGACAAAAGAGACCGTGGGGATAGGCATTGATCTCATGCGCGCTGCTGCAGAAGAAGCTGGGTATAGTGCGCCTTTTAAGGTTATCACAGAAAAAACAAATAAAGATGCCTTGGATAATCCTGAATATGACATCATTATGCCCTTTGGCAGTGCAATCAAGAGTTCGTCCGGAAAAGAGACTATTGTAACGGAGAATCTTATTCAGACGCCATTTACTATGGTTACAAAGGGCGATAAAAAACTCCCTGTATTACATGAAAGCCATATTGGAATGCTCAGTTCCCTTGCTGGAGGAGCAGAAACAGTTAAGCAGCTTTATCCGGGAATGGAGATTACACTTTATGATACGATGCCTGAGTGTGTCAAGGCACTTAGATCAGGCGAAGTAGATGCATTGATGCATAATTCCTATGTGTGGAGCTATGTTTTACAGAAGCCTTCATATTCGGATCTGAAAGTTCAGCCTGCCACCATGTTTTCCATGGACTTTCGTGCAGGGACACTCGATACACCTGAAGGAAGAGTGGTAGTTGACAGGCTTAATGAAGGTATTGACAAGCTTACTGATACACGTAAGCAGGCAATTGTTCTGGATTATACTTCAAGACGCCTGTATCAAAATGACTTTTGGGACTATCTCTTTGAATACAGATATCTTTTGATACCGGGAACGATATTTTTCATCTTATTTATTATAGCTATTGTTCACAGGCAGAAGGCTATACATAGACAACAGGAAGAAAAGATACGTGAACTGACTGAAAAAGATCCACTTACAGGAGTGCTTAATCTGGAGGGCTTTAAGAAGCGTGTTGAGGAATTGCTTGTTACACATCCGGAGAATCAGTATCTTCTTTCCTTTAGCAATATCAAAAACTTCAAGTTCATAAATGAAAGCATGGGAAGAGCGACCGGAGATGACCTTTTGCGCTTCTGGGCTGAAAGGACAACTGCGACTTTCTCGGATGAGGAAGCAATGGGACGAATCACAGGGGATAGGTTTGCAGTGCTTCGAAAGTTTACTGATGCGGAGCAGATGGGCCGCGATGAAAAAGAAGTTTTTGAGCCTCTCAGAAATTACTTTATAGATAGAGGAAAAGAGATCCAGCTTCAGATCTGTACCGGTGTTTATGCGATTACTCCGGAAGACCACAAAAACATTGATGTGGATCGAATGCTTGATTATGCCAGAATGGCTGAGAAGAAAGTATGGGAAACATTAAAGACAGGATATGAATTCTACAACCCTGAACAGTGGGAGAAGGGTAAGCAGATAGTTGACATAAGTGGACATCTACCAGCGGCTCTCCAAGAAGGCGAAATACAGGTATGGTATCAGCCACAGGTGGATTATACTTCTGGCACGATAAGTGGTGCGGAAGCTCTCTGCCGTTGGAAACATGCAAAATGTGGCTGGATTTCTCCGGGAGTGTTTATTCCCGTATTAGAAGAAACAGGAATGATTTTTGATCTGGACAGCTATGTATGGGATAAAGTATGTCAGGATCTTCACCGTTGGAATCAGGAAGGCAAGCGTCGATCTGTTTCAATAAACCTTTCCCGCTCAGACATAAGAGAAGACAGGAATATTCCGGGAATTTTCTATGAACTTACCAAGAAATATGATCTTGATCCGGAACAGCTAAGGATTGAGATAACAGAAACGGCATATGTTGAAAGCCCAGCTTTCCTGATAAAAACAACTTCTGAACTTCGTGAATATGGCTTCCAGGTAGAAATGGATGATTTTGGAAGCGGATACTCATCACTGCATATGCTCAAAGAAGTTCCTGTTGATCGTATTAAAATGGATCTCCATTTTCTTACTGGAGCTGGAGATATGGAAAAGAGCCGTATCATAATCACGCAGGTGATCAAATTGGTAGAGCTACTAGGAATGAAGCTGATTGCAGAAGGAGTAGAGACCAAAGATCAGGCTGATTTCTTAAAAGATAGAGGTTGCCAGGAGATGCAAGGGTATTATTTCTTCAAACCAATGCCGGTAGAGGATTTTGAAAAGGCATTTGATAAAGAGCTTGATTACGATAAACGAGCATAAGTAATGGAAAGCAGATGATAGATGGAGCGATGGCTTCTTATGTGGGGAGGTATATCTAATGGAAAAGTACAGATATAGTGATGAGGAATTAAAACTTTTAGAAAACAGTCCCATACCCTTTGCAATTTACCAGTCTGTAGATAAGAGAGTGGTTACGATAGTTCTGTCTGAGGGCTTTTTTGAACTGTCCGGATACAAAGGCATGGATAAAAAAGAAATCTATGATCTGATGGATAACGATATGTATCATGATGCACACCCGGATGACATATCTTCTATAAATAATGCAGTTTACCGATTTGTAACTGAGGGTGGGGTCTATGATGTAATCTATAGAATAAAAAGGGATGGTGAGTATAGAATAATCCATTCCTACGGCAAACATATCTATAAGGAAGATGGAACAAGACTTGCATTCATCTGGTACACAGATCAAGGAGCTTTTGTTGGTGACGAATTAAATGAGAATGAGGAGATATCTGGAGAATATGCAAGGCTGCAACAGGAGAATGAGCGTCTTAGAAAAGAGGCTGATGCAAGCAGAAAGATATTGAGCCTGAAGAAATCCGTTTCAGATCTTTTAACCAATATGCCTGCCATGACATTTTCAAAAGATGTGGATACCGGAAAATATCTTGCATGTAATCAGTCATTTGCTAATTATGCTCATAAAGATACTCCAGAGGGAGTTGTGGGCCTGACTGATTTAGAAATCTTTGACGAAGACACCGCGCTTCATTTTATTGAGGATGATAAAAAAGCCCTTGCGATGGACAAGCCATATATCTTCTACGAAGATGTTCTTGATGCTGCAGGTAATCCTAGGCAGTTCCAGACTACAAAGCTTAAATTTACTGATGATACAGGCAGGGAGTGCCTATTAGGACTGTGTCAGGATGTGACAGATGCCATGCGTATTAAGCGTGAATATACTGAAAAACTTGCACTTGTTCAGAATATGGCTGAAGTAGATGCTCTTACCGGCATAAAAAATAAAAATGCGTATAAGGAAAGAGAGAATCTGATGAATGGGAGAATTCAGGAGCATCGTCAGCCTGAGTTCGCCATTGTGGTATTGGATGTAAATGATCTGAAGAGGATTAATGATACAGAAGGACATGAAGCGGGGGATAAATGTATTTGTGACGCCTGCGAGATAATCTGTCGAACATTTAAACGTAGCCCTGTCTACAGAGTTGGTGGTGATGAATTCGTGGTTATTTCCCAGGATGAGGATTATGCTCGAAGCGAGGAGTTGGTTGAGTTAATTACACAACATAATGAAGAGGCTCTTTTAAACGGCGGACTTATCATTGCCTGTGGTATGGCCAAATATGATAAAGAGACCAGTGTGGCTGAAGTATTTGAAGCTGCAGACAGAAGGATGTATGAAAACAAAAAATATTTAAAAACACGGAAAGATAATGGATAGAAAATAATCATAAGTCAGAGAGACATGACAAGAGCCCGGTTCGTGATGAATCGGGCTCTTTAAACAGCTATTATAAGTCTACAAATCCTTCGCAAAGGCTGGTGACAGGCACTATTATTGCAGTTGTATTATTTGCTGTATTCTCTTAGTCCGTAATAGTAGAACTTCTTGATTTTTTCTTTTAATGATGCAGGCTTTATTACTATTGCATCTCTGCCAAAACGCTTGAAGTATTCTTCCAGCTGAAGCTCTGGCCAGTCGAAGTAGTAGAGATCGCCTTCAATTTTTGAGACGAGTGGCCTGTTCTTGGTAATTGCTTTAAACTTTTTAACTCCATATTTATTCAGGCGGACAACGGCCTGGACTGTTAATGATACTGACTGAGGGCTCCGGATAGCTTTTTCCTGGAGTTCTTTTTGTGTGTCTGGATCCACAGGAAAAGAATCAGATGTCACAAAAACGCTTCTGAGTCTGGAAATTCTAAATGTTCTAGGTCTTCTGGTGCTTCTATCTTTACAAAGAAGGTAATTACACTGCTCCTCTTTGGAAGGAGCGATTATGTATGGCTCTACAAGATAAGCTTTTTCATCGCCTGATGTTGTATTTGTAAAAGACAATATTCTGTGCTCTTTAAGAGCTTTAGCGATATCTTCATAGGTGTCTTTGAATATGATAGCTTCCCTTTCGCTACGTGGTATGGATAGATAAGAGTTGAACATATCCTTGAGGTATTGGGAAAGAGAAGTGTCTTTTAACATGTTATTCTCAATAATCTTAAGAATCTCATAAGAAGAGCCGCTTACAGTCAGAGTGAGGGCAGAGTTCTTGCTACTTTGAAAACTGTCTGCCTTAATATATGTACTTACAATCTTATCCGCCAGTAGTGCGGCATCTTTATCACTTATGGATGTGATGGCAGTCAGGTCCTGCTTGATGCTTGAAAGGAGATTCTCACTGTCATGTCTGTACTGGTCAAAGTAGTTTACAATCAACGTCTTCAGGAAAGCGTTGAGATTTACAGACTCGTCTTTTTTGGTGAATTCAAAGAGCTCAGCATCGTTTATAAGTCTTGATTTTGTATCATCTGAAAGATAGATCTTATATTTCTCAGTCATATTACGCCTCTTAATTGGGGTTGCGAAAAACGCTTTTCTTAAATAAAAATACTTATATTTCACATTATATTGGGGTTGTGACATTGGGTCAATCTACATCTTTTTATCTCCAATTCAAAGCGCTATGATTAAGTCACAACAAAGACACAGACAGCAATCATTACAGGATCGCTAAATGGTTAAGCACCGATCTTTAGGTTCGGCTTTGCGGGTTCAAATCCCGCTCCAACCCTTCGGGGTGTATGTGTCTTGGATAAAAGATACGAACAGCAAACGAAACCACATATAGCTACAGAGAGTAGCACCTGGCTAATAACCAGGCTGGTGGAGGGTTAGAACCCCTCTTATGTTAAGGGACGTATCTAGTGATCATAAAAAGGTGCATACAGCAATTAACTAGGTCCACGATTTGGTATCGTGCCCTGCATAAGCAGGGTGAGTGAGCCGGGCACTATAACCCGGTTGCATCTTGATGAAGGAGGAAACTAAGATGTTAGAGTTTTTAAAGAAAGAAGCAAACAAAACATATACAGAGAATGGCGCTGTGACTTATGCATCAACAAAATCAGACTGTCTGGATCTTTTTGCAACAATTGGTGCGCTTAGAAAAGCTTCAGATGAAGATATCATTACAAGATTCATAAGAGCTTATGCTGAGGATGCTAATCTCGCGATGAAGATGCTTTTCTTTGCAAGAGATATCAGAGGCGGCCTGGGTGAGAGAAGAGTGTTTAAGGTTATTCTTAAGTATCTTGCGGCTGCAGAGCCTGAATCTGTTAAAAAGAATATTGAAAATGTGGCAGAGTATGGCAGATATGATGATCTTATGGCTCTACTGGATACACCTGTAGAAAAAGATGTTATGGCATATATTGAGCAAACTCTGAATGCCGACATAGACGAACTTGCTGAAAATGGTGAGAATGCAAACATATCTCTTTTGGCAAAATGGCTTCCTTCTGTAAATACAAGCAATAAAGATGCTGTAAGAAAAGCAAAGAAGATTGCCAGAGCTATTAAAATCTCTGATGCTGAGTATCGTAAAACACTCTCGGCGCTCAGAGCTCAGATCAAGATCATAGAGAATAACCTTAGAGAAAAGGATTACTCTTTTGATTATGAGAAGCTGCCTTCAAAGGCGCTGTACAAATACAGACAGGCATTTATCAGAAATGATCAGGAGAGATACCATGCCTTTATAACCAAGGCTGAGACAGATTCTTCTGTTATGCACACAGGCGCACTTACACCATACGATGTGATAGCTCCTGTAATAAACAGAGCACAGTTCACAGAGGATGAGAGGCGCGCCATGAACGCAACCTGGAATGCTCTTGAGAACTTCGCTGGTTCAGAGAATTCTCTTGTAGTGGTTGATGGTTCGGGTTCTATGTATTGCGGAACGAACCCTCTTCCTGCGGCAGTTGCACAGTCACTTGGCATCTTCTTTGCAGAAAGAAATACCGGTGCATTTAGAAATCACTTCATAACATTCTCAACAAATCCTAGACTCATCGAGATCAAGGGCAGAGATATTGTTGAGAAGGTGCGTTACTGCATGGGATTCAACGAATGTAGCGATACAAATATCGAGAAGACCTTTAACCTGATTCTAATGACTGCTGTAGCTAATAAGCTAACACAGGCTGATATGCCAGAGAAGCTATACATAATCTCAGACATGGAGTTCAATTACTGTGCTGGTAATGCCGAGGCTACAAACTTCGAGCATGCTAAAGCAGAGTATGCAAGATACGGCTTCAAACTTCCACAGATAGTTTTCTGGAACGTGAACAGCCATGGCAAACAGCAGCCTGTTAAGATGAATGATCAGGGAGTAGCGCTTGTTTCAGGCTGCAGCCCACAGATTTTTTCAATGTTAAAAGAAGGTAACTTAGAACCATATAAATTCATGATGAGTATCCTTTCAGCTGAGCGCTACGAAAGGATAGCGGCATGAGTTAATAGAAGAGGCTGGGAGAATGAAGACTCCCAGCCGAGACTGGAAGGATAATTATGAATACTATTGAGATAAAGGGAAAAGTAAATACAGCTCTTTGCTACGCCAAGGTTGTTGAGGACGAGGCAATAGAGCAAATAAGACGAATGTGCGACTACCCTATGACTGAGGGCTCAAAGATCAGAATCATGCCTGACGTTCATGCTGGGAAGGGCTGCACAATCGGAACAACAATGACAATCACAGATAAGGCAGTGCCTAACGTGGTTGGTGTCGATATCGGATGTGGTATGTATACAGTTAATCTTGGCAAGCAGAAGATTGACCTGGAGAAGCTGGATATGGCTGCATTCACAATTCCTTGCGGACGCGAAGTGTGGGACGGAAGAATTGAGAAGTTCGACCTGACAGAGCTTCGTTGCTATCGCCAGCTAAAGGAGGCAAAGCGTCTCGAGAGATCTCTGGGCACTCTTGGCGGAGGTAATCATTTTATAGAGGTGGATAGAGCTGCTGATGGCACCCAATATCTTATAATCCACTCTGGCTCAAGAAATCTTGGCAAGCAGGTTGCTGAGTTATACCAGACTCTTGCGGTTGATCTTGATAAGGGAATCGGTGAGTATCTGGAGGCAAGAGAGGAACTGATCAAAGAGTACAAGGCACAGGGAAGACGTACCGAGATCCAGGCTGCCCTTAAGGAGCTTTACAACAAGAAGTATCATGAGGGACCAATGACAATGCCTGAGGATCTTTGCTACTTATCAGGCAAGTATCTTGAGGACTACCTTCACGATGTGGAGATATGTCAGAGATTTGCTAAGAGAAATCGTGAGAAGATGGCGGAGATTCTTTTAGAGAAAACAGGCCTTGTAGCTGGCGAGGCTTTTCACACAATTCATAACTACATTGATACTGAGGAGATGATCCTTAGAAAGGGCTCTATTGCAGCTCATAAGGGTGAGAAAGTTCTAATTCCTATCAATATGAGGGATGGTTCTGTCCTTGCCATAGGTAAAGGAAACCCTGAGTGGAACTACTCAGCTCCACACGGCGCAGGAAGACTTATGTCGAGATCAGCAGCCAGGAACAACCTTTCAATGGATGAGTACAAAGAGGCTATGAAGGGAATCTATACATCATCTGTCTGTGAGGCTACAATTGATGAGGCACCAATGGCCTATAAGTCACTGGATGACATTATCGATGTGATCAAGGAGTCCGTGGAGATTATTGATGTGATGAAGCCAATTTATAACTTCAAGGTATCTAATTAAATGTAGGTTTGTTGTCATTGGCCTGGCAGTATATTTTATACTACAAGGCTAATGACAACTAAAGATACTAGTGTTACTATACGATATAGAAAGAGATAAGCGGAGCAGATGCAAGCTCCCGGAAAGGAAAAGAAGAGACATGACAACAATGAATCGCAATTATTGCCTTTATAGCGAAAGTTATGAATCATCACTCCAGAGCAAATCAGAGTGGATGTTTAATTTCATGCGCTCATTTAAGGATAGGCAAATGCGAGAAAATGTTGTTTTGGCAAAGAATCGGATTGTATAAAAAACGGTTCAGAAGCTTATAGATAAACATGTTTGCGTACCGCTTACCTTAGATGACAAGGCAAGCGGTTTTTCTTTTGTCTAAATATGCAGAGTTGGCTCAATTGGTACAGCAAGGGAGCGACGCGAAGCTAGTCCCCGAAGGGGAAAAATCGCCATCCTGAAAGGGAATCTGGGTTTCCCACAAGGGGACTAGGCACGAAGTGCCGTCGCAGTCTCAGACTCTGCGCTATAGATTCGTGGTGTAATTGGATGCGTGGCCTCCGGGGGAGGCCGAGCTACGCATTCGGACGACGCGAAGCGAGGACGCAGCAGTCCCAAAACTTGCACGAGTGGCGAAGCTGGTAGACGCACCTGACTTAGAATCAGACGCAGTAATGCATGTGGGTTCGAATCCCACCTCGTGTACTTGGCAAATGCCAGAAAGGAGTTAGAAATGACACAGAATATTCCAGCGATCGATATGGTCGCTACGGGACAGAGAATTACTGATTTAAGAGTGGCAGCCGGTATGTCTGTTAGGGATTTACAGGATGTGTTCGGATTTGCTACTCCACAGGCGATTTACAAATGGCAGCATGGAACTGCTATGCCTACAATCGATAACTTAGTTGCTTTATCTGTTATCTTTGGCGTGGCTATTGATGACATCATTGTTTTAGGGGAAGGACTTTATGAACTAAGCGCATGAATTGAATATAGATAAGCAGGTGTGAATACGCCTGCACATGGTCCCATAGGCGTTGGGTGCGTGGCCTCCAGGGGAGGCCGAGCTACGCACTCGGAGGACGCGAAGCGACGACGGACACTGGCCTTTCACGTCAGAGATACCGGGTTCAAGTCCCGTTGGGATCATCTGCCTTCTTGGTCTAATTGGTTAGGACGTCAGCCTCTCAAGCTGGAGATGCCGGGTTCAAGTCCCGCAGGAGGTATTATGGGTGGGTATGCCTAGAAGCGAGGGCAAGAGTCTGTAAAACTCCCACATTTGAAACACCGCAGGTGCAATTCCTGCTCCACCCACTTATGTTTGCGTGACCGAGATGGCTTATGGTGCTGCCCTGCTAAGGCAGAGCACGGCTTTTCGTGCCGAAGGTTCGCCTGTGCGTAGCTCGGCCGTGCTAAACGGATGTCCCCCGGACATCCAGCACCCTTCCGCAAACGCTCCGGGTAGGTATGCCTAGTGGCGAAGGCAGGGGTCTGTAAAACCCTGACAACAGAAACAACGTGAGTTCGAGTCTCACCCTGCCCACTTAAGTGTCATCCGATGACACTATACAAACTGGTCCGGCGGGACGATAATACAAATGTAACAAAGATATGGAGCTGCCAAAGAGCAGCAGAAAGTTAAGAGGATTTATTTAAGAATGTACTACGTAACTATCAACAAGCAATTTAATAACAAACAGTTTATGCAGTTCTGCAAAAATCAGAAGTGCTTTGTTAGTTATGCAAATTGCAAGTTGGTGGAAAGTGGTCCAGGATCCAGAAAATGATGGATGGTCCGGAGCATTAAGAATAGATTAGGTCGATTAGATCTGTAACCACTTAGCTTGCAAAGTTAAGTGGTTTTTTAATGCAAAAAAGGAGATTAGAAAAATGGATTATCCAGTAATAGATGTTGAAACAACAGGAACACACATAAGAGAGTTGATAAGAGAAAGCGGTCATACAGTCACGGAAGTTTCCGAATACCTTGGGACTAGCACATCACTTGTCTATAGATACATAAGAGGAGATGTCCTTCCAAGTATAGACAGGATAGTGGCGCTTTCAGTATATCTTGAAGTTCCTATTGAGAGAATAATTGCAGTCGAGTAAGACTGCATCTTACGGTATGGGGTAATGGGTAGCCCACAGGACTTTGATTCCGGTAGTCTTAGTTCAAATCTGAGTGCCGTAGTAAGACGTAGTAGCCAAGATGGAAAGGCTCCGGACGCGAAGCGAAGCTAGTCCCCTTGTGGGACAACTCCGGGATCGTGAGTTCCCTTCGCAGGCTCGGAGTCGCAAGCATGGCATCCCTTGGATGCCTGCGACCTCACTATGTCTCTATATGGACTTGTAGCTCAAATGGTAGAGCGGGGGATTGAAAATCCCTGTGAGGCGGTTCGATACCGTCCGAGTCCACTACGCTTCCTTGGCAGAGCGGATATGCACCGGCCTTTTAAGCCGAGAGATGCGGGTTCAACCCCCGTGGGGAGCACTAAGCTGTTGTAGCTCAGTTGGAAGAGCAACGGTCTCTTGACGCGAGATAGCAAATCTGTGATTTGCGTGATCGAGCTAATCCAGACGGGAAACCGAAGGTCGTGGGTTCCCTCGCGGAGCTCGGAGTCGCAAGCGTGGCATCCCCCGGATGCCTGCGCCCCCACCAGCAGCACTGATGCGGCATAGTTCAATTGGTAGAGCACCTGACTGTTAAGTGAGATAGCAAATCTGTGATTTGCGTGATCGAACTTAGGCAGAGACGACTCAGGGTGTTGCAGGTTCCCTTCGCAGAGCTCGGAGTCGCAAGCATGGCATCCCCTGGATGCCTGCGACCCTGCTACCGCAGTTTTGGATACATAGCTCAATCGGCAGAGCGCCCGGCTGTTAACCGGGAGGTTGTGGGTTCAAGTCCCTCTGTATCCGCTTTTCCAGGATAGCTCAAGAGGTAGAGCACCCGCTTCATACGCGGAAGGTTATGGGATCCCTCGCAGAGCTCGGAGTCGCAAGCGTGGCATCCACCGGATGCCTGCGACCCGTTCCTGGGACTATAGGAAATTGATTGATATATTTTTTTCTACTGTCTGCTATAATAGAAATGATAATTTTTGCAGAAGTAAAAATTATTCTCCAACCTCGAGGCATGATTAACTGCAGGGATAATCTGGTATTAGTGCCACCAGATTCAGCTTAGAAGGGGCATGTGTGTCCGCTATCTCGTGCGTGATCATTGCGATGGAATCGGGGAGAAAGGAGAAGGAGCTTATGGCAAAATGTAAGGGTGTATCATCAAAGACACATACTCAGAAACAGCTTAATGATTATGCTAATCAACATAATCCAAACAACAAAGCTTTTAAAGCAAATAGGCAGAATCAAAAAGCTCTAAAAAACAAGGCACGTCAGATTGCATTCTGGCGAGATATTGAGCCGGCTGAATGGTATTGCTATAGTAATCCATTTGACTTTGAATAATTGCAAATGAGATGGTAGGGGTCGCATAGCGATCCCTATTTTAAAATTATAAAAGTTGTCAACAATCTAATTGCAATAAATTCATAAATGTGTTATATTACCTAAAACACAAACGTCCGGGAGGTGAATCATGACAACGCTAGTAACCTACTTCAGTGCTGAAGGAACCACAGCAGCGGTAGCAAAGGAATTCGCAGCTAAGATTGGCGCTGATCTTTTTGAGATAGTTCCAGAGCAGCCTTACACAGCTGCAGATATCAAGTGGACCAATCCACTTGCAAGATGTAACAAAGAGCAGATTGGTAAGAAGGATGTTCCTGTAAGTGGAAGAATTGAGAACTTTGACAACTATGATACTGTCTACATTGGCTTTCCTATCTGGTATGGCCAGGCGCCAAGAGTAGTATACACATTCTGTAAGGGCTATGATTGGAATGGCAAGACTATACACGCATTTGCCACATCTGGTGGAAGCGGAATAGGTAAGACAGCTGAGAAGCTTGGAGAATATGTTTCAGGAGCAGCATCAGTAGATGCTAAGCTTGCACATTCCGCATCAGAACTGTAATACGTGAGATTTTTACAAAATTGTCCTAACATGGTAATATATATTCTGCCGTGTTAGGGCTATTTTTATTGTAGATTATTTATGTATTGAAGGAGATAAATACCATGAAGTTGGGCATAGTAGGTTTACCAAACGTAGGTAAGTCAACACTTTTTAACTCACTCACAAATGCAGGAGCGCTTGCTGCGAACTATCCTTTCGCTACAATCGATCCTAACGTGGGAGTTGTAGCAGTACCTGATAAGAGGCTTAAGGCTCTTGGAGATCTTTATCATTCCAAGAAGGTTACACCAGCAACTATTGAGTTCGTTGATATTGCTGGACTTGTAAAGGGCGCATCTAAGGGCGAAGGTCTTGGAAACCAGTTCCTTGCTAATATTAGAGAGACAGATGCTATCGTGCATGTAGTAAGATGCTTTGAGGATCCTAACGTTGTACATGTAGATGGAAGCGTTGATCCAGCAAGAGATATCGAGACAATTAACCTTGAGCTTATTTTTGCTGACCTTGAGGTACTTGAGCGTAGAATTGCCAAGGTTACCAAGACAGCCAGAATGGACAAGACAGCGGCTAAAGAGCTTGAGCTTCTCAATAAGATCAAGGCTACTCTTGAAGACAACAAGATGGCAAGAGAGCTTGAAATTGAGGATGAAGATGAGAAGGCACTTATGAACAGCATGGATCTTCTCACATGGAAGCCAGTTATTTATGCAGCAAATGTCAAGGATGATGATCTTGCAGATGATGGCGCTTCTAACCAGTATGTACAGGCTGTAAGAGATCTGGCAGCTAAGTCTGGTAGTGAAGTATTTGTAATCAGCGCTCAGATCGAGGCTGAGATTTCTGAGCTTGACGAGGATGAGAAGGCAGAGTTCCTTGATAGCCTTGGCCTTACTGAGTCAGGTCTTGATAAGCTTATTGCAGCAAGCTACAGAACTCTTGGACTTATGAGCTTCCTTACATCTGGTGAAGATGAGACAAGAGCTTGGACTATCAAGATTGGTACTAAGGCTCCACAGGCAGCAGGTAAGATTCACACTGACTTTGAGAGAGGCTTTATCAAGGCAGAGGTTATCAACTACGAGGATCTTCTCCGCGAAGGCTCACTTTCCGCAGCAAGAGAAAAAGGACTTGTCCGCATGGAAGGTAAAGAGTACGTCGTTCAGGATGGAGATGTGATATTATTTAGGTTTAACGTGTGATACTGCAAAGCATCGCAGAAATATTGATGTGTAAGACAATGCAAGCTCGCTTGCGTATTGGTTTACATATCAATATTTGTATGAGGCGCGCAGCGCCTCAACGAGGAATTACGAAGTAATTCCGAGTCTGCGATGCTGACATATATATAACATGGAGGATATTATGCCTGACATAATGGGGAAAATGGATATTGCATTTCCGAATCTGCATATCTATTTAAAAGATGTTCCGAAGTCATTTTCAATATTTGGCTTTGATATTGCTTTGTATGGGGTGATCATAGGGCTGGGATTTTTCCTGGCGCTGCTGCTTATATCCAGAATGGCTAAAAAGACTGGTCAGAACCCTGATGATTACTGGGATATAGCGGTTTATATCATTGTCTTTTCCATAATAGGAGCGAGGATTTACTACGTGTTCTTCGCCTGGGATTATTACAAGGATAATCCGATAAGTGTGCTGTACATCAGAAATGGTGGACTTGCCATTTACGGAGGTGTTATTGCGGGCTTCCTTACGGCCTTCATTTACACCAAGGTCAAGAAAAAGAACTTCCTCATGATGGCAGATACTATCATGTATGGACTTCTTCTTGGGCAGCTAATTGGCAGATGGGGGAACTTTACTAACAGAGAGGCTTTTGGAGAATACACAAATGGCCTTCTGGCAATGAGACTTCCCGTTGATGCTGTAAGGGGCGGCGAGATCACAGCTCTTATGAAAGAGCATATGAGCGCAGCCACAAATTACATTCAGGTGAGCCCTACATTCCTATATGAGAGCCTTTGGAATCTGTGCCTGTTGATACTTCTTTTTATCTACTGCAAGCACAAGAAGTTTAACGGCGAGATAGTTCTTTTGTATCTTGCAGGCTACGGCCTTGGCAGATCATGGATCGAGGGCCTTCGCACAGATCAGCTTATCATGCACACTACAGGACTTCCAGTTTCACAGATGCTGGCTATATGCCTTGTAATCTTTGGAGTTTTAGCGGATGTTATAGTAAGAATCAGGATCATGGGAAAAGAAGTTTCCACCTGGCCTGAAGCAGCAGAAGCAGAAAAAGAGACATCTGAAATAGAGACATCTGAGAAAGAAACATCTGAAAAAGAGACAAAAACAGAATAAGTTATATTGAAGATAGCAAATGAGTTATTTATTACTTGAAAGAGTGATAGATAGCTCTTTTTTTATCTCTTTTTTGCCTCATATCTTTCTGCAAGTTAAACACTCTGACATGAATTATTAATTTTTCATAAATAAAAATTCTGTTCTACAACATATTCTTACTCTTTTGTTACCCACCACAACATATATTTAACATTTGTTAATTTGCTAATTTGGATGCAAAAACGGGGTTGTTTTAATAAAAAAATTAACCTATAATACATTTAGGTGGTAAAAAGTGTCACAAAGTGGTAAAAAGTGGTAGAAAAAGTGGTAAAATAATTTGGGAACAGCGTTTAAAGGTGAATACAGTCATTCCATAGATGCTAAGGGAAGACTCATAATGCCTGCTAAATTCCGCGAACTCCTTGGCGAACAATTTGTGGTGACTAAGGGATTTGACGGATGCCTTTTTGTGTTCTCTGAAGAAGGGTGGGAAGCCTTTGAGGAGAAACTACAGGCCCTTCCTATGGATAAGCCTGAGGCCAGAATGCTGGGAAGATTCTTTATCGCTGGAGCCATCGACGCTGAAGTGGACAAGCAGGGCAGAATACTGATTCCTGCAAATCTTTTAGCTCATGCCAAGATCGAGAAAGAGGCTGTGATCGCCGGAGTCGGCAACAGAGCTGAAATCTGGAGCAAGGCTGAGTGGGAGAAGGCTAGCACCTTTGATGACATCAATAGCATTGCTGCGAAGATGAGCGAGTACGGTTTGAGTATTTAAGGAAAAGACATGGAATTTAAACATTATTCGGTGCTTCTTAATGAGTGCCTGGACAATTTGAATATTAAGCCTGATGGAATCTATCTTGATGGTACTCTGGGCGGAGCCGGTCACTCTTTTCACATAGCAGAGAGACTTACCGCGGGCGGACATCTCTACGGGACTGACCAGGATGAGGATGCTATTGCTGCGGCTACTAAGAGACTTGAGCCCTTTGCGGACAGAGTCACCATTATCAGAGATAATTACGAGAATGCAGTTACAAGACTCCGTAATCTTGGAGTTAAGGGCGTGGATGGAATTCTTTTGGATCTTGGAGTATCTTCCTATCAGCTTGATAACGCTGAAAGGGGATTTACCTACAAGGAGGATGTGCCTCTTGATATGAGAATGGATCAGAGACAGACCCTTACAGCCAGAGATATTGTCAACGACTATTCTGAGACAGAAATCTTCCACATCATAAGAGACTATGGCGAGGACAAGTTCGCCAAGAACATCGCCAAGCACATCTGCATAGAGAGAGCTAAGGCTCCAATTGAGACTACATTCCAGCTTAACGACATTATAAAGGCAGCAATTCCAGCCAAGATGAGGGAAAAGGGAGGACATCCTTCCAAGAGGACCTATCAGGCTATCAGGATTGCGCTCAATAGAGAACTAGATGTGCTGCAGAACTCCCTTGATGGATTCATAGATTTTTTGAATCCGGGAGGAAGACTATGCGTTATAACCTTCCATTCACTGGAAGATCGTATAACCAAGAATAACTTCCGAACAAATGAGAACCCTTGCACTTGCCCACCCAACTTCCCAGTTTGCGTGTGTGGCAAGGTCTCCAAGGGTAAGGTTGTGACCAGGAAGCCTATTTTGCCAAGTGATGAAGAACTTGCAGAAAATAAGAGATCACAGAGCGCTAAACTCAGAGTATTTGAGAAGGCTGGCGAATGAGTCTTGGACAACAATCATCAAGCAGCTAATCGCATCTAGGAATACAGAATATTAGAAATAAAGAAATACAGATATAAAGAAATACAGATATTAAGAAATACAGAAACATAGAAGTACACAAATTCGGAAATTCAGAATAGAAAAGGAGGATGAACATGGCAAACAGATATGTTTATGGAAATACTGTTAGAAAAGTAAATAGACCAGAAAGTCAGCCCAGGCCACTCCATGTTCAGCCTGAGAGAAAAAGAAGACATCATATGAGCCTTGGCTATTTGCTGTTTTTATCAGTGGCTGTCATGCTAATGGTTGTGACTCTGTCCTGGTATATTTCTCTTCAGTCACAGATCACAAACTCTGTTAAGAACATTGCTACACTTGAGAGTCAACTTAACACATTGAAACAGGAGAATGATGAGGCGTATAATAGAGCGAATGGAAATGTTGACCTCGAGGAGGTTAAGAGAATAGCCATTCAGGAATATGGAATGACCTATGCATCAGAGGGACAGATCGTTACTTACTCTGATGGAGGCGGCAACGACTATGTTCGTCAGGTTGCTCCGATTCCACAAAGTGATGGAAAGTGATGTGCCGTAGATGAGACAAAAGAAAAAGCCAAATGGTCAGAAATTTACTTATGGAATGAGAAAAAAGCTGTTAGTACTATTTGTTTTAGTACTAATGGCTTTCGTTGGATTAGGGGTCAGACTCATTCTGATCACTCAGAATAATGGAGAAGAGTACGAGAGGCAGGTTTTGTCACAGCAGCAGTTTGACTCAACAACCTTGCCATTCAGGCGAGGAGAGATACTTGATGCCAACGGAACGATCCTTGCCTACAGTGAGAAGGTCTACAACCTGATCCTGGATGCCAAGCTTCTTTTAAGAGATGAGAAATATCTCGAGCCCACTTTAAAAGCTCTCGTAACTGAATTTGAGCTTGATGGAGGGCAGATCAGAAACTATCTTAGTGATCATCCAACATCTCAGTACTACGTTCTGGCAAAAAAGCTATCTTATGAGCAAATAGCTGATTTCCAGGAGATGATAACTCCCGGTACAGAAAAATATGATGAAAACATCCAGGGTGTCTGGTTTGAATCAGGATACATAAGGAAGTATCCAAACGGGTCGCTTGCCTGCGATATCATTGGTTTTACAACTGGTGATAACAATGGTATGTATGGCCTTGAGGAATACTACAATGACGTCCTGAGCGGAACTACAGGAAGAGAGTACGGCTATATCGATGATGATTCAAATCTTGAGAGGACTACAATTCCTGCAACTGATGGAGATAGCATAGTTACTACAATTGATGGTAACCTTCAGAATATTGTTGAGAAGTATCTTCAGGAATTTAATGACGAATATGTCAACAACGTCCGTGAGGGTAATGGAGCCAATAATGTGGGCTGTATCATGATGAATGTTGATACCGGCGAGATCCTGGCTATGTCAAGCTACCCCTTTTACGACCTTAATGACCCAAGAGATACATCAAGGCTTATTGGTATGCCTGCAGTTGATGAAAAGGGCAATAAGATAAAAGGCGAGTCGATTTATGACTCAGGCGTTTATATCACAGAGGACATGCTCTCTACCTTTACCAGCGAGCAGCTTTATCAGAACTATAACGCTCTTTGGAAAAACTTCTGCATAACAGATACCTACGAGCCTGGATCTGTTGCCAAGCCCTTTACAGTTGCTACTGGCCTTGAAACAGGGGCTATTACAGGTAACGAGGTGTACAATTGTACAGGATCTTTGGAAGTTGGCGGATGGGATATCAAGTGCCATAACGTCTACGGTGATGGACAGGTTTCTGTAGAAAGAGGTGTAGAGATTTCCTGTAACGTTGCAATGATGTACATTGGTCAGTCCATTGGAATTGATGATTTTACCAAGTTCCAGAGACAGTTTGGCTTTGGACTAAAGACCAACATTGACCTTGCAGGAGAAGCCAGAACAGAGGGACTTACTTACAAGTCTACAGATATGGTTCCTACTGACCTTGCGGTCAATACCTTCGGACAGGGCTTTAACGTAGATATGATCGAGATGATCACAGCCTACTGCTCACTTATAAATGGTGGCTATTTCTACGAGCCTCATGTGGTAAAAAAGATAGTTAATTCAAGTGGTGCTACAGTCAAGAATATTGAGCCAAGAGTATTAAGACAGACAGTTTCCCAGAGCACTTCTGATAAGATAATCCAGTACTGCGAAGCGGTTGTAATGGGAGATGAAGGTACAGGTAAGACTGCAAGACCAGCGGGCTACAGGATAATTGGTAAGACTGGAACAGCCCAGACTCTTCCTCGTGGTAACCGTCAGTACGTTGTATCTTTTATGGGAGCAGCTCCTGCTGATGACCCCAAGATTGCAGTTTATGTTGTAGTAGACAGGCCAAACGTTGCAGATCAGTCTACATCAACAAGACTTGCTACAACCCTTGTCAGAAAGATCCTTACAGAAGCACTTCCTTATCTCAACATTCCTATGACTGAGGAACTATCTGAGAAAGAGCAGCAGGAACTTGCTGAGCTTCGTGAAAAGATGATCACGCCTCCTCTTGCAGAAGGTGCTGAGAGCTCAGAAGCTGCAAGCGCAGAATCTTCTGAGGAAAATATAGAAGAAGTTGAGATTCAGGTAGAAGAAACTGGAGATACAGAAGAAAAGCCAGCTATCTGGGAGTCGTTTGACGTTGACCCTACAACGGGGTATTATATTGACCCGGACACAGGTAATCTTTTAGACCCTGTAAATGGAAGTCCTTCCGGATCAGATGAACTACCTGATTTTGGAAATGATGAAAAGTGGAATAGTAGCGAGGGAAGTAGCGGTGAGTGATTATTTATTGAGAATACTGATACCAGTTTTTGTAGGATTTATTATTGCGGCAATCATTGGTCCCTGGATCATTGAAATGCTAAGAAGCCTTAAGGCAAGACAGACAGAAAGAGAAGAGGGCCTTGAGTCCCACAAGAAGAAGCAGGGAACACCTACAATGGGAGGAATTATATTCCTTATACCTTTTCTTTTGATCGGAATATTCTATGCAAGCAGTCATAAAGAGATAATTCCGGTGCTGATCCTGACCTTTGGCTTTGGAGTTATTGGTTTTCTTGATGATTATATCAAGGTTGTAAGAAAGCATAACGAAGGCCTTAAGCCTATGCAGAAGCTCTTGGGACAGCTTATTGTAGTTGTTCTTTTTGCAGTATATGTCAGCATCTTTACTGACATTTCTCTGGCCATGACCATTCCTTTTACAAATATAACCTTGGATTTTGGAATATTTAATTATCCTGTTCTTTTCTTTATTGCTCTTGGAACAGGTAATGCAACCAACCTTACAGACGGCGTTGACGGCCTGTGCGCCTCAGTAACCGCTGTAGTGTCCGTATTTTTTATATTTGCAGCGAAGTTCTATGGAGCAACTGGCTCAGAAGTAATGGCTTCAG
The DNA here is from genome assembly GCF_000424505.1 of Butyrivibrio sp. XBB1001. Taxonomy (NCBI): domain Bacteria; kingdom Bacillati; phylum Bacillota; class Clostridia; order Lachnospirales; family Lachnospiraceae; genus Butyrivibrio; species Butyrivibrio sp. XBB1001. Next base: position 623,449 of record NZ_AUKA01000001.1, on the reverse strand, counting down.
CCATGTTGGGAGCTCTTTTGGGATATCTTATATATAACGTATATCCTGGAAAAGTCATGATGGGAGATCTTGGATCTCTTGCTATAGGCGGCTTTGTAACAAGTATGGCCTATATGATGAAGCTCCCGATCTTTATTGTGATCTTTGGCATTATCTATTTTGCGGAGACAGTGTCAGTTATCATGCAGGTTACCTATTTTAAGGCAACTCATGGTAAAAGAATTTTCAGAATGGCACCACTTCACCATCACTTTGAAAAAGGTGGCTGGTCAGAGACAAAGGTTGTAAACGTATTTACAACAGTGACAATACTGGCGTGCCTTCTTGCCTATGCAGGACTTAGATAAAAGATATAGTTATGGCGATAATATGGATAAAATGATTTAAATGGTAACCGGATATTATCTGGAGATCATTAAAAAAATTAAGAAATACAGAAGGAAGTTACAATGACAGCAGATTTAAAAGGAAAAAAAGTTCTTGTGATCGGTTCTGGCCTTTCAGGTGTAGGATCAGTAAATCTTCTCAATAAGGTAGGCGCATTGCCTGTTGTTCTTGAGGAAAATACTAAGGTTACAGAGGAAGACATCAGAAATAAGCTCCACGAGGAAGACAGAGACAAGACTGAAATAATTATTGGTACAATAGAGGATTCAAAGCTTGATGAAATAAGCCTTACAGTTCCATCACCAGCTGTACCTCTTGATGCGCCTACTGTAATGCGTATCAAGGAAAAGAATATCCCTATCTGGAGCGAGATAGAGCTTGCCTATAATTTTGCAAAGGGCAAGATGGTAGCTATCACAGGAACAAATGGTAAGACTACTACAACAACTCTTGTGGGCGAGATCATGAAGGCTCACTTTGGAAAGGCCTATGTAGTCGGTAATATCGGCGTTTCCTATGCTGAGAGTGCTCTTGAAATGACAGAGGATAGCGTAACAGTGGGAGAGATCAGCTCTTTTCAGCTTGAGGCGGTAGATAATTTCCACGCCAACGTTTCAGCTATTTTGAATATTACTCCAGACCACCTGAACAGGCACCACACAATGGAGTGCTACGCTCAGATGAAGGAGAATATCACTCATAATCAGACTCAGGAAGATACCTGCGTTCTTAATTATGACAACGAATATACCAGGGATTTCGGTACAAGGTGCCCAGCCAGAGTTGTCTTTTTCTCAACAAAAGAAAAACTTGCTGACGGCTTCTATCTTGATGGTGAGGACATTTTCATGAGCACAGCAGGAAATGCAATGAAGGTTATGAATATCCATGATATGAACCTTGTAGGCATGTGCAATGTAGAAAATGTTATGGCAGCTATTGCAATGTCACTTGCTATGGAGGTGCCACTTGCTACAATCCTTGAAGTTATCAGGAATTTCAAGGCTGTTGAGCACAGAATTGAGTTTGTAGCTACTAAGCGTGGCGTTGACTATTACAATGATTCAAAGGGAACTAATCCTGATGCTGCAATTCAGGGCATCAGAGCCATGAGCAAGCCTACAATCCTCATCGGAGGAGGCTATGATAAGGGCAACGAGTACGATGAGTGGATCGAGAGCTTTGGAGATACAGTAAAGCTCCTTGTTCTCATCGGACAGACAAGGGACAAGATAGCAGAATGTGCACAGAAACATGGCTTTACTAATTATGTTTTCAAGGATACTTACGAGGAAGCGCTTAATTTCTGCACAGAGAGCGCACAGCCGGGAGATGCAGTTCTTTTGTCACCAGCCTGCGCAAGCTGGGATATGTTCCCAAATTACGAGACAAGAGGCAAAAAGTTTAAGGAATACGTAAACAAATTGTCTGACTAAACTGTATTAAAATATTAGAGAGATAACGAAGGCTCTTTGCCTACACAGGGGGGAATTTTGACAAAGCCAGCTTTTTTAACAAAACCAAGAGAAGAATCATATGTGGATTATAGTCTGATATTTATAGTTCTGTTTTTGATCGCATTTGGACTTATCATGCTCTATTCCACAAGCTCATATGCCGCTGCGATCAGTACCGGGGATTCTGCGTATTATTTTAAACACCAGATGGGACCTACGATCATAGGGCTTATTGGCATGATTGGCTTTTCATATTTCCCGCACAGGTTCTTGCAAAAGCTCTCTGTGCCGATTTATATTTTTGCGGCAGCGCTTCTTTTTCTCATTATTCCTTATGGAAAAGAAATCAATGGTGCCAAGAGATGGCTTATCATCGCTGGTGTATCAATTCAGCCTGCTGAGATTGCCAAGTTTGCTGTAATCATCTTTTCAGCAACTATGATCATCAAGCTCAGAAAGAACCTTACTACGGTTAAGGGGTTTATGGTTGCATTAGTGTTCCCACTGATCATTGCCTTTATGGTTTATAAGATCACTAAAAACCTGAGTTCTGCAATTATCATCTTGGGTATCACGATCATCATGCTCTTTGTTTCTACACCGGGCTATAAGCTCTACGTGTTGTCTGCTGCAGCGATACTTGCGGTTGTGGCTGTTGGCGTGTATCTAATAGCCAATGCTGAGGACAGTAGTAGCATGAACTATCGATTTATACGAGTTCTGGCCTGGCTTGATCCTGCTGCATATGCCAGCGATAAGAGCTTCCAGACTATTCAGGCTCTTTACGCCATTGGCTCTGGCGGCTGGGCAGGTAAGGGACTTGGCGAGAGTATGCAGAAGATGAAGCTTCCAGAAGCTCAGAACGATATGATCTTTTCTATCATATGCGAGGAACTTGGGCTCCTTGGCGCACTGGCTGTTATGTTCATGTTCTTTTTGCTGATCTGGAGACTTATGATTATAGCCAACAACGCCAATGACATGTATGGAGCTCTTTTGACTATAGGAGTTATGGCGCATATTTCTATCCAGGTTATCCTGAATATCGCCGTAGTGACCAATACGATTCCTAACACAGGAATTACGCTGCCCTTTATAAGTTACGGCGGATCTGCGGTCATATTTCAGCTGGCAGAGATTGGAATTGCACTGAATGTGGCCAGAAGTATTGGCAAATAAGGGAAAAGACTTAACTGGGGGAGATGTAGTTCTTTTACATGGCAAAAAAGAGAAGAAAAAGGGCCGTAAAGCGGCGAAGAAGACAATATGAATATCGGCCTGGGTTAAGAGAGAGGCTTGAGGATTTTCACCCGATAGAGAGCATTAAAAACTCGTTTCAGACCAGTAGGAGTTTGTATATAATAATTGGAATTTTATTTCTGCTTCTTCTGGGGTGCGGGATTGCCGTTAAATATGTGGCAAACACCTACACTGTGACTAACATTTATGTCAGCGGCAATACCCATTACACCAATGAAGAAATCATTGATATGGTCATTACCGATAAGCTTAGTCACAATTCCTTGTATCTTTCGCTTAAATACAGGAATAAGAGCATTGAAAACGTTCCGTTTGTGGAGAAAATGGACGTGGACATTGTCTCACCTGATACTATCAGGATAAATGTCTATGAGAAGGCTGTGGCAGGATATATAGCCTATCTTGGGCATTACATGTACTTTGACAGGGATGGAATAGTGGTTGAGAGCTCAATGGAGCCTTCTGACTCGGTTCCGCAGGTCTTGGGCCTTGATTTTAACTATGTTATCCTCTACGAGAAACTTCCAGTGGAAAATGAGACAGTATTTGCCGAAATTTTGGATATAACACAGCTGCTTGATAAGTATCATTTACACGCTAATAAGATATTTTTTGATGCAGAATACAATGTATATTTGTATTTCGACGGTGTTGAAGTGAGTTTGGGAACCCGTGAATTTATAGATGAAAAAATAATACAACTTCAATACATATTGCCTAACCTGGAAGGTAAAAATGGCATCTTAGAGATGAAAGATTTTGACGAAGACACCAAAAATGTTACATTTGAAGAGAAAAAATAATAAATTGTTTTCGAAAAACCAAAAATTTAGAATAAAAAAACGGGTTGATAATTGAAAGAAAAAATCGTATCATAGCTATTAGGAGTTTATGAGGTTTGTGAAGGAGGAGTAATCTTGCTGGAGATAAAGTCAAATGAGGCTGAATCTGGCTGCAAAATCATCGTAGTTGGGGTTGGCGGCGCAGGTAATAATGCTGTAAATAGAATGGTAGATGAAAATATTACCGGTGTAGAATTCATCGGTATTAATACTGATAAGCAGGCTCTTCAGCTCTGCAAGGCACCTAAGCTTTTACAGATTGGTGAGAAGCTTACCAAGGGTCTTGGTGCAGGTGCTAAGCCAGAGATTGGACAGAAGGCTGCAGAGGAGAGCGCAGAGGAGATTTCTGCTGCACTTAAGGGCGCAGATATGGTATTCGTTACCTGTGGTATGGGTGGCGGAACCGGTACTGGTGCTGCTCCTGTAGTTGCCAAGCTTGCCAAGGACATGGGAATCCTTACTGTAGGCGTAGTTACTAAGCCTTTCAGTTTCGAGGCTCGTGTTCGTATGCAGAACGCTATGCTTGGTATACAGAATATTAAATCTAATGTAGATACACTTATCGTTATTCCTAATGATAAGCTTCTTCAGATTGTTGACAGACGTACTACAATGCCTGATGCACTCAAGAAGGCAGATGAAGTACTTCAGCAGGCTGTTCAGGGAATTACTGATCTTATCAATGTTCCTGCAGTTATCAATCTTGACTTTGCTGATGTTCAGACAGTTATGAAGGATAGAGGAATCGCTCATATCGGTATCGGTAGTGGTAAGGGCGATGACAAGGCTACAGATGCTGTTAAGATGGCTGTTGAGTCTCCACTTCTTGAGACTAAGATCAATGGCGCATCTAATGTTATCATCAATATTTCTGGTGATATCACTCTTGCAGATGCATCTGATGCTTCCGAGTATGTTCGTAGTCTTGCAGGAGATGACGTTAATGTTATCTTTGGTGCAATGTACGATGAGAGCAAGACAGATACATGTACTATTACTGTTATTGCTACAGGTATTGAGGACAAGATCAATACTGTTGTTAAGCCAGCTGCCACAGCAACTGCAGCTCCTCACGTTGGAGTTTCACCAGTTCAGGCACAGAGCCAGGTACAGCCTACAGTAGTTCCACTTCAGGCTTCACCTGTAACACCTCTTCAGGCAGTTGTTAGCCCTATGCCTACAGCAAGCGCTGAGAGCGTTAATACAGTTAATATCGCAAGACCTACTCAGCCACTTACTCTTAACAAACCTTCAGAGATCAGAAGCACAGTAGAACCTAAGTCACTTAAGATTCCTGATTTCCTTCAGAGAAAGTGATTTAAGGATTTGATTTTCGATTTATAGGATAAAGATTTAGCCCTTGTTTCCGCGACGCGGGAACAAGGGCTTTTTTTGGTGGCATTACACGAAAGTGCATAGAAGTCGCAAATTCATATAAACAAGTTTTAGGTTGTAGTGCTTGCTGAGACTTTATGGCTTATACGAAAATGGTGTGCAGGCTGATTTGCGTGTAAGCCAGGTTCCTGGTGGTTTTATACGAAAGTGTAGTGTAGGCCAGATTTCGTATAAGCCACCACTTTGGTGGCATTACACGAAAATGTATAGAAGCCACAAATGCATATAAACAAGTTTTAGGTTGTAGTGCAAGCTGAGACTTTAAGGCTTATACGAAAATAGCGTGCAGGCTTGTTTGCATGTAAGCCGTGGTTCCTGGTGGTTTTATACGAAAGTGTAGTGATAGCCAGATTTCGTATAAGCCACCACTCTAGTGGCTTTATATGAAAGTGCATAAAAGCCACAAATGCATATAAACAAGTTTTAGGTTGTAGTGCAAGCTGAGACTTTAAGGCTTATACGAAAATAGCGTGCAGTCTTGTTTGCATGTAAGCCATGTCTCTAGTGCCCTTTATACGAAAGTGGCTTGCATGCCAGTTTTCATGCAAACCACCACTTTAGCGGCTTTATACGAAAGTGCATAGAAGCCACAAATGCATATAAACAAGTTTTAGGTTGTAGTGCTTGCTGAGACTTTATGGCTTATACGAAAATGGTGTGTAGGCTGATTTGCATGTAAGCCAGGTTTCTGGTGGTTTTATACGAAAGTGTAGTGTAGGCCAGATTCGTATAAGCCACCACTTTGGTGGCATTACACGAAAGTGCATAGAAGCCACAAATGCATATAAACAAGTTCAAATTTTCGGTTCAAATTTTTCCCCCATTTTCTAATTCCTTAATTTTTCATTTAAGTTATTTTTAGGTAAGTTCCCCATAATAAGGCCATAAGCTACAGACGGATCAAACAAGGCAACCAAAGAAAGAGAGATTAGAAGCATGAAAAAGAGAAAACAAGTTTTAGCCATATTACTTCTAAGCGCCGCGCTAGCTGCTACAGGATGCAGCACAACACTTGCTAGTGGCACAAGCTCAGAAGTATCACAAGATAGTGAAAGTTCAGCAGATGTATCTGCAAGCTCCGATTTAGATCAGAACCAGTCAGCAGATGGCAATGCCTCAGAAGAAGCAAATGCTAGCGGAGACAACAATGAGACCGCAGATGCGCAGGCAAATGGCCAGTTCCCAGGAGGCGCTGGTCCTCAGGGGTTCAACGGCTCCGGATCTTCAGTTGCATCAACTGCACTTGACCTGACAACAATTCTTGATTTTGAGAATATGTTCAGCGATAGAGATCTTGAGCAGGAGGCAGATTTAAGTGAAGCTCAGAACCTGACTCTGGAGAGTGGAAAAGACATAACTATCACCGAAGAAGGTGTTTATGTGATAAGCGGCACAGCCACTGACTGCACAATAATTGTAGAAGCAGATGATACAGCTAAAGTCCAGTTGGTGCTCGACGGAGTATCAATCACAAATACTGATTTCCCAGCTATCTACGTCAAAAACGCTGACAAGGTATTTGTTACAACAACTTCATCAAGCAATACACTTACGGTGAGCGGAACCTTTACTGCTGATGGAGAGACAAACACAGACGCAGTTATTTTTTCAAAGGATGACATTACATTTAATGGAACAGGTACACTTTCAATCAGTTCCACAGCAAATGGCATTACCGGCAAGAATGACGTGAAATTTACAGGCGGCACTTACACAATCACTTCCGCAGAAGATGCAATTGAAGCTGGCGATTCAATCAGAGTATGCGATGGTTCTTTTACCATCAAATCGGAAAAAGATGCCCTTCATAGCGAAGATTCAGATGATGACACCACAGGATATGTATATATCAGCGGAGGAAGCTTTGATATCGACGCTGCTGACGATGGAATCCAGGCCACAACATATCTTGTGATTGACGGCGGAACAATTGATGTAAACGCAGCAGAGGCGCTTGAAGGAACCTACATCCAGATAAATGACGGAACAATAAACATCTACGCCACAGATGATGGAATCAACGCTTCTACAAAGTGCAGCACAATAGGCCCTGTTATTGAAATCACAGGTGGCGATCTCACGATAGAGATGGGCAGCGGTGACACAGATGCCCTTGATGCTAACGGCGCGCTTTACATAACTGGCGGAAACATCGACATTACAGCCCAGTTCGCATTTGATTATGACACCGAAGCAACCTTTACAGGCGGAACAATTACAGTAAACGGTGAAGAAGTTACAGAAATCACAGAGTCCATGATGATGGGCGGCGGAGGCTTCGGAGGACGAGGCGGCATGGGCCCTCAGGGACAGATGAATGGTCAGGGCGGCACTCCACCCCAAGGAGATATGAACTCTCAGGGCGGCACACCACCAGAAGGTAGTGATCAGCAGTTTGGCACACCACCTCAGGATAATCAGAATGGTCAGACAATGGGCCGTGGCGGCAAATTCAATCAAAACCAGCAGACAACCCAGTCACAGGAATCTACAGAGCAAGCTAGCAACTAAAAATTCATCATAGAGAGGAACAAAAATGGCAGGCTTTAAAGACGTATTTGAAAGAATCGAACTTAAATTTTTACTGGATGAAATGCAGTACAGAGCCCTCATGAAAAGGCTTGAACCCATCGCAAAGGTTGATAGCTATGGGCAGACATCCATACTCAACATATATTTTGACACTCCGGACTTTCAGCTAATCGAGAAATCCCTTGAAAAGCCCGTATACAAAGAAAAGCTCAGGCTCCGCACCTACGGAATCCCTGAGGATGACACAAATGCTTTTATCGAGATCAAGAAAAAGTATAAGGGCGTCGTGTACAAAAGGCGCATTTCCATGGGCTATGAGGACGCTTTATACTATCTCTTGGAGGGAAAAGAGCCAGAGAAGCCCAGTCAGATTTCCCACGAAATAGACTACTTTATGCAGTACTACAAGGGAATAAAGCCTGCCATGGCTATTTCCTATGACCGAATCGCGATGGCCGGAATAAATGATCCAGACCTTAGGATCACCTTTGATACCAATATCAGATGGAGACGGGATAATCTTTCTCTCAAGTATGGCAACACAGGAAAAGACATACTTCTTCCAGGACAGCACCTGATGGAGCTCAAGATTGCAGGCGCAATGACCATGGAAATGGCACATATACTAGACGAGCTTAATATACGCCAGACCTCTTTTTCCAAGTACGGGAGAGGCTACACCAACTACATGACTGAACTTATTGAGAGAAACAAAAAGAAAAATGCCAGCATCCAGCAGTTTCGCGAAGCTGTGTAAGTATTATTAAGCAATGAAATAAAAGGAGAATTCAAATGACAACAGATCTTATTTTTGGAACCATAATGACAAGCGGCACAATCTCAGGCGTGAGCTTTATCATAGCCACCCTCTGCTCACTTGTAATAGGCTGCTTTATCGCCTTCATGTACACTTTAAAGAACAACTATTCAAAGAGCTACATAGTTACGCTGGCTCTTCTTCCTGCCATCGTTCAGGTAGTAATTATGCTTGTTAACGGCAATATCGGAGCCGGAGTTGCGGTAGCTGGCGCCTTTTCACTGGTACGTTTCCGTTCAGCTCCTGGTACAGGAAAAGAAATCACAAGTATCTTCCTTGCCATGGCTGTAGGCCTTGCAACAGGTATGGGCTACATCGGAATCGCTGCTATTTTTGCAGTTATCATCACACTTGCTAATCTCCTCCTCTCAAGCCTTTCATTTAAGGGAATCGGCCTTGAGGAAAAGACTTTAAAGATCACAGTTCCAGAAAGTCTTGATTTTGAAGGAATCTTCGATGACATTTTCATGCGCTATACAAATACTGCAAATCTTGAAGAAGTTAAGACATCAGGAATGGGAAGCCTTTACAAGCTTACATACAAGGTAGTATTAAGGGATAAGGCTTCAACTAAGGGAATGATCGATGAGATCAGACAGAGAAACGGAAATCTTGAAGTTACTTGCTCAAGACCAGTCATGGTAAAGGCTGAGGAACTTTAAACTTGTTTATATGAATTTGCGGCTTCTATGCACTTTCGTGTAAAGCCGCTAAAGTGGTGGCTTGCATGGAAACTGGCATGCAAGCCACTTTCGTATAAAGGGCACTAGAGGCATGGCTTATATGCAAACAAGCCTGCACACCGTTTTCGTATAAAACCACCAGAGACCCGGCTTACATGCAAATCAGCCTACACACCATTTTCGTATAAGTCATAAAGCCTCAGCTAGCACTACAACCTAAAACTTGTTTATATGCATTTGTGACTTCTATGCACTTTCGTGTAAAGCCGCTAAAGTGGTGGCTTATACGAAATCTGGCCTTAACTACACTTTCGTGTAAAACCACCAAAAACCTGGCTTACATGCAAATCAGCCTGCACGCTATTTTCGTATAAGCCATAAAGTCTCAGCTAGCACTACAACCTAAAACTTGTTTATATGCATTTGTGGCTTTTATGCACTTTCGTGTAAAGCCACAAAAGTTTTACTAGTGATAACAATAAAACGCAATTTAGTGTAGAAAAGACGGAGAAATGATGATACAATAGTTTGTGTGATGTTTAATTGTCTATACAATATACAGTGTGGTATATTTATATTGCAATTATACAGGCAATTAAACTTGCAATCGGAAAGTTGTTTCTAGTAAATGAGAGTAATGAGATAACGGAGGAAATCCCATGAAATGCCCTTTTTGTGGAAAAGATGACACAAGAGTAATTGACTCAAGGCCAGCAGATGAGAACACTTCTATCAGAAGAAGACGTGTATGCGATTCCTGCGGCAAGCGTTTTACGACCTATGAGAAGGTTGAGACAATCCCTCTTATCGTTATTAAGAAGGGCGATGTTCGTGAGCCTTACGACAGAGCCAAGATAGAAGCTGGCGTATTCAGAGCCTGCCATAAGCGCCCGGTAAGCGCTGAGCAGATCACCAAGCTTGTTGATGCTGTGGAGACCGAAGTCTTCAACATGGAGCAAAAAGAGATCCCCAGCCGCGCTATTGGTGAGATTGTGATGGATAAGATGAAGAATCTTGATCCTGTTGCATATGTAAGATTTGCTTCCGTATATAGAGAGTTCAAGGACGTGAATACCTTTATGGATGAGCTTAAGTCAGTGCTTCGCAAGGAAGCTGATGGAACCATCACAGATTCTACAGACAAGAACACTCCACTTCTCAAGAAAGAGTAAAAGAAATAATAATAAGTAGCTAATAACACCCCAGGTTTACTGGCTCTAAACGCTTAGAGTGTGCAGTGGGCTTGGGGTTATTTTTGGCAAATGGAGGGAAAATGCTAAAGAGATACCAATACAGATGCACTTTTAAAGAAGAATGCGGCGCTGACAGCTTCCAGCAGGCAATAGATAAGTGCAAAGAAAAGGCTGCCCAGGCTATAAGAAGAGGGGATTTTGTCAATATTTCTTTTTACAGATATAAAGATATGGGATTTATCTATGTTGAGTCTGTGGCAGAGAAATTGGTGGGGGATATTCTAACTGACATCAAGGATTTCCTGAAAACCTGGCCAAGGGAAGATGGCGACACCTATTTTGTCCCTATGATCAACGTGTATTACCATCACACTCCTGAAGATGATCTTGATGTTTGGGAAAAAGAGAGAACGACTGCGGTCAAGACTAGAGTTGGAAGAATTGCTTTTGTTTACCCGGATAAGCTCACTTCTTACATTCTCCACCACAAGGAAATAGTGGACGAGGGACTTTTGAAAGGCGACAAATACGCCTATATCTCAATGCATGAGAATCTTTTGTTCTCATATTATGAGGAGCCTAGGAATAATGTGAATATCAGCGGACTTGATAAGGAGTCAGAAGCCATAAAGAGATGGCTGGAGGTTGATCCTGAGTCTCACTTTGACAGAGTCAAGGCCAAAGGAGATAACTTCCTTGTTATACCATGTCTCTTTTCCGTGGACAGGTTGGATCTGTGATAGACAGGATGAAACTGCGATAGACAAGGTAAATCTGTGATAGAACTAAGAATAAATAATAGAGGACCATCGTTACTAAGATGTAATGATGGTCCTTAATCTTTTTAATACATGGCAGTTGATCTGAATTCTGTTAGCTATTATGAACTAGCAGTTTGCAGACGAGTAGGATGTCCAATGGTTTTTTACTTAATTACTTGCCCTCAAGGTCTGCAACGCGGACAGGCTCTCCGTTTAAGAGGATATATCCAGGCGGAAGCTTGGAAGCATCAGACATTGAAGTTGTATATTTCCTGGTCTCATGAACGTGAGGCATTGTTCCTGCGGAATTGTTCTTGGCATATTTGTTAAAAGAAACATATTCGCCAGGGGCTGAATGCCTATGGGGCATGGAGGAAGACTGCTGCGCCCGCTCAGTCACCTTCTTGTGTCTGACAGCGATTGCAATTACGATAACTCCTGCATATATCAGTATAGTTATAATTTCACCCATTTGAATACCTCGCCTTGATATTTTTTCGAATATATATCTTGATTTTACTAATATTTTGAATTCACTAATATATTGTATCACAAGGTAAGGCTATTTAAGCACTGTTTTTGTATGAAATCTGCCTTGCTAATGCTTTCGTGTAAAGCGAAAATCTACCTCGGCCGATTCCTTTTAAACTTGTTTATATGAAATTGCGGCTTCATGTAACTTTCGTGTAAAGCCAGTAAAATACCGGCTTATACGCAACGCTGCAAATCTATTCATTTCGTATAAGGCACTTCAGAAGCTAGTTTACATGCATTTACGCCTCCATGGCACTTTCGTATAAGTCGAAAATCTACCTCGGCCGATAGCTCCTAAAACTTGTTTATATGAAATTGTGGCTTTATGCAATTTTCGTATAAAGTCAGTAAAATGCCGACTTACACGCAATTCTGCAAATGTATCACTTTCGTATAAAGCCTCCCAAAAACTTGTTTACATGCAATTACGCTTCCATGGCACTTTCGTATAAAGTAGTGCTCTCACCAAGGTAGGCGCAGGAAAGCCATAGAAATATAATGTCGGTTTTAAAGAAGATATTATCACCGTTAGTAGTTAATAGACTGAATTTTCTGAACTATTACAAATATATTACAAAAATGTTTAAATTATATTGACAATTGGTTCCCATAACCATATGATATAGTTGTCGCGACAGAAAATATGGGAGGTGCAAAATAATGCACAATTTAAAATGCATTAAAAGGGGTTTATCAGTTCTTTTGGCTGTGCTCACTGTTGTATCTTTTGCTCCTGCAGCTACAGTTCATGCAGCAGGCACTACAGATAAGACAGCGACAGAGGTTGTAACAGATATGAGGGTAGGCTGGAACATCGGAAACAGCTTAGATGCAATCAGCCAGGCTTATACTTATCCAGCGACATCTTTAAATGAAACTTATTGGGGAAATCCAGCAACAACCAAGGCACTTATCGATGAAGTGGCTAAGGCTGGATTTAATACAATTCGTGTTCCCGTATCATGGGGACAGTATACAACAGGTTCTAACTACCAGATTCCTGACTTCGTAATGAAGAGAGTCAAGGAAGTAGTTGATTACTGTATCGCCAACGATATGTATGTAATTCTCAATTCTCACCATGACATTGGTTCTGAGAAGAATTTCTATTATCCAAACAATGCTAACAAGAGCCGTTCAGAGGCATATTTCAAGTCTATCTGGACACAGATCGCTACTGAGTTCAAGAACTATGACTCACATCTTATTTTTGAGACTATGAACGAGCCTAGACTTGTAGGCCATGGCGAAGAGTGGTGGTTCCCAAGAAATAACCCTAGCTCAGACATCAGAGAGGCAGTAGCTTGCATCAATGATTACAACCAGGTTGCACTTGATGCTATCAGAGCAACAGGCGGAAACAACGCAAACAGATGCGTTATGGTTCCTGGATATGACGCTTCAATCGAAGGCTGCATGGTTGATGGCTTCAAGCTTCCTAAGGATTCTGCAAGCAACAGACTGATCCTTTCAGTTCATGCTTACATTCCTTATTACTTCGCACTTGCAAGTGATACATTTGTTACAAAATTTGACGACAACCTTAAGTGGGACATTGATTCATTCTTTAATGACCTTAATTCTAAGTTCCTTTCAAAGAACGTTCCTGTAGTAGTAGGTGAGACAAGTGCTACTAACAGAAATAACACATCAGAGCGTGTTAAGTGGGCTGATTACTATTGGGGAACAGCTGCCAAGTATAGCAATGTAGCTATGGTTATCTGGGATAACAATGTTTACCAGAATGATGCTTCAGGTTCAAACGGCGAGTGCCACATGTACATCGATAGAAACTCACTTCAGTGGAAAGACCCAGCAATCATCGATGCTATCATGAAGCATGTTGACGGAACACCTGCAACAATCAATGGAAAAGAAATCCCTGGCACAGAAGAGCCTACTCCAGTAGACCCAGATCCTACACCAGTAGATCCTGATCCAACACCTGTTGATCCAGAGCCAGTTGATCCTACTCCAGTGGATCCAGATCCAACTCCAGTAGCTACAGGCCTTAAGGCTGAGTACACAATTAATAACTGGGGTTCAGGCTATCAGGTACTCATCAAGGTTAAGAATGATGGCGCAGCTACAGTAAACACATGGACTGTTAAGGTTAAGAAGAGTGAAGTTAAGATTGACTCCAGTTGGTGTGTAAATGTCGCCGAGGAAGGTGATAGCTACGTTATCACTCCTATGAGCTGGAACTCAACTCTTACACCTGGCGCTTCTACTGATTTTGGTATCCAGGGAAGCGGCTCTATCGGAACATCTGTAAATGTTACAGTAGAGTAATAAGTTCGAGTTACATCAAAATACATTTTTTCATATTCCACATTAGAATCTCCCTGCGTGTGCGCGGGGAGATTCTTGCTTTTATGAGGAGGCCTTACACGAAAAGGACTGTAGGCGTAAATACATATAAACAAGTTAAGAGAGCAGGACTGAAGGCCTTACACGAAAATGACTGAAAGGCGTAGATTCATATAAACAAGTCAAGGGTAGTAGAACTGGGCACTTACACGAAAATGGTAGTTAAGCATAGTTGCGTGTAAGAGAGAATTTTTGTGGTTTTACACGAAAGTGGCTGTAGGCGTAAATGCATATAAACAAGTCAAGAGAGTAGAGCTGGAGGCTTTACACGAAAATAGCTGAAAGGCGTAAATTCATATAAACAAGTTAAGAGTAGTATAGCGGGGCACTTACACGAAAATGGTAGATAAGCATAGTTGCGTATAAGAGAGAATTTATGTGGTTTTACACGAAAGTGGCTGTAGGCCGTAATTTCATGCAATCAACATATGTGCGGAGCACATAGCCTGGAAAGCAGAGGCGATAGCCTCTTGCTTTCCAGGCTCTAGTAACGCTTGCCGTGCACTAACTAATACTCAGTCTCTTACAGCCCGCCACGAAACAGTTGATGGCTCCGGGCGTGGCGGGCAGTATTGCGGTGTAGCAGGAGCGTTTGTGAATCCGCGACCGGGTTTCAAAAGAGTAAGCTGAGCTGCAAAAATGCTAAAGCTGCGAGACATTCGCACGGAGGAGATAATGCATGAGGCTTTGAAACGAAGACTAGTTTTCTGCTTATGGTTCACTAGGATTTGAACCATAGAAAACTAGTCAGAGGAGCAAAGCCCATGCATTACGACGAAGGTGAAGTGAGCAGATTTAGCATTTGCAGCTTAGCGCTCACTTACAGCACGAAACCAGCGGATGCGCAAACACCCTGCGTTACCAAATACTGCGGGTTGACAATTCTTTGACGAAGTTTTATAGTGCTTATGTGGCGTCCGAGGAGTACGCCGCGGTCGTAGATTCCACTTCAGGGAGCTACAAATCAATTAAATAGGAGGAAGATTTTAACATGATGAGAAAAAGACTTAATGGAAGGGCAGCAAGCTATCTTCTATCTGTCGTGTTAACAACGCTGACTGTTGCATTGAGCGGATGCTCAAGTGACAAGGCAGGAGATTCCCAGAATCAGAGCGAGAACACAGGGGCAGGCACTGAAACAGTGACCAGCACAGAGACACCAGCTGCTGAGACTACGGATGATCTTTCCAAGCTTACTGTAGGAATACCTCAGGACATTGACGGTCTTGACCCACACAACGCAACAGGGGCAGGAACAAGAGAAGTATTCTATAACATTTTTGAAGGCCTTGTTAAGGCTGATGAAAACGGTAATCTTAACCCTGCTGTAGCCAGCGACTACCAGATTTCAGAGGACAGTACAACATACACTTTCACTCTTAGAGATGGCATCAAGTTCCACGACGGATCAAACGTTACAGTAGAGGATATCAAATATTCCCTTGAACGTAACATGGGCGTAGATGGCAGCGAGCCACTTATCAAGGCCTATGGCAAGATTGACAGTGTAAATGTAATTGATGACAGCCACGTAGAGGTTGTTCTTAAGGAAGCTGATTCAGATTTCCTGACACAGCTCACAGTCGCTATTATTCCAGCATCTAACGAGCATCCTGAGACAACACCTATCGGAACTGGCCCATATATGTATGTTTCAAACTCACCACAGGAGAATTTCGTTGTTACAAGATTCGATGATTACTGGGGAGAGAAGGCATATATCAAGGACGTTGTTTTCAAGATCGAAGCTAATATGGACGCTATCGTAATGGATCTTGAGGGCGGCTCTATTGATATGATGGCTCGTGTTACACCAACACAGGTTGCACAGCTTTCAGACAAATTTGAGGTTTATGAGGGAACAATGAACCTTGTACAGGCTCTTTACCTCAACAACGCAGTTAAGCCTTTTGATGATGTAAGAGTTCGTCAGGCTCTTTGCTATGCTGTAGATCCACAGGGCATCATGGACTTTGTATCAGATGGTGCAGGAACAGAGGTTGGTTCAGCTATGTTCCCTTCATTTAGCAAATACTACATGCCTGAACTTAACGACACCTACAACCTTGATACAACCAAGGCAAAAGAGCTTCTTACAGAGGCAGGATATCCAGATGGATTTGAGTTTACTATCACAGTTCCATCTAACTATGGTCAGCACGTAGATACAGCCCAGGTAATTGCTGAGCAGCTTAAAGAGATCGGCGTAACAGCAAACATCCAGGAAATTGAGTGGAATTCATGGGTTTCTGATGTATACAGCGGCAGACAGTACGAAGCTACAGTAGTAGGTATTGATGCTTCTACACTTTCAGCATCAGCACTTCTTTCAAGATATGTATCAGACAATGGCAAGAACTTCGTAAACTTTAATAGTGAAGCCTATGATACAGCTTATGCAAATGCTTCTGCAGCAACTGATGATGATACTAAGACTCAGTACTACAAAGAGTGCGAGACAATCCTTTCACAGGAAGCAGCAAGCGTTTATATTCAGGACCTTCCTGAATTTGTAGTCCTTAACAAGAAGTTTACAGGATATGTTTTCTATCCTCTCTATGTTCAGGATATTGCTAAGATCAGACCAGCGCAGTAAAAGATTTAGAAATACACGTTTATCATTGGACATATAGCCCTGTAAACATGTACAATAAAATACAAGTGGAATCTTGCATTATGCAGGATTCATGAGAAAAATGTTTGGCGGGGAATACGATATGAAATACACATTAAAAAAGTTTATCTCAACAGTAGTTACTTTGGTTGTGGTTTCATTATGCGTATTCCTCGCTTTTAATGTTCTTCCAGGGGACCCGGCCGTCAGAATGCTGGGACTTGAGGCATCCCCTGAACTTATAGAGCAGACAAGAGAGCGCATGGGCCTTAACGACCCGCTGCTTGTAAGATATTTTAGATGGTTCTTTGCTTTTCTTCAGGGAGACTTTGGCACAAGCTATAGCTATAGCGTTTCCGTGGCAAGTCTCATCGTCAAAAAGATCCCAATTACGCTTACATTGGGGCTTTTGGCATTTCTTTTCACAGTACTGATTTCTATTCCCCTTGGAATACTTACAGCTAAATATGAAAACGGAATCCTGGACAGGACAATTACCGTTATAAATCAGGTCATCATGGCTATTCCGCCTTTCTTTTCCGGAATCCTGATCACATTTGTGTTTGGCATGATATTTAAGCTGTTTACTCCAGGCGGATTTATTTCATATACAGATGATTTTGGCGGATTTCTTAAGTATCTCTTTTTCCCATCCCTGGCGATAGCCCTTCCCAAGGTGGCTATGACCGTCAAGATGCTAAGGGGCAACCTTATCGATGAATCGGGAAAAGATTATGCGAGAACCGCATATAGCAGAGGAAACAACACCAACGGTGTTTTATATAGACATGTTCTTAAAAACGCTATGATACCTGTCATCACCTTCCTGGGCATGGCCCTTGCAGACATGGTGGCTGGAAGTATCGTAATAGAGCAGGTTTTCAATATTCCGGGCATCAGCAGAATTCTCCTTAGCAGCATCAGTAACAGGGATTATCCAGTGGTTGAGGCCATCATCATGGGAATCGCCACAATCGTTATTGTGATCAACTTCCTTGTGGATGTGATCTACAGGGTCATTGACCCTAGAATCAGCATAGAAGATTGATACAAAAGCTAACATTATAGGGGAAAAGAGAGAAAGTTAGCAGGATAAAATGTATAATATTGGACTTTGTAAAATTTGTAAGCAAGGCTTGCTTGAGATAGTCAAAAACGAAAAGACAAATAAAATATATATTTGTTGTGATGAGTGCGAGGCGGAATGGGATTTGCCGTCTGATGCTTTGTGTCCCCAAAACGGTACTAGAGGCAAATATGGAAAATCAATTTATCCATCTTTATCAGAAATAAATAGACTAAACTGGGATGTGGATATTTTTGAACATCACAACTAAACCTCCCATAGGCAGGTTTTAATAAGTGTTATATGAGCAGTCGAAAATGTCGGAATAAATGAGCAATGAAAAATAAAATGATAAGAAAATTTTTAAAAAATCCATACCTTGTTATTGGCGGCATTATCATGGGTGTAATCCTCCTTATGATAATTGTGGGCTTTTTCTGGATGCCCTACGAGCCTACCAAGATGAGTGCCTCTGAGAAGCTTCAGGGTATCTCTTTTAAGCATCTCTTTGGAACTGACAATATGGGCCGTGATGTCTTTAGCAGAGTTATGTACGGTAGCAGAGTGACCCTTATGATCGCCATTGGAACAATTATAATCGGCGCGGGAGTTGGCACCGTGATTGGCGCTGTGACAGGTTACTACGGCGGAATGGTGGACGAGGTTACCATGAGGGTAATCGATGCTCTTTTTGCCTTTCCTAGTATTCTCCTGGCTCTTGTAATTGTCAGCGTATTTGGCGTTGGCTGGCCGCAGCTTGTGGCATCTCTTGGAATTGCCTTTGTTCCCAGTTTTGCCAGGATTGTAAGAGGAGAAGTCCTCAGGGTAAAAAATATGGATTATATCGAAAATGCAAGGCTTCAGGGAGTATCTGACGTCAGGATGATCTTCCTGCACATACTGCCTAACATCAAGGGAGTCTTTGCATCTTCTATACTTATTGGCTTTAATAACGCAGTTCTTGCAGAGGCAGGACTTAGCTATTTAGGCGTTGGCTCTCAGCCGCCCTACGCAAGCCTTGGCCGAATGCTCTCAGATGCCCAGCAGTACATGTTTACAAGGCCTAGTTACGTGTTGTGCCCAGGTATTGTCATCGTTCTTATAGTTCTTGGCTTCGCATTTTTAGGGGAGGGTATAAAGAGATGGAAATAATCCTCGATGTTACGGATCTTCACATAGAATTCCATGATTCCTCCACTCCTGAAACTGCAGTTGAGGACTTTGATCTGATGCTTGGAAAGGGCGAGATTGTAGGAATCGTGGGAGAATCAGGTTCAGGCAAGAGTATGAGTGCCCTTGCGATTGCAGGTCTTTTAAATAGACATGCCATCAGGAAGACAGGCAGGATCATGTTCAGAGGTCAGGACCTTCTAACCTGCGACAGAGCAGTGCTGCGTTCTTTTCAGGGAGATGAGATATCAATCATCTTCCAGGAACCCATGACAAGTCTTAATCCTGTCAAAAGAATTGGCTGGCAGGTGGAGGAGCCGCTTAGGATCCACCACCCTGAGATTAAAAAGAAAGAGCGCAAGGAACGCGCAATAGCAATGCTGGGGGACGTGGGGCTTGAGCATGCCGAGGAAGTTTACTACATGTATCCTCACGAATTGTCTGGCGGTATGAGGCAGAGAGTTATGATCGCTGCAGCCATGATAGGCAATCCTCAGATTCTTATTGCAGATGAGCCCACAACAGCCCTTGATGTCACAGTCCAGGCACAGATTGTGGATCTTTTAAAGAAGCTCAACAGAGAAAAGGGAACATCAATCATCTTTATTTCCCATGATCTTAGCCTTGTAAGCCAGCTCTGCGAAAGAGTTATTGTAATGCAGAAGGGCAATATCGTTGAGACTGGAGATACAGATGCTATCTTCACAAGGCCTCGCCACAACTACACCAAGAAGCTCATCGCGGCTATTCCCAAGATTGATCTAGGGGAGTGATGAGGGCTGATCATTGTCAAAAATGGAAAATAGATATTATGGAAAAAGAAAAAGTTCTAAGAGTAAGTAACCTGAACGTCTTTTACAAGAACAGGAAGCACAAGCTCTTTTCAAAAACAGACAAAAAAATACAGGCTCTTTTCGATGTTTCTTTTGACATGGAAGAGGGAGAAGTGCTGGCAATAGCCGGGGAGTCGGGTTGCGGTAAATCAACGCTTGCAAGGGCTATTGTTGGCATCAACAAGGACTATCAGGGCGAAATCTGGCAGAAGTACAATAGGCCCCAGATGGTCTTTCAGGACCCTTACAATTCCCTTAATCCTGCCAAGAAGATTGGCTGGCTTTTGGAGGAGCCCCTCAAGGTCGACAAAGAGAGAAAGTGGACTAAAGAGGAGCGGAGAAAAAGAGTAGAAGAGATCATGGAGGAGATTGAGCTGCCACTTAGCATGCTGGATAGATTCCCTTCACAGCTCTCGGGCGGCCAGAGGCAGAGAGTCTGCATAGGAATGGCTCTTATGCGGGAGCCCAAGCTTCTTATCGCTGATGAGCCGGTTTCTGCGCTGGATGTAACTATTCAGGCCCAGATCATGGAGCTACTTCAGAACCTTCATAAGAAGCACGGAATCTCAATTATTTTTATCTCTCACGATCTTAGAGTCGTCTACCAGATCAGTGACCATGTTATGGTCATGAAAAATGGCCGTGTTGTGGAGTATGGTGAGACCAAACAGCTCTACAAAAAGCCTCAGGCCAAGTACACAAGACAGCTCCTTGAAGCCGCAGGCATCAGGAAGGATAAAACAGCGGAAAATGCCTGACAATCTTTTTGAAACCGCATAGAACTGAATTATAAAAAGTATATTAAAAGTCTTAAAATCCCATTAAACATGCTGGATTTTAGGGCTTTTTTTGTATACTTATATTAAGTATTGTTGTGTTTTTTCCGATATATCCTTTGAAAAATAGGGATGTGATCAGAAAGGACGAGGAGTATGGCATTAGATAAACTTGGTGGTTATCTTAATAACTATAATGCTTACAATATACCTCCGGCAGTAGATAACAACGTTAAGGTAGGCAATTTAGAAAAGGTTCAGGTTCAGCCAAATGAGCAGCCAAAGAAGGAACTACAGCAGGAAGAACCTAAAAAGGGCCTTGACCTTACCGTTGAAGAAATACCAGTCAGAGAAAATGCTTCAATTGAGAATATTGCTATTTCATTTGGACAGTATGACAGCTCCTCAATTGATCTTTTTGGCGAGAAGGGACTTGCATCAGAGGATATGAAGCAGGCCATCTCTGGAATGCAGAAGGACAAGATCCTCCACGAGTATCAGTACTTTGTTGGCGGAAAGGATATGACTGGCAAGCAGAGCAACATTATAACTGGAACAGAAGATGGTTTAGTTATCAAGCTGTAACATTTTTTATAATATGATTATTTCGGGAGACATCAAAAGGTGTCTCCTTTTCTTTTACCCTTTCTTATTTGATTTTGCCGTGGTATAAAGCGTTAGGATTTAGTATAATTAGGACAATGTGACAGAAAGTTTAGATACTTGGGCATCTACACAAGAAGGAGGCTTCTATGGGGAACTATACTGATGGAAATACTTTTGTTTGCGGTCTTATGGGTAATCCGGTGAGACATACTCTTTCACCGCTTATACATAATAGTCTTGCGCAAATTACTGGGATCAACATGGTATATGTGCCTTTTGAAGTGGAGACTGAAAGCGTTGGAGATGCCATAAAGGGGGCTCTTGCTCTTGATATAAAGGGGATGAATGTGACAATTCCTCATAAAAGCGAGGTTATTCCTTATCTTGAGGACATAGATCCTCTTGCCAAGGGAATTGGAGCAGTTAATACGCTGGTTAGAACGCCAAATGGCGGCTTTAAGGGCTATAATACGGATATGACAGGCCTTTACCGCGCCATGCTAGATGAAGGCGTTGAAATAGCCGGACAAACTGTTGTTATCCTGGGAGCTGGCGGCGTTGCAAGGCCAGCAGCTTTCCTCTGTGGCAGCAAGGGAGCCAAAAGGGTTTATATTCTTAACAGAACCTTTGACAGGGCCAGAGACGTGGCAGATGAGGTTAACAGAGCTCTTTTTGATATGAAAAGAGATGACAAGCTCACGGCAGATGGGATAAATGCCGCAGGAGAAGCTGCGGATTATCCAGAGATAGTTCATCCTATGCGCCTTGAGGACTACAAGGATCTATATCAGGAAAAAGAAAAATTCATAGCCCTCCAGTGCACTTCAGTAGGTCTTTTCCCGGATGTGAATAGCGCAGTTATTGAGGATATTGAGTTTTATCAGCATGTAAGTGCTGCGCTTGATATGGTCTACAGGCCAATTGATACCAAGTTTATGAAGCTTGCAAGGCAGGCTGGGGCTGTAGCTTATTCAGGCCTTAAGATGCTGCTGTATCAGGGAATTGATGCCTATGAATTATGGTTTTCTGATGAACTTACGGATGAAAATGGAAATCTTGTGCGCATCACCAAGGAACAGGCAGATGATATCTACAGATCCCTTGTTCTTGAAGTTACAGGGGCCCGCAATATAATCCTTGAGGGCTTTATGGGAAGCGGCAAGACTACAGTTTCCCAGATACTTGCAGATAAGCTTAGCCTTGAAATGCTGGATACAGATGCCGCTATCGTGGAGGCTGAGGGCCGCAGTATCAACAAGATTTTTGCAGACGACGGCGAGGAAGTATTCAGAGATATGGAGACAGCTCTTTTGGCTACTGCAGTTTCTGAGCATTTCAGGGAGATGGTCATTTCCCTGGGAGGAGGTTTGGTTCTTCGCGAAGAGAACAGAGAAATGTTAAAAGAGCTTGGCAAGGTTATCTACCTTAGAACCAGTCCCGAAAAAGTTTACGAGAGAATTAAGGATGATGATTCCAGACCCCTTTTAAAGGGTGAAGATCCTCTCGGTAAGATTAAAAAGCTGCAGGCTGACAGGGGACCGGTTTATGAGTCTTGTGCGGACATCATAATCGATACCGATGATTTGACGCCGGAGGAAATTGCTAGTAAAGTCTGCGAAATGGTACTTGGGGACGGGGCAATGTCATTTAGATAAGAAAAAGATGTGACAGAGCAACAAGCATGATATTTATAGCGTCTACGTGAGACGCTGCTCTTTATTAGTAGTAGAACACGTAAAAACAAACAGATATTTGGAAAAAATACGTGAGGAGAGGCTTGTTAAAGGAATGTATCACGTAGAATGCCAGAAAATCATAGCAAAACTACGTGATAACAGCCTAAAGATAAAACGGTGTCACGTAGATGTCCACGCTACTGTATGATCTGAAGAATGTAACGTGCCTATTTAGCATTGAGAAAGAAATATGAACACAAATAAGAGAAATTATTCAAAAGAACTTGAAAAGAAAATAGAAGAATTTGAAAAAGAAAATGCGCATCCGAGGCTTTTATTGCATGCCTGTTGTGCACCTTGCTCCTCATACTGTCTTGAGTATCTAAGGGAGTATTTTGATGTAACAGTTTTTTTCTATAATCCCAATATTACAGAAGAGGCTGAGTACAGGAAAAGAGTTGAGGAAGAAAAAAGACTGATTTCAGAGTATAATAGGCAGGTGGACGAGGGCTCTTTTGACGGGATGAATTCAGATGAAAGGGCCAGAAAGATTGAGATTCTGGAGGTAGACTACATTCCTAAGGATTTTCTTGATGCCGCAAAGGGGTATGAAGACTGCCCTGAGGGCGGTGACAGATGTAGGAAATGCTTTGAACTAAGACTTGATGAAACGGCGCGGATTGCCTGGGAGAAGGAATATGAGTATTTCACAACCACCCTAACAATCAGCCCTCTTAAAAACGCTGATGTTTTAAATGAAGTAGGCGAGGAGGCAGCAAGGAAAATCAACTTAGAGAAAACTGCGAAAGATCCAGGGCAAGAGAGTTTTAGAGTGGAGTTTTTGCCTTCTGATTTTAAAAAGAAAAATGGTTATAAGCGTTCAATCGAGCTGTCTCATAAGTTTGGCTTATATAGGCAGGACTTTTGCGGCTGTGGATTTTCCAAGGCTCAGAGGGAGAGGGAAAAGAAAGAGCGTAGTGAATAAGTTTTGATGAATATAGAAAAGGGGAATTAAAATGGGGAATGATATTAAATATGATCCGGTGACAGGTCAGCCGGTTTCAGAAGATTTGGATGGCGGCCAGGGCCTTGATCCGAATATGCTTGCAGGTTTTGATCCTGCTACAGGTCAGCCGATACAGGCGCAGCCATTGCCACCTATGCAGCCAATGCAGATGCAACCACAAATGCAACAGCCGGTGCAGATGCAACAGCCGGTGCAGCCAGGGTATTATGTTCCACCAATAAATCAGCAGCCAAGGTATGTTACACCAAAACCTCAGGCTCAGCATCCGGATGATACAGATCCCAAAGCTAAAAAGCTGGTTCTGGCTTCTGCTATATGCCTTGCACTTGGGCATATTATGCCGGGGATTTCTTCATATGTAAATGCCCTGAGCAGCTCTTTTTATGATGACGATATATCTTATATTTTTGGTGGTGGCGCATTTTTCCTGTATATTGCAGCGCTGATACTGATGATAATTCTAAGAGTCAAGTATCCTAAGAATAAGGGCGGCAAGATCATTATGATCGTAATGATAGCTGAGATTGCCCTTACTCTTTTTGCAGTAATCTTGCTTTTTGCAACTTGCTGGGTCTTCCTTGATGCGTTGGGATGTCATTATTAAATTTGAAGCTATGTACAGATTGATGATTTTTTTATCCCTGCTTTTGGGAATTGGATTTGCAGTATTGAGGAGCAAAAGAAAAGGAGTGCCAGGAAACATTATCGGCTATACGGTGATGTTGTCAGTAGTACTTCTTTTGAGCCTTTCAATTGGTGTGACCTTTATAACTTCTGCCGGAGAGGCAATTGGTCTTAACGGTACCGGAGCTGCAGTAGGAATAGGCCTTGGAATTTTTACCATGGCTATGATAACCCCGCAGTATAAAAGGGAACTTGCAGGATCATTTTTTATGGCTCTTCCACTTATGTACGGAATTGGGAAAATAGGTTGCTCTTTTGCCGGGTGCTGCGCAGGACTCCCATATCACGGGGCTTTTTCTGTGTCTGGAAGAGAAGGAATAGAAGTTTTTCCCATACAGGCTCTTGAGGCGGCGGTATTTCTTTTGCTATTTCTAGGATCAGTAATCCTGGATATCAGAGGGCATTTTAAGCCTGTAATTGCAGCTATAGTCTATGCCTGCGCCAAGATTCTGCTTGATTTTCTAAGAGATACGCATGTAGAGCATATCTTTTCACAAAATCAGATCATGTGCCTTGTGATCGTGATTGTTCTGTGCACCATGCAGATAATAAGTGCTATAAACAATAAAGACAGGCTGCAAGTCAGACAGTAATACGGGTAAAATATAGACTTCACATAATTGGAAAACTCTGTTAAAATCGATTAAGTTATCTTCTTATAACAGTAAAAGAAAAGTTGAAGTTTAGTTATAAATCATAAGAAAGAAGGTTTAATTTTGGAAAAAGTACTTGAACTAATTTCTAAAGAAGTAGGAGATGCCTTTGAGGCAGCTGGATATGACAGGGACCTTGGAAGAGTAACAATCTCTAACCGTCCTGACCTTTGCGAATACCAGTGCAATGGCGCTATGGCTGGTGCCAAGAAATATGGCAAGGCTCCATTTATTATTGCTGATGAGGTTGCAGCAAAGCTCCAGAACAATGAAATGTTTGATAAGGTTGATTCTGTTAAGCCAGGATTCCTTAACATCACAGTAAGTGGAGATTTTGCAAGGGGATACATTGTCAAGATGCTCCATGAGAAGCACTTTGGAGTTGACAGACCTGCCCACGAGCCTACATACATCATCGACTACGGCGGACCAAACGTTGCCAAGTCTCTTCATGTAGGACATCTCCGTAGCGCAGTTATTGGTGAGAGTATCAAGAGAATCCTTAAATATACAGGTAATAAGGTAATTGGTGATGCACATCTTGGCGACTGGGGCCTTCAGATGGGTCTTGTAATTTCTGAACTTGAAGTTAGAAAGCCAGATCTGTGCTACTTTGATCCAAATTACGAGGGAGCATATCCCAAGGAAGCTCCTTTTACAGTAGAAGAGCTGGGAGAAATCTATCCTGCAGCCAGCGCCAAGTCCAAGGAGGACGAGGCTTTCAAGGCCAAGGCTATGGATGCTACCAAGAAGCTCCAGGATGGCTACAAGCCTTATAGAGCTCTTTGGCACCATATCATGAATGTTTCTCTTGCAGACCTTAAAAAGAACTACAAGAACCTTAACGTAGATTTCGATCTCTGGAAGGGCGAGTCTGATGCTGATCCAGTTATTCCTGGAATGGTAGAGTATATGAAGTCCCATGGATATGCGCATGAGAGCCAGGGAGCCCTTGTTGTAGACGTTGCTGAAGAGACAGATACCAAGGAAGTTCCACCTTGCATGATCCTTAAGTCAGATGGAGCATCTCTTTACAATACAACAGACCTTGCTACAATCAAGCAGCGTATGGATGAGAACCACCCACAGGGCATCATTTATGTAGTTGATAAGAGGCAGGAGCTTTACTTTACACAGGTATTTAGATGCGCTCGCAAGACCAAGCTCGTTATGCCTGAGACAGAGCTTCACTTTGTTGGCTTTGGTACAATGAATGGCAAGGACGGCAAGCCTTTCAAGACAAGAGCAGGCGGAGTTATGCCACTTGGTGATCTTATAGCTGAGATCGATGATAAGATGTACAACAGAATTAAGGAAGGCAACCCTGATATGCCAGAGGATGAGGCAAAAGACACATCTCACAAGATTGCTCTTTCTGCTCTTAAGTATGGTGATCTTTCAAACCAGCCATCCAAGGATTACATCTTTGATATAGAGAAATTCACTTCCTTTGAGGGAGATACAGGCCCATACATTCTCTACACAATGGTTCGTATCAAGTCAATCCTCAAGAAGTATGAAGCAGAGGGCGCAAGCGTCAAGGATGCCAAGCTCGGCAATCCTGACAGCCCTGCAATGAAGGAACTTATGCTTAAGCTTACAAGATTTGCAGATGCTATCGAAGGCGCAGCCAAGGACTTTGCACCTAACAGAATCTGTGCTTACATCTACGACCTTAGTAACGCTTTTAACAGCTTCTACCACGGAACCAAGATCCTTGCAGAAACTGACGCAACCAAGAAAGAGAGCTACATCGCCCTCATCGCAACAACACTGAAGATATTAGAAACAGGTATAGATCTTCTCGGCTTCTCAGCACCAGAGAGGATGTGAGCGATATAGGGACGAAAAGTCACATTTATGGCTGCTCGCAGACATATAAATGTGACCTTGAGGACCGTACGGACATGAGGAAAAAAGACATACGAACGAAGTGAGTATGTCGATTTCCGAATGGACGTAGCATGGCGAGAGCGAAGCGGAGCCATGCGTGATATCGCGAACAAAATGACCGACGAGTTCCGAATGGACGTAGCATGGCGAGAACGAAGTGGAGCCATGCGTGATATCGCGAAATCACTGCAATGATTCATTACGCAGATATGCAGATTCTTTTTGTAGCATCGCCGATCCATACCTTTGTACATTTCGACCGAGCAAGCCAAAAAGAATCGCATATCCCCCTAAAGGTATTTTAAATGAAAGACACACAGCACATGTTCAGCAACAGGAAGCTCTTCCTGTTGCTGATTCCAATTATAGCGGAACAGTTTTTGAACTCCCTGATGGGAATGGCAGACTCCATGATGGTCAGCAACGTAGGAGCTGCGGCTCTCTCCGGAGTATCTCTTGTAGATTCCATCAATAACCTTGTGGTCCAGGCCTTTAATGCCATGGCTACAGGCGGAGTTATCATCTGCTCCACATATGTAGGACAAAAA
Source organism: Butyrivibrio sp. XBB1001 (assembly GCF_000424505.1). Taxonomy (NCBI): domain Bacteria; kingdom Bacillati; phylum Bacillota; class Clostridia; order Lachnospirales; family Lachnospiraceae; genus Butyrivibrio; species Butyrivibrio sp. XBB1001. The sequence continues at coordinate 595,672 of NZ_AUKA01000001.1, read as the reverse complement.
GATATGAAAAGGGCTCAGGATGCCGCAAGACAGGTCATCCTCGTTTCAGCCTTCATATCTTTTGTTTTGATGCTAGTTTGTCTCATATTTAGAAACCAACTCCTAAGAGTGATCTTTGGCCAGATAGAGCCAGATGTTTATAAGGCAGCCAGCATATATTTTCTTTTAACTATTCTTTCTTACCCGGGAATATCCCTTGCCGCTGCGGGAAGTGCCATCTTTAGGGCCCAGTCCAACACAAGACTTCCAATGAACGTGGCAATAGTGTCCAACATCCTAAATGTGGCCGGTAATGCAGTTCTTATCTGGGGATTTGGCCTTGGAGTTTATGGAGCTGCTATAGCAACACTCCTTTCAAGAGTCTTTTCAGCGGTAGTACTGCTAACTCTTTTACGCAGAAAGAATCAGGAAATATCCGTCAGAGATTACCTTAAGATCCGACCTGATTTTCCAAAGATCCATCGTATCATGGCCATGGGAATTCCAAATGGAATCGAGAACTCCATGTTCCAGTTTGGTAAACTGGCAATACAGTCATCAGTATCAACCCTTGGGACTATGGCTATTGCAGCTCAGTCTATGACTAACATTTTTGAGAACGTCAACGGAGTTGCCGGAATTGGCGTTGGAATTGGACTTATGACCATAACAGGCCAGTGTCTTGGCGCAGGGCGCAAGGATGAAGCTATCTATTACACCAAGAAGATGATTGGATGGGGATATATAGCCATTCTTGTTAGCTGTCTCTTTACCTACGCTATTGCAAGGCCTGTCACATTCCTGGCCGGCATGGAGCCAGAGAGCGCAAGCCTCTGCATCTATATGCTGGGTTGGATCACAATCGCCAAGCCACTTTTGTGGGCGCCTTCCTTTGTTACTCCTTATGCCATGAGGGCTGCAGGCGATGTGAAATTCTCAATGATAATCGCAACCCTAACCATGTGGCTTTGCAGAGTTACTCTGGCTACATACCTCATCAGAGTTGTGGGAATGGGAGCTATGGGAGTATGGATTGGTATGTTTGCTGATTGGGCTATAAGAGGCATTATATTTACCTTTAGATTCCGCTCTGGAAAGTGGATACACAGAGTTGTTGAGTAAAAGTTATTAGTGTTTTAATGGTTTTTTAATTAAATAACAAACTAATCTAAAATATAATTAAGGTGTAGCAATTTACGTTTATTTTGTGATGGCAAAACGTATGAGTAAAGACAGGAAAAAGTTTCTTTTTTATGTACGCTACACCTTAAGTGTGATTGGTGTTTTATTACTATTATCTTCAATATTTGAGCTCATCAGAATATCACGTTCTGACGAGCTTTCTAGTTCTGTCCAGAGTCCTACTATGGTCAGTCATAGAGTACTTTTCCTGTGCTCATATAATCCGCTTTATTATACTTATAATGATCAGATCGAAGGCCTCAAGGAGACCTTGTATCCAAACGGAATAGAGTTTGATGTTGCGTATATGGATACCAAGAAATATGGATCTGAGCATGATATAGAGATGTTCCATACCTTCTTTAAGGACAGGTTAAAAAAGGATAACGGTTATGAGGCAGTCCTTCTTGGAGATGACGATGCTGTTAAGTTTGCCTTAAAGTATCAGGATGAGCTTTTTAAGGATCTTCCTATGGTGTTTTTTGGAGTAAATGACAAAAACTTTGCCGAGGAAGCTGCCAAGACCCCCATGATGACAGGCTTTTATGAGATGGACTATCTTAGCGACTGTATCGATCTTGCAATAGCTCTTTTTCCAGAGAGAAAAGAACTGGTTGCTCTTCACGACAATTCCGCAGCAGGTATAGCGGATGAAGAGATATTCTATTCTCTTGACTTAGAATACCCTGGATACAAATTTACAGATATAAACAGCGCTCTTCTTACGCAGGATGAGCTTGTTGCAGCATTGCAAGGAATTTCAAGTGACGATGCAGTGCTCCTTTATATGACCTGCTACAGCGACTGTGAGGGCAATACCTATTCAGTTCTAGATAGGACTAATACGGTTGTAAAGTATGCAGATGTACCAATTATAAGGAACTATTCCGGAGGAAGAGAGCAGGGAGTTCTGGGCGGCGTTTACATGGACTTTAGGCATCAGTGCAGGGATGCAGCCCTTATCATTGTTGACATTCTGGAAAATGGAGCAGACATTTCTAACTATGCACTTGACCTTGATACACCTAGCAAAAGCGTGTTCAGCTATCCTTTAATGCAGAAATATGGTATTAGCAAAAAACAACTTCCTATTTTCACTGAATATATTGGGGAGCCGGAAAATCTTTTTACCTATTACAGTAAAGTGCTACCTGCTGCTGTCATGATAGTTACGGCGCTTTTAATCCTGATCGTTACTTCTAACATGGCCGTTTCCCAGCAGAGAATAGATAATGAGCAGCTAAAGCGTTCAAAAGAGGATTTGGAAAAATCAAGGAACAGGCTAAAATACCAGGCGGACCACGATGAACTTTCAGATCTTCTAAATAGAAGAGCTATAGTTGATACTTTAGCAAGAAAAGTTAAGAGCGGTGATAAATATGCAATCGTCATGGTTGATATCGATGGTTTTAAGGACGTGAACGAGAACTATGGACATAGCATGGCGGATTATATTATCAAACATCTGTCAAAAGAGCTAAAGGAGATGTCCGAAAAGGGCAACTGGCTAACTGGAAGATACGGTGGTGATGAGTTTATCATCATGATTCCTAATGTGAATCTTGATACTGATTCTGCAGAAGTAATACAGATCCTGGAGGCCTTTAGAAAGCCTATAGTTGTGGGCGAAGAGACGATACTTCTATCTGCCAGCATAGGAGTTTCAAATTCGAATTTTGAGAGCCTTCCGGAGCAGCATATCATAAATGCTGAAATTGCCATGTATGAGGCCAAGAATATGGGCAAAAATACTGCATTTATCTATGCTGACGAGATGCAGCTTAGGCTGAGGGAAGAAAGCAGGCTAAAGAATCTTGTGATTGAAGCCTTTGACAGAGACCAGTTCTACATTTTGTACCAGCCAAAGGTAGAGACTCTAACTGGCAAGGTGGTTGGTTTTGAGGCACTGGTAAGAGCTGAATTTATACAGGAAGGCCCGGGAGTATTCATACCTATAGTAGAGAAGAACGGCTGGGTCACAAGGCTGGGGCGTATTGTGACTGAGAAGGTCATTAAGCAGCTTGCAGTATGGAAGGCTCAGGGAAAAGAACTACTTCCGGTATCAATTAATTTTTCTTCTAAGCAGGTTAATGACCTTGGTTATGTTTCTTTTCTCAGTGACTTGTTAAAAGAGTACGATATACCCGCTAAATATATAGAGATTGAGATCACAGAGAGTCTTTTACTGGAAAAGAGTATTCAGTCGGATAGGCTTTTTGCAGAGCTTAAGGGACTGGGCATCAGGATTCTGATGGATGATTTTGGAACAGGTTATTCGTCCCTTGGATATCTGATTTATGTCCCTGTGGATGAGATAAAGCTTGATAAGTCCCTTGTAGATAATTACCTTGTTCCGGAAAAGGATGGCTTTATAGGCGATGTTATTAAGCTTGTTCATGACATAAATAAGACTATTATCATTGAAGGCGTAGAGGAAGAATGGCAGTTTAAAAGACTTTGCGATTTTCAGGCAGATGCTGTGCAGGGCTATTACTTTAGTAAACCTCTTGACCCTAGTTCAGCTATCGATTTTCAGGTAGAAATAGATTGAAAGGAAGTGGACGTATGAATATGAGAAAAGTGCTTGTAAGGAGCTGTCTGGCTGCGGTGATGTTTATCTTTTTACTGGGAGCAGGCTTTAAAAAGGCCAAAGCCAGTGATTTTGACCCGGGTTTTTATGCTTCCTATTATCCCGATGTAGCGGCGGCCTATGGGACTGACCCCAATGCTCTTTACAGCCACTATCTTACCTTTGGAATAAATGAAGGAAGATTTAAAAATGCCCAGGAGGCGGCAACAGGGCATAGAGATGATACTTTGGATACGCCTACTACTTATGTTGATGTGGATCTTACAAATCAGCAGATGATCTATTATGTTGACGGAGCACCAGTGCTCTCCTCAGCAATTGTTTCAGGAAATACCAGCAATGGTAATGGAACGCCAACAGGAGTATTTTTTATAAACGCCAAAGTCCCCGGAAAATACCTGGTGGGACCTACCTGGAACGTGTGGGTCAATAGATGGATGAGATTTACCGGAGCTGTGGGACTTCACGATGCCAGCTGGAGAAGTGAGTTCGGAGGTGAAATCTACAAGAAAAATGGGTCTCATGGATGCGTGAATCTGCCAAGTGATGTGGCTAATTCTCTTTATGATATGGTAAACATTGGCACCATGGTCATAGTTCACTGACCACTAGATATAAAGATTTTTCTTTTTATATTTCGTTTGTATAAATAATTAGGCAGAGGATGTAGGATCATGTTATCAATGATTATCAAAATGTCAGCAATATCGGCACTTTACGTTGTCTTAACAATCGTTTTGTGGCGCTTTTTCAGGGAAAAGAAATTAAGCAAGGCTTCAATACTTATAATAGGACTTATCTATGGCATGTGTTCAGTTTTGTCCACTCATTTTGGGGTGGACTATGGAGACATGCTTTTAAATTTGCGTGATGTGGCGCCTCTTGCTGCGGGACTTTACTTCCACCCGGCAGCTGGCGTTATCGCAGGTCTGATCGGCGGCATAGAAAGATATATAGCTGGAACCTATTTTGGAATTGGTTCCTACACCAGGATTGCCTGCAGCTTGTCAACGTGCCTTGCGGGCTTTGTAGCTCTTTTGATGAATAAAAAAGTCTTTAAAGGTAAAAAGCCCTCACCTATGTTTGCTTTCTTTATGGGAGCAGTCATGGAAGTGTTCCATATGTATGTTGTGTTCATCACCCACAGAGCAGATATGAGGATGGCTTTCGTGGTTGTAAGGGCCTGCGCCATACCAATGATCATTTTTACCGGTATTTGTCTTGCTGCAATGGCTATTATCATGCAGATTCAGGCAGGAGAATGGAAAAATCCTTTAAGGGATGTTTCTGGTGAGAAGGTATCTGTTTCACAGACCTTCCAGAAATGGCTGTTTATAGTTACTTTGTCCGTGATCGCCATAAACTTTGCCTTTTCATTTCTGGTTCAGACTCAGTCTGCCTATCAGGATGGAAGCAACCGGATGAACGATCAGGTTGAGGATGTGAAACTTAGATTTTCTGCGGGACTTAAGTATGTTGTTCCCGAGTCCTCTGAATTTTTTGAAATCATAAGGCCGGATGGAACAATAATTGCCGGCAAGCATATAAACGATAAGGTTTCTATAAATGCGCTGGCCAGCATCCAGGACCATCAGGGAAAGAGAATTTACAGGGCAGAGTACTTCGAGGAAATGGCCTTTAACAGGGTAGATAGCCTTTCTTCAGACTTGATCCTTCTTACCTACATTCCTGAAAGTGAGATGTACTGGTACAGAAACGCTCAGGCTTATGAAACAGGCTTTGCGGATATTCTGCTATTTACGGTTATATATGTGCTGATTGCCTTTTTGGTAAGGCAGATTGTGGTAAATAACATTGATCTTATTAATACCTCTCTTGATAAGATCACTAATGGTGACCTTAATGAGGTTGTGACGGTAAGAAACTCCTCTGAGTTTGCGTCCCTTTCTGATGATATCAATCAGACTGTTGATACTCTAAAGGGCTATATAGATGCTGCGGAAAAGAGAATTGAGCAGGAACTCTTTTTTGCAAGGACCATTCAGGAGTCATCCCTTCCGAGGGTTTTTGATTTCCCGGGTAGAGATGAGTTTGAGATTTTTGCATCTATGAAGGCGGCAAAAGAGGTAGGTGGAGACTTCTACGATTTCTTTTTCGTAGACAGCAAAAGGATTGCCCTTGTTATAGCGGATGTTTCCGGTAAGGGAATTCCGGCATCTTTATTCATGATGAGAAGTAAGACAGCTATCAGAAGTTTTGCTGAGACAGGTGAAACTCCTGGAGAAATCCTGGCAAAGGCCAACAATGCCCTTTGCGAGGGCAATGATGCTGAGATGTTTGTCACTGTCTGGCTGGGAATCATAGATCTTTCAACTGGAGTCATGAAGTGCGCCAATGCAGGCCATGAGTACCCTCTGATAAAGCGTGCAGGCGGAGATTTTGAGATTTTCAAGGATAAGCACAGCCTTGCGCTTGCTGCCATGGAGGGATTAAAGACCAAGGAATATGAGATTGAGCTTAAACCTGGAGATAAGCTATTTGTCTACACAGATGGTATTCCAGAGGCTATAAATGAAGAGGTTGAGCAATACGGCACTGACAGGCTCACAAATGAGATCAATACTGTAAAAGATAAGTCTTTTACCAAGATACTTCCATTTTTGTCCGATTCCGTGGCCAAGTTCAGGGGCAGTGCTGAGCAGTTTGATGACATTACTATGCTGGGATTTAATTTCTTTGATTATTTGAAGTTATAAGGCACTTGAGTACGCAACAGATGATTCCGCTATTTTGTTTTTTATTTTAAAGAGCCTTCCGTTTTTGGTATAATATGCAAGGCTTAAAAATATAAAGAAACATGATAACGGGAGAAAAGTTTTGAAAGCGGAGTTTTTATTTACTACTGATATAGTCGAAAAGAGACAGAGTCAGTGGCCTTTTGATGAGAAAACTAATGAGATGGCCTATGTTTCAGGTGGCGCCAGATCTTATATCACGGTCACTGAGAATGGAATAAATGAAGTAATAAGGGGCTATGATGGCCTTTTTAAAGATGTTACCTGCAGCTTTAGTGAGATAGAAAAAGTTAAGTGGACTGAGGATTATCTTTTCCTAAAGACTAGCAGACATACTTTTGGAATAAAGCTTGATACGGTTTATGAGGGAAGTCTTGATGAGATCACTTCTAAGGTCAAGGCTGCAAGGAAAGACCGCATCAAGTCTTTATTTGCAAATTCCAAAAAGGAAGATGGTATTTCCAAGGAGGCTAGGGATTTCTTTAGGGCAAACAGTTCTTTAGATGCTAAGAGAAGTAAACTCCCTCTTTCTGCAAGATTCAGGCCAAATATGATTGGTATGATGTTGTTTGTTGCCTATGAGCTCGTTGGCCAGTTAGATTCGGCTTTGTTTGACGGAGTTAGCTTTTATACTCTTTTTCCAATTGCGATGGGAGTTCTTTTAGCTGCGGTGCGAGGCTTTGCTGCAGGCTATATCTATACATTTTTTGTCACCTGGTTTTTCCAGCAGAAGGAAAGCGTAAGAGTGGCATCCATAGTTCTTTTCCCTGTTACATTTGTAGCTTTTGGTTTAATGGCTGTTGTAGGGGCAATTCCTTATACAATCTATTTGCTGATAAAGGGCAGGACTACGGCGACTTTTGACAGGATTGTCAACGTCAGTGCTGTATTTTTTGGCGTGGCCGCAGTGGCTGTCGTGACTTATTTTGCAACGATATTTCTGGTGTGAAAAAGGAGCGTAAGACATTGAGGTATGCAAGGCCAAATAGAACTAAAAAAGAATCGGCTGGTTGCCTGTTTGGGTTACTGACTTTTATTCTCGAGATGCTGGGACTAATTCCGGGAATATATATTGTGAAGTTTGTTGACGACACTTTCAATAATAGCACCCTGACTCAAATTGCAGTCTTTATTTTTCCATTTCTTGGCCTAGTTATAGTTGGATTTTTGATGGATTGCCTGGAAGAAAGGATAGTAGCTGCAAGGCATCCAGAGGTTTCTCCAATGGATGAAGCTGAGAAATACTTGCCAAAAGAGCCATTTGAAAAGGTACCTCATTTTGGAAAACTCTTTGGAGATGATCAGGTAGATGAGTTGATTGGCAGTTATAGCTTTAGCCCCTATATAGATAAAAAAGGAAATTCGTCTGAATTCATAAATTTAAGCGAAGATAAAAAGTGGATGCAGCTACTGGGAAGTTACCTGCCGCTTGATCTTTTATGCGGTTATAACGAGAATAACAACTATCTCTATACAATTGACGGTGCAATTATTCAGCTTCCTAAAAGGGCCCAGAAAGCTGATGTAAAGGATCAGATCAGAGAATTCCTGGATGCGCGCGGGATGTACTACAAGTTTTTGCCATCTTCTGCTGAAAATGTGTTTAATGAAATCAGCAAAAAATATGGAACTTTGTCTAGGGCTGACTGGAGCAGGATGCGCTATGAATGGGAAAAGAACATACTTAGTAATAAAAAGGTATTTAGAGAATTAGGTTTTCAAAAGTATACCCCACATTCCACGAAAGTTAAGGAAAATCAGTACTTTTTTGAAAGAGTTCTTACAGCCAATGAACTTGAAAATACTGCGTTGGCAGTAAGAAGAAAAAAAATACCGCTTTCTGATTATCTTGTTTTTGAGATGTATAAGAATGAATATAGCGTCTGCAATGGTATTGAACTTATAAAACTTGTAAATGATTCTCAAAAGAAAGAGGGCTTGGATTTTCTTTTTGACTGCTTAAGAGACGTAGATGAAGCCTATTTCATACCTGCTGCAGAGCTACTAAAGGAGTTACCTGCTAATCTTGTATTTAAAAAGATGGAAAAGAATGTAAGGCGAGCCTACGAAAACAGAGATGCAAACAGGCTTGCGGGAATCCTCTATTTATCTAAACTGATGGGCCACGAGACAGAATATATCAGGAAGAAAAAGGAAGAAATAAGGAAGGGCAAAGAAGAGGAACTTCAAAAAACTATTGAATCAGTTTATGATACAAGGAAGTATGTCATGTATATGCTCTCCAACAGTATCGAATAAGGAAAAAAGAATTCTAAGCATGATCACAGGTAATATTTTCCGACAAGCCATATGGCTATCCTTTTAGGCAAAATATTATAGAGCGATATAAAAAAGCGGTATTTGATGCCCACAACGTAAAGCGGAGCAGGATTTTTTTTGCAGGCTGCGCAAACTATAACATTAGCAACCTGTTCAGGAGACACACCATTTCTCTCGTCTTTTTCAATAGAGGCAATTGCATTGCCGTATCCTGGATATAAAGCTGCACTATCCGTAGTTTCAATATCACAATCGTTATGCTTGATTCGTGCATCGGTAAAACCGGTGCTTGCATCTCCCGGCATGACCACTGTTACGCATATTCCATATTTGCGCACCTCGTTTCGAAGTGCCAGTGCCACGGAATTAACCGCTGATTTAGTTGCAGAATAAAAAGCTTGAAAAGGTAATGCGATAGAAGCTCCTACAGAACTTACAAAAACGATAGTACCGCCCTTTTGTGCGCGCATATATGGAAGAACTGCCTGAACGATATGAATTTGGCCAAAGAAATTGACATCCATGATTCGTCGGGCCATCTTTTCTGAAGTCAACTCTACCGGACCCGAAATGCCCATACCTGCATTTGCAATCAGCAAATCAATTCGGCCTTCTTTAAGTGCAATATCATCGACTATTAATCGAACGGAATTGCCATCAGATACGTCTGCGCAAAAAGTTGTTACGCCAGTCGGCGCATGATTCCTTCGGCTGATACCGTAGACTTTATAACCTTTTTCAACCAATTGCTTACATACCTCATATCCGAACCCAGAGCTGGCACCTGTAACGATAGCGACCATATAAAAACCTCCATATTCTTAAAAAGGGAGTGATAAACATGCCACAAAATAACATTATGATATTTTCGCAAATGAGTAAATAGAAACAAGTCTCTCTTCATTTTACGACTTTTTTTCCATCTTTTACAATTCAAAACGATATAGATGGTAGAATAATAGTATGAATAACTATAATTCTGTCATTTCTTTTGTTATAAATATAATTGTGATTTGGAGCATATTATGTATTCGAAAATAATTATTTGTGTTGATGGGAATGAGGATGAAATACTTACGAAGCAAGTTGCTATGCTGAGTGAGAGACATCATGCTGCTATTGAAAAAGTAGATTCTGAGAGGGCTGCAAGAATTATCGCAGATGGTGATACTGATATTCTGTTCATTTGTGATAATGAGGGACTATTGTCGAGGGCAAAGAGCAGAGGAATAATAACGAATACCCCGGCTAAAATGAAAGAATCTTATGCTAAAGCAATGGAGATGTTGAAAGCATTAGGCAAATGAGAAACTCAAGTTGACTAGATTCTGATATGCTGATAGACTTAAGATATACCAAATAAAGGAGAAAGCGAGGTAAATTTGATGCGTGTAGTTAGAACAGAGATTGTAACTAAATACAGTATGATGACCTCGGTTTGTGCCTTATAATACTTGCTTTATTTTATGACGCTTATTTAACCGTGGCTAGTGAGCTGCGGTTTTTCTTTGCCTATTTCTGGGCATTTTCCAAATTCGAGGTCTCCATAGATTCTTGAACGCATTTAAATTATTGCGATCAAGAAGTCACTCTAGATGAAAAATGATGTTGTAAAAACTTATTACAAGGAGACAAAACAGAAATGAATAATATAGTTATCAGAAAAGAAACTAAGGACGATTTTTACGCTACTGAACTAATGACAATGCGAGCATTTTGGAACCTTCATGGACCGGGATGTAATGAGCATTATCTGGTACATAGGCTTAGAGATGCCAGGGAATATTTGCCCAAGCTAAGTCGCGTGGCAGAAATTGATGGGAAGATTGTAGGAGCTATTTTTTATTCAAAAGCCAGAGTCGTAGATGGGGATAAAGAGCATGAGGTTTTGTGCTTTGGTCCGTTGGCAGTTGAGCCCATCTATTGCAATATGGGAATAGGCGGAAGATTATTAGAAGAGACTATAGCACTTGCCAGAGATGCAGGATATAAGGGGATTGTAATATGCGGTGAACCGCAGTATTATCCAAGACATGGGTTTAAGACCTGCGATCATTTCGGAATAATTCATCCTGCCTTTGGAAATAGTGACGCTTTTATGGCATATCCTCTGAGCGATGAATTTGAAAGGGTTCACGGATATTTCTATGAAGCGCCTGTTTTTGAAGAGTGTGAAGATGAAAGAAGTGTACAGGAATTTACAAAGGGTTTTCCTTACTATAAGCCTCTTAAACTTTCATGCCAGTGGCTTCATGTTGAAAAACTTGGCAGAATATCGGAAGTAAGCAGGAATAGTTATAAAATTAGATTTTGGGAACAGGAGATTTCTGCAAGGCTTAAAGGAAATTTTTTTGAAAAGAACTCTGATATTGTCCCGGTTGTTGGAGATTATGTGACATTTCTTTATAACAGAAGAGGAGATAGTATAATAGTTTCTGTATGTGAGAGAAATACTTTTTTGCAGAGGCCTGACCAGGCCAAAACCGGCGTGATGCAGAATATGGTCTCTAACGTGGACTACTGCTTTATAGTTACTTCTCTTAATGAAGACTATAGCTATAACCGCATTGCCAGATATGTGAGTATTGCCTTGCAGGGTGGGGCAATCCCTGTTGTTGTTCTTACCAAGACAGATCTGTGCAATAACGTTGGGCGTTACGTTAGAGAGGTTGAGAGCATTTCAGATAAAACGGAAGTTCATGCAATCTCAGCCCTGTATAGTATTGGTCTTGATGAATTGGATAAATATTTTGAGCCTGGCAATACGATTTGTCTGATGGGATCCTCAGGAGCTGGGAAGTCGACTCTGATAAATGCCATTACAGGGGAAGAAACCATGAAAACCTCTGAGATAAGGGAAGATGATGACAAGGGAAGGCACACCACAACGCATCGACAGATGATTTGCCTTGAAAATGGTGTATCCATAATCGACACTCCAGGCATGAGAGAAATTGGAATGGCCAATACACAGGATGGAATAGATGATACTTTTTCTGATATTCTGGAACTTGAGAGCCAGTGCAGATTTAGCGATTGTAGGCATGAAACAGAGCCTGGCTGCGCTGTCAAGGCAGCCATCGAAAGTGGCGAGCTTTCTTTAGAAAGATATGAACTATACAAGAATCTTGGGGCAGAAAACACACGCAACTATGCTAAAAAGAAGATGATCTCAAAGTGGCAGAAGGAGTATAAAAAATACGGAAAGATAAAATAATCGCCGTTCTAATGATATACTTATATAGGTGTCAAAAGTCAAAAGCACGTGCATGCTTGCGTATTATGTATTTTGACTTTATGACCCGAACAAATATAAGAAATAAGAAATTTAAAATCACCGATGATTTCATTGGAGGAGAATAGGGACCTGATGAGAAAAGACACATTTAAGAAACGTAGGAAAAAATCTATGAGCAACTGGTTTGAGGAGATGGTGGAGCGCCTTGGTGGAAGAGCGATAGCCATCGCCTCATTGTCCATGCTTGTGATTATAATTGCAATCATTGTGCTCATTGTGATCAAAATAAGTTCAATGGACAAAGATTTGGCTGATGGCTACAGTGATGCTCAGGTTGCTGGTGAGGAAATGACTGCTGGCGGAGACTCAAATCTGGCTGAGGGAGATATGCCTGTTGTCGAGACTGCAACCGAAGGGACGAAGACTGAATCAACTTCGGATACAACTATACTTGCGAAAAAAGAAGGCGCCAAGGAAGGATATCTTAACAGGTGTGTATTCCTTGGCGACTCTAGGACAGTTGCCATGGTCAACTATGGCTTTTTTAACGATGATGCCGCACTGGCCCAGATTGGCATATCTCATCCGGCATTTGCATCCAATAAGTTTATCAATAATGCTGGAAAAGAATATACCTTAAAAACTTATCTTAAGTCCCATCAGGCTCCTGTTATTTATATTCTTTTGGGAGTAAACGGGATAAATGATCCCAGTGAGAAACATTATCGGAATACGTTTATTTCTCTTATCGACAGTGTGGCCGAGATGGCGCCTAATTCCAATATTGTACTTGTGGCAATAGGCCCTGTTGATGACAACGGAATATACAAAAATAATGTCCAGAACGCAATGATAGACAAATATAATAAGTTTCTTCTGGAAACTGCCAAGGAGAAGCATATCTTTTACCTTAATATCGCGGAAATCCTCAAAGGGCCTGATGGACAGGTCAAGTCTGAGTATAACGGCGGCGATGGGCTTCATTATTCCGGAAAAGGGTGTGAGGCCATATTCAAGTACATAGTAGAACATCCTGTGCCCCAGATATCTGATGAGGGCGAATATGTTGTTAAGTATATCAAGCCTGATCCTAACAGAATCAAGGTTACCATGGGCAAAGACTCAGGAATTGATGAAGATAAGATTGATGATCTTATGAAAATGATGACTGGAACTGCAGAAAACCAGACTTCTTCTGATGCCAGCACACAAAGCAGTACAGAAACTGAAGAGGAACTGCGTAAAAAAGAGGAAGAAGAGAAGAAGGCGGAAGAGGAAAAGAAGAAAGAGGAAGAGGAAAAAAAGAAGGCTGAGGAAGAGAAGAAGAAACTAGAAGAGGAAGAGAAGAAGAAGGCTGAAGAAGAAAAGAAGGCTGAAGAAGAGAGAGAAAAAGAGGAAGAGCGAAAGAAAGCTGAAGAGGAAGAAAAGAAGAAAAACGAGGAAGGAAGCGAAGAAGCGCCCAAAGACGATGAAGAAAACGAGGGAAGCGGAAAGGCTAGCACCGCTGCAAGCTCAGCTGCCAGCTCAAAAGTCGAAGCTCCAGACCAGTCTGAAACACCGTCCGATCAGTCAGAAGCAGAGGCTGGGGATACGCCGTAATGGTCCTCTTGACACCGCTCCTATGACTTTTTACAGGTCTGTCGCATTAGATGTTTAATCATCGGGCGGCGGACCTTTTTTATTGAATAGGAAATTGCTTTCCTATTCAATAAAAACGCTCCGCTGTGGATGCGCACCTCGCGGAGATGAAGTTTATTGCTTCGCAATACCGCTCGGGCGCGAAAGAGTCGCTAGCGACTCTTTGTTCGATGAAAAAGGCTAAACAAAAGAAAGCTGAGAATAGACAGGAAAAAAAGCAGAATGGTATGGAATTTTTGATGTTCGCGCTTAAATTATTATTGTTTTGTGACGATATATGTATAGATAAGGATGAGTATGTAGAAATGCAGGCAGCGGTCAGTACTTTGGTTTGAAATTAACCGTTAACTCCGTCTCTTAGGACCATTTTGGAGGTACTTTATGAAAATACAACAGAACACGGATGTTCAAATAAATCCTTTTCAAAATCAGGATAATGCAAGGGCTGCCACAGGTGCAGGGCAGTCTGTACATAAGAGTGGCAGTCTGTCTTCAGTATCTGGGGCTAATCTTAAAGGTGAAAGCCTTGTCCAGCAGAGGCAGGGGCTTGCAAGAAAGCAGGCACTTAAGGTTGTGTCAGATGCTTTTGGCGGCGAGAAGAAGTTGGATGCTCAGATGCAGGGCATTAAAGATGAAATAAAGCGTCTTCAGGATGTGATAAGCGAAAAGACTGCTGATACGATGGAGAATGATGCCAGGTTAAAAGAACTACAGGAAGAATATGGTATTGATTCAGAAGGTGAAGAGAGTAAAGAACTGTCAAAGCTGGCGTTTAAGATGAATAATTCCAAGGACGGATTATCTGATGAAGAAATCAGTAAAATGTCGGAGTATCAACAGAAAGCACTTTATTATGTGGCAGCAAATCAGCAGAACTCCCTTGATATAGACAGGGCCAAAGCACAGCAGATGGGAAATGTTCAAGGCTACGCAGATATGAAAAGAGAGCGGGCAAAATCTCAGGATATGCTAAAAGCCCAGGATGCCGCAGAGGAAATTATGGATGCAGCAAACGGCGAGGCAATAGCTCTTTTGACTCAGGAAGCAGTTGAGCATGTAGATGAAGAGCAGAAAGAGCGCGAGGAAGAGGTCAAAGAGGCTGCGGAAAAGAAGAAAGAGGAGAAGAAGGAAGAAGCGAAGAAGCTTGAAAAAGAGGCAATGCAGCAGGAAATGATAGAGAACATCAAGCAGCACGCTGCAGAGAGCCAGCGTACCAGCGCTGACACCAAACGGGCCATAGCAAGAAGAGAGCGTGCCGAAGCAGACAGTATGGGAGCAGAGGATGCCCAGAGGACCATTATTTCTGAAGGTACATCCATGGAGGATACACAGAATGCTGTTAATTCTGAAATTACGAATATCCTCAATAAGCTGAGCCTTCTTTCAAATGATGTTAAGGGCAGCACAGTAGACAGTCAGATATGAGTCATATAAACAAGATAAAGAAGCTATTGAGTTAGTTAATTTCTTGTTTTACACGAAAGTGGTGAGATGGCTAAATGCGTATAAGCACGTTTTAAGACTCTATTGCACGAAAAAGGGAAAATAGCAAAATGCGTATAAGTAGGCTATGGCGTCATCATTACACGAAAGTGGCTGCGAGAGTGAAATCATATAAACAAGATAAAGAAGTTATTGAGTTATTTACTTTTTAGCTTATACGAAAGTGGTGAAATAGCCAAATGAATATAAGCAAGTTTTAAAATCTCATTACATGAAAGTACAGGAATGACCAAATGCGTATAAAAAATGAAGCACAAACTCCGCCCCAATGACCACTGTGGAATCCAAAATGGACCACAAACCCCGTCCCAATGCCATTTAGATAAGGATTTCCCGTCCCAATCCTATAGTTACAATTAAATATATTACTGAAATCAGAGGTGAAATACCCTCTGATTTTTTTGCAGTTTTCTGCGAAAACTGCTTGACAAGTCAGCCAAAAAATGTTGCCGCGCCTTGATTATAAGACATTTTTACGGAGGTGCTGACATGTCATTTACTGTTACTGAAATACGTCAAAATCTATTCTCGGTGTTTTCATCCCTATTGGAACGAAGGGATGAATTCTTAAAAAATCCATCTTCCGATTTTACCCGGAAAAAGAAGATATCGTTTGAGCAAACCATGCTGTTTCCTATGATTGCCGGTGCAGACAACGTTGCCACAGAATTACTCGACCTGTTCGGTGAAGAAGAGCTCCCTCTGCCTTCAGCAATGATTCAACGTCGCAATCAGATCAAAAAAGAAGCTTTCCAGGAACTGTTCTATCTGTTCAACAAACGCATTCCCAAAGAGAAAACTTTTCATGGATATCAGCTTGTTGCCTGCGATGGTACTCGGCTCAATCTTCCTTACAATCCTTCAGATTTAGGCACTCTCGTTGATAACATTGAGGGCCGAAAAGGATTCAATCAGATTCATATGAATGCACTTTATGATGTCATGAATGACATATTTATTGATATTGAACTCCAAGGAATGCAGGAAATGAATGAAAGAGATGCATTCTGCAAGTTTCTCGATAAGCATTCAGATGACATGCTAAAAGCAATCTTCATCGCTGATCGTGGATATGCTTCTTTCAACATTTATGCACATGCAATCAATAATAATCAGTTTTTCTTGATTCGTATGAAGGAAAGCGATGCTCAGTCTCTTTGCCTTGACAACAAGCATTTGCTGGACAATTCCTTTGTTGATGAGAATGTAACAATTCATATCGGACGTAGACGTAAGAAGAATAATTGCGAATACGAAAACTATCATTTCATCCGAAAGTGGCATCGCTATGATTTTATCGAATATAGGACAAATAAAGTGGATTCTTTTAAGCTCCGTATACTAAAGTTTCCTCTCTCTACCGGCACTTTTGAATATATAGTAACCAATCTTCCTAATGATATGTTTTCACTAGATTCAATCAAAAAGCTTTACAACTTAAGATGGGGCGAAGAAACTGCTTTCCGTCACCTTAAATATGCCGGAAATATGGTTCATATCCACTCGATAAAATCTGATTTCCTGATACAGGAAATCTATGGAAAGCTAACTCTTTATAACTTTTCTTCATGTATCACAAAAGCCATAACCAAAAGGGAAAACTTGAACACCGTCCACAAATATAACTTCAACCACACTCAAATGCAGAAGTTTGTGCGGCTTTACGTTATAGGAACAGTCAAAGATCTTGAGAAATTGATTAATAGATTCTTGGTGCCAGTCCGACCGGGGCGTAAATTCAAAAGAATTATACGCCGCCAATCAGCTGAACCGTTATCATACAGATAACCCAAAACAACTAAATACCTTTCAGTAGGCAGTCTCCCCAGACTGTCTGTTTGCCTTTTTCAAAAATAGAATTTTTGACCGTAAACCCGAGAACTGGCTGTATTGTGTTTGGAATTATCATGGCTTAAATGATACACTACTCTTAAGTTTTTTACTATCTAAATGACATTGACCCCGTCCCCAGAGACCATTTCGCCCATACACGCAACAAAAAAAGGAAAGCAATAATGCTTTCCTTTTTTAGTAGCGAGAGGGGGACTCGAACCCTCGACACCGCGGGTATGAACCGCGTGCTCTAGCCAGCTGAGCTACCTCGCCATATGTGATTGTGTTGCTGTCGGTCGCAACCGACTTGTATAATATACCGCGTGGAGAGAGCATTGTCAACAAATAATTTTCAATTTTTTTCAAAAAATATATACTCGTTTTATATTTATCAATAAAACGTTTCGAAATCTCACATACCAATTATGATAGAATATAAGGAAGTAGACAAATATTGAAGAAAGCAGAGGAGTAGGTTAGGTATGGACGCAGTTGTGGGGAACTCTTTTTATTTTGACTTTGAAGTGAGGCTTATGGAAGCTTTGCAGGGGCTACTTGGCGAAAAGGGAGCAGTACTATTATCACAGCTATCAGCGCTGGGAGAGACATTGATTTTCATAATGATCCTGGGATTCTTGTATTGGGGTATTGATAAAAAGGCTGGAATTAAGGTAGGAACAGGGCTTATGTTTGCGCTTTGCCTAAACCCAATGGTCAAGAATATAGCTAACAGAAGAAGGCCGTATTTTGATAATACTAACGTAAAGTGCATAAGGCCTGTAGAAAAAGACGCGGATATTTATGATATTGCAGCTCAGGGCTTTTCTTTTCCCAGCGGACATTCAACCAATTCAGTTGTGGTCTATGGGGGCATTGCAAGGTGTTACAAGAATAAGCTTATAAGGGCACTTGGAGTAATCCTGCCTGTTCTTGTTGGATTATCCAGGATAATTGCAGGGGTTCACTATCCAACGGATGTGCTGTGCGGATGGGCATTGGGCCTTGTTGTGATCCTGATAGTGCCGGTAATATTTGACAAAGCTGGAGATGAAAAGAGATGGCTTGTCTTTTTGATACTATCAGTGATCAGCCTTCTTGGAGTATTCTACTGCAAGACAGATGACTATTTTACAGGACTTGGGATGATGCTTGGTTTTTCTGTTGCAGTTGAAATAGAAGAGAGATTTATAAAGTTTGAGAGTACCAACAGACCTTTAGAGATAGGGCTCAGACTAGTTTTGGGAGCAGCAATTTTTAGCGCTATCACAAGCCTTTTAAAGCTTCCATTTCCTTCAGAAGTACTAGAAAGAGGCGACTTTATAGCCCATCTTATAAGGGTTTTCAGGTATTTTATTGCATCTGTAGTCAGCATGGGGTTATACCCAGCTTGCTTTAAGAAAATGTCAGGTCTTTTCAATAAATAAGATCTTTAAAAATCAGGAGGTATCAGCTATGTGGGCTTATGAGACTTCTTTTTATCAGATCTATCCATTAGGATTTTGTGGTGCGCCCTTCGAAAATGATGGAAAGCTAGAGCATAGGATTCTAAAAGTCATAGACTGGATTCCGCATTTTAAAAAGCTTGGCATAGGCGCTGTCTTGTTCAATCCGGTATTTGAGTCTGATACTCATGGCTATAATACCAGGGATTATAAAAAGATAGATGTGCGCCTTGGTACTAATGCTGATTTTAAGAAGGTTTGTGATAAACTCCACAAGGAAGGCATCAGGGTTGTGCTTGATGGAGTGTTCAACCACGCAGGCAGAGGCTTTTTTGGATTTACTGATGTTTTGGAAAAAAAGTGGGATTCTCCCTATAAGGACTGGTTTAACATAAGCTTTGACGGAAACAGCAGCTACAATGATGGTTTGTGGTATGAGGGCTGGGAAGGCAATTATGATCTGGTCAAACTCAATCTGAAAAATCCGGCAGTCACTGATTATCTTTTGGAAAGTGCCAAATTCTGGGTTGATGAGTTTGGAATTGATGGACTTCGCCTTGATGTGGCCTATTGCCTTGATCAGGACTTTATCAGAAGGCTTAGAAGAGAGAGTAGCGGCTGGAAGGAAGATTTTTTCCTCATGGGCGAGATGATAGGCGGAGATTACAATCGCATTATGGGAGATGACCTGTGCCACAGTGCCACTAATTATGAGTGTTACAAGGGCATGCATTCCTCATTTAACAGCATGAATATGTTTGAAATAGTCCATTCCCTTTTGCGTCAGTTTGGGCCGGAGAACTGGACTTTGTATAGAGGAAGGCACCTTTTATCTTTTGTTGATAATCATGATGTCAGTAGGATTGCCAGTGTCCTTCAAAGGCCTGAGCATCTTAAGCTTATTTATACCCTTATGTTTGGAATGCCTGGAATTCCTACAATCTACTATGGTAGTGAATGGGGAGAAAAGGCAGATAAGTCCCAGGGGGATCCTGCACTTAGGCCTTGCTTTGATGAGCCTATGTGGACGGAGCTTACCGATACGATTGCCGCGCTCTGCCATGGAAGAGAAGGCTCCAAGGCTCTTTCTTACGGAGATTTTAAGTCGCTGTTATTAACTAACAGGCAGTGCATCTTTGAAAGAGAAGCAGAAGGTGACAGAGTGATTGTTGTCATAAATGCTGATGAAAATCAGTTCCATGCTGATTTTGATGCAAGAGCAGGAAGAGCCACAGATCTTATAACTGGAAAAGAGATAGATTTTGGAGGAGGACTTAATATTCCAGGATATACTTCATATTTACTGCAGATTTGATGAATGAATGTTGCAAATGAGTTGTTGCTACAGGAGTTTTATATTATAATTTATATATGGAAATTCGTACACCTATAATTGCAATATTGGTATCAAGTATACTTCTTGTTATTTATCTTAGAAGGAACCTGCCGCAGCTTGTTTCTGCGAAGGTTTTCTTTGTTTTCTTAATTTCGGTCTTTTTTAACAACCTGTGTGAAATCTTTGAATGTGCGGTATTCTGGTATGCTGATAAGTCTTTAGTAAATTTAAGGCACGTTGCACAGGTCCTATATATGGCATCTCTTTTGGCACCAGCCTTTATCATGTGTATTTATGTGTATTTCAGGACCTCGAGAACGCGGACTATATCCAATACTGTAGTGGTGATGATCGGCATTCCTATGCTGCTTGCGATAGCTAATGCTATAGCTCGTGGTATTTTTTATGGAATTAGTGATAACGGTAAGTATTTTAACTATGGCACTGCTGTTGATACTTGCTATATTGTGGGATTTCTTTATATCTTTTTATCTCTTGTGAGAGTTGTATATTTCAGAGGGAGACTTCCGAGGGATGGCTTTATTGCTGTTCTGGCAGGTCTTGCAAACTGGGCGGGATGCGCTTTGTTTCAGTACTTCAACAGGGACATTCAGGTTTCGGCGATTGCAATGATGATGATGGTGCTGATTCTTTTCCTGTCTATGGAAAATCCCAAGGAGTTTTTCGAAAGATCAATTCAGGGCGTTCTTAACCGCGATGCTTTTAACGTAGCACTATTAGAAGCGGCAGGCTTTAGCAAGGACTTTTTTATTGTATCAGTTATTTTTACTGGCAAGACCAATGTTATGTCAATCTCTGAGAGAAAAGAGCTGACGGGGCTTATGAGGGCAGTTGGCAGGTTTACGGAGAGTTACATTGGGGTGCCGTCATATCTTTTTAACTGGAATAGCTTGTGCTCAATAGTCAGAACTCCTGAGAATGTTGAGAGCTATATGACTTATGTCGGAAGTCTCAAGGACAATGAAAGCAAGAACTACAGGCTGACGTTTAGTGTTCTGGAGTGCCCTAAGTATGCAAAAACGGCGGATGAGGCCATTCAGATCCTTGGCTATGTTTCTGAGGAGTATGTATACACCCAGTCTTCGCCTAACCTTGTGATAGATAACAATGTTGTAGACAAGATGGTTTACAGAAATTCTATAGAGGACATTGTTAGAACAGCGGTAAAAGAGAAGTCTTTTGACGTTTATTATCAGCCTATCCTGACAGTAGAAGATGGCAGCTTTTCATCTGCTGAAGCTCTGGTAAGACTGAGAAGACCCAGGACTGAGAACTATATTTCTCCTGAGGATTTTATTCCAATTGCCGAAAAGTGCGGATTTATCCAGGAGATAGATGACATTGTATTTGAGAAGGTTTGTTCCTTCATAGCCCGCAGCAATTTACAGGGATATGGAATCAAGATGATCGAGGTCAACCTTTCCGGCAACGAAGTAGTTGACGAACAGACCCATGCCAGACTAATAAATAAGATGGAGAAATATCATATTCCTCCTAAGTTTATCAACTTTGAGATTACGGAGACTTCTTATATCAGCGATGATGAGGCCTTTAAGGAAAATGTAAACATGCTAAAGGCTCACGGAAGCACTTTCTCAATGGATGACTTCGGGGCTGGGTATTCAAATCTTTTGGAGATACTTAAAATGGATTATGCCCTGGTCAAGCTGGACAAAGAGTTTGTCTGGAACTGTTTGGATCAGGATAAACCTGAGAATCTCAGGATGTTGGAGTATACAATCAACTTCTTAAAGGACTATGGACTTCATATTTTGGCTGAAGGTGTTGAGACGCTTGATCAGGCCAAGATGCTGATAGATAAAGGTGTTGAGTTCTTGCAGGGCTTCTATTATTCAAGACCAATACCGGAAGATGAGTATTTGGAGTTTTTGAAATCGCAGAAGGGTATATTTTCCAAAGACAATGGATAATGGCTTGAGGGAAAGGAGATTCATATGAACGAAGGGCTTTACAATGCTGTTTTTGGCTATGGTGAGAACAAGGTGGATCCATTTGAACTGTGTGCTGTCGATTTTGACAGGATCATTGGCGACATGAAGCTTGTTGGTTACGAGATCAACTCTCTCAATATTGTTCAGCAGATCATGCTGGAACAGTGCGATAATCTTCTTAAGACCAAGAACAAGATCATTGAGCTGGTAATGGATATGGATAACCAGGATGATTTTTGCAGAGAAAAGTACGGACTTTCTTTTAAGGATATCATGGCGCTTGACCCGCAGCACGATATTGAGTGGGACATAAAGAGTGGTAAGGTTATTTTTTTCCTTTCTCACGAAGCTATGCACAAGGAAGAGGCGTATTTTACCCTGTTCAAAAAATCTATGGATGCCTTTACTGCCAAGACTGGCTTCCAGTATATGAGTCTTTGATATGGGATACGTATTAGAAACTGAAAGACTGATACTTAGGGGCTGGAAAGATGAAGATGCATCCGGCCTCTTTAAATATGCAAGCGATGACCGTATAGGGCCGGCTGCAGGCTGGCTTCCCCATAGGGATGAAGACTACTCCAGGGCTGTTATACGTACCATTTTTGCCAAGGACGAGGTTTATGCAATCTGTCTCAAAGGCCAGGGAAATTCTCCAGTTGGAAGCATAGGACTTACTCTGGAAGGGAGCCCTGAGAGGCCTCTTAAAAAGAATGAAGCAGAACTTGGATACTGGATTGGTTACCCCTTCTGGGGAAGGGGACTTGTAACTGAAGCTGCAAAGGAGCTTATTCGCCACGGCTTTGAAGATATAGGCCTAAGTAGAATTCTTTGCGGGTACTTTCAGGGAAATACAAGGTCTCAGAAGGTTCAGGAAAAATGTGGATTTAAGCATTTATATACCAATGAAACTTCGAAAATACCTATGCTTGGAGAGACTCGTATTGAGAACATCAGTGTAATTACCAGAGAAGATTATATGGCAGCAAAAGACAGATAAAATGTGAGCTTTGACCATATGATACACAAATTTTTTTAGGTTTTTGCGCGTAAAAATGTTACAAAAAAAGTAATATTATGTTATAATTACAACATGCGAGTAAGGACATGGTAAAGGGGAACCAAGGATTCTACCCACACCATGTCTTTTTAATCCTCAGCTGTGAAAGCGCTTTCAAGTTAGCAGATGGTTTTGTTTCAGATCAAGGAGGAACACAATGTTAAATATTGGAGAGTGCGTTATTTACGGTAGTCATGGTTTATGCAAGGTACGTGAGATACTCGTGCCATCGTTTCTTGAGAGGGGAAAACAGAAACAGTATTACATGATGATTTCCGCTGTGGATGCCGGAAGTGTCCTCTATGTTCCAGTAGAGGGTGCCGAGGACAAGATACGTGAAGTCATTAGCGCTGACTATGCTGAAGGATTAATAGATGATATTGAGGGGACTCCGGAAATTGAGCTTCCTGAGGGTAAGAAGGCTGAGCCCGCAATACTTGATATCATTAAGAGAAATGTAGCCGAAGAGATGATGGGACTTGTGAAGGCTCTACGCAGAATCAAGGCTACCCGCGAGGCGGAGGGCAAGAAATTTGCCATGCTTAATGAGAAATACCTGAATATGGCTGAAAAGCTTCTTTACACTGAGCTTGCATTTTCTCTTGAAACAGAAAAAGATGTTGTCAAGAGAAGAGTATTAGAAGAACTCTCAGATCTTCCACTAGAGACTGCGTAATGCGGTCTCTTTTTTATTGAATACGAGGAAATTGCTTTCCTATTCAATAAAAAACGCTCCGCTGTGGATGCGCACCTCGCGGAGATGAAGTTTATTGCTTCGCAATACCGCTCGGGCGCGAAAGAGTCGCTAGCGACTCTTTGTTCTTGTGTATTGGATTTTGCCAGACATTGTCATGAATACAGTTTGAAATTACTCGGCAATGGTGACTTGGTACTCGTGGTGCAGAACACTCCTAAAGCCCAAAGCATTCATCAGTAATGCAAGGTGGCATGAAATTCAGGTTTTGCATGACAAGCCAGGGTTCAAGTGATGCAAAAAATGAAAAAATCTAAATTATGCATGACAGGCCAGGGTTCAAGTGATGCAAAAAAAGAAAAAATCAAAATTATGCATGACAGGCCGGGTTTCAAGTGATGCAAAAAAAGAAAAAATCAAAATTGTGCATGACAAGCCTGGGTTCAAGTGATGCAAGACAAATGAAAAATCTAGTTTTGCATGACAAGTCGGGATTCAAATGATGCAAGAAAAGGAAAAATACAGTCTATGCATGACAGGCCAGGGTTCAAGTGATGCAAAAAAAGAAAAAATCAAAATTATGCATGATAGGTCTGGGGTCAAGTGATGCAAAAAAAGAGAAAATCAAAATTATGCATGACAGGCCAGGGTTCAAGTGATGCAAAAAAAGAAAAAATCAAAATTATGCATGATAGGTCTGGGGTCAAGTGATGCAAAAAAAGAGAAAATCAAAATTATGCATGACAGGCCAGGGTTCAAGTGATGCAAAAAAAGAAAAAATCAAAATTGTGCATGACAAGCCAGGGTTCAAGTGATGCCAAAAAAGAAAAAATATAAATTATGCATGACAAGAGTGAATCAGACTGGCTTAAATTGAAACTTTAAGTCCAATAACTAGTTATGGTAGAATATTGCAATAGTGCTACGTTAATTGGATGGAGATAGATATGACAGAAGAATTGTATTATACAAGTGCGTATATTAGTGAGTTTGTGGCCAAGGTTGTAGAATGTAGGAAATGCGAGATTAATCCAAGTAAGGCACAAGCGAGCGGGATGCAAGCAAGTAAAGAACAAGCCAGTAAGGCACAAGCAAGTGGGAATGCAGAAACTAGCATGATTACAGAAGCTAGCAACTCACAGGATATGTATGAAATTATCCTGGATAAGACAGCTTTTTTCCCTGAGCAGGGGGGACAGGGAAGTGATGGCGGCGTTCTGGAGTTTGAGGATGGAGCTAAGAGAGCTCAGGTCCTACATGTGAGCATCAGTGAACAGGAATGTGATGGCAAGATGAATGAAGGCGATAACTTGGACGGTAATGCAGGAAATAAACCGGACAAGCATTTTGCGATGATCAGACATCTTGTTGACAGGGAAATTCCTGTGGGAACCACAGTTCATGGTGTGATTGACTTTAGTCACAGGTTCTCAAATATGCAGCAGCACACAGGAGAGCACATTTTCTCAGGGCTTGTCTGCAGCAGGTTTGGCTATGATAATGTGGGCTTTCATCTAAGTGATTCGGAAGTTACCATGGATTACAATGGTCCCATTACTCTGGAAGAAATCAGGGAGATTGAGGCCAAGGCCAATGAAGTTATATGGCAGAATCTTGAGGTTTTATGTGAGTTTCCGGAGGAAAGCAGACTAGAGAATATTCCATATCGCAGCAAGAAGGAACTTACAGGGGATGTGAGGATTGTGACTATTCCAGGCGTTGATATTTGTGCCTGCTGCGCACCACACGTACTTAGAACCGGAGAGATAGGACTTTTGAAGGTTGTTGGCCTTCAGAACTACAAGGGCGGCGTGCGCGTGAACATTTTGTGCGGCAAAAGAGCTATGGAGTATCTTAACAAGGAACATGAGATAGTTTCTGAGCTTTCAAACATGTTCACGACTGCTTCTGAAAATATAATTACTGCTGTAAAGAAGTTATCGAACGCTAATTCAGAGCTCAAACAGGAGCTTTCTGAGGCTACCAGCGCCCTTATAGAGGCAGAGGTAAAAGAGATAGACAAGAGCCTTGAAAATGTAGTACTTATCAAAAAGAATCTTGATGGCAATGCAATGAGGAAACTTGTGAATCTCCTGACCGCAGATCACAGCGGCTTTTGCGGCGTCTTTGCAGGCAGCACGGCAGATGGCTACAGATTTATAGTTGGAACTTCTAATAAGGACAAGGATTGCAGGGAAATTGCCAATATGATGAGAACACAGTTCGGTGCAAAGGGCGGCGGCTCTGCCCAGATGATCCAGGGAAGCCTTAAGACAGAGGATATTGAGGCAGTAGTGGATGCTATAAAATGATGTAGAATTGCGAAAATGATGTAAGTCGTATATCATATAGGTGTCAAAAGCTGGCAAGACAGTAATTAAATGACATATGAGGATGTTGGGAGATTATGAAAAAAGGTACGTTTAGGGATTTTCTTTTGGGATGCCAGAGCGCAATACCGATTTGTCTTGGCTATATAGCAGTATCTTTTGCCTTTGGAATAGAGAGTTCCAAGATTGGAATGACTCCATTTCAGGCAGCTATGACTTCTCTTTTGAATGTGACAAGTGCAGGTCAGTTCTCAGCTCTGGAAGTTATAGCTAGAAATGGAAGCTTTGTGGAGCTTGCAATATTACAGTTTATTATTAATCTGCGATATATGCTGATGTCTACAGCTCTTTCACAGAAGCTTGGGAAAGATGTGAACACTCTTGAGAGAATGGGAATTTCCTATGGCGTTACGGATGAGATATTTGCTGTGAGCATTTTTAAAAAGGGGCCGCTCTATCCGCTGTTTTCGTACGGTCTTATTATCACATCTGTATTTGGCTGGGTTCTTGGAACAATCCTTGGTTCAGTTGCAGGCCAGATCCTGCCACAGATATTTATTAGTAGCCTTGGACTTGCAATTTACGGCATGTTTATTGCAATCATCATTCCAGAGACTAGGGTGAGTAAGGCTATTGCGGCAGTTGTCATTTCATCTATGGCCATGAGCTGTGTATTTACCTATGCTCCATACCTTAAAATGATTTCTGCAGGTTTTAGGATTATAATAGTAACAGTAGTTGTTGCGGCAGTAGCAGCAATAGTAGCACCAGTCAGGGAGGAGAAGGCATGAGCAGAGTTTATCTTTATATCCTCCTTATGGCGGCTGTAACTTACCTTATAAGGATGCTGCCACTTACTCTTATCAGGAAAGAGATAAAGAGCACTTTTATCAAATCTTTTTTGCATTATGTGCCTTATGCAACACTGGCAGCGATGACGTTTCCTGCTATTTTATCTGCTACGGATCATATTTATTCATCCGTTGCGGGCTTTGCAATGGCGCTTATACTGGCCCTTAATAAAAAGAGCCTTCTAACAGTTGCAGGTATTTCTTGCTTTACAGCGTTTATAGTTGAACTGTTTTTCTTATGATATAGAGTGAAAGTACGAGGAATTTGACATGAGAGTTGGAATGGGATATGATGTGCACCGACTTGTAGAGGGCAGAGACCTTATTATAGGTGGTGTTAAGATTCCATATGAAAAGGGATTACTTGGACATTCGGATGCGGATGTTCTTTTGCATGCTATAATGGATGCACTTTTGGGAGCAGCAGCTCTTGGAGATATAGGTAAACACTTCCCTGACACAGATGAAAGATATAAAGGAGCTGATTCCAGAGTCCTTCTTCGCGAAGTGGCCAGGATGCTTGAAGAGGAGAATTACCTTGTTGAGAACATTGATGCAACCATAATTGCTCAGGCTCCTAAGATGAGGCCTCACATTGATACTATGAGGCAGAATATTGCTGATGATCTTGGAATCGAGACTTCACAGGTCAATGTCAAGGCAACCACAGAGGAGGGCCTTGGATTTACAGGAGCGGGAGAGGGCATATCTTCTCAGGCAATATGTAGCCTTACCTCTATGTTTGACAGAGGTGCCACAGTTTTTGACAGCGAAAGTGCTGACCGATGTAGCAACTGTCCGGGCTGTCAGAGGCAGTAGTTGTTAGAGCAAGGCGATAACACGTATCAGTATATATGCAGAAAATAGAGAAGCAAGACATCTAAAATAGATGCTTGTAGATACAGGAAAATAGATATACATAGCTATATAATTTAGCTGGAAGATATAATAATAAATCAGGAGAAATAGATAAAAATGGCACACGAATTTTCTTTTTATAATACGCTAGATAGAAGGGTAGAGGAGTTTACCCCAAGGGAGGAAGGCAAGGTTTCAATGTACACCTGCGGACCTACCGTTTACCACTATGCTCACATTGGAAATATCAGAACCTACATTATGCAGGATGTGCTTATCAAGGCCCTTGCATATGCAGGCTATGATGTGAAAAGAGTCATGAACATCACTGATGTTGGACATCTTTCATCAGATGCTGACACAGGCGAAGATAAGATGCTTGCTGGCGCAAAGAGAGAGCACAAGACTGTTATGGAAATAGCCAAGTACTATACAGATGCTTTCTTTGCTGATTTTGACGCGGTTGGTAATAAGCGCCCTGACGTAATTGAGCCAGCTACAAACTGCATTCCTGAGTTCATCAACATGGTAGATACACTTCTTAAGAAGGGCTATGCTTATGTTGCTGGTGGAAACGTATACTTTGACACATCCAAGCTCAAGGATTACTACGTTTTCTCATCTGAGGTAGAAAAAGAGGCACTTCAGGTGGGCGTTCGTGATGATGTACAGGAAGATGCCAACAAGAAGAACAAGACAGACTTTGTTCTCTGGTTCACTAAGTCCAAGTTTGAGGATCAGGCTCTTAAGTGGGACAGCCCATGGGGCGTTGGTTACCCAGGATGGCATATTGAGTGCTCATGCATTTCCATGAAACATTTAGGCGAGTATATCGATATTCACTGCGGTGGTGTTGACAATATTTTCCCTCATCACACCAATGAAATTGCACAGTCAGAGAGCTACCTTGGACACGAGTGGTGCAAATACTGGTTCCATTCAAATCATCTTAATGACAAGTCAGGCAAGATGAGTAAATCAAAGGGTGCAATCCTTACTGTATCTCTTTTAAAAGAAAAGGGCTATGATCCTCTTGTATACAGGTTCTTCTGCCTTCAGTCACATTATAGAAAGCCTTTGGAATTCTCATATGAGGCCCTTGATCAGGCTGTAGCTGCTTATAACAAGCTTGTTAAGAGAGTTTCTGAGCTCAAGGAAGACGGTGCAGTCGATGAGAAGGTTAAAAGAGAGTTTGAGGAGAAGTTCGCAGATGCAGTATGCGGCGACCTTAATACTTCTATGGCTACTACTGTTCTTTATGATGCGCTTAAGGCTGATACAAACGATGCAACTAAGCTTGCTCTTGTAGAGAGTTTTGATAAAGTTCTTTCTCTTGATCTGATCGGACATGCCAAGGCACTTTCACAGGGCGCAGATGTTGATCCTGAGCTTGAGAAGTTCATTCTTGATGCTATTGAGAGACGTGCTCAGGCCAAGAAAAACAAGGACTTTGCAACTGCTGATGCCATAAGAGCAGAACTTCTTGAAAAGGGTGTAGAAATTAAGGACACCAGAGAGGGCGTTAAATGGCAGCTGATTTAAATGAATATTTAAATGGCAAATTTGGCATAGAGTCTCAGGATATCAGGACTTATTCTCCTCTGACTCTTGCCTATATAGGTGATGCAATCTTTGATGTGATCATCCGTTCAATCCTGGTTAATAAGGGTAATACAGCTGTTAACAACCTGCACAAGAAGGCTAGCAGTATTGTTAAAGCCAAGACTCAGTCTGACATGGTAAAGGCTATCATGGATGAACTTACCGAAGAAGAGCAGGATTACTACAGAAGAGGCCGCAATTCCAAGCCTCACACCAAGGCCAAGAATGCATCAACAATTGAGTATCTTGATGCTACAGGCTTTGAGGCTGTTATGGGTTTTTTATATCTTACAGATAACATGGATAGGGCCTGCGAGCTGGTAAAACTGGGAATTGAGACGCTTGGACTTGATATTCTGGATTGAACATCGGATTGAAAATTATAGTCGTTTTGATAACTGTAGGCACAATGGTTTAGCAAGCATGCATGTACAGGTGTCTGGAACAGTGGATTTTAGTAATATATAAGGATTATGGAATATGGAAGAAAATTTTGAGAGCAGGATAATAGAGGGTAGAAATGCGGTTTTGGAGGCTTTCAGGTCAGGTAAGACCATAGACAGACTCTTTATTTTAGATGGCTGCAAGGATGGACCTGTGCAGACTATTTTAAGAGAGGCAAAAAAGCACAAGGATACCGTTATTTCTTTTGTCAAAAAAGAGCGACTTGACCAGATTTCTGAAACTGGCAAGCATCAGGGAGTTATAGCCTACGGCGCATCCTACAACTATGCTGAGGTTGACGATATCCTCGCAAGGGCAAAAGAAAAAGGTGAAGACCCGTTTATTATTATTCTTGATAATATTGAGGATCCTCATAACCTTGGAGCTATTATCAGAACAGCTAATCTTGCAGGTGCTCACGGAGTTATCATTCCCAAGCATAGAGCAGCATCTCTTACAGCAACTGTAGCCAAGGCATCAGCTGGAGCAATCAATTACACACCAGTTGCCAAGGTGACCAATATTGCCAATACTATCGAAGACCTCAAGGATAAGGGGCTTTGGTTTGCCTGTGCTGATATGGGCGGAACTACAATGTATCAGCTTAACTTAAAAGGGCCTATTGGCCTTGTTATTGGAAATGAGGGAAGTGGAGTAAGCCGTCTTGTCCGCGAAAAGTGTGACATGATCGCCTCAATCCCTATGAAGGGAGATATTGATTCCCTTAATGCTTCGGTAGCATGCGGAGTTCTTGCGTTTGAAGTTGTAAGACAGAGGATGGGATGAGCGATAGCAAATACAAAGATAAAACTGATGAGGAAATAATTCTTTCTATACATGATGACGAAGATGCAGGCGCGATAGACTACATCATGAACAAGTACAAGAATCTGGTCAGGAAAAAAGCAACTTCCATGTTTATCCTGGGAGCAGACAAGGATGACCTTATTCAGGAGGGCATGATTGGGCTATTTAAGGCTGTGAGAGACTACGACTACGGCAGAGATGCAAGTTTTGCCACCTTTGCAGATCTTTGTATCTCAAGGCAGATCTATTCTGCTATAAAGTCTCTTAACAGGAAGAAACATGCGCCCCTCAACAGTTATATTTCTATTTATGCCAGAAGAGAAGATGGTAGCGAGGATATATCACCATCTCTTGAGGAGGTTCTGGAATCGGATTCAAGCTTTATTCCGGAGCAGCATATCATTGACCAGGAAAACCTTAAGGCTCTGGAAGAGGCTATAGAAAGAGAGCTTAGCCCCTTGGAGAGCCAGGTGCTGGATCTTTATATCACAGGCATGAGCATAAAGCAGATTTCAGCAGTCCTTTCAAGGGATGAGAAATCTACAGATAATGCTATGCAGAGAATCAGAAATAAACTCAAAAAATATCTTAATAAATAATTAAAGATATGTTTATTGAAAGAAATTATTTATGGCTGTAAAATCCTAGTAAAGTGATAGGATTTTGACACATCAGTTTTTATCATGTACAATAAATTGCTATAGGCGCAATTATATTGCGCGAAATGATATGAGGAGACATAAACTATGAAACTTTTTGAGAACAAAAGATTTTTAGGTATTACAGTTGCTACAACAATGCTTGCTGGAGTTCTTGCAGGTTGCGGCAATTCAAGCGAGACGACAACAACTCCGTCTGAGGAATCTGTTGTAGAAAACAGCGTAGTAGCTGAAACTCCAGCTGAGACAGTGGCAGATACAGCTGCAGATCAGCTGGCTTCTATCAAGGAAAAAGGCAAGATCATTATTGCAATGGAAGGCCAGTGGGCTCCATGGACCTATCATGATGAGTCAGGAGAACTTGTTGGATTTGACACAGAGGTTGGTAAAGAGATAGCAAAGCGTCTCGGGGTAGAAGCTGAATTCGTAGAAGGCGAGTGGGATGGCCTTTTTGCTGGCCTTGATGGCGGAAGATATGACTGCATCATAAATGGTGTTGAGATTACAGATCTGAGAAAAGAAAAATATGATTTCACTACTCCATATGCTTTCATTAGAACAGCACTTGTTGTTAAGGATGATAACACAGAGATCACAACTTTTGATGATCTTAAGGGCAAGAAGACAAGTAATTCACTTGGTTCAACCTATGCAGATATGGCTGCAGACCTTGGTGCAGATGTTCAGAATGTTGATACACTTTCTGAGACAATCGATATGGTATTATCAGGAAGAGTAGATGCAACACTCAATGCTGAGGTTTCTTTCTATGATTACCTTGGCGAGCACCCAGATGCTCCTATTAAGATAGTTGCTCTTACTGATGAAGCTTCTGAGGTTTCAATACCTCTTCGAAAGGGCGATGAATCAGCTTCTCTACGAGCTGCCATAGATGAGGCAATACAGGAAATGGCTGCTGATGGCACACTTTCAGAGCTTTCCACTAAATACTTTGGCCAGGATATAACCAAGTAAGATATAATGAGAGGGTGCCATGGTGCACCTTCTTTTTTTCTTGGAATATAAGGGAAATGTTAATATTCCTGCTATTGCTAGTAACAATGATATTGATATAAAGAAAAATGACATGAAAGAGATTTATTGATGGACGATAGATTATTTGAAATTATCACAAGTTCTTTTTTTAAGATCCTGATACCTGGTATAAAGATAACAATACCCTTGACATTGCTATCCTTTGCACTGAGCCTTGCTATAGGTCTTTTACTGGCTCTTGTCCAGGTGGCCAATATCAAGGTGCTGCGCCAGATTGCCAGATTCTACATCTGGGTATTTCGCGGAACGCCTTTGATAGTGCAGCTCTTTATTATTTTCTTTGGACTTCCAAATATTGGGATTGTTCTAGATGCATTTCCTGCTGCTGTGCTTGCTTTTGGACTTAATCTTGGAGCCTATAATGCAGAGGTTTTCAGGTCAGCTATTCTGGCAATACCTAAGGGCCAGCTTGAGGCAGCCTACATGATAGGCCTTGACTATCCTCAGGCTATGGTGAGGGTTATTTTGCCCCAGTCTTTTCCTGTGGCTTTTCCGAATCTTTTTAACAACCTGATAAGTCTTCTTAAGGACACTGCACTGGCATCTAGTATTACGGTCATAGATCTTTTTACAACTGCTCAGCAGATTGCAGCCAGGACCTATGAGCCTTTTGCCCTATATCTGGAGGCGGCATTTATTTATCTGATTTTTTCAACTCTTTTGACCTGGCTTCAGAGATATCTTGAAAAGAAGCTGGTATGGAAAAGTGATGGTAAGGATAAGGTGACAAAATATGCTTGAAATACATAATTTACATAAGTCTTTTTCTGGAACCGGCGTCCTTGCTGGAATGGACTTTAAAGTGGACAAGGGAGAGGTTGTGGCAATCATTGGCCAGTCCGGATCTGGTAAGACCACGCTTCTTAGATGTATGAGTTTTCTGGAGACAACTGATATTGGTGAGATAACTTTTGATGATTATCACGGAGATATGGCTCACATTTCAAAGGCAGATATCAGAAAGCTTAGAATGGAAATGGGCTTTGTCTTCCAGAGCTTTAACCTTTTTAATAATATGACAGCTCTTGAGAACGTCATGGAGGGCCTTGTTACTGCCCGCAAGATGAATAAAGACAAGGCAAAAGAGATTGCTCTTGAGCATCTTGCCAAGGTTGGAATGTTGGACAGAGCAGGCTATTATCCAGGTGAATTATCTGGTGGTCAGCAGCAGAGAGTTGCAATTGCCAGAGCTATTGCCCCAGAGCCTAAGGTGATCCTTTTTGATGAGCCTACAAGTGCTCTTGATCCTGAGCTTACCGGAGAAGTTTTGGAGGTTATGAAAAAACTTGCCCTGGAAGGAACTACTATGGTTGTTGTGACTCACGAAATGTCGTTTGCTCAGGAGGTTGCATCAAGAGTAGTATTTATGGACGGTGGAAGAGTAGTAGAACAGGGAACGCCTTCAGAGATATTCGGAAATCCCCAGCAGGAGAGAACAAGACAGTTTCTTAACAGAGCACTTCACAAAATCGAAAAAGTGTGATAAACTAGGCGAAGTTTTTCGGGATGGAGTTTTTGGAAAAAGGAGAGTTTGATCATGAAATGTAACAATTGTGGTGCAGAGAATGCTGACGGATCTAGGTTCTGTACTAATTGTGGCGCTGCACTTGACAATAATGCGGTTGATGCTGGTGCACAACAGTACGCACAGAACGTGCAGTATGCGCAGAATCCTCAGAACATGCAGTATGCACAGAACAATCAGTATGCACAGCCTATGCAGGGCGCTCCTATGTTTAATGGCCAGAATGCTCAGTATATGCAGTACAACCAGTATAATCAGGCTGGACAGTACCAGCAGCTGACCAA
This sequence comes from Butyrivibrio sp. XBB1001, assembly GCF_000424505.1. Taxonomy (NCBI): domain Bacteria; kingdom Bacillati; phylum Bacillota; class Clostridia; order Lachnospirales; family Lachnospiraceae; genus Butyrivibrio; species Butyrivibrio sp. XBB1001. The sequence continues at coordinate 561,752 of NZ_AUKA01000001.1, read as the reverse complement.
GGAAGAGTTTATCAATCTTCCTGCTATGGAGAAACAGAAAAAGAATGCTAATGCATGTGCAATAATCTGCTATGTATGCGCAGTAATCACACTTATTGCGCAGCTTGTTGGCGGTGGCTTCCCAATTGACGCGGTTATTCTTGGAGTGCTTGGTGGTATAATTCATTGGAAGAAGAGCTTTATAGCTTCTGTTATACTGCTTGCATACAGTATCTTTAATTTTGTAATCTGTGTATTTGTTCTTCAGACCGGCGGTGGCTGGCTTATTATTGTAGCTGGTGTATATGCTGTTGTTACAACATATAAGATGAACAAGGCCTACAAGAACTACACTTCTACAGGCATTGTTCCTACAGAAAATGTAGCATAATAATAAATCGTTATAAAAAGTACTTGCGAATATAGCATAAGTATGTTATATTTATATAGCTGTTGTGAACAGCGGTAACTATAGTTAATTAGAAGATTTTTTGTATATAGAGAGGTGAGAAGAGATGAGACAGGACATTCAGCCAGAATTCCATCAGGCCACTGTTACTTGCAACTGCGGTAACACATTCACAGTTGGATCAACAAAGAGCGAGATTCACGTAGAAATTTGCTCAAAGTGCCATCCATTCTATACTGGCCAGCAGAAGGCTACAAGTGCTCGTGGACGTATTGATAAGTTCAACAAGAAATACGGCATGAACAACCAGTAATTGAGCTATTAGAATTTAAGAGGTTGAGGCATTAGCCTCGGCCTCTTTTCTTTTTACAAAATAAAGTATTTTAGCTTGAGGTAGTGTATGAAGAGACGTAAGGTTAAGCATTATTCAGGAATAGGCGGACAGGCAGTACTTGAAGGCGTTATGATGAAGAACAAGGATATGTACGCTGTTGCTGTCAGAAAGCCCAATGGAGAAATAGCTGTAGAGATAGATGAATATCATGGTCTTGCTTATGGGAGTAAGCTCCTTAGCATCCCTTTTGTAAGAGGAATATTTGTCTTTATAGATTCACTTATTTTGGGACTTAAGTCACTAAATTTTTCTTCTTCCTTTTATGAGGAGGCTCCAGAGAAGCCATCCAAGCTGGATGAAGAACTTGATGTGGTTTCCGGAGGACATGAGGATACCTTCCTTATGGTTGTGACTACTATTATATCCTTCCTTTTTGCTATAGGTCTTTTTATGGTCCTTCCATATGCTCTTTCTGAGGTGCTTGGTAAATATATCAGAAATGAGTCTGTGATTGCTATCATTGAGGGCGTGCTTAGAATAGTTATTTTTATTCTCTATATTCTTCTTATTTCCTGTATGAAGGATATTAGAAGACTGTTCCAGTATCATGGCGCGGAACACAAGTGCATTAACTGCATTGAAAAAGGTAGACCTCTCACCGTTAAAAATGTCAAGAAGAGTTCAAGACTCCACAAGAGATGCGGAAGTAGCTTTATTCTCTTTGTTATGGTGATCAGTATTATTCTCTTTTTCTTTATTAGAGTAGACTCTTATGCACTAAGAGTACTGATCAGAATCCTTCTTATTCCTGTTATTTCAGGAATCTCTTACGAGATTATAAGACTTGCGGGCAGAACAGAGTTCTTCCTTGTAAGGCTGATCTCAGCACCAGGACTTTGGCTTCAGAAGCTGACTACCAAGGAGCCTGATGATGATATGATAGAGGTTGCTATCAGATCAGTAGAGGCTGTTTTTGACTGGAAGGAATTCCTAAAGGACTCCTTTGGCTACGAAATAGACGACAGTTGGTTAAAAGACGACGAAGAGACAGATGAGTAATTACAAAGATTTATATGTAAATGGAATAGAGAAATTAGAAAGAGCCGGGATTGCAGAAGCTAAGCTTGATGCCCGGCTCCTTTTGGAATATGTGTGTGGAACAGATCACAGCACCCTTTTGGCACATCCTGATTTGGAGGTTTCAGACGCAGACACTGAGAAGTATCTGGGCTTTATTGACAGAAGGGCTGAGCGTGAGCCTGTTGCATATATAATTGGCTCCTGGAGCTTCATGGGGCTTGATTTTTGCGTTAACAAAAACGTGCTTATTCCTGAGCAGGATACAGAAATTTTAGTGGAAGAGGCTATGAGATATCTTGAGGATGGAATGAGATTTATGGATCTCTGCACAGGCTCAGGCTGCATAGCACTAAGTCTTTTAAATTATACAAATAATACAAGCGCTGTGTGCACTGACATTTCTGAAGGAGCACTTGAGGTTGCAAGGGGGAATGCGGATAAGCTTGGGCTTTCCAATAGAGCAACCTTTATAAAGACAGATCTTTTCCCTACAGAAGAGATGGGCAAGTTTGATATTATTGTCTCAAACCCTCCATATATTGCCAGCGAGGTAATTAAGGAGCTGGCTCCAGAAGTAAGAGATTATGAGCCCAGGCTTGCTCTTGATGGAGATGAAGATGGCCTTGTGTTCTACAGGAGAATCGTAGACAGGGCATCTGAGTATTTGAATTCCAGCGGATATTTACTGATGGAAATAGGCTATGACCAGAGGGAAGCTCTTGTATCAATGCTAGAGGCCAATGGCAGATTTCATGATATCCAGGTGATAAAGGATCTTGGCGGTAACGACAGGGTTGTAAGCGCCTGCTTCTATTAGCGTTATTGGGATGATTTTGTTTATGCCTGTAAGAAGTGACTAATAGAGGATAAGGATATGTTTGATAGAATAGAAGATATAATACGAAAATATGAAGATATTAGTATGGAACTTAATGAACCGTCTGTGATCTCTGATCAGGACAGATTCAGAAAGCTCATGAAAGAGCAAAAGAGCTTAGAGCCACTTGTAGAGTGCTATAACCAGTACAAAAAATGCAAGGAAACCATGGAAGAGAGCCTTATGATGCTGGATGAAGAGAGTGACCCAGATATGAAGGAAATGCTCAAGGAAGAACTTGCAAATGCCAAGGACATGATTCCTGAGCTTGAGAACCGCCTTAAGATTCTTCTTTTGCCCAAGGATCCTAATGATGACAAGAACGTAATTGTTGAGATAAGAGCGGGCGTTGGCGGCGACGAGGCAGCTTTGTTTGCAGCAGATATGTACAGGCTTTATACAAGATATGCAGAGCGTCAGAACTGGCGTGTGGAGACCATGAGCGTTGAAGATATCGGTATTGGTGGTATCAAGACTGTGAGCTTTATGATAAAGGGAAATGGAGCTTATTCAAGGCTTAAATTTGAAAGTGGAGTTCACAGAGTTCAGAGAATTCCTGCTACAGAGTCAGGTGGTAGAATTCATACCTCTGCAATCACAGTTGCAATCATGCCTGAGGTTGAGGATGTGGAAGTTGAGATAGATATGAATGACTGCAAGTTTGATGTTTTCAGAGCGTCTGGTAACGGCGGACAGTGCGTTAATACCACAGACTCAGCAGTAAGACTTACTCATTTTCCTACTGGAATAGTAATTTCCTGTCAGGATGAAAAGAGCCAGCAGCAGAATAAGGCTAAGGCACTTAGAGTGCTTAGAGCCAAGCTCTATGAACTTGAGCAGGAAAAGAAGCACAACAATGAGGCTCAGCTTCGTAAGAGTCAGGTAGGAAGTGGAGACAGATCAGAGAAGATCAGAACCTACAATTTCCATCAGGGAAGAGTTACAGACCACAGGATTGGCCTTACTCTTTATAAGATTGATCAGATCATGGATGGAGATATAGATGAGATCATAGACAGCCTCATAGCAGCTGATCAGGCGGAGAAACTAAGTTCTATAGAATAAGCATGTAGGCGTTTTGACTTTTGACACCTATATGATATACAATTACTATATGAGTTCGAATTTGTACTTTTTTTCGTGAAAGGTATGGTTTGATTATGGATGCTGCTTTCAAAGCTGAACTGATAGAGTGGGGTGTAGACTGGGACGAAATCCTGGACAGATTTATGGGTAATGAGGACCTCATTGCCAAGTTTATGTTCAAGTTTTTGAATGACCAGAGCATGAATGATCTGACCAGATTTTTAGATGAAGGAAATGTCACAGAAGCCTTTAAGGCAGTACACACTTTGAAGGGTGTAGGCGCTAACCTTGGACTTAAGGGGTTCCTTACGCCAGTCCGTGATCTTACTGAAATCTTAAGGGCCGGCTCAATGGATGGCTATAAGGAAAAGTATGATGAGATAAAACCTAAATATGATGAGCTTATTGCTATTTTGCAGAAGTATCAGGCATAGCCATCAAGAAGGCTTTATTCATATTCTTTAGTTTCGATATTAGATATTTCAAGAAAGCTTGGGATGAATTCGTCCCAGGCTTTTTCTATTGTTTTATCCAGTGAAAAGATCTTAAAGGCGCAGCCTGTTGTAAGTATGATATTGCCGTTTGAAAAACGTATGTTAAGCCCTAACAGAACGTCTTCAGGGTTGATGTTAAGCCCAGCCTTTTCTAATACTTCATTTTTCATTGCCTGTCCCGGATGAAAAGTGAATTTAAAAGAAAGTGGAGTTCTTTTACCCTTTATAAGGTCAAAACAAATGCTCTTTAGATCACTCCATTTAGAATAATCTAAAAGTGGCGTGTCGTCGGAATATTCGCCATCATTTTTATAAAAATCTTTATGTATCTTACCGTCAATATGGAAGGTGTTGAAGGTATCTATTGTGGCTTCTTCTACAAGAAAGTTATCGAAAATATCTGATGTAAGAAGTTTTGTCATGAATTCTTTTTTATTTGAAGCAAGTACTGCGATCATTGTGTTCCTTTGTTCCTTTTTATTTATTGTATTTAAGTATACCATGAAAAGAATGAGAAATTATGTATTTTGCAATATGTAATATTGAATAAAATAAAATGGTCCTTTTTGCACAATATTGGATAAATTAATTAGTGCATTGAAACTTAAAATTAGTTTATACTGTTATTATCGTAATAAAGGAGAAAAAGTATGTCAAAAACAGTTAGACTTAAAGATATTGCGGACAGAATAGGCGTTAGCACAGTTACAGTATCCAAGGCTCTTTCTGGACAGAAGGGTATGAGTGAGGACCTTAGGGAAAAGATTCATGCTCTGGCTGATGAAATGGGCTATGTTCCTTCTGTTTCAAGAAAACAGGATTTCTCCAATAAAAGTTATACCATTGGTGTTCTTATTTCTGAAAATTTCATGAGCGAGTATAGCTCTTTTTATACCAGAATGCATCAGCAGGTATCGCAGATAGCCATGGATAGGGGCTGCTTTACTATGCTTGAAGTTATTTCTGCCGATAATGAGAAGAACAAGGTGATTCCACGCCTTGTTGAGGATAAAAAGATAGAAGGAATCGTCGTAGTTGGAAGGCTTGATCAGGAGTATCTTTCTGCAATCAAGGAGCAGAGCGGAATTCCTATGGTCTTTCTTGATTTCTGCAATCACTCTGGGGATGAGGATGCGGTTGTATCTGATAGCTATAATGGAGCTTATTGTCTTACAAATTATCTTTTTGACATGGGGCACAAGGATATTGCCTTTGTTGGAACAATACTGGCATCAGGAGTTATTACAGACAGATATCTTGGATATACCAAGTCTCTTATGGAGCATGGGCAGCCTTACAGGGGAGACTGGATCATTTATGACAGGGACCTGGAAACTGGAGTGATGGATTATAATAAGTTCTTTAAACTCCCAAAAAAGATGCCTACAGCCTTTTTCTGTAACTGTGATATGGCTGCAAGCATGCTTATTAGAAAACTAAATGAAAGTGGCTATAGAGTACCTGAGGATATATCTGTAGTGGGATATGATAATTATCTTTTCCCAGGGTTGTGTGACATAAAGCTTACCACCTATGGTGTAGATACCTATGAGATGGGCAGAAATGCAATCTTAAACCTTATCCGTAAGATAAGCGGAGAGAGGTACAGACAGGGAATCATGATCCTCGAGGGCCATATGATAGAAGGCGAAAGCGTCAAAAGAATCAGCAGGTAACTACGATTCCTCCGTCGCCTGCGTAGGTTGTAGCAACTCCTGCAGCATCTACTATAAGTGCCTTTCTAAAAGGAATCTTTTTAAGAAGGAGATCCTTAACAACTGCAGCTCTTTCATAGCAGTTTACATGGGTTATCATAAGGGTCTTTTCTTCTGGATTTAATATTTCTCCGGCAACAAGCTCTGTCATCTTGATAAGAGCTTTTCTGATGCCTATTCCCTGGCTCTTCTGGGCAATTTCTCCCTTAATACCACAACATACGGGTTTGATATTGAGCGTAGTAGCTACAAGGGCCTTGACACCTGTAAGACGGCCGTTTTTGCGAAGCGTTTCAAGTGAGTCAAGAACAAAATACGTGAGCATCTCGTCTCTGTATTTCTCAAGAGATTCAACTACCTGGTCAAAAGACATACCGCTATCAGCCAATTCCATGGCTTTTAGGGCAATCTGTGCTTCACCACAGCATGCGGAAAGAGAATCAACGATATGGATGTTCTTATGTCCGTATTCTTCCAGATATAACTCTTTACCAAGGAGGGCGCTGTTGTAGCTACCGCTAAGCTTGGAAGAGAGAGTAACAACATAAATGTCCTCAGCATCACTTACAAAGGATTTCATATAAAGCTCTGGAGAAGGACAAGCTGTTCGTGCACAGTTTTCTGAAGCTGCTACCTTGGCCAGGTAATCTGCCTGATCAAAGGTTTCGTCATCAATAATAGTATGATCATCTATCTGTAAGATAAGTGGAATAATCTGAAATCTGGGGTCTTTTCTGTATTCTGATGGAAGGTCGCAACAACTATCAACTACAATTTTATAACTCATAAAGCCTCCATTTGGTAAAAAATCTTTTTAGATAATAACATTTACTGACCCATTAGTAAATGCATTGATTACAATTTAACTATCGCTTTTATTATTAAGATTCTTAACTATTTCTCTAGCCTCGGAAATGGCATTTCTATAGGAAAGAGAGATTCTAAAGTTCTCATCGTCATCCATAGTAACCTTGCCAAAACCAACCTTTTTGATGTGATTTATATTGATTATGGCATTGTCGTTTACAGGGCAGATCTGTGGGAATATAACGCATTGATCATAGAAGTTGTAAATATCATCAATGAGTGTTATAGTCCTGCCATCTGCAATCTGGACTATGACTTCGGCGCCTTTTTTCCTGGCGTAAACTATATCATCGTTTTTTGCGTAAAAAGCACCTTCCTTACCCCTAAGTTCCAGTGTCGGAATAGGGTCGCCCTTAATTTTGCGAATCTCGTCCATGGTACTTGTAAGCTCTGCAACTCTTATAGGCTTGTCGATGAACATCAGGTTTGGTATATCAAGACCTGATTCTTCATACTCCTTACGGTAATCAATAGTTGATACGCACAGTATTATTGGACGAACTACCCCTGCGTCCAGTAAAAGCTTGACTATTTCAAAACCAGTAGGAGTGCTTGTAGTCATATCGATAAACAGGCCGTCGTACATCTGTGGATATCGCAAAAAGGCTTCTACATTACCGTAGGAGTCTATATAAAGGCGTTCTCCGGTTTCCTTGAAAAATCTGTCGGACTGCCTCCCCAAAAGCCTTTCTGTCTGCTTTCTGTCAGCTATGTTGTCATCGCATACCGCAATATGCATTTTTTCATCCTCCCCAAAAACACAATTAAATAAAGCTAAAAGATATTGGAAGCCAGAACAAAAGAGCTACAAGGCCAATCTGGATAAGTAATATCAAGGGCATTCCTACAAGGAAATACCAGTGTTTGGTCTTGTGCCTAAAAAGGAACATTCCAATTATAGATCCGATGCTGCCCCCAACTATGGCAACTGAAAATAGGGTTGCCTCAGGAATGCGGAAGGCATTTTTCCTGGCCCTCCGCTTGTCTATTCCCATTAAGGCAAACCCTAGAACGTTTGTGATCACTAAATATATGATTATAAGATATAAAGAATTCATTTAATTATTGTTTGATTCTACTTCCTGCATCTTCATGGCACGAACCTTTGAAGAAAGGCCAAAGAGATTGATAAAGCCTTCTGCGTCGTGATGATCATAGAGATCACCAGTCTTGAAAGATGCAATGCTCTCATTGTAGAGAGAGTAAGGTGACTTGGTGCCAGCCTTAATGATATTACCCTTATAGAGCTTAAAGGTAACCTCACCTGTTACATACTTCTGTGTTGACTGAATAAAAGCCTGCTCAGCTTCTCTAAGAGGAGTGAACCATTTCCCTTCATAAACTATATCGGCAAATTTGTTGCCCATATCTTTCTTCATTGTATAGGTATCACGGTCTAAAATCAACTCTTCAAGCTGCTGATGAGCCTCATATAAAATAGTTCCGCCTGGGGTTTCATAAACGCCGCGGGATTTCATTCCAACAACGCGGTTCTCAACGATATCAACGATACCAATTCCATTTTCTCCACCAAGCTTGTTAAGAGTGCGGATAATATCGGAAACCTTCATCTCTTTTCCATTGACAGACTTAGGAACGCCGCCCTCAAAGGTCATTGTAACAGTTGTAGGAACATCAGGAGCATCTTCTGGAGTTTTGCCAAGAACTAAGAGATGCTTGTAATTGGGCTCAAGTGAAGGATCTTCAAGCTCAAGGCCTTCATGCGAGATATGCCAGAGGTTACGGTCTCTGCTGTAGCTTGAGTCAGCAGAAAATGGGAGATTGATTCCATGTGCCTTGCAGTATTCAATCTCTGATTCACGAGAATCCATGGTCCACTTGTCATTTCTCCAGGCTGCGATGATCTTGATATCAGGCGCTAGAGCCTTTATGCCAAGCTCAAAACGGATCTGATCATTGCCTTTTCCTGTAGCTCCGTGGCAGATTGCAACAGCGCCTTCTTTTCTGGCAACTTCTACAAGTTTCTTGGCAATAAGTGGACGTGCCATTGATGTGCCGAGAAGGTACTTGTTCTCATATACAGCATGAGCCTGAACGCAAGGAACAATGTATTCATCGCAGAATTCATCTACAACATCAAGAATGTATAGCTTACTGGCACCACAGCTAAGAGCTCTTTCGTTAAGACCGTCAAGTTCCTCTTCCTGGCCGCAATCAATGCAGACACAGATTACTTCGTAATCAAAATTCTCCTTGAGCCATGGAATGATAGCTGTAGTATCGAGACCACCAGAGTATGCAAGAATAACTTTTTCTTTTGCCATTATCGTAACCTCATCTTTCTTCTTATTATTTAATCGTTTATTATTATATATGTGCGACTTCCCCAACTATTAAAATGTAAGCTAAAAACGTTCACTAAATAGTTGCTTCCAAATCAATATAAAACAAAAATGTATAAAATGCAATATATAATGCATAAATATTTAAAAAATACATAAAACGATGCATAAATATTAAATTTTCTATTGCATAATACAATTTGTGGTCGTATACTGAAAAAAATTATTCTTAGTTCCAAATACTATATGTGAGAGGATGCAAGAGATGATAAGGGTTGGAATTATTGGTGCAACAGGTTATGCAGGGGCAGAAATTGCCAGGATCCTTTTAGGTCACCCTGAGGCAGAAGTTGTATGGTATGGCTCCAAAAGCTATGTGGGAGAAGAGTTCTCTAATGTTTTTGGAAGCCTTTTTTCTATAATAAATGACAAGTGCCTGGATGATAATATGGAAGAACTTGCGGATAAGGTGGATGTGATCTTTACAGCAACCCCTCAGGGGTTATGTGCTTCTCTTATAAATGAGGAGATTCTTAATAAGGTTAAAGTCATTGACCTCTCAGCCGATTTCAGGCTCAAGGATGTGAAGGTGTATGAGGAATGGTACAAGATAGAGCACAAGGCACCAGAGTTTATTGATGAGGCTGTCTATGGACTCTGCGAGATTAATAGAGATAAGATTAAGGGCGCAAGACTTGTGGCTAATCCAGGCTGCTATACAACCTGCTCAATTCTTACTGCTTACCCTCTTATAAAGGAAGGACTGATTGATCCTGACACACTTATTGTTGATGCTTTAAGTGGCGTGACAGGGGCAGGAAGAGGCGCCAAGGTTGCAAATCTCTTTTGTGAGGTCAATGAGAGTTGCAAGCCATATGGGGTTGCGAGCCACAGACATACACCTGAAATAGAAGAACAGCTTGGATACGCTGCCGGAAGAAAAATGGTGATAAATTTCACCCCTCACTTGGTTCCTATGAATAGAGGCATTCTTGCTACAGAGTATGCATCACTTGTAAAAAAGGATGGCAAACTTCCAGATTCTTCGGATATTAGAAGGGCCTACGAGAAGTATTATGGGGATGAGATTTTTATCAGATTATTGAAGGATGGAGTTTACCCGGAGACCAGATGGGTGCAGAGCAGTAACTTCGTTGATATAGGCTTTAAGAATGATGAAAGAACCGGCAGGATCATCATGATGGGTGCAATTGACAATCTGATAAAGGGCGCAGCAGGTCAGGCAGTTCAGAATATGAATATTATGTTTGGATTAAACGAGACAGCAGGGCTTAAACTTGTTCCCAAATGTCCATAAGGGGAGTGACATAAATGGTACGTATAATGACAATTGAAGATTATGACCAGGTCTATGCCCTGTGGAATTCAATCCATGGATTTGGGCTTAGGACTTTAGATGATTCCAGGGAAGCAATTGATATCTTTTTAAAAAGAAATCCTACTACCAGCGCAGTAGATGTGGAGGACGGAAAAATAGTGGGCGCTATTTTATGCGGTCACGACGGGAGAAGAGCCTGTTTTTACCATGTTTGTGTGAACGAGCAGTACAGAATGCACGGTATAGGCAAAAAGATGGTGAACTTTTGCTGCATGCAGCTAAAAAAGGAGAAGATAAACAAGGTTTGCCTTAATGCGTTTGTGACAAATGAGGTTGGTAATAAGTTTTGGAAAAAAATGAACTGGACTCTCAGGGATGATATGAATTATTACGACTTTGTTCTAAATGATGAGAATAAGACTGTATTTGTTCCCTAGTTGATTTCAGAAAAAAGGATGGGTGATGAAATGAAGGTTATAGAAGGCGGAGTTACAGCTGCGACAGGGTTTGAAGCTACAAGCGCTATGGCGCAGATAAAATATAAGGATAGGACAGATATGGCTCTTGTTTATTCCAAGGAGCCTTGTGTATGCGCAGGAACCTTTACTTCAAACGTTGTTAAGGCAGCCTGTGTAATGTGGGATAAAAAGATAGTTGAGTCTGGAGAGCCTATGCAGGCTGTCGTTATAAATTCTGGTATCGCCAATGCCTGCACAGGAAAAGAGGGATTTGATGCCTGCGAGGCAACAGCAAAGGCTTGTCAGGAACATCTTGGTGTTCCTTATAATACTGTTGCTGTTGCTTCTACTGGAGTAATAGGAATGCAGCTTCCAGTAGACAAGCTGGTAGCGGGAGTTGAGGCAATGAGTAAGACTTTGGATGGCAGCATTAAGGCTGGCACTGATGCTTCCAAGGCAATAATGACAACTGATACAGTTAATAAAGAGGTGGCTGTATCTTTTGAAATAGATGGCAAGACAGTTACACTTGGAGGAATGAGCAAGGGATCAGGAATGATCCATCCTAATATGTGCACTATGCTGGCCTTTATTACTACAGACCTTGCGATCAGCAAAGCTCTTTTGCAGGAGGCTGTAAGTGACGTTGTAAAGGATACCTTTAATATGATCACTGTAGATGGAGACACATCTACAAATGACACTCTTTTATGCATGGCTAATGGCCTTGCTGGAAACAAAGAGATAACTGAAAAGTCAGATGACTACAACACATTTAAGGAAGCTCTTTTATTTGTCTGTGAGTATCTTGCCAAGAAAATGGCTGCAGATGGAGAAGGTGCAAGTAAGCTTTTTGAGGCCAAGGTCGTAAATGCAAGGGATAAGCAGGATGCAAGGATATTATCAAGAGCTATAGTTGGTTCTAATCTGTCAAAGACCGCTATTTACGGCTGTGATGCTAACTTTGGAAGATTTTTATGTGCCATGGGCTATTCTGGAGCAGAATTCGACCAGAACGATGTGGAGCTTTATTTCGAAAGTGAGTTTGGAAAGCTCAAGGTTTTTGATAAAGGAACACCTATCGTTTTTGATGAGGACAAGGCTCTTGAGATTATGAAGGCTGACGCTGTTACAGTATTTGTGGATATGAATGAGGGAAATGCATCTGCTACTGCCTGGGGATGTGACCTTACCTATGATTACGTCAAGATAAATGCAGATTACAGAAGCTGACAGGGAAAAATTACCTGTGCTATCAGATTATATAGTAGGAGGAGTGCTATGGATAAGGATATGCAGGAAGTACTAAAAAAGGCAGAGGTGCTTGTGGAGGCCCTTCCTTATATTCAGAAGTTTAACAAAAAGGTCATTGTTGTTAAATATGGCGGAAGTGCCATGAGTAATCCGGAACTTCAAAAAAGTGTAATAACGGATGTTACTCTTTTAAAACTTGTTGGATTTAAGCCTATTATAGTTCATGGTGGCGGCAAGGCAATCAGTAACTGGGTTTCTAAGGTTGGAAAAGAGGCCGAGTTTGTAAATGGACTTCGCGTAACTGATGCGGAAACCATGGAAATAGCAGAAATGGTCCTTGGAAGAGTTAACAAGCAGCTTGTGACTATGGTTCAGGAACTGGGAGTTAAATCAATAGGAATAAGCGGTAAGGATTCAGGTCTTTTACATGTTACCAAAAAGTTCTCTGATGGGAAGGATATAGGCTTTGTAGGGGAGGTTGATAAGGTTGATCCCAAGGTTTTATTTGACCTTCTGGATAATGACTATCTACCAATTGTAGCTCCAGTTGGCTTTGACGATAATTTTGACACCTACAATATAAATGCTGATGATGCTGCCTGCGCGATTGCCAAGGCTGTTGGGGCAGACAAGCTGGCTTTTTTGACAGATATCGAGGGTGTGTACAAGGATATCAAAGATCCGTCTACCTTTATTTCTAGGCTTACCTGTTCAGAAGCAGATGCCCTTATTGCAAGCGGAAACATTGGCGGTGGAATGCTTCCTAAGCTAAATAACTGCACAAATGCCATAAGAGAAGGCGTTAATAAGGTGCATATCCTGGATGGGCGAATTCCACATTGCCTTCTTCTTGAAATCTTTACAAACAAGGGTGTTGGAACAATGTTTATGTCTGATAATGAGCTTGCAAAAGAGGCCTGATAGGGAGGACTCCATGATCATGATTAGAGTAAGGAGATGACAAAATGAGCGAGACAATGCAGAAATATATTGATGAGGCAGAAAAGGCACTTCTTCATACCTACAACAGGTATCAGATTGTATTGGACAGGGGAGATGGAGTTTATTTATATGACACAGATGGCAAAAAGTATCTTGATTTTGTTTCGGGAATAGCTGTTTTTGCTCTTGGGTACAATAATAAAGAGTATAATGATGCCCTTAAAACCCAGATTGACAAGCTCCTTCATACATCAAACTATTACTATAATGTTCCCGCAATAGAAGCTGCCAAAAAGATAAAAGAAGTTTCGAAAATGGACAGAGTCTTTTTTACAAACAGTGGAGCTGAGGCGGTAGAAGGTGCTTTAAAGGCTGCCAGGAAGTACTACTATAATAAAACAGGCAAAAATGACGGGGAGATCATTGCAATGAACCATTCCTTCCATGGAAGGACCTTCGGTGCATTATCTGTTACAGGAAATCCCCATTACAGAGAAGCATTTGAACCAATGATCGGGAATATTAAGTTTGCTGATCTAAATGACCTTGATAGCGTTTATAAAAATGTTACTGATAGAACATGCGCTATTATCCTTGAGACAGTTCAGGGAGAAGGCGGCATTCACCCTGCCACAGAGGAGTTTTTATCAGGACTTAGGAAATTGTGCGATGAAAAAGATATTCTCCTGATCCTTGATGAGATACAATGCGGAATGGGAAGAACAGGCTACATGTTTGCCTGGCAGAAATATGGAATAAGGCCTGATATCATGACCACAGCCAAGGCACTTGGATGTGGAGTGCCTGTTGGAGCATTTCTTATGACTGAGAAAGTAGGGGCAAATTCTCTGGTCGCCGGTGATCATGGAACCACCTATGGAGGAAACCCTTTTGCTTGTACAGCTGTCAGTAAAGTACTTGATTTATTTAAACAGGACAATATAATAGAGAATGTGAAAGAAGTTGCTCCTTATTTAGAAAAGCGCTTAGATGAGCTTAAGGACCAGTATGATTTCATAGTTGACCGAAGAGGTGCGGGTCTGATGCAGGGTCTTGTTTTTGACAGGCCTGTTTCGGAGGTGATTGGAAGGGCTCTTAACAAGGGACTGATCCTGATAAATGCCGGTTCTGATATAATCAGATTTGTTCCACCTCTTATTATTACGAAAGAGGATGTGGATGACATGATCGGCATTTTGAGATCTTGTCTGGAGTCTGTATGAAATTAAGAATCAGAATTTTTTCTATTATACTAATAGCATGTACCCTTGCGGGCACCATGGTGTATGCCCGCTCGGGACAGAGCATTTTTGAAAATCGTTCGCTATTTCCAGGGAATAAGACAACAGTTAGATTATGGTATACGGATGACTCGCTTACCAGCTACCTTCAGAGTAGAGCGGTAGCCTATTCAGAGAGTAATAAAAGTGTTCGTATAGAGCCTGTTCTTGTTTCCGGCCTGGAATATCTTGAAGAAATCAATAAGGCTTCTCTTACAGATGATAATTACCCTGATCTTTTTATAATAACAAATGATTCATTGGAAAAGGCCTATCTGGCTGGACTTGCTATGGAGATTACAGACGGGGAGGATTACCTTTCTGAGGAAATGTTTCCAAATGCAGCTATCAGCTCAGTAATATATGACAACAGATATATAGCCTATCCTTTGTATTTTGAAACAAGCTCACTTGTATACAACAAGACTTATCTGGAAGAAATGGCTGTTGAGAATATGCAGTCAGAGATAGATGCTGCTGACGGAGAAGCTGCTCAGAACGCTATAGACAGCGCATCAGAAGGCGCATCAGAGGGTGCATCAGATGAGAGCACAACTGAGACCAGTACAGAGATAACACAGGTTATGATTGATGAAGAGGTTGAAAAGAGCCTTCCTCTTACAATTTCTGATATTTTGAAGTTTTCACAAAGCTATAACGCCCCTGAGCAGGTTGAAGCGGTGTTTAAGTGGGATGTAACAGATATTTTCTACAACTACTTTTTTGTAGGAAATTATATGAATGTTGGCGGAAGAGCTGGTGATGATGTCAGCAAGATTGACATATATAATACAGATACGATCAGCTGCATGAAAATTTATCAGCAGCTTAACCAGTTCTTTGCTATAGATGCAGATGATATTGACTATGACAAGGTAGTTAGTGATTTCATAGACGGCAAGATAGTATTTACCGTTGCAACTACTGATATTCTCGCCAAGATCAAGGAAGCGCAGGATTCGGGAGAATGTCCTTATGAGTTTGCTGTTGCAGATATGCCAGGGCTTACAAGTGACTTCGGAACGAGGACAATGTCAGTTACTAACTGCATTGTAGTCAATGGTTATACGGAGCACATTACAGAAGCCAATGCAGTAGCCAGATTTCTGTGCAATGATAATTCAGGCGATATTTATACCAATAGTGGCAAGATTGCAGCTCATTATGGAGTAAGATACAACGACAGTAACATTTCAACATTCTTAAATGTTTACAATGATTCAGTTCCTATGCCCAAGACTATTGAAACCAGCAATCTATGGATGGAACTTGAAATAGCTTTTACAAAGATATGGAATGGAGAGGATTGTAATTCAACTCTCAAACAGGTATCTGAAAGCATCATGACTCAGGCTACAGGTGAGAGCTATGTGGAAGAGACTATTCCTGATCCGGATGATGAGGCTATCACAGCGGGGCTTACAGAGGATAGTGACTGAGATAGCACAAAGCGACATTATTTCTAATGGAGTTGCTTTATTTTCTTTAATAAAATAAAATAGATAATGCATGGCGGGGTCCTCTGATGGAGGAAACATGCGTAATATTTTAATAACAGTATTAGTACTGATGATGGTACTTACAGGATGTAGACGGGCAGATTCAGCAGAGGTTATTTTAACTGATGACAGTTTAGAAAGTGCCAGTATACAGATAACGGATGATGATAATGAGGCTTTAGCCAGAGAAACTAGCGATGGTGGAACTTCTGACAAGGAACTTGTAATATTTGTCTGTGGAGCAGTTAACGAACCTGGAGTCTATTACCTTAAGGAAGGGCATAGGGCTGTTGATGCTATAGAGGCTGCGGGTGGCTTTTCAGAAGATGCTGATAAGACCATTGTTAATCTGGCGGCTCCTTTATCAGATGGTATCAAGTTGCAGATTCCAACTAAGGAAGAGGCGGCAGGAGCTTTGGCTGATGGCAGGTCTTTTGACAGTGCTATTGATGGAAGTCTTGGAAATTGTTCTTCTCAGGTAAGTGATGGTAGTCTTGTTAATATAAATAGGGCTTCAATTGACGAACTCAAGACTTTGCCGGGGATAGGCGATGGGATTGCCGGCAAGATTGTAGATTATCGCTCAGAAAATGGCAATTTTACTTGTATAGAAGATATCATGAAGGTATCAGGCATCAAAGATAAGCTGTTTTCTAAGATCAAGGATCATATAACAGTATAGAAATGGTGGAGAAATGGGTAAAAAGGCGCTAGTAGTAGATGATGAGAAAATAATAGTTAAGGGCATTAAGTTTAGTCTTGAGCAGGATGATATTGAAGTTGACTGTGCCTATGACGGACAGGAAGCTCTCGATAAGGCGAGAACCAGTAACTATGACATCATTCTTCTGGATGTTATGCTTCCAGTAATGTCTGGCTTTGAAGTATGCCAGCAGATCAGAGAATTTTCAAATGTTCCGATCATTATGCTGACTGCCAAGGGCGATGACATGGACAAGATACTTGGCCTTGAATACGGAGCAGATGATTATATTACCAAGCCTTTCAATATTCTTGAAGTTAAGGCCAGGATCAAGGCTATCATGCGTAGAGCTAATAAGAGCTCAGAGAATAAGGGTGTTATTACTTATGGCGATCTTAAGCTTCATGAAGAGTACAGAAGAGTGTTTGTAGGTACTAGAGAGATCAATGTAACAAGCCGTGAGTATGAGCTTTTAGAACTTCTTGCATCAAACCCTGGCAAGATTTATTCAAGAGAAGAGCTTTTGACCACTATTTGGGGAAACGATTATCCTGGAGATGTAAGAACTGTAGATGTTCACATCAGAAGACTTCGTGAGAAATTAGAGCCAAACCCAAGCGAGCCAAGATATGTTCGCACTAAATGGGGAAGTGGCTATTATTTCCAGGCCTGATAAGTTGACCTTATGAAAAATATAGTAAATAGCATTATAAAAATCTTTAAACAATTAAAAATCAAGGACATTCTAAAGAGTCTTAGAGTGCGATTCTTTATAGTAGTAGCTATCACAGGTTTACTATCTTGTGTTTTCATGCACAAGATAATCCTGGCTAGCTATGAAGATCGTGCTGTCAGTGTCAAATCTACCGAGGTTCAGACTCAGCTTAAGATCTTGGCTAATCACCTTATTGTTTACAATTACTTGCAGGATCCATCCTCTGATGTGATAAATGCAGAGCTGGATATGCTGGCTAATCTTTATGATGGACGTGTGATGGTCATAAATGACGACCTTAAGGTTGTTAAGGACACCTATAGCATCAGCCAGGGTAAGACCATTATTTCAGAAGAAGTTGTAAAATGCTTGAAGACTGGTTCAAAGGGAACTATGTCCAGCTACGATCAGGGAAACGGCTATATAGAGTTGATCACACCTATTATTGAAACTCAGCTTATAGAAGAACAGGATGTATCTGAAAAAGGTGATAGTAGTGAGGTGGTAAGAGGCGTTCTTCTTACAAGTGTTTCTACTGACACAATTGCTACAACATTGGAAATTCTGGATAGAAGGGCTACTACAATTGAAATTCTGATTGTTATGGTAATCATAGCTTATGCGGCTATAGTTTCATATGCCTTGTACAAACCTTTTGACCGAATTACAGCTGCTATCAATGATATCAAGGAAGGATATACAGATAAGCCTATTGTTGGCCCTAATTATTTGGAGACAGAGCAGATCATCAAGGCCTTTAATGCGCTTCTTCGCAGAATGAAGGTTCTAGATGACTCTAGGCAGGAATTTGTATCAAACGTATCTCACGAGCTCAAAACACCTATCACATCGGTCAAGATTCTGGCGGATTCTCTTTTGGCTCAGGAAGATGTTCCCAATGAGGTCTATAGGGAATTTATGAAGGATATAGGCCATGAGATTGACAGAGAGGATAAGATAATCAACGATCTGTTGGCCCTTGTCAGAATGGACAAGACTTCAGCTGGCCTTGTTATAACAGAGGTTGATGTAGTTGATCTAACAGAAGGTGTATTAAAGAGAATGAGGCCTATTGCCAGGAAACATAATGTTGAACTTGTTCTTGACAGTAAGAGGGCTATTACAGCTGAAATCGATGAGGTAAAGATATCTCTTGTTATCATGAACCTTGTTGAGAATGCTATTAAGTATAACAAGAAAAATGGATTTGTAAGAGTTGAACTTGATGCAGATCATCAGTATTTTTATATGGATGTTATTGATTCAGGAGTTGGAATTCCTGAGCAGGCTCTTGATCATATCTATGAGAGATTTTACCGGGTAGACAAGTCAAGGTCCAGAGAGATTGGTGGCACAGGCCTTGGCCTTGCAATTGCGCGAAATGCCGTATTGATGCACAGAGGATCAATTGATGTAAAGAGCACTTTGGGTGAGGGCACAACCTTTACTATCAAGATTCCGCTATTTAATTCAGGGAAGAAGCAATGACAGGAAGAATAAATGTTAAAAACTTAATACTTCGTTTTGGATTTATCCCTGCGCTTTTAATGGTTTTGGTTATGGGGACAGGCTGTGGGAAAAATACGGCCACTTCAGACAAGACCATAAAGGTTTACTATGTCAATGCGAGTGAGACAGGGATTATTTCTCAGGACTATGAGCTGACCTCTTCTATGGATGATTCTGATGCTGCAATTACTGAACTTATCAGTGTATTAAAAGAGATGCCTGACAGAATGCAGTATGAAGCTCCTATTTCCGGAGGAATAGAGCTTATAGGGTATTCACTCCACGATAAACTTTTGACTCTAAATTTCAACCCCAATTACCTGGAACTTGGAAGAACCATAGAAATTCTGGATAGGGCAGCAATAGTAAGAACCTTTACTCAGCTTGACAGTATCGAATATGTGTCTTTTCAGATTGAGGGTACTCCTATAACTGACCATTATGGCAATGTTATCGGTAACATGTCTGCTGATACTTTCATTTATAATGCTGGTAATGAGATCAATACCTATGAAAAGGTTGAACTAAAGCTCTTTTTTGCAAGCAGCGACGGAACAAAGCTTGTTCCGGTTTATAGATCTGTTGTATATAACAGTAATATCTCAATGGAGAAGCTTGCTGTAGAGCAGGTTATAAGTGGACCTAACACGGATATTGCCTTTCCAACGCTTTCCAAAGATGCCAAGGTTAAGAGTATCAACGTTAAAGACGGAGTCTGCTATATTGATTTTGACAGCGCATTTTTATATCAGCCCAATTCGGTTTCTGCAGAAGTGGCTATTTATTCTGTAGTAAATACACTTACAGAGCTTCCAAATATAAATAAGGTTGTTTTCTCGGTAAATGGTGAATCAGCCTTTACTTATATGGACTATCTTATAAATGGATCCTATGAGAGAAATTTGGATCTCATCGACTAAATAAGGAAAACTAATAATATGAAACGACCGTTATGCTTTTTATCATTAGTAATAACGGCGATTGTCTATTTATATCTTGAATTCTTTTTATCTGATCACCTTTTTGATCATTCAAAGGAAGATGGTAATAAAATACAAATAGTTGGCATGGTTGACCGCAAGGAATACCGTGTCGATTATTTGGGAGAGTTATCACCTGTACTCTATATCATTCCACAAGAGAGAAAGATAAGCCTTTGTAATAAATACATTCAATGTTATATGTCTAAAGAGGATTATAAGGAACCTAAGGTAGGTGAATACGTAATGGTTTCTGGCATTATAAAATCCTTTTCTTCCGGGAGAAATCCTGGTGAATTTGACTCTCGCCTTTATTATTCAACACTTAAAATTGAATATAGGATAAAAGATGCTCAGATTATTAAAAGAGCAGGAAATGAGAATAAAGTATATGAGACACTTTATCAGATAAAGTATAGCCTGGAAAAGGTACTTGATGAAAATCTTGATAGTAAAGATTCATCTGTTATGAAAGCGATACTTCTAGGAGATAAGGCCTTTATGGATGAGAATACCAAAAGACTCTACAAGGACGCTGGAATAATACATATTCTGGCTGTAAGTGGCCTTCATATTTCTATTCTGGGCATGGGCCTTTACAGGCTTCTAAAAAGACTAAGGCTACCCATGATCCCTAGGGCGCTTATGCCAGTTATATTAATGTATTTCTATGGCCAAATGTGTGGGATGAGCTCGTCCGCAGCAAGAGCAATTGTTATGTTTGCTTTAAGTCTTCTGGCTAAGGTGATTGGAAGAACTTATGATCTTTTATCTGCCCTTTCTCTGGTGGAACTTCTACTTCTTATTGAGCAGCCCTTGTATTTGTATAACAGCGGTTTTCTTTTCTCCTTTGGGGCAATAGTTGGAATTGGATATATCATGCCAGCTGTAATCAAACTGATTCCAAAAGAAAAATGCAGTCGCCTAAAGTTTGCAGATGACAAAAAAGAGGGGCTTTTCAAGAAAACTCAAAACTATGTAAAGAGTAGTCTGATCGCAGGCTTGTCAATCTTTCTTGCTACAGTTCCTGTATATATGAGCTTTTATTTTGTTTATCCAATACAGTCGGTATTTTTAAATCTTTTTATCCTGCCTCTGATGGCGCCTCTTATGATCCTGGGAATAATACTTATGGTCTTAGGGCTTGTATTAAACACCAGAATTGTCATTGTGAGTGCTATGATACATTTGATCCTTAAATGGTATGAAGCCTTGAGTGTGCTTTCAGCAAGACTTCCTGTTGGGAAACTGTATCTTGGTCATGCCAGCAAGCTGCAGATTCTTATTTATGTCTTGGGACTGCTTGTTTTTGTGACCATGATAGAGAGAACGCGTAATAGAGAAAACTACAAGTGGGGAGTTCTAATACTTGGAGTTTCTCTGACTTTTCTTTTGCTTGATCCAAGACCGGAGCTCCAGATATCAATGCTAGATGTAGGACAGGGGGATGGCATAGTTATAAGGACCAGAAGAGAAAATTATTTGATAGATGGAGGAAGCACTGATAAAAAGGATATAGGCAAGTATACTATAATTCCTTATCTGTATTATGAAGGAATAGGAACTCTTGACGCAGTTTTTATAACGCATGAGGATGAGGACCATATATCCGGCGTTTTTGAAATAATGGATGATATGGAAAAAGGTGGGATCAGGATTAAAAATCTAGTAATGCCTGATATTTCTGAAGCTTCAAAGGGTGAGAACTATAAAAGGCTGATAAATAGAGCAAAAGATCTTAATATTCCTGTAAGCTATATCAGCTGCAAAGACAGGATCAATTCTGCCGTTGAAATAAGATGCCTTAATCCTGTGAGCAAGATGACTGTAGAAGGAGCTAATGCTTATTCTTCAGTTCTGTATCTGAAGTATAAAGATTTTTCCGCACTGTTTACCGGTGATGTGGAGGGGGATGGCGAAAGGCATTTATTAGATGATATAAAAGGTAATCAGGAAATGCTTCAGAAAATAACGCTCCTAAAGGTGGCTCATCATGGTTCTAAGAATAGTACAAGCAAGGAAATGCTTGATTATCTGAATCCAAGGATTGCGCTAATAAGCTGCGGCATAGACAATAGATACGGTCATCCTCACAAAGAACTTCTGGAGCGCTTTGATGGAGGTAGTACAAGAATTTATAGGACTGACAGGTCAGGAGCAATTACTGTGACTGTGTCAGGGCAGAAAGTGATGATAAGGGAATTTCTATAATAACAAACGCTATGACGATAATAATGTGAATTTTACGCGCTCTGTGTTAACATATTAATTGGAGTGTAAAAAATGGCGGCTAAGACATCAGATTTTTCAGTAAAACAAAGACAAATAAATGAAGATATAAAAAATGCCACTTTTAAGCAGTGTTATCTGATATATGGGGAGGAAGCCTACCTTAGAAATCAGAACAGGGATAAGCTTGTTAAGGCACTTTCAGGAGATATGGCATCCATGAATTTTTCTAGGTATGAAGGAAACGATCTTAATCCTGGAGAGATTATTGATATGGCTGAGACAATGCCTTTTTTGTCAGATAAGAGAGTTATCCTTATAGAAAATAGTGGCTTTTTCAAGAACGGATGCCCTGAACTAGCAGATTATCTGAAGGCTCCAGCTGAAACTACCTTTTTTATCTTTGCAGAAAAGGAAGTAGACAAGCGTAAAGATATCTACAAGACTGTATCCAAGAATGGCTTTGAGATGTGTTGTGATGAGCAGGATGAGGGCATTTTAAAGACCTGGATTGCAGGCAAGGTCAAGAGCGAGGGCAAGAGCATTTCTCCAAGGGCACTTGCCTTTATGATAGACAGGGTAGGCACTGATATGTCCAACATTAGCACGGAGCTTGAAAAGCTAATTTGCTATTGCATGGATAAAAGCGAGATTACAGAAGAGGATATAGAAGCTGTCTGTGCAAACTGGCTTACAAACCGCATCTTTGCCATGACAGATGCCATAGTAGAGAAAAATCAGAAAAGAGCCATTGACCTATACTATGACCTTCTTGCCCTTAAGGAACCGCCTGCTAAGATACTGGCCCTTATTACAAGGCAGTTTAACCTGATGCTTCAGGTAAAAGAAATGAGCGATAACAGAAGGGACAATGGTTCTATAGCAAGTGCTGTAAAGCTGGCACCATTTCTTGTTGGCAAGTATATAAACTGGGCAAAGGGGTATTCCAGAGAAGAACTTGTCGAAACTCTGGAACTTTGCGCCGGCAATGATGAAGCTGTTAAGACTGGTAAACTCGATTATGTTATCAGCGTAGAAATGGTGATCATCAAGTGCACAGCAGGTAAATAAAGGCTTTTTACCACTTTAAATGTTTTGGGGATTTGAAATAATGAAGGTATGGGATTATACTAGGAAATGGTTGCGTGGGTATTTTGCAACTATATCTTGTATATAACTGTATATATAGTATGGAGGATAGTTGTGAACAGACCAAGACCAGTACCACAGGAATTATATAGACATTTCAAGAACAAACTGTATCAGATAATTTCTATTGCCATTCATTCTGAAACGAGAGAGGAAATGGTAGTTTACCAGGCTCTTTATGGGGACTATAAGGTTTATGTGAGGCCTTTAGATATGTTTATGTCTGAGGTTGATCATGTTAAATATCCTGATGTTACTCAGAAGTATCGTTTTGAGAAGGTAGAACCTGAAACAGTATCACCTGACAAGCCTATAGAGATGGCTGCAGACAAGACTGAAAAAGAAAATATGTCAGAAAGCAATGAAAAGTCTCATATTGCTACGGAGAGAGAAAAGTTCAGAAAAGAGCCCTACAAGCATTCACAGATAATGGATAAGAGTGTGGATGAAGAGGCCCAGGAACTTAATCTTGATCCTCTTGTCATCGAGTTTATGGATGCTGATCTTGCAGCTGACAAGAATGACATCTTATCCAAACTCAGACCTACGATCACCAATGAGATGATTGATATTATGGCTTTATCTCTTGGAGTGGTTGTCAATGAAGGCGATGTGTATGACAGATACAATGATCTTCGCACATGTCTCAATACTATGGAGAAATTTGAGAGTACTAGGCTCAGATAATATATAGATTTAAGGAGTTTATTTAGAAATGAAATTACTTTCAATTGCTGTACCATGCTACAATTCTGAAGGCTACATGGAGAAGTGCATCGACTCACTTCTTGTAGGTGGCGAGGATGTTGAAATCCTGATTGTAGATGATGGTTCCAAGGATAAAACTGCAGAGATAGCAGATGCATATGCTGCTAAGTATCCTACAATCTGCAAAGCTATCCATAAGCCCAATGGCGGACACGGCAGTGCAGTTAATGCAGGTATAGAAAATGCTACAGGTCTATATTTCAAGGTCGTTGATTCAGATGACTGGGTAAAAGAGATCGCGTATCGCAAAATTTTATCAACTCTTTCAGAACTTGTTGGAGGAGAGACAACGCTTGATCTTCTTATCAGTAACTTTGTTTATAACAAGGTTGGAGAGAAGAGACACAAGGTAATGAGATACAACACAATGTTCCCTATTGAGCAGCTCTTTACCTGGAAAGATATTAAGAGAACACCTAAGGGACATTACCTTTTAATGCACTCTGTTATCTTTAGAACAAAACTCTTACAGCAGTGCGGACTTAAGCTCCCTGAGCATACCTTCTATGTAGACAATATTTATGTATTCAATCCACTTCCTTTTGTTAAGACCATGTACTATCTGGATGTTAACTTCTACTATTATTACATTGGTCGAGAGGATCAGTCAGTTAATCAGAAGATCATGCTCTCCAGAATTGATCAGCAGCTTCGTGTTAACAAGCTCATGGTTGACTATTATGTAGAGAATTATGGTATGATCCGCTCCCAGAAAGAGCGTCATAAATACATGTTCAATTACCTTGAGATCATTACCGCTATTTCATCAGTTCTTTTGATTACTGAGGATACCAAAGAGAATCTTGCCAAGAGAAAAGAACTTTTGGAATACATCAAGGAAAAGAACTACCTCCTGTATCTTAAGATCAGATACAGCATAGAAGGAACATATATCTACCTTCCAGGTAAGGGAGGAAGAAAGATTACTCTTGCTGGCTACAAATTGTTACAGAAGATTTTCCACTTTAATTAATTGAATTATTGTGGTAGAGTAATCGAAGGTTTTATTTCATTGTTTTTAGGCATTTGGCTGCCAGATGCCTGTGAGGGATTATTATGAAAAAATTATATGAGGAATGGACGGGAAGGAGTATGAACAAAGAGACCTTTCGTGATCTTTTAAAGCTTGCGACTCCGATCTTTATATATGCGCCCATTTATCTTTATTGGTTTATTCTTATTGAGAAACACAAGTTTTCGCATTATGCAGTGATACATACAGTGGTGGATGACCATATTCCTTTTGTGGAGGCCTTCATTATTCCGTATTTCATGTGGTTTGCTTATGTAGCACTTACATTATTGTTTTTTATGGTATCTTTTGATGTAGAGGATTATTACAAGAATTTCTTTTTCCTGGCAACAGGAATGACAATATTCCTTATAATATCAACGCTGTTTCCTAACATGCATAACCTAAGGCCTGTTACTATGCCAAGGGATAACGTGTTTACTCATTTGGTTCAGTTTATTTATAGCACAGATACGCCGACGAACCTCTGGCCTAGTATCCATGTCTATAATTCAATAGGAACCATGATAGCTGTTCATCACAGTAAGAGATTTAATAAAATTGGTGTTATTATCATGGATATAATAGGAGCGCTTATTATTTTATCTACTCTTTTTGTTAAGCAGCATTCTTTCTACGATGTAATAACAGCATTTATCATGGCAATCATTTTCTACATTGTCTTTTATCACAGCTCCTTTATGGAGAGCTTCTGTGTCAGACAGGAAGAGAAGGTTGCTGTCAGATATAACTAATAATGAATTAAGCCTGCCATCGCTAACAAGCGGTGACAGGCTTTTTCTTTTTATTCATCTTAATTCATCATGTTAAGCTTTTTCTCCAGACATTCCCAGGTGATGTTGTCAGATTTTACGGATACTTCACCATCAGTGTGGACCCACATGGGCTTATCTGTTTTGATGTTTACCTTTTGGACTACATGATGGCCTATTCCTTTTATCCAGAAATAGTGACCTGTAAATGAAAAGGGCAGTGCATATAACATTCTGTATACAGGCATATTTCCAGCATACACAAGGTCAAATTTGCCATCAGATAGATCTGCCTTGGGAGCAAAATTAAAGCCTCCTCCCTCGCAGTGGTGTATCATGGCAGCAATAAAGATAAAGCGCTTTAAGTGGATCACTTCTTTATCATCAAGAGTTATGTCGCAGGGAACCTTCTCTACGCCAAGGAGCTGCCTTATAGCTATTGATCCATATGTTAATTTTCCAAGGCCTATCTTATTTAAAAAATTCTTGGTGCCTGATGATAGCGCCTGCTCGCATACAGCAGCATCAAAGCCTATTCCGGAACTAACATCAAACATTCTTGTTACAGAAATCCTGTCTTCATGAAGCCTTGAAGTCTCTCTTGACATGGAATTATAGGTTAGCCTGCCAAGATCTAAGGTGCGTGTCTTTTTACCAGCTATGATCTGGTCTATCAGGTCATCAACTTTCTTGGGATAAGAAAGATCCCTTGCAAAATCGTTACTAGAGCCAATAGGAATATAGCCCACAAGAGTGTTTTCAAAATCCTGTATGCCGTTAATTACCTCATTCAGGGTTCCATCTCCGCCAAGAACAACCAGCATTTTAGTCTGAGATTCAGGCTCCTTATTAGTGAGATTCCTGGCAAGCTTTGTTGCATGTCCCGGACCTTTAGTAAATACAGCCTGGTATTTTAAACCTTTTTCTGTAAATTTAGCCTCTAGTTTTTCCCAGATTTCCTTGCCCTTGCCAGATCTGGCTGAAGGGTTAACAATGCAGTAATACATATTTTCATACCTTCCCCGAAAAAAGTCAGGACATATAGCCCTGACATTTTGTTAAATAATAAATTATTGTAATTATTATAGCATTTTTTTTCTTGGTATGTTACGATATGCAAGATGTTGCTTTAGCACATTACATTGCAAAAGAAAAAGTGTTGTTAATAGGAGGAGTTCGTTATGTATTCATTGGAAGAATTAAGAGCAGTTGACCCAGAAATTGCATCTCTTATTGAGAAAGAGGTGGATAGACAGAATGATCATATTGAATTGATAGCTTCTGAGAACTGGACCAGCAAGGCGGTTATGGCGGCTATGGGAAGCCCATTGACCAACAAATATGCAGAAGGACTCCCTGGAAAAAGATATTATGGCGGCTGTTATGTTGTAGATGAAGTTGAAAAGCTTGCTATCGAGAGAGCAAAAGAGCTCTTCCATTGCGACTATGCTAATGTTCAGCCTCATTCAGGTGCGCAGGCTAATCTGGCTGTACAGTTTGCTCTTCTGCAGCCTGGGGATACTATCATGGGAATGAACCTCAATCAGGGCGGACATCTTACCCACGGTAGCAGCGCTAATATTTCTGGAACTTATTACAAGGTTGTTCCTTATGGTGTAGACGAGAATGGTGTTCTGGACTACGAGGAGATGTACAGACTTGCAGTAGAGCATAAGCCCAAGCTCATCATTGCTGGCGCATCAGCTTACTGCAGAACTATAGACTTCAAAAAGTTTAGAGAAGCAGCAGATGCCTGCGGAGCTGTGCTTATGGTTGATATGGCACATATTGCAGGACTTGTAGCAGCAGGAGTTCACCCAAGCCCATTCCCATATGCTGACGTTGTTACAACCACAACACACAAGACTCTTAGAGGACCTAGAGGAGGACTTATTCTTTGGAATCAGGCAGCTCAGGATAAGTACAAGTTTAACAAGGCAGTATTTCCTGGAATCCAGGGTGGCCCACTTGAACATGTAGTTGCAGCCAAGGCTGTATGTTTCAAGGAAGCTCTTTCTCCTGAGTTTACAGAATATGGTCAGAATATAGTCAAGAATGCCAAGGCACTCTGTAAGGGTCTTATGGATAGAGAAATTCAGATCGTTTCTGGAGGAACTGACAATCACCTTATGCTTATTGACCTTACAAACTTTGGCCTTACAGGAAAAGAAGTTGAGGCATGGCTTGATGATGCTCATATAACAGCCAATAAGAATACAATCCCTAATGAGCAGCAGTCTCCATTTGTCACAAGCGGTATCCGCCTTGGAACACCTGCTGTAACAACAAGAGGAATGAACGAGGCAGATATGGATGATATTGCCGAGGCAATATCTATTGTTATAAAAAATAAGGGTGAAAAGAATGATGAGGCAAGAGCTATTATTGCAAAGCTAACATCCAAGTATCCACTCAAATAATAAAATTATGACACCATATGATACTTGTAGAATAATGATCATATGAAGAAGCGGCCCAAAGACCTAGTGTACTGACACTAGTACAGATCTTTGAGCCGTTTTTCTTTTGCACATAGCTAAGTATGTAACTGGCTACTGAAAACATTTATTGCTGGTTCGAAATCAAAAGTTTCAGACAATTTATGTGTACTTGAAGGTGCGCTTTCAAAAACACAAAACGGAAAATCGACAATTGGTAAATATCAATTTAAAACATATTTCTGAGCTTTACAGTAAAATCAACATTTCTACAGATGGGCGTGAAGGGCAAAAATGAATATTTTAAATTGTATATATTGAATATACAATTATAATAATTGAGTGATAATTAGACAATTACAGTACAATTATCAAATTAATCAAAAGATATTTTAAAAATGTATTGACAACTTAAAAGGGGTTGCATATAATAAAAGCATCTAAAGAAACAAAATACTTCTCCAAAGATAATCAGATCAATTGGAGAAAGAAAGGCAGGTACACTCCAAAGGGATAGTTAGTTAAAATATTCAGAGAAAGGATGGTACGGACCACCAAACTAAGAAGTTAGTAGTATAAAAGATTTTAAGTTTTGTTAGATCGGTTTTAAAAAGAAATTAGAAGTAAGAATTAGAAGTAAGAAAACAGCTATCGAGTACATGAAGAGTGGTAAGTGTAATATAAGTATCTTACAGCCACAGCATATGAATGCAAGAGTTAATGGAAAGAATAAGCTGAGAACTTGGAGGATCAGTCCATTGGACGAAATATTTGAAGTTAATAAGTACTCGGCATAGGGCAGAAGCAGGTTATATCGATGAAGCTTCTGCCCTTAGATTTTGTCCATTTTTATTACTTTTTATTTTTTTGTTTGTTTTTGGAAACTGTCTGATCAGCTATCAATCAAAAATCCCTAGAAATTGCATGTCTGGTTTGAACACTACACAATATATATGATAAAATTATGTTGGTGTCAAAAGAAATTATCGACACCTTATGATAAGAAAAATACTGTAGGATTACAGGATTTATATAAGGCAAATGCCTTTATTAATATTGATGCCAGGATGCATCGGGGGAGAGTATGGGAAGATTAGAAGAACAGGATTTTGATGAAAAGAGGCTGGCTCGCAGACAGCGTAGGAAAAAGAACCAGCTTATTGCATTTATATCATTATTTACATTTTTTGCTATAATCGTTATCTTAGTTTGTTTTGGAATAGGTGCAATTAAAAAGGTTATCGGAGAAAAGAAGGCTTTGCAGGAGCAAGCAGCTCTCGAAGCTTCTATAGAAAATGAAAATGTTGTGATAGAGACACCATCTGATGTGGAAGAGGAACCTGTAGAGATGTCAGAAAGCGATGTCCTTGAGGAAATAGTAAATGGATGTCTTAATGAACTGACATTGGAGGATAAGGTTGCAGGTTTATTTATGGTCACTCCTGAACAGCTTACAGGTGTAGAAACTGTAGTCAAGGCAGGGTCCAGTACTCAGGATGCGCTTTCCAGGTATTCTGTATGCGGACTTGTATATTCACCCAAGAATCTGAAGTCTCAGGAACAGGTATCTGAGATGATAAAGAGTACAAGGGATATGAGTAAATATCCTATTTTTGTAGCTCTAAAAGAGGATGGATCTTCAGAGGGAACTATTTCTGCATCTTTGGGCGGATTGGATATTCCTGAGATCAACAATTCTGATACCGCATATAGCGCTGGAACAAATATTGCAGCTGCTATGTTCAAATATGGCTTTAATTTTGATCTGGCTCCGAGTGTTGATGTTTCTGAGAATGGAAAATATGGAACTGATGTGGCATTGGTTTCAGATGTGACAGTTTCGTTTACCAATGCTCTAAGTGACGGTGGCATATTTGCCTGCCTGTACGATTTCCCGGCAAGTACTTCTGACAGCGAAATTACGAAAGATGAGTTAATGGCGGGCAACTATAGTGTATATCAGAAGACAATTGGAGATGGAAGTGTAAGCGCAGTAATGATGAGCAATGGCTCTTTTCCGGGACTTGTTTCTGTTGATACACCTGCTTCACTTTCTTATGAGATTATAGGGGGCGAACTCAGGAACAGCGTTGGATTTGATGGAGTCGTCATAACGGGCCCTCTTGATCAGGAGGCTATAACAAGTAAGTATTCATCTGCAGAGGCCGCAGTAAGTGCTATTGCTGCCGGAGCTGACATTATCTATCTTCCAGAGAATTTTGAAGAGGCATATCAGGGAGTCCTGGATGCAGTATCAAATGGGAAGATAACTGAGGAGAGAATAGACGAATCTCTTAAGAGGATTTATAGACTTAAGTATGCTGACAAGGTTGGCCAGACAAACTGAATAAATAATGTATAGAGCTTTATATTTTATGTATAAAGCTCTTCCTTATGTGATAAGTTCGTGATAGAATGAGATTTGCTTTTTCGCTTTGAGGTGAAAAAGTGTTGCATATTTATTAAGTATAGTGGGGAATTAGTAGTATGTCAGAGAGACAAAAAAAGATCGTATTTACTCTTAAAAAGGATCTCATCCGTTTGATAGTGGTGCTGCTTGCGGCATTCCTTATGGCCATGAATATCCAGACCTTTATTAACGCAGGGGGACTTTATCCAGGTGGAGCGCAGGGGCTTACGATTATCATCATAAGAGTGGCTTCTAAGTTTTTTGGTATCAATATTCCATATACTCCGGTTAGTTTGATCCTGAATGCTATTCCTATCTATATAGGTTTTAGATTTATTGGAACCAAGTTTACTTTGTTTTCGCTTGTGATGGTTCTGGCAAACGGTGTGTTTGTCGATATGCTTCCTATTTATTCTGTTACACATGATCCGCTTCTGATTGCTGTATTTGGTGGTATTGTCAATGCAGTTGCTATTACAATGTGTCTGGACGTAGATGCGACCAGTGGCGGTACAGATTTCATTTCTATCTTTTTATCACAGAAAAAGGGAATTGATGCGTTCCCAATAATCCTTGCGGGAAATGTAGTTCTTTTGACGATAGCGGGTCTTTTGTTTGGATGGGACAAGGCTCTTTATTCAATGATTTTCCAGTATGTATCAACTCAGACACTGCATGTTCTATACAGAACCTATCAGCAGAGAACTTTATTTATCATCACGGAGTATCCTGATGAAGTCTGCAAGCTTATATATGCCCAGTCTAGTCATGGTGCGACCCTGATAGATGGTGAGGGCTCCTACGGCCACAACAACAAGAAAATTGTATATTCAATTGTAAGCGCGGCCGACACCAGAAAGCTCATCCCTCTGATAAAAGAGATCGATCCAAAGGCTTTCGTAAACTCCATCCGCACAGAAGAAGTCATGGGCAACTTCTACATGAAACCCCGCGACTAAATCCGTTTGTCACCATTTTCAGTACATTAATATCCCCCTCCCCTCCGAGTAAGTGGGGAGCGATATTCATGGAAGTTTTTTTCGTCTGCGTAAGGAGGAGGGATTCATGAGACTTCTGGAGGGGCATAAGAATTCTGCTTCGGTTCAACATGTCTGAGCGCCAAGGGGCAGCTTTTTACTCACGCCAGTTTCCGTAGTGCTCGTCACTGACAAATGCAGATTTTCTTAGATGTTTCCGCAGTTTTTCTTTCAATGCGCATGCTGCAGCGTAAACTTGCAGGACGGAAAGTAATATTACAATAGAAAATGCCATAGCCCGCAGAGCGGGCGTTATAAGAAATGGGGAATCAATTCTCTCAAGCTAGCTTGGAGAAATTGATTCCTCATTTCTTTATGGCGCGGTGCGCCAAATGGCATTTTCATATGAAGTTAAGT
Organism: Butyrivibrio sp. XBB1001; assembly: GCF_000424505.1. NCBI lineage: Bacteria > Bacillati > Bacillota > Clostridia > Lachnospirales > Lachnospiraceae > Butyrivibrio > Butyrivibrio sp. XBB1001. The sequence goes on along the minus strand of NZ_AUKA01000001.1, from coordinate 529,756 downwards.
TTTTTCCGTCCTGCTTCAGACAACGCTTCGCACGCGCGGGAAAAACTGCTGTGGAAACATTAGAAAATGGCATTTGCCATCTAAGACTCGCATAGGAAACTGGACGCTTCGCAAGCGCTGCCCTGGCGCGAGTTTTGAACCGTAGAATTCTTATGCCCCTTCCAGAAGTCCATGAATATCCGAACTGAAACCGACGAAAAAAACTTTCTGAATGAGCGTACACAATTACTCGGAGGGGAGGGGGCGGTTATGCAGTGACTGAAAATGGTGTGCGACAGCTTATTAGCCTCTGATGCGATAGTCGCGGGGGCTGCAGTCGTATTTGCGCCTGAAGAGGCGGTGGAAGAAGCTTGTGTTGTCATAACCTATGAGCACCGATATATCTGCAATAGATATGTCGGTGTTTTTTAGTAGCTCGCAGGCCTTGTTCAGGCGCTTGTTCTGGAGAAGCTCTTTGAAGGTGCTGCCGGTGGCTTTCTTGATGATGCGGCTAAGGGTGTATTCGTCTTCACCGATATCTTTTGCAAAAGAGCCAAGGCTTGCATCTTTGTACTCATCATCTATATAGCGCAAAATCCTGAACATGACCTCCTGCTCGTAGGAACGCCTTGATACGCGGATTGTATCAGTGTGCTGCAACAGGTTTAAGAAAAGAAGCCCCATCGTCACCTGATTTATCATCTTGTAATCACTGCCCCTGGAACTCTTTTCGTCTATCATATTGCAGATTAGATTCTCCATAAGGTTCTGAATCTGTGTGATTCCGGAAACATTAAAGTACAAAAAATTGCCCCCGATGTCTTTTTTGGTCAGGCAGCTTACAAGGAAATCCTTGAGAGCACTATCTTCGTGCTCTAGCATGGAAAATGGAGTCCCAAAAAAATCAGGAAGGATCATGAAGTTTACAGCTAAATCATTTTCTCCTGCAGGGAGGATTTCCTGTCTGGCGTGCTGATTCATGAAGAGAAGATCGCCCTTTTTGAGTGTAATGCGCTGGCCGTCAATGATATGGACAGTCTCCCCCTGACACATATAGATAAATTCTACATAGTTGTGGGTGTGGAGAGGAAAGTGGACGAAACGCACATGGGGACGCATGTCTATCAGCTTGCCATCTGCAAGGACCCTGGCTGAGTCAATCTCATCGCCAGAGCCATCTTTCTTTTGACCACTGTAATAGAGCTCACGGTTGATATAGGGTTCTCCGCTTAATATGGCTTTTTCTTCATCTGTAATTGTACTTAGGATGTCTAGGATTTTCTGATTCATGTCTTGCTATTTTACCTACGTCTATAGTATGTACTTAGTTGCCTAATATATTCTCAATCTACTGTAATCTTGTAGGAGATGGTTCTGGATGAGCACGCTTCAAGGCGCTGAACACCATATTTTTCAGAAAGCTCACCTCTAAAGCCTTTGTTGTCACAACGGCCAATCCAAGGCTCAAGACATACGTAATGAGCTTCGGAAGAAGGCTTGGACCAAAGCCCAAAGGATGGAAATTCTTCACAATTCATGGTTATATATGGCTTTCCATCTGGCGTGCACAGGCTTACTTCTCTTACTTGATTGTCGTCAAAGATAAGGGCATCCTTGTCAAAAATGTGCTCTGTAATATCAAGGTAACCGTCCTTAAGAGGAAGAACAGTAGGATTTTCATGATCAACTTCTCTTGTTTCCTGGATAATAAGAACGTAGCTTAGTTCATTTTTATCCTTGAACTTAACCTTATAGTCAGTTCTTTTCTCGTTATCATTAATAGGGCATCTAAAGGCAGGGTGACCTCCTATTGAATAGAACATAGGCTCATTTTCAGAAGAGTTATTAACTTCCCAGATAACGCTTATGCTGTTTGCTATTAGCTTGTGAGTTACTACGAGTTCAAAGTCAAAGGGATACTTTTCAAGTGTCTGGTTCGTTGCCTTTAATTTGAAACTGATGCTGTCAGAAGTCTTACCTGCAAATTCAAAGTCCATGTCTCTTGCAAAGCCGTGAGAGGACATGTGGTAGGTCTTACCATTGTATCTGTATTCGTTGTTATAAACATTTCCTACAAATGGGAAAAGAATTGGCGCATGCCTGTTCCAAAATGCTGGATCTGCCTGCCATAATAGCTCTTTTTCTCTCTTCTTATCATAAATGCTGCTAAGCTCAGCACCGTGGTCAGAAACTGCAATTTTCAAAAAATCATTTTCAATGTATTCCATTTTATTAGCTCCTTTTTATGCAAATATCTGTGCCTCTCTATGATAATTGTATTTTTATGGCATTGCAAGAAAGGACGTAAAATTTGTTTTTTTTCGACCTTATCAGTATAAGAGCTGGAGTGTAAGGTAAATATATAAGCAAAATACTGGTTGTAAATATTTTAAGCGGCTATGTGTACGCGGTATCGTCTTCATAGCCATCATGAAAGGGGAAAACAATGACAGTTACAGAAAGATACGAAGATGCGAAAGCGCGCTATGCGAAAATTGGAGTTGATACAGACAAGGCACTTGATGCACTTTCAAAGATCAAGCTTTCAATGCACTGCTGGCAGGGGGATGATGTAATTGGTTTCGATCAGAAGGGACCTCTTACAGGCGGAATTCAGACAACAGGAAACTATCCATACAAGGCTACAACTCCAGAGGAGCTTATGGCTGATATGGACAAGACTTTTTCATATGTACCAGGTAAGCACAAGATAAATCTTCATGCTTCCTATGCAATTTTTGAAGATGGACAGTGGGCTGACAGAGATGAGCTTAAGCCTGAACACTTTAAGAGATGGGCTGAGTATGCCAAGGAAAGAGGACTCGGCATTGACTTCAACCCAACATACTTTAGCCATCCCAAGTCAGAGGTGGCAACACTTTCATCTGCAGACGAGGAAATCAGACAGTTCTGGATCAGACATGGACAGGCCTGCATCAGAATTTCCGAGTACCTGGCTGAACAGACAGGTCAGACTTGTATGATGAATATCTGGATTCCTGATGGACTTAAGGATATTCCTGGTGACAGAAAGGCTCCAAGAGCAAGACTCAAGGACTCTCTTGATCAGATTCTTTCTATTGACTATGACAAGAGCAAGGTTGCTGTGGCTGTTGAGTCCAAGGTGTTTGGTATCGGTGAAGAATCCTACACTGTAGGAAGCCATGAGTTTTATATGAACTATGCTGCGCAGAAGGGAATTATGTGCCTTATCGATACAGGCCACTTCCATCCAACAGAGAACGTTGCAGATAAGTTATCTTCAATGCTTCTTTTCAATGACAAGATGGCTCTTCATGTATCACGTCCTGTTCGCTGGGATTCAGATCATGTTGTGATCTTCAATGATGATGCAAGAGATCTTGCACAGGAAATCGTAAGAAACGGCGCTGACAGATTCTACATCGGTATGGATTACTTTGATGCCAGCATCAACAGAATCTCTGCTTGGACAAATGGAATGAGAAACTTCCTTAAGGCTCTCATGTATGCTGAACTCCAGCCAATGGATAAGCTTACACAGCTTCAGGATTCATGCAACTTCACAGAGCTTATGTCACTTAACGAGCAGCTCAAGATGATGCCTTTTGGCGATGTATGGGATTACTACTGCGAAAAGAACGGTGTAGCACTTGAAGGCGACTGGTTTGCTGATTGCGCTCAGTATGAGAAGGATGTTCTGTCAAAGCGTGGCTAATAGTACCATAAAAGGACAGACCAATAAAATGCAATAGAATTAATTAGCAAAAAGATAAGTGATGGCAAGAAATGCTACACTTATATATGTAAGGAGAAGTAGGAAATGAAAGTATTAGATGCTAAATTTGCAAAGGGATTCTGCCGCCTCTGTGTTGACGGCTTTTATCAGGGATGGCACGAGAGAAACGGCGGAAACTTAAGCTATAGAATCAAGGAGGAAGAAATTTCATCTGTACAGGATGACCTTGATGAGTCAGGCGAGTGGAAGGAGATTGGTACAACAGTCACAGATCTTGCAGGCGAATATTTCATGGTTACAGGCTCTGGCAAATATTTTAGAAATGTAGAGATAGATCCAGCAGCCAATGTTTGTATTATCAAGGTTGATGATAAGGGTGAGAACTACAAGATCGTTTGGGGTCTTGTAGAGGGCGGAAGACCGACATCTGAGCTTCCTTCACACCTTATGAACCTCGAAGTTTGCAAAAAGCGTGATCCTCAGATCCGCGTCGTATATCACTGTCACCCGGCTAACACAATTGCTCTTACCTTTGTGCTTCCTCTTGATGGCAAGGTGTTTACAAGAGAAATCTGGGAGATGGCTACAGAGTGTCCAATCGTATTTCCTGAGGGAATCGGCATTGTGCCTTGGATGGTCCCAGGAGGAAAAGAGATTGCTGTTGCCACATCAGAGATCATGAAGAGACAGGATGTTGCTATCTGGGCTCATCACGGAATGTTTGCCTGCGGAACAGACTTTGATATCACATTTGGTCTTATGCATACAGTAGAAAAGGCTGCAGAGATCCTTGTTAAGGTAATGTCCATGACAGATAAAAAGAGACAGACAATACAGCCAGATGATTTCCGTGCCCTCAATGCACCATTTGGTGTAAACATCTCAGAGGACTTCCTGTACGACAAGAAGTCTGACGTTATTGGTGAGTATTGATCGAAACACATAGAAAAAATTGTATTTATTCATAGACAGTCGCTGAGAATAATACTTCTGTTGAGAAAGTGTGCATCCAAGCTGACGAGTTCGATGCTATGGAAATGTGACCAATGTATCGTAAGTGCCTATGCACGTAGCGATACATGTTCTGGGCACATTGGAATGGGTAGCATCGCCGAGTCAGATGGATGCACATTTCGAAACAGAAAAACTGGCTTAGCGACTTCCTGGGGGAAATAAAAATGAAATATTACCTAGCAGTTGATATAGGCGCTTCTTCCGGCCGACATATCCTTGCACATATGGAGGAGGGCAAGATAGTTCTTGAAGAAGTGTACCGTTTTTACAATGGAATGGATCAAAAGGATGGACACCAGGTATGGGATACAGACAGGCTCTTTTCTGAAATCCTTGAGGGAATGAAGAAGTGTAAAGAACTTGGAAAGATACCTGCTACCATGGGAATTGATACCTGGGGTGTTGACTATGTTCTACTTGATAAGGATGACCAGAAGATCGGTGATTGCATTGCCTATAGAGATGGCAGAACAGAGGGTATGGATAACGAGGTATATAAGATTATTTCTGAGGAAGATCTTTATTCAAGGACTGGTATTCAGAAGGCTATCTTTAATACTATCTATCAGCTCATGTCAACCAAGGCAAGAAACCCTGAAAAGCTTGAGAAAGCAAGAACATTTTTGATGGTTCCTGACTATTTCCATTTTCTTTTGACAGGTGTTCGCAAGCAGGAGTACACAAATGCTTCTACGACTCAGCTTTTAAATGCCAAGACCTGCGACTGGGATCATGAACTTATAAATAAACTGGGGTATCCTGATGAGCTTTTTGGAGAGCTTTCTATGCCTGGAACAATAGTAGGAGCTATAAAAAAAGAAATTGAGGCCAAGGTGGGATATAGCTGCAAAGTGGTCCTTCCTGCAACTCACGACACAGGCTCAGCTGTAATGAGTGTCCCGGCTACAGGAGATAATACGCTGTATATTTCTTCAGGAACCTGGTCACTTATGGGGTGCGAGCTGGAAGAGGCTAATTGTACTCAGGAAGCAAGGAAAGCCAACTTTACTAATGAAGGTGGCTACCAGCACAGATACAGATTCCTTAAAAACATCATGGGACTTTGGATGATCCAGTCAGTTAAAAAAGAATTTGAAGAAGGCTATGATTTTGAAGGAAAGACCGGGAATGAAGACTTCTCTTTTGCAAGTCTCTGTGACAGAGCATCTCTCGAGACAATAGATTCTGTTGTTCCTGCTAATGATGGAAGATTCCTTAATCCTGATTCTATGGTAAAAGAGGTCCAGAAGGCCTGCCAGGAATCAGGCCAGCAGGTTCCACAAACTCCCTGGGAACTTGCTAGAGTAATTTATAGAAGTCTTGCTGTGTGCTACAAAGAGGCTACTGAGGAAATAGAAAAAATTACAGGCAAACACTTTGACAGCATCAACATTGTTGGCGGCGGGTCAAATGCTGTTTACCTCAATAAATTAACAGCTGCAGAAACAAAAAGACGCGTTTATGCAGGACCAGGCGAAGCTACAGCAATTGGTAACATCGGAGCACAAATGCTTGCTGATGGAATATTTTTTGACCTGAATGATTTCAGGAAGTGTGTCTTTGACTCCTTTGGTGTGGTAGAATATAAATGATATAGGTGGCAAGGTCCGAGATAGAGAAGGTTATGGGCAATGCATATATCAATCTTATGATACTGGGAGGTAGCACAAATGTGTCTTTCAACAGCAGTAAGAGCGGACAATCCGGATGAGATTTTGATGGAGTATGTTCAATCACTTTCTATAGATGGGGAATTGATAACGCTTGTTGATCTCATGGGTGAAAAGAAGGTTGTAAGAGGGAGTTTGACCTTTGCAGACCTTACAGGCGCAGTCCTTAAGATTGACTGCAAATGATGTAAAATAAAAAATCCTGAAGTAAAGCTAAAAAAGCTATACTTCAGGATCTTTTTCTTACAGTTATTTTAGCAGAGCGCGTCCTGCAAAGATTACAATGCAGGAACCGATAACACCAACAATAAGGTTTCCAATAATGCCGCTTCCGTGGATGCCTACAAGTCCAAGAACGAGATTTCCTACGAAACCACCAATAACACCAAGAATGATGTTCTTTAAAAGACCACCTTTATTGTTCATGAATTTTCCTGCAAGCCATCCTGCAAGAGCACCGATAATAAGTCCTGTTATAAGGCCCATTCCATTTATCATTTTGCTTTCCCCTTTCTTTCTTTTTTCATAAAAATGAGTATACCATAATACTCAGATGATGTAATCATAGTTCCTTTTTAGGCCTGCAAAAATCGCTACAGAATCCTTGATATTTTTTACAAAAAATGTAACAAAAAATAAATAAAAATTAGGTTAAAGTTTCAGAGGATTTGTGCTATTATATGGAGTGTGTAAGGCAGAACACAAAAAATACACAAAGTCTAACAAAAATATTGATGGGGGGAGAATTTCATATGAAAGATCTCGTGCATATCTTTGAGCTCGAGGACCTATTACAGGAAGCAAATAATGCGCTTATTCGTCAGGCCAAGGCAGACGGTAAGCGTGTTTTAGGCTATACATGTTACTTCATGCCAGAAGTTTTACTTGATTTACCTGGTTGCGTATCTTGTCGTCTTCGTGCACCTCGCAGTACTTCACCAGACATGGCTACATATTATATGACCAACCGTACCTGTATGTACGGAAGATGTCTTTTGGAGAGAGCCTTAGAAGGAGGCTTTAATTTCCTTGACGCTGAAATGGCTACAGAAACCTGCACTGTTACGTGCCGTTTCCAGGAGCATTTACAGCTGATGGATATCATTCAGAATCCTGATTTCTTCTGTGAATTCACAGATGTTCCATTCAAGAAAAATGACAATTCAATAGACCACTTTGAGACTCAGCTTAAGGCTCATGTCCTTGATAAACTCAAGGAACACTTTGGAATTGATACAAGTGATGAAGCTCTTTTAAAGGCAATTAAAGAGCACAATGAAATCTGCAGACTCATAACTGAGATTGGAAGCTACAGAAAGCTTGATGAACCAACTATCACAGGTACTGAGTTCTCTATAATCCAGCTTGCTACGCTTGTTTGTCCTAAGTATTTGATCATTGATAAGCTCCGCGATATTGCTGAGCAGCTCAAGACCAGAAAACCTGATGACAAGAAGACCTACAGGTGTAAGGTAGTTCTTGCAGGGTCAGAAGAGGATGATCCAAACTTCATCAAACTCATCGAAGAGTGCGGAGCTCTGGTTGTGGCTGACAGACACTGCTACGGCTCACTTCCTGGAAGAGAGGAGATTGTTGTAAGAGAGGGCGAGACACCACTTCGCGCAATTGCCCGTCATTACCTTGAGACCAGCCAGTGCCCAAGATTTATGGATCAGCATATCATGAGAGAGCGCAAACAGCATCTTGCTGATATTGTAAAAGAGTACAAGGCAGACGGAATCATTATTTCACAGATGAAGTTCTGCGAGTACTGGAGCTATGAGCGTACTATCGACACCCTTATCTTCCCAAGAGATTTTGGTATTCCAGTATGTTCTATAGAAAAAGAGTATGTCAACAATGCCGTTGGACAGCTTCGTACCAGATTCCAGGCCTTTGTTGAGAGTATAGAGCTTAAGCACATTCAGAATGCGCAGAAGGGAGTAACAGCATGAAGCTTAATATGAAAGATATTAAGGCCAAATACAGAGAGCTTTTTGTTGTGGAGAAGGCTCCTGAAGATAAGAACAAGCCAAAAGACATAAAGAAAATGGCCAGAGACTTCTGGTATGGTAAGCCTCACGAAGAGAGAAGACTTGGAGATCTTTATGTTGGAGATACAGGTCTTTACAAACACCGTGAGTGGAGAGGCCTTCCAGATACAATGTATTACTTTAACATGGTATGGCTTTATAACTACGCTCACATGGTGACAGATATCATCAAATACGGCGATGGCCCAATGGGACTTATTGATTTTGCAAAGGGAACCATGAGATATCGCTGGATGGGACAGACATATCTTACTGTTATGCACTGGTTTGACAGAGGTATGGAAGGTATGCGCGGAGAGGCTATGAAGGCTTCTGCCTGGCATTATCGCGGAATGGTAAGTGAGACCATTCGTCAGTTCCAGGAAATGTTTATTGCTGACAAGAAGATGCATGGCGGCAAAGAGGGCAAGCACTACGACAAGAACATTGCCCACAACGAGACTGTTGGAGGAAGCTTCTTCTATCCATTCAGAGGACAGCTTGAGGACATCCCTCTTGAGATGATCCCATACTTTGTATCAGTTCACGTAAACAGCCATACAGTTCTTAACTATATTGATGCAGCTCAGTCCATAGGACTTCCTTCAGATCCATGTCCTATGTGCCAGGCTGAATATGGACTTTTTGTTCATGACGATTATCCTGATTTTGCGCCTGCAATGGTTACTACCAACGAGGCTTGCGATGGATCAGTTGCTACTAGTGTTTTACAGGACTGGTTCCTTGATCGTCCTCTTTATGCACTTCCTCAGCCTATGAGATATGATGATCCTCTTGTTCAGAAGAATCATCAGAAAGAAATCGAGCAGTGCTGGAAGTTCATAGAAGACCAGTACGGCGTTAAATTTGACTGGGATACTTATGTCAAGACTGCACAGTCATTTAACAAGCTTACAGAGTTTGAATGGGAAAAATGGGACGTTGCAGCCAATACTCCATATTATCCTATTAGCGGCGTAGCACAGGCTCTTTACCGTATCTACTATTCACAGGACGGTGACAGACCAATCTGGCATGAGATGGATGAGCACGTTAGGAAGATAATGAACAAAACAGTCAAGAACAAGATTGAGACCTTCCCTAAGACAAGACACCGTGCTATCGCATGGAGCTGCGCACCTCTTTACTATTCACACTGGTGTACGTGGGCTTACAACTGCTGGGGTATCAACTGCGTCATCAACATGGATTCACTTATGTTTGACCAGTATCTTAGAACAGATACTTATGAGAATGCTCTTGAAGATCTGTCCTGGATGAATGAAAAGGCTCCTATGAGAGCAATGGCAGTAGGCGGACATGAGCATATTCTTTCACTGTTTGATTACATGGAACGCTTTAACTGTGACATGGTAATCATGTATGACCAGCTTCAGTGTAAGGGAATGCAGGGAATCCACGGCGTATTCGAGGATGAGTTCAGAAAACGTAACATTCATGCTATCTGGGTTCCACATGCTCTTCCTGATAAGAGAACTGTATCAAGAAAAGAAATCAGAAAGATCATAAACGACTACATGACAACAGTAATGCATGAGGAGCCACTTGATCCAACACTGGTTGAATTCGACGACGATAAGAGCTGGTAATTTTTTTAGGAAAGGATAATAAGATGAAAGGATTTTTAAGATTCTTAAAGAAGCTTTTTGGAATCTGTGCAGTAATATACGGCATTTTATTTGTTGTTTTTTATTGGGATCTTGATGGCAAGTTCATGTACTACATCTGGGAGCCATTTATGGTAAAGAGATTCGACAATATGAAACGCGAAGACAACACAAAGATTCCATACATGAAAAAAGATATTCTTGAGCCAAGAGAATATACAGAGATTTACTAAAACATTATTTTGAGAGGTTGCTATGTCAGAGCACACACATACATACACACATACTCATGAACATGATGGCCATGAGCATGAACACGAGCATAGTTATACCCACGATCACGAATGCGATGGCGCTCACGAGCATGAACAGCATGATCATCACCATGAGCACGGCTCGATAGATTCTCCTGAGAAATTAAAGGCACTTCTTGATCATATGCATCAGCACAATGTGCACCATACAGAGGAATTACATGGTGTGGCACATGCTCTTGCAGATCAGGGCAAGGCTGAGCTTTCAGAGAAGGTTCACGAAGCTATGCGCTTTTATGACCAGGGCAATGACCTTCTTGCAGAGGTCCTTACAAAATTAAAGTAAATATAAGGTATTAGGTTTTTTTAATGGGAAAAGATACAAAGATAATAGCGCTTACAGGTAAGGGCGGAGTAGGTAAGACTTCTCTTTCTGCCTCTATCGTGCGCATACTTACGGAAGAATATCCGGACAAAAAGATACTGGCAATTGACGCAGATCCAGCTGTAGGACTGTCAGTTGCACTAGGTGTTAAGCCTGAGCTTACACTTGATGAGATCAGAAAAAAGGTAGCAGAGGATGTGACTGGCAAGCTTAAAGACACCCAGGACATCCTTGCAGAAGCCAAATATCAGCTATATGACACAATGGTTGAGAAAAACGGATTTGCATTTCTTGCTATCGGAAGACCTGAGTCAGCAGGCTGCTACTGCGCTATCAATACCTATCTTCGCAAAGTTATCGAAATGCTTGTAGATGATTTTGATTATGTAGTAATTGACGGCGAGGCTGGAATTGAGCAGATAAACAGAAGAGTTCTTGAAAAAGTTACTCACCTTATCTGCGTATCAGATCAGAGCCGTAAAGGCCTTCAGATCATTGAGACAATTAAAAACGTTGCAGATGAACTTGTTATGTATGACAAGATTGGTCTTATCGTAAACAGAGCACCACTTCCAGAAAAAATCGAGGGTGAGGAAATTGGAGGCGTTCCAGTGATTTCAGTCATAAAGCAGGACGATGCTATGACAGAAAACGACATCGAAGGTAACAGCGTCTTTGAACTTCCTTCTGATACCATCATCCTAAAGGGTGCAAAAGAGGCCCTTAAGAACCTGGAAGTTATTTAAAGCAATATTTCTAAGAAAAATAAAAAGAAAGGAAGGTATTACAAGTGCAAGATTTAAAGCACATGATCACCTTTGAAAAGTGGCTTGAGGATGCGTCTAATCCACTTATTAAGGAAGCACAGGATGAAGGTAAGTATGCTATTGGTTATACCTGTTATCATATGCCTGAAGTTCTCCTTAACCTGGATAACTGCTTTTCTGTAAGGATGAGAGCTCCCAGAGTAGGTTCCATAGATATTTCAACTTACTACATGTCCAACTACACTTGTGAGTTCGCCAGATCTCTTTTGGAGAACGGTATTGAGGGTGGCTACGGTTTTCTTGATGGAATTGCCGGAGTTGATGCCTGCTCAGCAATGAACAGATGCTATGAGCACCTGGAAATCCTTAAATGTAATGAAAAGCCACACTTTTTTGTTACTCACACTGATGTACCATACAAGGTTGAAGAGTATAACTTTGACCAGGTGGCAATACAGATGAGAGAGAGACTCCTTGCTGTGATGCACGAAAAGCTCGGAACTGACGTTTCAGATGAGGCTATCAGAAAGGCTGTTGAGCTTCACAATGAAATGTGCCGTGTGATCACAGAAATTGGAAACTTCAGAAAGGAAGAAAACCCAAGGATAACAGGCTATGAGTTCCACGTTATCTGTCTTGCAAGCTATTGCTGTCCTACAGCCAAGATTCTTCCATATCTGAAAGAGACTCTTGAAGAAATAAAAACAAGAAAGCCTGATGACAAGAACAAGTTCAGAGCAAGAGTTCTTGTAGTTGGGTCAGAGATTGATGACCTTAACTTCTCAAGGCTTCTTGAGGAGAGCGGAGCAATGATAGTGGCAGACAGATTCTGCTATGGATCATTCCCTGGAAGAGAAGAGATAAAGCTAAATGACCATGAAGATATAGTAAGACAGATTGCAAGACACTATATGCTCACCTCTGAATGCCCTAGATATATGGCAGAAGAGAAGGTTCTTCAGAGAAAGGAAACTGTAGATAAGCTGGCAAAAGAGTTTAAGGCTGACGGTATCATCTACGAACAGATGAAGTACTGTGACTTCTGGGCCTTTGAAAGACCTCTTGCAAGCCATATCATGACTGAAGAGTATGGCTGGCCTACCCTTTCAATCGACAGATCCTATAATGTTCATAATTCAGGTCAGCTGCGTACCAGATTCCAGGCCTTTGTAGAGGCTTTGGAGATCAAGAAAATCAGAAGTAAAAGGGAGGTAATGTGATGAAATACATTGATCCCAAGAATTTTAGATTAAAGGACAATATCGACTGGAAGGCCCAGGCAGCCAATTTAAAGGAAATAGCTGGCATTGTAGGAGATATTGTAAAAGAGACAGACTGGAGCGAAGTAGCAAAGTCAGCCAAAAAGGATGCTAAGGGTATTCAGAAGAGACTTTCTCATGAACTTGATCTTTTAAAGAAGATGAGCCCTGATGAAGTCAAGGACCTTGTTCTCAATGGTGAAAAGCAGCTTGGTAAGCTCTATGCCAACGGCAAGATGGCAACTGTCAGAAGAGAGTGGAGAGGTGTCAAGGACACTGGAGTAGACTTCTATGAATGGGGCAAGATGTGGGCAATGCTTCTTGCAACCTTTAGTAAGGACCTTGTTCCAGCCCTTATGGGAACAGTTCATTACAGATGGATGGTTTCATATTTTTGCTGCCACTCCTTTATGGACAAGAACACAATGGGACTTCGTGGCAGAGCTCTTAAGATGCACCACGAACTCATCTATGCAATATTCAGATATGTTGCGGAGAATCTTGTACTTCTTATGAAGTCAGATGAGAAGGTTGGTAATTCCAAGGAACTTTCCAAGAAGATAGTTCTTTTTGATGAGATGACAATGTCACAGATCATGGCTGGTTTCCCTGATCTTATTGGTATTCCTTATCAGCTGATGCCGGTATTTCTTTTGTCAGAAATCGATCAGCTGGCATGTATGCCATATATTGATGCAGTCGAGTCCTATGGACTTCCGTCAGACACCTGCCCTGTTCCATCATCTGAGTGTGGTGCAGCAGTCATAGATGCTCTTCCTCATATGGGCGCCTGTTTTATTTCAAGCTCAATGCCCTGCGATGGCTCAGTAATGGCTTCTTCCTATACAGGACGAAGGTTCAAGGATCTTCCTACATATCATCTGGCATTCCCTGTAAGATATGAGGATGAGTCCATAATGGATGCAGCGGTAAAAGATATAAAGGGCTGCATTAAGTTTATTGAAGACAACACAGGTGCTAAGTGGAACTGGGATGCATATTTTGCAGCCATGAAGCGCTTTAACACCGAGACTAAATACGAGCTTGAAAAGTGGGAAATCAACCAGACCGATCATCCTCAGCTCATTGGTCCATGTTACGAGCTCTTTAGAAAATGGAACTATGAGATGGATGGAGGACTTGACCCAAGAATCATCAAGACCTTCTACAATGTAGATAAGCTCATGAAAAAAGCTTACGAGTGCAAGGATGAACCTTGGCGCGGCAAGATGAAGTACAGAGCAATTGTTTGGTCTATACCAGCTCACTACTATGCAAACTTCTCTAACTGGATGGCTAACTGCTGGGGCGTAGATATCCTGGTAGAAATGGAGTCACTTAATTTCACAAAGCCACTGGAAACAGAGAATAAAGAAGAGGCACTTAAGGACCTTGCAAGACTTTATGAGCGAATGGTCATGAGAAGACATACAAACGGTGGTTATGACCACGTTGTAACAGAGCTCTGGAGACAGTGCGAAGCCTGGAACGTAGATTTTGTTCTTATGTATCAGCACGTATCCTGCAAGAACATGGCAACAGTTCAGGGACTTTTTGAGGATCAGGCAAGAGAGCGTGGCATCAAACTCTTATGGTGCAGCCACGACCTTATGGATCCAAGAACAGTTTCAAGAAAAGACATGCGTGCCTCTGTTAACGAATTCATGAGAACAGTTATGAAGGCAGAGCCTGTAGATCCGTCACTGGTGGATTTTGAGGATGACACGTCGTGGTGATTTAGGGATGGCTGTAGTATGACGGATGCAAAGCAAAGTCATGCGTATATAACCAATACAATAGAAAAAATTGGAAGAGAGGGATATAGAAAAATGAAGTATTTTGGTGGATGTGATGTAGGATCAACCTACACAAAGGCAGTAATTATTGACGAGACTGGCAAGATGGTTGCCAATACAACTCTTAAGAGTAAGATCATTGCTCAGGAGTCAGCAGAAATGGCTATGAAGGAAGTATGTAGCCAGGTTCCTGATCTTAACAGTTCAAAGGACCTTACATACCTTATTGGTACAGGTTATGGACGTAACAAGGTTCCTTTTGCTGATGAGAATATTTCTGAGATTTCATGTCATGCGATGGGCGTACATGTAACAAATCCTAGCGTAAAGGCTATCATCGATATCGGTGGACAGGACGTTAAGGGTATTGCTATTGATACAGACGGAACAGTTAAGAATTTTGCCATGAATGATAAGTGTGCTGCTGGAACAGGTAGATTCTTTGAAGCTATGGCAAGATCATTTGAAATGAGTCTCGAGGACTTCTCAAAGCTTTCTCTTAAGGCCAAGAACGTTATTCCTATCACAGCTCAGTGTACTGTATTTGCTGAGTCTGAGGTTATCACACTTGTTGGTGAAGGTAAGCCTATGGATGAGATCGCAGCTGGTATCGAAATGGCTGTTGCAAAGAGATGCTTTGTAATGTCCAAGAAGGCTGGTGCTACAGATTCTATCACTCTTACAGGTGGATGTGCCAAGAATGAAGGCCTTAAGGCTGCTATCGAGCAGGTTCTTAAGCTCAAGGTTGTAAATCTTTCAACAGATCCTCAGCTTATGGGAGCTCTTGGTGCAGCAGAGTATGCAAGACAGAAAGGTCTTGCTAAGTAATTAGTTTATAGAGAAAGGATAAATGCATGGACAAGGCGCTTAAAATAATCGGAAAAATAATAAAGGTGCTGACAATTGTCACAGGCGTTTTATTTGTTATCTATTTCTGGAATCTTGATCAGAAGCTGATGGCCTGGTTTTACACTTTCGTAAACAAGATTTTCAATCGCAAAAAACAGGATCTTAAATTCTGATGTGATGGGACGTAGAGAGAAGTTTAGATAACAAGGATTTAGAAATATGAAACTATATGACAATATAATATCAGATACCATGAGTACTCTTTCAAATGGAAATGTGAGTGTAAAACGTTACTCATACGATGGCGCTTCCTGGAAGGATAATGGTAGCAGCGAGTTTATCATGCAGAGGGACGCAGCCAAGGAACTTGGCGCAGAAGGAAATCCTTCAGTAAATTATACGCTTGTTACTACTTCAGGAATTGTTACAGAGGATGAAGTACTTGTTTATGGCTCTGATATTAGTGAAATTAGGGGCGGCTGCGGCTTTGCCAGAATCGTTATTCTGGAAACGGAAGATCTTCAGGAAGATAAAGATACTGAGAAGGCTTTTTCTTCTATTAGAAATCTTGAGTTTGTGAGATATCACGTTTTCCCTAAGGGTTACATGGTAAGAGTATCAGCTAGTAGTAACCAGGAGCAGATAAGGATCAGCAAGGAAGCTTTGGCAGGAGGTATCTCTTTTGCCAAGGTTGGTTCCCTATATATAAAGAAATACAAACAGCTTCCTGAGGTTAAGCATGTTCGCGTGATCTTTATCACAGACAAGGAAATTGTAAAGAGTCTTGTTCCAAACGCAGAAAAGACTTCTACTATTACAAAGACTCTCACGCACATTCTGGATGGAATGCCAACAGACTGCGGGCATTGCTCAATGAAGTCTGTGTGTGACGAAGTGGACGGTATGAAGGAACTGCATCTGGGGAAGAAAAAGAAGTAATACCATATTATGAAGAAGTAAAAAGGGGGTTATATTTTGAAACAGGAATATGAAGCATTATTTACACCCTGGAAGGTAGGCAATCTTGAGATCAAGAACAGGATTGTGCTGGCTCCTATGGGTGGAACCTGTATCTTTGGCTGGATGGAACCAGGCGGAAGCCACTTCGATAAAGAAGCAGCTAGGCTCCTTCTCAAGATTGCCAAGCACGACTGCGGTCTTGTAATACCTGGAATTGCACCGGTAAAAGATATGCTGGGAGGAAAGTGGTTATATCAGAATCCAGGCAAGTTCAAGCAGCTTGCAGGATTTATGGATCAGGTACATGAAACAGGGGCCAAGATGTTCGTACAGCTTACTGCTGGATTTGGAAGGTCTTTTGCCCTGACTGAGCCTCTTAAAATGCTTATTCAGAACAAGAAGCTGGGAGCTGTGGCCAAGCCTTACATCGATCCTGAATACCTTACAGCAGCTCCATCAGTTCTTCCTAACAGATGGGCTGATGATGTAATGACAAGACCTCTGACTGTAGATGAAATCCATGATATCATCTATGCTTTTGGCGAGACTGCAAGACTTTGCAAGGAAGCTGGCGTTGACGGTATAGAGGTTCACGCTGTTCATGAAGGATACCTTCTTGACCAGTTTACACTTGGCTATACAAACCACAGAACTGACGAATACGGCGGCTCTTTTGAGAACAGATACCGTTTTGCAGTAGAAATTGTTCAGGAGATCAAGAAAAAGTGTGGAAAGGATTTTCCTGTTTCTCTGCGTTACTCAGTTCGTTCCATGACAAAGGCTTTCCAGTACGGCGCTATGCCTGGTGAGGACTTTGAAGAAATCGGACGTGATATGGAAGAGTCAGAGAAGGCTGCTAAATACCTTCAGGATGCTGGCTATGACATGCTCAACTGCGATAACGGAACCTATGACGCATGGTACTGGGCACATCCACCACAGTATATGCCTCAGAACTGTAACCTTGAGGATGTTAGCCATATCAAGAAGTTTGTAGATATACCTGTAGTATGTGCAGGTAAGATGGAGCCTACAGTTGGCGCAGCAGCCATAAAGAAGGGCGATATTGATGCTATGGCTGTTGGCAGACAGTTCCTTGCTGATCCTAAGTGGGTTGCCAAGATTGAGAGAGGCAGAGAGGACGATATTCGTCCTTGTATCTGCTGTCATACAGCTTGCTTTAACCTGACTAAACATGGCAATAGTGCCAACGATCAGGACCTTTCTGAGTCTGCCGGAATGTGCAAATGCGCAGTTAACCCTCGCAGCATGCAGAGTAAGAAATATAAGGTTGTTCCTACCAAGGAGCCAAAGAGAGTTGCTATCATCGGTGGTGGTATCGGTGGAATGGAGGCAGCAAGAATCCTTGCCCTTCGCGGACACGAGCCAGTTCTTTATGAGAAGACATCCGAGCTTGGCGGTGTATTTATTGCAGCCGCTGCTCCTGAGTTCAAGGAAAAAGATAAAGAGCTCATCGAGTGGCAGAAGAAACAGCTTCGTAAGCTTGGCGTTGAGGTTCACATGAACACTGAGATCAAGGCTGACAGCCTTCCTCAGGCAGATGAGTACATCATCGCTACAGGAGCGGAGGCCAACCATATCCCGATTCCTGGTGCAGCTGAGTACGCTATGGATGCCACAGATTACCTGCTTGAGAAGAAAGAAGTTGGTAAAAATGTTGTAATCATCGGCGGTGGCCTTACAGGCTGCGAGATTGCTCTTGACCTCTTTAGAAAGGGCAAGAACCCTCAGATTGTTGAGATGAAGGATGACCTTATTTCAGTCAAGAACATGTGCCTTGCTAATACAAGTTACCTTCGCGACTGCTTTAAGACCAACAAAGTGCCAGTTTACCTTAAGGCTGGCGTAGTCAAGATTACAGAAGACAGCGTAGTTATAAACGCAGGAGATGGAAGAAGCGTAACTCTTCCTGCAGATTCTGTTATCATGTCCGTTGGCTACCACGCAACACCTCTTATCCAGCCTGCCAAGAACGTTCACCTCCTTGGCGACTGCAAGAAGGTTGGCAATGTAAGAAGCGCAGTTTGGGGCGCATGGGACATTGCCATGAAGATTTGATAATATGTAATCGGATAGAAGACGCCTAGTCTTTCTATCCTGTAAGAAAAAAGATACCTGGAGATTTCCAAGTATCTTTTTTCTTCATTTAATCCTTGAACAATATTTTTGCATATGCTATCCTAAACAAGCTGTGAAAATCTTTACAGCATCTTTTTCCAATCTGGAGAGGCAGAGCAGCTCTTGCAAATGCCAATTTCATTGATGGAGAGAATATATTTTGAAGGAGGCATATGTGTATGCAAGATAACGAAACATTGGACAATAAGATTCATAATTCAAAAGCTGAGGATAATGGTGCTAAGCTTATTTTTGAAAATCCAACACTATGTGCGCAGCTACTACGTGATTATTCTGGAATCAATCTGCTAAAAGATGTAAAACCAGAGGATATAACAGATGTTACAGAGCGTTATATTCCAATGTTTACAGAAGAGAGAAATGCTGATGTTGTCAAAAGGGTAAAGGTTAAAGAAGGTGAAGAAATCTTCATAGCCCTGATTGAACACAAATCCAGCGTAGATTATAATGTAAGTATGCAGATACTGCGTTACATGGTCTACATTTGGGACGACTATGAAAGGCGTGAAGAAAAGCGGGTATCGGGAATTAGTAAGCTTAAAGGTTTTAAGTATCCACCTGTTTTTCCGATTGTGTATTACAATGGTGAAAGTAGCTGGACTGCGAATAGGACGTTAAAAAGCAGGGTAGCACTGAGTGACATTTTTAGTCCATATATACCGAATTATGAATATCACCTGGTTAATACTGCTGATCATGGGAACGATGAACTAATTAAGAAGAATGATGGATTATCACTTCTTATGATTCTGAACAAGATAAGGGATACTGAAGAGTTTAGTTCTCTGAATCTGCCCAAGGACTATTTGGACAATCTATCTGCCAATGCACCTCAAGATGTATTAGATGTACTTGCTAGAGTAGTGGCAGTATTACTAAGAAAGCATCATGTTTCGGAGAATGAGGTTCAGGACTTTGTAAGTCAGATAAAGGAGCGTCATATGAGTGATTTATTTGCAAACTTTAAAGCTACTGTCAATGTTCAGGAAGAGCGTAGGATAGGGCGAAAGATTGGGCAAAAGATAGGGCAAAGTATTGGCGAAGAAACCAAGTTGATAAAACAGGTTTGTAGTAAACTTCAGAAAGGCTGGACTGCTGAGAAGATTGCTGACTTATTCGAGGAAGATCTTGGCTATATACAGAAGATAATTGAGGCTGCAATTGAGTATGCTCCTGACTATGATGCTGATAAGATTTATGCTAAATTACATGATGAGTCAGAAAATGTAATAAAAGCTTGATCAAGAAATTTTTGATAATAACTCCTAATGTAAGGTATTAAGATGCCTTTCGTTAGGAGTTTTTTTATTTGGCACTATAGAGGAGAAATTTTAATACATGTTATTGTGCTTGATGTACTTATGTTTATAGTTCCAGCTCTTTTTTTAAATTACAATCCATGACTATCTGCGGCATATGAAGTGGTAAGTTGTATCTTTACGATATGGTAAATACAAAAAAGAAGCAAGCAACCCGCTTAAGCAATAGCTGTACGGTAACAAACTCGCTTCTTTGGAAAGTTATTATATTTGATAGTAGAGAAAAAGCAAAGAGCAAATTAACTCTTCAAACATTTAGTACCGCACACCCTGAAAAGTGTGTGAATAAATAACCATGCTCCTTGACAATTTCATATCTTACATTAGGAATTAATCCTTGAACAATATTTTTGCATATGCTATCCTAGACAAGCTGTGATAATCTTTGCAGCATCTTTTTTCCAATCTGGAGAGGCGGAGCAGTTCTTGCAAATGCCAATTTCAATGATGGAGAGAATATATTTTGAAGGAGACATATGTTTATGCAAGAAGACAACAAAGACAAAAAGACATCACCACTTTATTCAGAATTTGCTTATGATGATGCATACAGGACAATGGAGACGGAGTGCGATGATATTGTAATTCCATTTGTGAATTATTTTTATAATGAGAATTATGATAACACTGCCAAGATCACAAGACTAAGGAATGAGCATTTTGTGGAGCATGCTGATCAGTCTGATGAGAAGAGAATTACTGATTCACACTTCGAAATCACACAAGATGATGTTAGTAAGAATTATCATTTGGAATGTGAAAGTAGACCGTATGATCAGTCTATTCTTGTAAGGATATTTGAGTATGATACTCAGACTGCTCTAGATAAGAGTAAGAGTGAGGGTAATGTTCTAAGAGTAAGATTCCCTTATACAGGACTAATCTTATTGAGAACATCGTCAACATCGCCGGATAGAGCAGAAATCATAATTGAGACGCCTAATGGAGAAGTGAACTACGACGTTAAGATAATAAAGGTCTCTGATTTTTCTATTGATAATATATTTGAGAACCGCCTATATATGATGATTCCATTCTACATTTTTAATTTTGAGAGTGAGTTTAAGGCAATCAATGAAGATGAAGATAGAACTGAAAAGTTGGCTGATGTGTTCAGGGATATTATTGATCGACTTGACCGGGAACTTGAGAAAGGCAACTTGTCAGCGTTATCTCACAATGTTATCATTAGGTTAACACACAAAGTTGTCTACAAGCTTACGATGAAGCATGACAAAGTGCAGGATAAGGTAGGTGGTATTATGGGCGGCAAAGTTTTAGATTTACCGGAGATCAGAATATTCCATGAGGGTAAGGCTGAGGGGCTCAAGGAAGGTAAGGCTGAAGGACTCAAGGAAGGCGAAGCAGAACGCAAGAAGCTTTCTGATGAGAATGCGGAATTGGAAGAGGAGGTTTCCTCTCTTAAGGCAGAACTTGAAAAGCTGAGGAAGCAGATAAAGCAATAATATATTTCTTAATAGAATTAACTCCTAATGTAAGGTATGAAGATACCTTTCGTTAGGAGTTTTTTAGTTGGTAATACAGAGGATGAATTTTTAAGACATGCTTATTGTGCTTGATGTACTTATGTTTATAGTTCCAGCTCTTTTTTTCAATTACAATCCATGACTATCTGCGGCATGGAGAGATTTTCCCTAGAAGAAAACATATACTATTTGCGGTATATCTTTTGCTGATAACTTAAAGGTAGAGAATGCTTTAGAGATTATTCTGGATGAATAGTTTTTATGGAGGAAAATCTCATATTTGACTTTCCAGTATCTCCGTGCTAACATAGCCACGTTGTAAACATTATAATGATAGTAGGGCGGGCGTAGCCTGCCACGGTACGGAAATCCATAATCCCAGAGGTTATGGGTTTCTTTTTTTAGGAGAAAACATCATGCAGAACGATTTATTTGAAAATGCCCCTATTCCCAAGGCTTATATGAAGATGGCACTGCCGGTTGTGATGGGAATGGTGGTCACACTGGTTTATAATCTGGTGGACACTTATTTTATAGCGCTAACAGGAAACACAGATCTGATTGCTGGAATATCACTATGCGCACCTTTATTTACATTGCTTCTTGCTATTGGAGATATTTTTGGAATTGGTGGAAGCTCAGTGATATCAAGGGCTCTTGGCGCTCATGATCATGATGACGCCAGGAAAAAGAGTACTTTCTGCTTTTACTCTGCAATTGTCACAGGACTTGTTTTTACAGTATTTATGCTGGTATTTAAAAGAAAAATCCTAATGATACTGGGGACAACGACGGAGAATTACGTATATGCTGAGCAGTATTATTCATGGCTGATTTTGGGATCAGTGTTCGTCATTTTTGCTCTTGTTCCATCTAATCTTTTGCGAGCAGAGGGTATGGCTTTGGAATCAATGATAGGCTCTGTGATTGGAACGGTTGTAAATATAATTCTGGATCCTATTTTTATCTTTTCCATGGGACTTGGAGCTGCAGGAGCAGCGATTGCAACGGTTATAGGCTACATTGTGACAAACGCCTTTTTTGTGGTGATCATTTGTAAAAAGAGTGGGGTGTTGTCCCTTGATATAAAACACTTGAGCCTTGATGGGGCAACGCTTTGCGGAGTTCTTGCTATTGGCCTTCCATCTAGCATTACCAACCTTATGCAGACAGTAGGAATCACGCTTACAAATAGGTTTCTGCAGCCCTACGGGGGAACGCAGATAGCCATAATGGGTATTGTGCTTAAGATTGTTAATATTGCACTTCTTGTTATTGTGGGACTTGCATTTGGCGGACAGCCTCTGATCGGATATAACTACGGAGCTGGACTTAAAAAACGTTTAAAGAAAATCATCAGATTTGGAATGATCTTGACTGGCGGAACAGGGCTCTTTTTCCTTATAGTTCTCTCAGTATTTTCAAGGTTTATCCTGTCGTTCTTTTTGACAGATGCCGCAATGATAGAAACCGGAAGAATAATGCTGATTCTGCAGCTTTTTGGGGCACCACTTATGGGGATTTGCCTTATCGTCATTTGTACATTTCAGGCAACAGGCAAGGCCATGGGTGCATTTATCTTATCAGCCTGCAGGCAGGGGATTGTATTTTTGCCCGTTATAGTTATTTTGTCGGGCCTTATGGGCTTTAATGGAGTTATTCTTGCCCAGTTTGTGGCAGATATATTGACCACAATTGTGGCATTTGGCTTATATTTCAAGACAATCAAATGATCACAGTACATCAAACATCTCTTAGATCAAGTAGATTCTCAATTGCCTTGGCCTGTTCTGCCATGCGGGCTTCCTTGCGCTGCTGGCGTAAGGTCTTTGGCTCCTTGCGGGAGATATGCTCGAGGTTTGCAGGATCTAAGGGATTAGCACTTATTTTTCTATGAGGAGAATCCTTTTCCGGGATCAGCTGGCGGGCCAGGTCTTCTTCAACCTCCACGATCTGCTGCTCCTTGGAAATTTCAGGATTAAGATTTGTTGAAGTGTCAGTGCTAGGGGCAGTAGCGGTTATGCTGGATTCTGAAAGGCCGTATTTCTCGTTCTTTTTAGCATTGAGAAGCCCGATAATGTCTACGTTCATATTTGCGATACTGCAGCCAAGGGCAGGGCGGCCAGAAACAGTGAACATCCTGACTACTTCTGCAGTTACTTCATATTGATGGAGAAGCTCTCCATATCTAAAGGTAATATCGATGCGATCCCCAACCTTGCACTTTGAATTATTATCTATAATAATGGACATTCCACGCATTGAGATGTCATGGACGATACAGTTATGAAGAGTAGCTGAGTTGCCACTTATTCTAAAAAGACCTACCTTCTCGAGTGAAAAACGCTCGGATTTTCTGGAGTTTTCCGGCTCCAGAGCAGAGGAGCATTTGATAAGGTGGAAGTTTCCATATCTCGTTTTTACGGGGGTTATAGATGTGGACATGAATTTATAGATGCGGCCATCTCTTTTGTTGCGGATCTGAACCTTGGAGGGCTCTAGAAATTGCATATATTTGCCAAAATATTCCATGGGTTTACAAAGAAGCCCTGCGTTAATGCCGAAAATGGCCTCTGTCATAAGAACTATGTTGTGATTATTTATGGAAGCGTGGATCCTGATCTGTGATCCTGCGGCAATATCGTTGATATTCATGACTGTCCCCCATATGTAGTGCGATATTGATTTCCTTTATCATATCCAATGGCGTAGAACAATATTGACTAGTGAAAAGATATATAAACTTTCGAGTTTCCTACTATCTATGATATAATGTGCATGGTTTTTTATCAAGCAGTTAGGACGCCTCAGCTTAGACTAAAATGCGCTCTAAACTGTGCTTTTTGTTAGATAATAATTCAGGAGCGATAGTGACTATGATTAGAGAAAACTTGGAAATAGTAGAGAAGAACATACAAAAGGCCTGCGACAAGGCTGGGCGGGATAGAAGCGAGGTTACGCTTATCGCAGTCAGCAAGACCAAGCCTGTCAGCGACATAAGGGAGGCCATGGCCTGCGGCATAAGAGTTTTTGGTGAGAATAAGGTTCAGGAGATAAGGGACAAGACTGCTGAGATCACAGAAGATCTTGACTGGCATATGATAGGCCATCTTCAGGCCAATAAAGTCAAGTATCTTCCTGGAGTTGCCTGCATGATCCACTCAGTTGACAATAGGAAGCTTGCGGATGAAATAGAGAAGCAGGCTGCCAAGCATGATCTGGTGATGGATGTTCTGATAGAGGTCAACATGGCAGGTGAGGACACCAAGTTTGGCCTGGCGCCGGAACAGGTGATTGATTTCGTAAAAGAAATATCTATTCTGCCGCATTTATGCATAAGAGGTCTTATGACAATTGCACCATATACTGATGATCCAGAGAGCAACAGAGTGTATTTTAAGGGGCTTAGAGAACTCAAGGATAAGATAAACACTCTTGATATACCTGGTGTTAAAATGGATACTCTTTCAATGGGCATGACTGGAGACTATCAGGTAGCCATAGAAGAGGGAGCTACCTTCGTAAGAGTGGGCACTGGAATCTTCGGTGAACGAAATTATTCTAAATAAATTAGTTGAAATATTAAATAAACATAAACGAATTTACACTAATTAGGCCAGATAGTATAATGAATTTATACTATTCTGGCTATTTTTTGGAGTAAATATGGACAAGGTAGCTCTTTTATCTAAAGTGTTTGAAGCCTTTGCCAGTTCGACAAAAGGTAGATACGTTTTTCTAACTGATATGGAAACAAACATTTCCAGGTGGTCCAAAAGCTGCGTGGAGGAGTTTGGTTTGCCTTCAGAAAGAATGGAAAATGCTGGAGAAATCTGGGAAGAACATATTCATCCTATGGATAAGAGCAGGTACCATCAGTCTATCGCGGATCTTTTTGAGGGAAAAAGCGAGTCTCATGACATGGTTTACAGGGCAATGAACAAAAATGGTGAGTATGTAGCCTGTACCTGTAAGGGAACGGTTATAAGAGATGATGACGGAAAGCCTTTATATTTTGCAGGAACGATAGATAATCACGGAATAGCCAGTGAATATGACAGTGTTACAGCTCTTTATACCAAGGACAAGCTCCTTGATACTCTTGCTGATCTTAAGGATGAGAGTCAGAGATACTACATTCTTTTTGTTGGAATGTATAATTTCGGCGAGTTTAACAATGTCTATGGTTATGAGTTTGGAAATAAGATACTTAGGACCTTTGCAGAAAAACTCTTGGAATTTACTGATGATGCAGAGGTTTATCACGCTGGAGGAACCAAGTTTGCACTTGTTTCAACCCAGCTTAATCTTTCGGAGATAAAAGAGATATATTCTGAACTAGTGGACTATTGCAGGAATTCAATTGCTGTGGAAGGAGTGAATGTTACAATTACTCTAGGCGGCTCCTGCACAGAGGTAATGAACTTTAATATTGATGAGCATACAGTATTTTCCAATGGTCTTCTGGGACTTGATGAGTCTATGAAGGACAGACATGGTGAACTATGCGTATTTGGAAGCAGCAACCTGGATAAGAGCCATGAGAGACTGGTTCTTTTAAATGCTCTTAGAAATTGCATAAGCCATGATTGTGAAGGCTTTTCTATTGTCTATCAGCCTGTTGTAAGCGCCAGGGAGGAGAGGCTAAAGGGTGCAGAAGCTCTTGTAAGATGGCAGAAAAATCCTTTTGGAAGCGTTTCTCCTGGCGAGTTTATAGGATGGCTTGAAGATGATCCTCTGTTCTATGATCTGGGTCTTTGGATTGCCAGAAATTCAATGAAATACTGGAAGGAAAAAGTTCTTTCGGTAAGGTCTGAACTTACTCTTAGTATCAATGTTTCTTATACACAGCTTGAACGAAAAAATTTTAGAAGAGACCTGCTTGAAATATTGAAGGAGCTGGATTATCCGCCTGAAAATCTTAGGGTTGAACTTACTGAAAGATGCAGTGTACTTGATAAGAATTTCATTAGAAATGAGATAATTTTCTTAAGAAGTCAGGGAATACTTACTTTTATAGATGACTTTGGAACAGGCTTTTCGGCTCTTGAGCTTTTGCTATTTTTGCCAGTAGCTGGAATTAAAATCGATAAGGCTTTTGTCGATGGAATTGATGAAGATGAAAAGAAAAGGATAGTTGCAAGGGCAACCATCGAGTGCGCCAGCAATATTGGGCTTATGACTACTATTGAGGGCGTGGAGACAGGTGATGTCAGGGAGATGCTTCTTGGATTTGGCGCGAGCCATTTGCAGGGTTATCACTACTCAAAGCCTCTTTCAATAGATGATTTCACTTCTCATCCCCTATTTAAAGAATAGATAAGAGTGAAAGTACCAGTATTTAAGTAGATAGGAAGAGATAATATGTTAAAAACACAACCTCTATCCAAGAGTACAACAATAGATCAGCTTAATCATCTGATTGAGACAGGGCACGTTTTTGTGACGCCTTTTGGGCTTAACAGAACCTGCTATATTGTGGTCAATCACAAGCCCTTTATGGTGATATGTACTGATATTTCAATAAGAGGTGTGCAGCTAAGTGGGGCATGGTATACCTGGGAAGATCTGGAAGCAATGGGAGGCGTGTATGAATCAGAGTTTGAAGCACTTAAAGCTGTGGCAGGCGGAGCATGAATGGAGAGTCTAAGAGAAATCTGGACGCTTCATTTTTTATTTATAAACAATGTATAAATAATGCATAAACATTGTCACAACTAAAAAAATTCATGCTAAAATAATTTTTACGCATTGACAGCTTGGAGGTTTTACTTTGGGATACGTAATATTTTATATAGAAGCATATTTAGCTTGTTTTTTCCTACTGGGGATAATACTTTTTAAAATACAACATGGCGTTAATAAGCAGCTTTCACAGGTCTATCTTGGAAATCTGACTTTTGTTACGATGTTGTATTTTCTTGCAGAAGTCTTTTGGGCAATTGTTGATGGCGGAATTATTTCCACCACCAGACAGATGCTGTATCTATCTAATATTTTTACCTATGTACTTCTTAGCATTGCTGCATATCAGTGGTTTTTGTTGTCTGAGGCTATTCAGAATGACAAGGCTGTAGAAAATGATCCGGGTAAGCTTCTTCTTAGTATTCCGGTCTGGTTCTCAACTATTCTTTGTGTGACCGCCTACAGAACAGGACTTGCGTATTATGTTGATGATGAAGGCAAACTTGTTAATGGTAAGCTGTATGTTCTTTTGATCATTGTTCCTTTTGGCTATATGATTGCAGCTTCGGTCAAGGCATTTTATAGAGCCTTTGCCAAGGACAAGTACGCTGAGAGAAGTATTTATTTTACAATTGGATTTTTCCCTATTGCGCCTATTGTCATGGGACTTTTGCAGGCTATAATCTGGAGAGTTCCGCTTCTGTGCTATGGAGCAGTAGCAGCAATCTTTTATATTTATACTTCAATACAGGACAGCCTTATTTCTCTAGATCCACTCACTCAGATCAACAACAGGACTCAGATGTACAAGTATCTGACCCAGAAGATGAGAAATGCTGAGCCGGGATTATCTCTTTTCCTATTGATGGTGGACGTGGATAATTTCAGAAGTATAAATGATGCTTTTGGACATGTGGAAGGCGATAGAGCTCTTGTGAGAATTTCTAATGCTATCAAGAATGCATGTCAGGGCCCTAGAAACAGATTCTTTGTATCCCGCTATGGCGGAGATGAATTTATTATAGTTGCAGAAATGGCTTACAGAGCTGAAGCTACCTGGCTTGCAGAACAGATCAGGACTAATGTCAGAAGAATTACAAGTGACAATAATCTCAAGTACTCTGTATCAGTCAGCGTTGGCATAGCTCAATACGATTTTGCAGAGCCTATATCAATTCAATCATTTATCGCTAGAGCTGATTCTGATCTTTACAAGCAAAAGAAATTAAGCGCAGGTTGAGTTGTGATACCTGCTTATAAAAATTGCTCCATAAGTTTGTTATGGAGCAATTTTTTGTTGCGCAAAACCGGTAAGCGAAGGCATGCGTGCATACAAATTCATTTGCCGGTCGTAAAGACATGGAGCACGAAGTACAGAATGCCTGTGTGCATAATCGAGTAGGTGTCAGCCTACTAATATCCAGATATTGTTATGATGCTTCGCTGATAATATATGTTCCGCTATGGAGCCTATTATTCTTTCGCTTCAGAATAACTTCCCAATCATGCTAATCAGCAGCCCAGCCAGGATGAATCCTGCAAGAATTGCAATTGCATATATATATTTCATTCGTGCCATAAAGTCCCCCTCCAACTAGATAATGTGTGTTTGTGTGCATAGTACTAGTATACAGTAATCTGCAGCTAAGGGGAGAGGGGATATGCAAACTTTTAGATTATATGCAAATGCCATTAACAGAGTTTTCGTGTAATAGCACCAGAAAAAGGACTTACATGAAAACTGCAAAAACAAGATTTGCATATAAAGTGAATCTCAGGCGGTAGGGAACTGGCTTACACGAAAATGGTGGTGACAAGTTATTTCGTATAATAGCAGGATAGGATCAGTTAGAGAGTGACTTATATGCAAATGACAATAACAGAGCTTTCGTGTAATAGCACCAGGAAAAGGCCTTACATGAAAACTGCAAAAACAAGATTTGCATATAAGGTGAATCTTAGAAGGTAGTTAGTTGGCTTACACGAAAGTGGTGGTAACAAGTTTTTCGTATAATAGCGGGCAAGGATCAGTTAGAAAGCAGCTTATATGCAAATGACAATAACAAGCTTTTCGTATAATTGCAGGCTGGAATTACTCTTCATCAGCTCTTAAAACATGCTATAATTATACTTGTATATTATATGTATGTAGTATTGCGAAAGTGACGATAGGTCACAGAGCAATAATTGTG
Source organism: Butyrivibrio sp. XBB1001 (assembly GCF_000424505.1). Lineage (NCBI taxonomy): Bacteria > Bacillati > Bacillota > Clostridia > Lachnospirales > Lachnospiraceae > Butyrivibrio > Butyrivibrio sp. XBB1001. The sequence goes on along the minus strand of NZ_AUKA01000001.1, from coordinate 500,601 downwards.
TGTTCTGCAAATTCTGGTCACAGAGCTGGATTTCAGGCATCATAACTACAAAAGGGGGTTAATATGCAGATATATGTAGCAGGTAATGTTCTAAGAAGCGGTGATGGCACAGCTGTGCACCCATTCAAGACCATTCAGGAAGCTGCTAACCTTGCAAGCGCAGGCGATACAGTATTTGTTGGCCCTGGAATTTACAGAGAATGGGTAAAACCAGCCAATTCAGGTACGAAGGATAAACGTATCACATATATCAGCACTTCTAGACAAGAAGCAATAATCACAGGAGCAGAGGAACTTAGAGGCTGGGAACAGTTTGAGAACCTCTGGCGCATTAGAGTTCCCAATAGCTTTTTTGGAAGCTACAATCCTTATACAGACGTAGTTCATGGGGACTGGTTCAGCAATCAGGAGAATCCGCCCCACACAGGAGATATCTACTTAAATGGCAAGTCTATGTATGAAGTATTTGATCTAAATACTTGCATGCATCCAGCAGCAGATAAGCGATCCTGGGATCCCGCCTTTTCTGAGTATGTATGGTTTACAGCTCAGGAAAATGACGAGACAGTTATCTATGCTAATTTCCAAGGCAAGAATCCCAATATAGAAAATGTAGAATTTTCAGTGCGAAAGGCTTGCTTTTTCCCTGAAAAAGAGGGACTAAATTACATAACAGTTTCTGGCTTTTCAATCAGGTGTGCAGCTACGCAGTGGGCACCACCAACAGCATTCCAGGAAGGAATGATAGGCCCTAACTGGGCTCTTGGCTGGATAATTGAGGACTGCGATATTTCGGAATCCAAGTGTAGTGGTATTTCCCTTGGCAAGTATTATCAGAAGGGCAATAACAACAAGTGGACTACCAGCTGGATAAAAGATGGCACGCAGACCCAGAGAGATAGTGTATGTCAGGCAGTTAATGAAGGCTGGAATAAAGAAACAGTAGGCTCCCACATAGTAAGGCGCTGTGATATCCATGACTGTGGTCAGACGGGCATAGTAGGACATCTTGGCGGAGCCTTTAGCGTTATTGAAGATAACCATATTCATAATATAAACAACAAGCATAACCTGGCAGGGGCCGAGATTGCAGGCATCAAGCTTCATGCTCCTATTGATACTGTGATAAAACGCAATCACATAGATCATTGTACAAGGGGAATCTGGCTTGACTGGGAAGCTCAGGGCACCAGGGTTACTCAGAACTTCCTTCATGACAATGTGCCGCCACAGGGAACAATCATAGATTCAGGCTTATCCCTTGGAGAAGATATTTTTGTTGAAGTTTCGCACGGACCTACAATTATCGACCATAACCTGCTATTATCAGATATAGCCTGCAGGATTAGTACTCAGGGCATCGCCTTTGTACATAATCTCATCGCTGGCTCTTTTACCTATGTAGGAAATGGCACAGACAACGCAGGAAAGAGATTTGCAACAAACAGATATACGCCATATCATGTGCCGCATTCTACTCAGATAGCTGGCTTTATGACTATTCTTCATGGCGATGCGAGATTCTACAATAACATTTTCCTTCAGAAGACTGTAAGACAGGATCTTCTGGAGTACTGCGTTTCACAGAACCTCGATACAATAGACAAGAATAACTTTATCTGCGGAACAAGTGTGTACAATAATTATCCTTCTGCTCCGGAGTATTTTTCAGGCTTCTATAAGGGAGCAGAAAAAGATAAAGGGTCAAAAGACCACTATTATGACCATCTGCCAGTTTATCTGTCAGGAAATGCATATTTTAACGGTGCTAGACCCTGTGATAATGAGAAATGCCACGTGGACAAGGACCACAAGATAAGTTTTTATGTAGACGAAGAGGATGGAAGATACACTCTTCACACAAATCTTTATGAATTCCTGCCAAGGAACATTTCTTCTCCGGTCAATTCGTCTGTTCTAGGAGTTGCCTTTGAACCTGAGGCAAGATTTGAAAATCCGGATGGCACTGAACTTGTTTTTGACAGAGACTATTTTGGCAGAAAGAGGGGAATCCACCCTGTAGCTGGCCCCTTTGAGGAGTGTAGAACTGACAGATTTACCGTTCAGACTCCCGGCTTTGGCTCCTATATGATCCGCTATGAGGAGAAAAAGAGAATCTCTGAAAAGAAAGAAAGCGACGAGGAAATCCTTGAAGAAGTAAAGGAGTCACAGACTATCTACGTAGAACCTAAAGATGAAGCTCCTGACCTTGAAGAAATAAAGGAACCAAACTTTACCATCGATGAGGACGAGTTTGAAAATGAAAGCAGAGTAAGCGAGATCAATTCAAACGTCCTTCTTACAGGCTGTGAATCCTGCGATATCAAGTTTCCGTTTGAGGGAGGTCTTTTCCAGGTAAGTGACATGTTTGTAAAGGGCAATGAAGTCTGGCTCTATGATGGAACTAACGAAAGACTTGTAGAGCTTGATCTTGAGTATGGAATATATCATAACCTGAAAAAATGGTCTGTTGGGTCCTTGCAGTCCCTTGATGTTTCAGATGAGCCAAATATAGAGGGACTTGTCCGTACTGCAGGAACGCTTCTGTGCATCCTTAGTAAGAGCATGACTCATGATGCTGCAGATACCTGCGAGACTATACAGAGCAAGGTCAATAGTGAGATAGAAGCTAAGGGAATAAAAATGAGGCTTACTCCCAAGTACCTTAAATTCATTAGAAATAAGAAATTCATATCTTTAGAAGATGTAATATACCGCATGAGCAGAGGCTCTATGGATGTGGTGACAGAAAGGTTGGAAAATTGATTTAATGGCAAAAAGTAGAAACTGGTACGAACTTGATAATGCTGCCAAGATCGTACCTTCAACAGCAAAGGGAGCCAATACCAGGGTCTTTAGACTTACCTGTCAGTTAAGGGAGCAGGTTGATGAAGACATCCTTCAGAGAGCATTGGACGAAATAATAGAGGATTTCCCTATCTTCAACTGTGTACTGCACAGAGGACTCTTTTGGTACTATCTGGAGGAGACTGACCTAAGGGTAAAGGTTGAAGAGGAGAATACTCCGGCTTGCGAGCCAATATATATTCCGGGCCGCAAGAACCTCCTCTACAGGGTTAATTACTATAACAACAGGATTAATCTTGAAATGTTCCATGTTCTTGCTGACGGAACTGGCGCCTTTATGTTTTTCAAAAATCTCCTCACAAGATATCTTGTGATCAAGCATGGCATAGATGCAGAGATCAAGCCTACTGATGATTTCTCTATAGAGGAAAAAAATGTAGATGCCTTCGATGATTTTTACAGCAAGCAAAGAGGGCTCAAGCAGCTCAAGGAGATGAGATCAGTTAAGGCATATCAGATAACTGGTGAGATAGATGATAATCTTTTGCCACATCTGATAGAAGGAACTATATCAGCCAGTAAGTTCCTTGATATAGCACATGAGTATAAAACAACAGTCGGAGTTATGTGCGTTTCAGTCTACATAAAAGCCATTATTCAGGGAATGAACAGGGCACAGAAAAAGAAGCATATAGTCGTAAGTGTACCTGTTAACCTAAGGCAATACTTTAAATCCGGCACCAGCAGAAATTTCTTTGGCGTAATAAACATCGACTATGATCCTGCAGATTATAACGGAGATATGCAGAGCATCATAGCCAAGGTTGATAAGGATTTTAAAGAAAAACTCTCTCCTGAGAGTATTGAAAAGACAATGAATTCCTATGCTGCACTTGAGCATAATATTGGTATCAAGATGATCCCGCTTCCTATAAAGGATATTGGAATCGGCTATTTTGACAGGGCTGCCAAGAAGGGCGTTACAAGCTCCATGTCCAATCTTGGACAGATCAAAATGCCAGAGGAGGTTGCTGATTATATTGACGGCTTTAGCGCCTTTATGACAGCTGCCAGCCAGCAGATCACAGTTTGCTCCTACAAGGATAGACTGACCTTTGGAGAAGCATCTCCCTACAAGACTCATAAGAGTATGCTCAATTTCTTCAGGTGCCTTACGGAAATGGGGCTTGAAGTAGAGCTTGGAACAAATGACTATGACAAGGAGTAAGTTAAATGCAGTATTGTCCTAAATGTAAGGTAAATATAAGAGGCCGCAAGGAGTGCTGCCCATTGTGCCAGGGACAGCTTCGCCAGATTGATGGCGAGCCTGAGGCACCTTTCCCTACTCTTAAAAAGAAAAAGATCAGTAACATCACACTTTTTAAGATGGTGACATTTATCTTCATTGCTTCAGAAATTATTTTTGAAACTATAAATATTCAGACGGAAAAGATATATCCCGTATTTGGCATTATGATGCTGGGATTTTTAGTTGCCTGGATCACATTTATAACCACAATGTACCTTAGGAATAACCTGATAAAGGTAATAACCTTTGAGGTGGTGGTCGCCATAATTGTTGATGTTTACGTTGATATTAAGACAGGCCCCCACGGTTGGAGCGTAATGTGGATGGTTCCAAGTACACTTTTTGGACTTGCTATAGCCACCATTATTACTGCCAAGGTACTCAAGCTAAGACTTGATGAGTATATTCTATATCTGGTCCTTGATCTGTTCATGGCTCTTTCACAGATAATCTTTATTCGAAATGGTATGAACACATTTACCTGGCCTGCAGTTGCGGTGATCATGGTGTACCTCATACTCATTGCAGCCCTCATCATTTTCAGGTTCTCAGACCTTAAACGGGCTGCGCAAAAAATGTTCAACCTTTGATGCATGGAGAAATATGGGATTAAAAGATAAGATCAACAAAAATAACTTTAAGCGCGGAATTGTTTTTGCGTCTAAGGTTGGAGATTACGTTGAAAACAGAATAGGCAGAGCAATAGAAGAGAGTAGCTTCAAGGCAGAAAATCTCCCCAGTGATCCCAAGGAAATGACCTGGTACAAGGTACCTCTTGAAAAGGGACTGTCGGGAGATGGGTCAGAGTACCATATCTATGTCAAAAAAGCAGATCCTGACAAGCTCTGCATTTTTTTATCAGGAGGCGGTGTTGCCTATAACGAGTACATGGCTGCACGGCCAGTGACTGGAGGCAAGGTAGCAGCAGGGCTTCCCAACTATTACTGGAATAATTTAAGACCCTTTACCCAGATCATGAACATAAACGTGGGGATCACTGATATCATGTCAGACAAGAATCCCTTCAAGAATTGGAGCTTTGTAGTTATTACCTATGCCACTGGGGATTTCCATGTGGGCTGCAATGATTATCCATATCAGGGTGAGGATGGCAGCGATAACATACTTCATTTCCATGGGTATGTAAATTTCCTTGAGAGTATGAAGGTGTCGAAAGCTCTTTTCCCTAATCCAAAGAGCATCCTGATTGCAGGAAATTCGGCGGGAGCTTTTGCAGTACCCGCGCTGGCATCTGAGATAGCAGATGATTATTACCCTAAGACCTCTAATATTACGCTATTTTCTGATAGCGGGCTTTTGCTATACAAGAACTGGAGAAAGACTGCAAGAAACATCTGGCAGACCAAGGATTCCATCTGGAAATCAATTCACGGGGATAATATAACTCTGGACTGGTACAGAGCCCTCTATGCCAAGCATGGTGACAGGTTCAGATATCTTTATTCAAGTTCTACACATGATTACCTTCTGAGTGCCTATTATAACGATATCATCCGCAAGAAGTACAAGACAGATCAGGATGTTCAGAATGAATATTATCATCAGCTCATCCAGATGGTAAAAGAGCTAAAGGAGATCACGCCAAAGTTTGGCATGTTCATAGATGATTGGAAGATTCCCTTTATTACTATGGGCGGCACAGTTCACACTAGTGTCCGCGAGCCGCATTTTCTTCTTTTTACTGAACAGGGAATTACCATGGCCAAATGGCTTATTGATGCCTGTGAGGGCAAGGTATACGATGTGGGGATGGATCTTCTCAAACAAGAGTGAAGTAAGAACATAACAAAGAATCTTACAAGAAGCGAATAAGAAAGGCCGCCTTGCGGCGGCCAACAAGTGGTCTATATGAATTAGTCGACAAAACATTCTTCAATCTGAGCTTCATACTCGCTGCGAAGCTGCTGAGGTATATCGTACTCATCCAAAGCCTCAGCTACTGACCAGTGCTCATTAGCCATAGAACGAAGGATGTTGCGTATAACTCTTGAATCAAGAGCCTCAATATCGGCAACATTACTCATAATTCACACCCTCCTCAAAAACGAAATAAAAATCATTTCTTAACTACAATATATTGTAGTACAAAAAAATATAGATACAAGTATTGACATTTGTTTTGAAATAATTTTTGTAGAATATGCACAGAAAATGAGAGGGAATTTCATGCATATAACAACAATTGCTCTGATAATTTCTATATTGGGTCTAATTAGCTCTTTTTTTGTTGTAGGGATAATTCCGTCCATAATGGCTTTTATTCTGAATATTCTCTGCATCAGAGAAGAGAAGTCTATACGTACAGTAAGAGCCCTGGCTATTTCTTTTGCCGGGATACTGCTTCCGATTGTGATGTATCTAAATAGTTTTGGTTTATCTTTTCCCTATGAAAAACTTAAGGGGCTTAATGCAATTAGCCAGATCATGTATGACAATTACGGCAGGTTAGGCCTGGATGTTAGTTTTATGGTCCCGAATGAGGCAGCTAGTGAGAATACGGAGCTTGTCTCAGAAAATCCAGATGGGATGTACTATGTCAGCGATGGCGTAGTGGTAGACGATGATGGAATGCATCTGGATGAAAAGGCACTTAACAACAATGCCGAAGAAAATTCTGACATGGCTGCCAGTACAAGTACTGCAGATGCTATTGCTCTTGAGATAGATCCAAATAGCATCTTTGAAAGTATAGACAGCCTAGATGAGAGCGCCAAAGCTGAGAATGATTATGGCAGTGATAAAAAAGGCGCTTCAGACGATGATATGCCTTCCTACGGGGGCCTTCCTCTTGGAGTCAGGATCCTTGGGCAATATTTTAGAGAGGACTACCACAACTGTAATCCAATCCTGGTTCTTAAGAATGAGACAGGAAACGACTGCAGATTTGAGTGCCTTTTTACTGCTAGAGATGGGGATGGCAATGAACTTGCAACTTCCAATAAGACTGTTGAGGTAGTAAGTCAGGGAGAGACTTTTGTCTTGGAGGGAAGATTTGATAAAAGGCTTCTTAACGGGACTCTGCCTTCCATGTATGAATTTCTGGTAACCAAAAGAGATCCCTATGAGGGAAATCTCTATGACGGCGTTTCAGTTTTTGGAGAAATAGTTGAGAATTCAGCAGTTGTGACTGCTCAAAATACCACAAAGAAAAGAGCAAAGGTGGATGCTTATGTTTTGTTCTTTGACGGAGAAGAGCTTGTGGACTGCATTTGGATGATTCCTAAAAATGGCGGCGAAGTGACAATCGACCCAGGAAGCAGCGCCTATATAAGGGGCGATGCTTATTATAAGTTTGACAGGATAGAAACTTATTACACAGCCTACGAGGCAGTGGGAGAGTAGGTCAAGGCGTATCTGGCTTGCCGCTTTCTACCATCATATTTATAGCTTCTAGAGCAACTTCATAGATATTAGCAAGATCTTTAGCCCCCTCATCATCTCTGCCGGCAAGTTTTCTGTATTGATTCAGAAAATAGAGACGGGACTGTTCAATAGTATTTTTGGTGATCACATGGCCATTGCAGAAGATATTGCCAGTCTCAGCATTGTATTTACCTGCAGTATATTTGGCTTTCTGGGCGTCACCCATTCCCATGGATTTTGCAAGTGAGTGGATAAGGTCTTCTCTTCCTAATGACATAATGTGCGGTCTCCTTTTTATTTTTCCTATGTATTTTTGACTTATGACACCTATATGATATACGAATTGCTCCATGACTAACGTCAATTTCGCGATTCTACAAATATATTCACAGTTATATTATATAACATTTACGAACTAATGGTTAAACGAATATGGCAATCATCCGAAATATTATTTGAGATATGCGAGTTGATAATTTTTGAATTATAAAATATAATTGTATGCAATCGACGTTTGGAAATTTCGGAGGATCATTCAGATGATAGGTTATTATATTGCGGTGATACTTATTGGTATCCTATATATCGCATTCCTGGAACTATCCAAGAATATGCTGATAGGCTGGTTTGTGGGAATTATTGCCACAGTGGTCATGATTGTATACGGATATATGAGCAAAAAGGCTATACCAAAAGAAGATGATTTTTACAATAAAGTCATGAAAAAGAAATCCTACGGCGGTAAAAAACTCCTTCTTGCATTTTTAGTATTTGCTGTAGTTCTGGTGATAAACGCTTTGCTTACAAAGCCGCCAGTAAAGCGGGTTCCAGCTGTAGAGGTCAGAAACCCTGATGTGACAGATGTAATTACAATAGATCAGGGTAAGCTAACTGGAGTGTACAACAAGGATCATTCTGTTAAGGTTTACGCAGGAATTCCTTATGCTAAGCCACCGGTTGGAGAATTTAGATTTAAAGAGCCTCAGGCCCCTAACACTTGGGAAGGTATAAGAGCCTTTGATCACTTTGGCCCAAGAGCTATGCAGACACAGGGTTCGGTATTTATGGATTCTTTATCTCACATACTTGGCTGGCATGATTACCAGATAAAGTTTGGCGATGAATATGTTGAGGAAGTTTCTGAAGACTGCCTGTATCTTAATGTCTTTACACCTGCTGATACAGAAAAGTTTGCACAGGAAGCAGGAAGTGAGCTTCTTCCAGTAGTTTTTTATATCCATGGAGGTTCTCTTACGACCGGACAGTCCTCATACACAGAGTATAGAGGAGAAACTCTGGCTTCCAAGGGAGTAATATTTGTAAATTGCGCCTATAGGCTTGGAGTATTTGGATACTATGCAGCGGAAGACCTTGCTAATGAGTCTTCAAATGGAACAACAGGTAACTATGGCCTTCTTGATCAGATAGCTGCTCTTCAGTGGGTTTATGACAACATCGAAGCCTTTGGCGGTGACAAGAACAGGATCACAATTGCTGGTGAGTCAGCAGGATCATCCAGCGTCAATGCTATCTGCGTATCACCTCTTTCCAAGGGACTTTTTAACTATGCAGTAGCTGAGTCCAGCGGAATTGCGGCAAAAGAGCCATTTCATACCTTCAGATATTACGGAGAAGCCCTTGAAACAGGAAAAGAAGTCAGAGAAGAATTTGGAGTTACAACCTCTGAAGAACTCAGAAAAATACCTGCCTCCAAGCTTGTTGAGACTAAGACATCAAATGGCTCTATGACAGTAGATGGCTATGCCATAACAGAACAGCCATATCTAACTTATGAGAAGGGACGTAACCACGAAAAGGCCCTACTTAATGGCTTTAACGTAAAAGAAGCAGACGCCTTTTTGCTATCAACTGAGGCAACCCAGGATAATTATGTTGATCTTCTTTCTGAAGATATAAATGAGTATGCTAATGAAATGGCCCAGGTTGTGCCATCAACACTTCCACAAAGGGATCAGCACTTTATAGTTGATGCCATGGGAGATGCCAAGGGTGCGCTTAACGTAGCTTATAGCGCGATGTGGTTTTCTTATTCCCACTATGTATGGAATAACTATATGGTAAGTCATAACAGACCCGCATACGAGTACTATTTTACCAAGACCAACAATATGCTTTCTAACTACCATGCAGGAGAACTCCCTTATCTATATGGCAATCTGTGGAGACACCCAGGGCTTTATGATGAAGAGGACTACAAGCTCTCTCAGATTATGCAGAGCTATCTCATTAACTTTGCCTATAGCGGTGATCCTAACGGATTTATCATAAACGATGACGGAACAAGGAGCACAGAGACACTTCCAGTATGGGAAAAGAGAGAAAAAGGCCAGGACAAGCTCCTTAGGCTGGATACAACCATAGAAATGGTGGACGACCCCAACAATGAAATCTATAAAGTTATCGATAAATTCATGGATTCAAGGGTTAAATAAGATAAAAAGTCCGGAGCTTTAAGTATCATCGGCAAATACACAATTTTTGCTCCTGTTAAACCAAGCACTCCATCGAATCCTAAGCATCAATCTCTGCGTGCATAGGCACTTGAGATTGATAGGTTTCGACTCCGTGGTTTAAAAGTCGCAAAATATCGTGCATTCTTGCCTTGATACTTACAGCGCCGGACTTTTGCTCTATATCAGCGGTAGAGCTTGCGATATTCCCTTGGAGAGTGGCCGGTTATATCGTGGAAGGCTTTGTTGAAAGCTGTAGTTGATTGAAAGCCGGACATAAAGGCACACTCTGTTATAGAAAGGTTTGCATCTGACAAGAGCTTGGTGGCATTTCTAACCCTTACACTTGATAGGTAAGCTGGAAAAGACATGTTCATATAGCTCTTAAATATCTTGGAAAAATAGAAGGTGCTAAGACCGATACTTTCAGCCACATCCTTTTGAGAGATATTCTCTGTAGAATTCTCAACTATATAATTGCAGGCTTCATGGATGTATCTGTAGGCAGCGCCTGAGGTAAAGCCATCTGGTATGTCATCTTTTCTTTCTCTTAAAACAAATTCACCTATATTGACGAGAATATCGTAGATACAAAGCTTGCACTTGGTCTCTGTGAAAGGGTCGGAGGAATCTCTGATATTTTTTATCTCCATAACCCGGTCCGCGATATGCCTTGTAAGTTCAGGGTGCTCACTGGCTGAAATGTAGTGGCACTCATATATTAGCTTGGACATAGAGACCAGATCAAGGTTGCTCTCTAGGATTGCAGATGAGAACTGGGTAAAAAGAGCTCCATCCTGAGGAATGTCTACAGTTTCATGGATCTGCTGCGGCCACACCAAAAGAACATCGCCCTTTTCAAGCTTGTAAAGATTGCCCTCAACCTTGTATTTACAACCAGACTTTCTGGCAATGGTAAATTCCAGGGCGTTGTGCCAATGGGAAGGAAAGGACTTGGGGTTATTATTTTCTTCTGTAATTGATATCTCAGCAAAAATGCCAAATTTAATTGTTTCTTTTTTTATAGTATTCATATTTCTATAATAACAAAAATTGGGCAATATTTGCCAAGTTTTAGATTCTTTTTTTCATAGAACAAGAATAGTATGTTCATAGACCTATAATTGTGTTTTGAGGGTCTGCGTTTTTGAGGAGATTACTATGGAAAATACTGCAAATAAGACTTTTGCGAAGAAGGAGATTGACTTCACTACAGGAAGCTCTTTTAAGCTGATCATGGCCTTTTACTGGCCACTTTTAATGACCAGCATGCTTCAACAGTTCTACAATTTTGCTGACACATGGATAGTGGGAAAAGGCCTTGGAGATGACCAACTAGCTGCAGTTGGAAACATGGGATCATTGTTTTTCCTGATTATTGGCTTTTCTTTTGGACTTGCCAATGGTTTTGGCGTGCTTGTGGCACAGAGCTATGGCGCCAAGGATATGGAGAAACTAAGGGCCAGACTTGCTGGAATTGTAAAGCTTGGCGCTATGCTATCCGTAGTACTTACGGCATTTAGCGTTATCTTTTTGCCTCATGCACTTAGAATTTTAAGGACAGATGAGGTCATAATGAGCGATAGTTTAAAATATGGCTATATAGTGTTTGGCGGCCTGTCAGCAGGAATCTGCTATAACATATCTGCTGCAATCCTCAGATCCCTTGGTGATAGCAGAACTCCTTTAAAGGCCATTATTGTTTCATCAATTCTTAATCTTGGCCTTAACAGTTTCTTTATCTTCCTTTTGCATACTGGGGTAGAAGGGGCAGCAATTGCTACAATATGCTCTCAGGTAGTTTCAGCTTTTATTTGCATTAGGAGACTAAGTCAGATTCCTGAGATACATATTAAGAGGAGTGACTTTGACAGGGAGAATACAAATCTCTACGAACTACTTAAAAATGGCCTTCCTATGGCCTTTATGAATTCCATAACAGCAGTTGGATGTATGGTTGTCCAATCCTTTGTAAACAGCTACGGAGTTGTATATACTGCAGCCTATGCAGCTTGCAGCAAGTACCTGAATCTTTTCATGAATCCGGCTTCTACAGCGGGCAACGCCATGACAGCCTACACAAGTCAGAACTATGGGGCAGGTAAGTTTGACAGGATAAAAGAGGGACTTAAGGTCTGTCTTTTAATTTCGACAACAGCCTACATTCTGTTGGGATCACTTATGGTGTTCGCGGCAAGGCCACTGGCTTTAATTCTTTTAACTGGTCAGAATCAGATAAATCTTGTGTGCAAGTTTCTGCCAAGATGCGGAATAATGATTATCTGCGTAGATACGCTATTTGTAGTAAGAAGCGGAGTGCAGGGAATGGGAAAGCCAATGCTGCCTATGCTCTCTGGAATACTTGAGATGGTACTTAGGATATTTACTATATCTTTTTTCATCGGAAGGATTGGTTTTACAGCAACTGCTTACGCAGAAATCAGTGCATGGATAGGAGCACTTTTGGTAAACGGATATGCATTTTATATTGAACTTATGCCAAGACTTCGGGAAATGAGGGGCCAAGATGGCATGATCAATACGAAAAGACACAGACTACTTAAGGAGGGGTAACCTAAAATGAAGGCATTGTTTATTGGCGGCACAGGAACTATCAGTATGGGAATTATCAGAAAGCTAGCTGAGGATCCTATGTGGGAGGTTTATCTTTTAAACAGGGGAAATCGTAAGGCAGAAGTACCAGAGTGTATAAAGCAGATCACTGCTGATATTGGTGATGAAGCGGATGTTGCCAAGAAGCTAGATGGAATGAAGTTTGATGTTGTGAGCGATTTTATAGCCTTTGATGTAAGCGCAGTAGAAAGAGATTACAGGCTTTTTAAGGATAAGACAAGGCAGTACATCTTTATAAGCTCTGCATCTGCCTATAATACGCCCGCATCCAGCTATATCATCACAGAGGGAACAACCCTTGCAAATCCATATTGGGAGTATTCCAGAAATAAGATTGCCTGCGAAGAGTTCCTAATGGAAAAGTATAGAAAAGAGCAGTTCCCTGTAACTATAGTAAGACCAAGTCACACTTACGACGAGAGGAGTGTTCCTCTTGGGGTTCATGGCAATAAGGGCTTTTATCAGGTTATAAGGCGTATGCAGCAGGGTAAAAAGGTTCTGATTCAGGGAGATGGATCTTCTCTATGGCACCTTACCTTTAACAGCGACTTTGCAGTTGGCTTTATCGGGCTTATGGGAAATAGCCACGCTCTTGGTGAGGCTTTCCAGATTACAGGAGATGAGGTCCTTACCTGGAATCAGATTTATCAGACTATAGCGGATGCCCTTGGAGTTGAGCTAAAGCCTTATTACGTTACTACAGATCTGTTAAGTGATATAGGAGGCAAATACGGCTATGACTTTAGAGGAAGCCTTATGGGAGATAAGTCAGTATCCGTGGTATTTGACAATAGTAAGGTAAAAAAACTTTCTCCTACGCTTACAACAACTGTGCCTTTCCACAAAGGAGTCAGGATAGCTCTTGACTATGTTCTTTCTCATCCTGAAAAATACGAGGAAGATCCTGAGTTTGACAACTTCTGCGACAAGGTCATTTCTACATTAGACAAGGCAAGAGAAGAACTTCTTGGTAACGTATGATAGCCTCTTTTTATGAGGCTTTCAGAATAAATAATTGAATACACCTTTTAAAGAGATGGCGCGGACCTTTATGGTTCGCGCTGTTTCTATGTCTGTGTGCAGAATCGAGTAGGAGTCAGCTACTCGATTATTGCAATTGTGATATGTCACAAAAAGAAAAAATGAATTTGTCTAATATATACAAAAATGGCGCAAAAAGATGGAAACTATTTAGAACATGTTGAGTTTTTGGCTGCCAGAGATTATTATTAGATTGTACTTTTGTTCAATATAGAGAGGAGTTTTTTGGGTATGGCAAAATATATTATGGCTCTTGATTCAGGCACAACAAGTAACAGATGTATACTCTTTGACCCCAAAGGCGATATGTGTAGTATTGCACAAAAAGAGTTTACGCAGTTCTTTCCACAGCCTGGCTGGGTAGAGCATGACGCAAGTGAAATCTGGCAGACACAGCTATCTGTAGCGCGTGAAGCCATGAATAAGATAGATGCTAAGTTTGAAGACATTGCGGCAATTGGCATTACTAATCAGAGAGAGACTGTTATTGTCTGGGATAGAAAGACGGGTCAGCCTATTTCCCACGCTATAGTCTGGCAGTGCCGTAGAACATCAGATTTTGCTGAGGAAATGAAGGCGGCTAATCCTGGAATAGTAGAGCTTTTCCAGAAAAAGACAGGTCTTAAATTTGATCCTTATTTTTCAGGAACCAAGATCAGATGGATTCTTGATAATGTAGAAGGTGCAAGAGAAAGGGCAGAAAAAGGTGAGCTTTGCTTTGGAACAGTTGATTCCTGGCTGATCTACAAGCTAACAAAGGGTAAGGTTCATGTAACAGATTACTCTAATGCATCCAGAACTCTTTTGTTCAACATAAATACCCTTAAGTGGGATGAGGAACTTTGCGAGATTCTTGATATTCCTATGAGCATGCTTCCTGAGGTTAAGCCTTCCAGCTGTATTTATGGCGAGACTGATCCTGAATTCTTTGGAGGCCCTGTCAAGATTGCAGGAGCTGCAGGAGATCAGCAGGCTGCTCTTTTTGGCCAGACCTGCTTTAATGAAGGCGATGCCAAGAATACTTATGGCACTGGTTGCTTCATGCTGATGAATACTGGAGATAAGCCTGTTTTTTCAAGCAATGACCTTTTGACTACAATTGCCTGGGGAATTGGAGATAAGGTAACCTACGCAATTGAAGGTTCAGTATATGTTGCAGGAGCTGCTATACAGTGGCTTAGAGACGAACTAAGGGCTATAGATTCAGCTCCGGACTCAGAATATTTTGCAACTCAGGTTGAGGATACAAATGGGTGCTATGTAGTGCCTGCATTTACAGGCCTTGGCGCTCCCTACTGGGATCCATATGCCCGAGGAGCCATTGTTGGCCTTACAAGAGGCGTCAACAAGTATCACATAATCCGAGCAACTGTAGAGTCACTGGCCTTCCAGACTGCAGATGTTCTCCATGCTATGGAGCTTGATACAGGCAAGAAGCTGACTTCACTTCGTGTTGACGGAGGGGCATCCAAGAACAATTTCCTGATGCAGTTCCAGTCAGACATCATTGATACTGAGGTTGTAAGACCAAGCTGCGTTGAGACTACCGCTATGGGTGCGGCCTACCTTGCGGGACTTGCTGTTGGCTGTTACAAGACCAAGGAAGATGTAATCAAGAACTGGTCAGTAGACAGGAAGTTTAATTCACAGATGGCTCCTGAGAAGAGAGAAAAAGAGCTAAAGGGATGGCAACAGGCTGTTGCTTCCACCAGAGGCTGGGCCAAGGAAATCTGAAGCTATTGAGAAATATCTTTTGACAGATTAAATATATTTGGGTTACAGAAACAAAAAAAGAGGAGAGTATTATGGTAGACGTTATTGTAATTGGGGCCGGCGTGTCCGGCTGTGCTATTGCAAGAGAGCTTTCAAGGTATGACGCAAGCGTATGTGTCCTTGAAAAATGCGAGGATGTCTGCGAGGGAACAAGTAAGGCCAATTCAGCCATTGTTCATGCAGGCTTTGATGCGGATGAAGGCTCACTTATGGCTAAACTTAATGTAAAGGGCAACGAGATGATGGATGATCTGTCCAGAGATCTTGATATTCCATTTAAAAGAAATGGCTCTATGGTTGTCTGCATTCACAAAGAGGAGCTTGATGGTCTCAAGACTCTCTATGACAGAGGCGTTAAAAACGGTGTTAAGGGCCTTAAAATCCTGTCTAGAGAAGAGGCTCTTGAGATGGAGCCTAACCTTTCAGAAAACGTGGAAGGAGCATTATACGCACCAACTGGTGGTATCATCTGCCCATTTGAGCTTACTATAGCCATGGCAGAAAATGCCAATGTAAATGGCGTTGAGTTTAGATTTAATACGAAAGTTGAAGACATCAAAAAGGGCGAGGATGGCCTTTGGCACATCAGGACTAATAATGGCGAGTATGCTTCTAGATATGTTGTAAATGCTGCAGGTGTCCATGCTGATGAGATCCACAACATGGTTAGTGCAGATAAGATGCACATAATCGAGAGAAGAGGTGACTACTGCCTCCTTGACAAACAGGTTGGAAATTATGTGTCACACACTATTTTCCCTCAGCCTACTAAGTTTGGTAAGGGAGTATTAGTCACACCAACTGTACATGGTAACCTTCTTGTTGGACCAACAGCTATCGATATTGAGAACAAAGAGGGAACAGCAACAACAGCAGCTGGTATAAATGAGCTAACAGCCAAGGCTTCTGAAAATGTAAGGAACCTTCCAATGAGAAATGTAATTACTTCCTTTGCCGGACTTCGTGCTCATCTTGAAAGGCATGAGTTTGTCATCGAGGAGGTTAAGGATGCACCTTGCTTTATCGATGTAGCTGGAATCGAGTCACCAGGTCTTTCTGCTTCTCCTGCAATTGGCCAGATGGTGGCAGATATGCTCAAAGAGAAGATGAGCCTTATCCCCAAGGATAACTGGATCGGCACCAGAAAGGGTATCACCAGAACAGAAGGACTCTCAGTAGAAGAGATGAATGAGCTTATCAAAAAGAATCCTGCCTATGGAACTATAGTTTGCAGATGCGAATCTATAACAGAAGGCGAAATCCTTGATGCTATTCACAGACCGCTTGGGGCAAGAAGTCTTGACGGAGTCAAGCGCAGAACAAGGGCCGGAATGGGTAGATGCCAGGCAGGCTTTTGCTCACCCAGGACCATGGAAATCCTTAACAGAGAGCTGGGGCTTTCCTATGAAGAAATCACCAAGTCAGGTGGCAGGTCCAATATTGTTATAGAAAGAACTAAAGGGGAGGTATAAGGATCATGAAGACATACGATATTGTAATAGTTGGTGGTGGTCCTGCAGGCCTTGCAGCTGCTGTGGCAGCCAAGGAGGCTGGTAACGACAGTATCCTCATCCTTGAAAGAGATCACGAACTTGGCGGAATTCTAAATCAGTGTATTCACAACGGCTTTGGTCTTCACACCTTTAAGGAGGAACTTACAGGTCCTGAATATGCCTATAGATTTATAAAGCAGGTTTATGATCTTGGAATCGAATATAAATTAAATACTATGGTAATGGATATTGCAGAAGATAAGACAGTAACTGCAATGAACAGAGAAGATGGAATGTTCCAGATTCCTGCAAAGGCAGTTATCCTTGCTATGGGCTGCAGAGAAAGGCCAAGAGGAGCCCTGAACATTCCTGGTTACAGACCTGCTGGAATTTTCTCAGCTGGTACTGCCCAGAGACTTGTAAATATTGAAGGCTATATGCCTGGAAGAGAAGTAGTTATCCTGGGTTCAGGTGATATAGGACTTATCATGGCCCGCAGAATGACTCTGGAGGGAGCCAAGGTCAAGGTTGTGGCAGAGCTTATGCCTTATTCTGGCGGCCTTAAGAGAAACATTGTTCAGTGTCTTGATGACTATGGAATTCCTCTTAAACTCTCCCACACAGTAGTTGATATTGAGGGAAAAGAGCATGTGACCGCAGTAACTATTGCTGAGGTTGGCCCTGACAGGAAGCCAATTCCAGGTACAGAAGAAAGATATACCTGCGATACACTTCTTTTATCCTGTGGTCTTATCCCTGAAAACGAGCTTTCAAGAGCAGCAGGAGTTAAGATGAGCCCAATAACATCAGGACCTATTGTTAATGAATCACTTGAAACCAACATTCCTGGCGTATTTGCCTGCGGCAATGTTCTTCATGTTCATGATCTTGTTGACTATGTCTCTGAGGAAGCAAAGAGAGCCGGCCAAAATGCAGTCAAGTATATAAATGAAGGCTGTAAGGATGCTGAGGGTACTTCAGTTATTGAAGTTACAGCAACTGATGGAGCCAGATATACTGTGCCAAGTTCAATAAATGTAGACAGGATGGATGATCTTTTAACTGTTAGATTTAGAGTTGGTGATGTCTACAAGAATTCTTTTGTAAGTGTGTACTTTGATGACGAGAGAGTGATGCACAATCAAAAGAGAATTCTTGCTCCTGGCGAGATGGAGCAGATCATCCTTCGTAAGAGCCAGCTTCAGGAAAAGCCAATCAAGAAGATTACCGTGAAGATTGAGAGCGAGTGATGTATGCAGGACGCTTAGACTATGGAATCGACGAATATATATTTTTGTTCCTGCAAAGCTGGGCACTATGATGAGCACAAAGCTCAGGTTCCAGCGTGCATAGGCGCTTGCGATGAAGATATTTTTAGATGTACTACAAAAAGGAGTTTGAGATGGAGAAGAGAGAGCTTACGTGTATTGGATGTCCTATGGGATGCATGCTGACAGTTAGCATGGAAAATGGCGAAGTTACTGAGGTTAGCGGCAATACTTGCCCTAAGGGCGATATATATGCAAGAAAAGAAGTTGTTAATCCCACCAGGATTGTGACAAGTACTGTAAAGATCACTGGCGGAGATAAAGAGCGCGTATCCTGCAAGACTGCAAGTGATATTCCAAAGAGCAAGATTTTTGAAGTTATGAAAGATATCGATGCTGCCTGCGTTGCAGCACCTGCTCATATTGGAGATGTCCTTATTAAGGATGTAGCAGGAACAGGCGTAGATGTGATCGCTACGAGAAACGTAGAATCTGCATGAATTGGGTTGTAGTTTTAAGTTTATAATCTTCAATAAATAAGCTGCGAATGGCCTTAGATGAAGGCTGTTCGCAGCTTTTTTACAGCTATTTAATTGAGCTTAACAAGTGCATAAGCACCATTACCTGCAGATACAGGGAATGAAACAGTAGCAGGGTTGTCGTCCATATCTTTTAATATTTCTGTAGCGCCACCATTCACAACATGGATCATAGCGTAAGTCGCGTTTGGATCATAGAATGAAGCAGGAATTCCTACAGTCATATCAACAGTTCCAGTTGTATTAGAAAGAGTTTCGTGTACGCCCTTCTGGCCAATGTTAACCTGAACTATAGGGCCAAGGTCACCTTTTATATCATTAGCAGCAGTTGCAAGACTATTATATGCAAGAGGACTGCTCTTTGGAGTGACATCCCAAGTAGTAACTGATATTTGCTCAGCGTCTGCTACACCAAGATTCTGTGCAATTTGAGCTGTAGGAGTAGTGATGGCTGTTCCAGCAAAGGACTTAGCGGCAAATGATCCAGAAACAGTTGACTTAAGAACTGTGCCATCAGCTGTTGCTATAGTTGAATTGGCCTGATAGCTTTGCTGTTGTTCTTCATATTGCTTTTGGAATAATTCTTCAGCAATCTGGAGTGCAGTTGCTTCATCTGGAACATATATTATCTGAGCTTCCTCGTTTGTTTCAGGAGCAGGACTTGATTTAGGTGGTGGTGTCAAACCATTTGTAACAGTAATTATGTAATATCTGTTGCTCCAGCTACTGTTTTTTACTGTAATATGATTTCCGTTGCTTAACTGTATTCCGTAATTAACCTGTATATATGTGGTGTAATTAAATGGAACATCTTCAGGAACAGAAGAATTATCTTTAAATAAGCCATCGCTACTTATTGTATAGTTTGCATTATGAAAATCTGTATAGTTACCGCCATAACCTGAATGACCTTCCAGAGTATAATCATTATTGCTTCCTTGTGAAAAAGAAACATTATCTATAGCTGTTGGAGTTGCGGTTTCTTGCGCTGTTTCTGTTGTTAGCGCTTGTTCAATATCTGAGCGTTTAATTACATTAAAGCCTTCTTCGACAGTCGGGTCTGGAATTTGGAACTGTTCACCTAAACCTATTGTTACTTTTTGCTCAGACCAGGCATTATTTTCAAGTGTTATTTCATAATCCTGAGCGTAGGCTGTAACTCCAAATATCATAGTTGTAATAATTGAAACAACTGCAGCAATCATATTCTTTTTCATTTTTGTTTTACACCTCATAAATTGTGATGTTGACGTTGCAAGGTGTATTCTACTCCCAGGGGTAACTTTAAACAATTAAACATATATAAAATGTTACATAAAGAAATATAAAGCCTTTTGTGGTGAATTTACATCTATTTTCTTATTTTTCAATATACAAACTATTTTGTTACAGAACAGCTTTTATTTGAGGAAAAGATAATATTATAATAAGTGACAGATACTTGATAAAAGACAGTAGAAAGCAGATAAGAAAGTAGATAAGAACGCAGATATGGGGCAGGGGTTTTATCTTTTCACTTTATGCTCTTTTTTCATTTCATACATTCGTTTATCGGCAAGCTCTATCAAAGATAATAAAGAGTTTGTTTCTGAATAGGTCGCATGCCCAATGGACGCTTTGGTTACAATTTTAGCATCATCGATTTTCCTAGGAGTGTCTATGGCTTTTAAGAGTTTCTTTTCAATCACTTCGATTTCATCGGCAGACTGGAGCTGATGAAGGACAACGAACTCATCCCCACCATATCTGAACAGCACACAGTTTTCTGCTGCAGCCATGGAAAGAGCTTTGGATACGGCAATGATAGCCATGTTACCGTATTCATGACCAAATTCATCATTAATCTTTTTAAAATCATCAAGATCGATCATATATAAAACAAAATCTGTCTTGTTGGTCTTATACTGTTCCTCGTATTGAAGAACAACATCATTGTATGCTCTGCGGTTAAAAATACCGGTAAGGTCATCTGTCTGTGAAAGATATGAAAGCCGCTGTCTTTCCTCAACTTCATCGGTTATATCTATAAAGTATCCGACAAGGCCGATAATTTCCCCTTTGTCATAAAGAGGAGACTTGGAAGCTCTGATTTTTCTGATCTTTCCCTGTACTATACATTGGCCTAAGACATTCTTAATGGAATCGCCGTTGCTTATTACCCTGAGTTCATCTCTTTTAAAAGGCTCCGGGTCTATGTGCCAGCCCATATCCTCATCAGTATTGCCTATAAGCTCCGAGACGGATTCAAGTCCATAGTAATCAAGGAACATCTGGTTTGCACCAAGAAAACGTCTGTCTTTGTCTTTCCAGAAAACACCGGCAGGAATCAGATTAAGAAAATTTTCAAGTAAGGTTTTGTCAGTAATGGCACTCATATGTTCAGTTTCTCCTTAAAATGGGGCACAATCTATAAAAAATGATTGGCCGCTATTTTTTATGTTCTTTCGGCATGCATTCTCTTTTTGTTTTCATACATGTTGTTATCTGCACGCTTAAAGACGTTTATTGCACCTGCATCTTTATCACTGTCATACGTGGCATAACCAATCGCAGCTGAAACTGCCTCCCAGGGAGATAGATCTTTGTTGTTTGCCAGGTCCGAGAGCTCTTGGTTGAACTTATCTATTAGAGAATCAATATTTTCAAGGTCCTGACCCTTTAGGATTATGGCAAATTCGTCACCGCCTACCCTGAAGACAGGAGAGTGGGCAAATATAACGCAGACTATATGACAAATGTTCTTGATGGCTTCATTACCTTTTTCGTGACCATAAGTATCATTGATGATCTTTAGGTAATTAAGGTCAACGACTCCGATTCCAAATTCAGTCTTTCCAATCTTAAGATTCCATTCAAGACTTTTGATTTCATTGTCGTATGCAGTCTTATTTCGTATTCCGGTCAGAGAATCACGGTTTGCAAGGGCTTCCAGCTGGGAGTTCTTATCCTGCATGTCGCTTATTTTTTTATCTTTGTCAATCAGATCAGAGGCATAAGTTCTGATGTCCTCCACCATAGAAATGATGGAGCCAGACAGGGATTCGATCTCATCATGAGTATGTATGTCAATTTCGTCCATAACTAGTTCTGATACAGGAGCACGCCTTCGGCACTTGTCTTCAATTTTGCCGGTTGCATTTTCAAGGTTCCCTATAGGCCTGACTATCCGCTTGTTATACCATCTGTTGAGAGCTAAAACAAGAAGCAGACCTGCTATAAGTGCAACTATGAATGTCGCAAGTGCATATGTATAGGCTGCTTTATATATATCATCAATAAGGATATCCCCACAGATTACAGCAACAGGCTCTCCTTTTGAATTTATCAGAGGACGGATTGCGGTATATATTTTCCCAAAGTCAGTATCATTTCTAAAATAAGTGACAGTTGTATCCGTGTCCATGCGCTTAAGGTACTCAAGGGCGACATCCCTTGGATAAGCATCTCCGGTATAGTTTCCGAGATCGGTAAGTTCATCTGCTTCATATGTCTTTTCATATAAAGTATATGCAGCAAGGACATCCATCATGTTGTCCGGAGGATCTGCCCTTAACGGCTCAATTATATATATAAAAAACAGGTCATGGGTTTCCTTGAAATCATTGGCCAGAGTCTGCAGCTCATTGTACTTGTCTGATTTGACACCGGTACGCATACACTGTTCAAGGTCATCAACATCTATGCAGCTGCTCAGAAAGTTGATGGCATCACCGGCGTAGTTCTGATATCTGTTTATCATATCCCTCCTGTAAATATCAAAGCACAAAGTGCCCACGGAAATAGATATGAATATAACAATGATTACACTGATGCGGATAAGTGATTTTTGTAAGGAATTTTTCATTTTTTTATTGTTCATACCTGCCCCGCCTGTGCCTCCATATAAGCGATAAATTCAGCAGGTGGTATTGGCTTTGAGAAATAATATCCCTGCTCATAGTCACAGCCCAGTTCTGCCATTTTGTCTTTCATCTCCAGAGTTTCTATTCCTTCTACAACAATCTCCATCTTCGAGTGTTTGAAAAGGCTTATCAGATCAGGTAAGAAACCTGCTTTTCCTGCGAAATATGACCTTACAAAGGACATATCAACTTTTACTACGTGAATTGGCAGATTTATAAGGCTTGTAAGATTAGCTGCACCTGTTCCGAAGTCATCAAGAGACAGTTCTGCACCCATGGCTCTTAAGCTGGCAATTGTAGCCTGTATCATGTCATAGTCATCTATAAGTGACTCTGTGATCTCAAAGTCGAACATATCCATTGGGACGTTGTGTTTTTTTGCTATTTCTTCCAAGTCACCAGGAAGGTTGATGCTCATGCATTGTATTGGGGACAGGTTGACATTTATGAACTCGATGCCAAGTTGTTTGACGTCTACGTTTTCTAGGAACATGCAGACTTTTTCAAAGATCTGTTTGCCTATTTCTATGATATCACCATTCTTTTCAGCAATCTGAATGAAATCAAGAGGAGAAATGAAGCCGATTTCAGGATCATTAAGCCTTGCAAGGGCTTCTGCACCCATGACTTTTCCGTCTGCATTAGAATAGATGGGCTGAAAATATACTTCAAACCTCTTCTCTGACATGGCAAGTTTGATTGCTTTCTCTATTGCTTTGTGTTTTTTGACGCCTTCTATCATTTTGTCCGAGAAGTAGTAGTTACCTTTGCGGTTTTCCTCAAATGAACTATTTATAGCATATCTTGCCAGGTCAGACACCAGCAGAGCATGTTCGCTGATCAGAGACTCGGATAAGAACATCATTGAAGCTTGAATAGGGACAATGTCGTCGCAGCTTTTTCTAAGGAGTTCATATTTTTCTATCCATTCGTTTATTACCAAAGACGGGTCTTTTTCCAGATGACCTTTTATCAGGACAATGAATACGCCGTTTCTTATATAAAACAGGTAATTATTGCGGTAATTTTGTACGAGCCACTCTGCAATGATCTTCAGTTCATCATTAATTTGATTGATTCCGTAGACAACCTTGGAAGCCTCATAGTTGTTGATGGATATTGTAATGAGACTGAACGGGATCTTTCTTTCCCATAATTCTTTACCAATCCTGTTAAGTGCGTTCTTATTTAATAATGATGTACGATTGTCCCTATATAGATCGGGGTTTTCAGATGTAAGGAAGATGATCAATATAGTAAGGATGCTGAAATAACTTGTGACGAGCATGTGGTAGAACTGCTTTCTTATGATTATTCCGAATAACAGGAGCAGGTTAAAAGAAAGAAGTCCCGCTTTCATGCGCCTTGAAAGCTGTTTCCAGAATCTGACAACAAGAAACAGGGATGCGATGATATAAAAATACGTGCTGAAATAGATTGTTTTATAAAGAGAGCAGTTGTGATATCCATCCTCTGCAATGGTGTAAATAGCAGATGTCCATGGAGTTGAAACGATAAGAAGAACGGAAATAAATGCAGGCAGGCTGACGATAATCTTAAAGATATGATCGGATTTTCTATAACAATGGGTAGACTCTGCTGTATACATAAACAGAGACCATCCTCTGATGATAAAACCAAGGAAATATGCATGATTAATTGCATACATTACCCACAGAGGGAAAATCATCCACACTTCATTCATTTCGCAGGAAATGATATCAGAAATTGTCATGATAAGGTTTGAACTCATGGCAATCCAGAAAAAACCGCTCTGCCTTATAGGAAGATTTCTTCTAAAGCCATAGAATAATAGAAGTATTATCTGTATAGGTATTGACGCTATGGCAAAGTCGTAGTTAAAAGGGCTGATCCAATTGAACATATCATTGTATCCTGTGTGCAGGGCAAGGGGATTGAATCTGTGATGATAATACACCCGCAATCATTATTGTTGAAATACCGTTACATATTAATTGTAACTTGGATTGCGCTGTGACTCAACAAAAAGCTTTATAAACGACTACATTTTCTTCACAGACAAATCTTCTGTCTCTTAATGCTTCAATTGAGGCTGCAAGAGCAGGTGAGGCAGGTAAAGGATTTGCAGTTGTAGCAAGTGAAATAGTCATAGCATCAGGCCTTGCCTACTATGAAGGTGAAAAGTATTGAAGGTCAGTAGTTTTCCATGACTTCTCTGATCTTGATAAATGCTGGCTTGGGCTCGTAGTCTTTGTTGAAGATACGTGTATTTGTCTGATCGCCCTCGCGGTAGTGATCAACAAGGCCAAATACAGTTACGTTTGTGATATTAGCAGGTCCGCCGCCTTCAAGGTCCATATCATGGAACATCTGGAATACATCGCCGTAAGCCTTGGCCTGCTTCTCAAACTCAGCATCTGTTTCCTTGTCTACGCCAATTGAAAGCTCAGTTACGTGAATCTGAAGATCAAGCTCGGCAAACTTTGTCATAGCTTTCTTGATCATGTCTATAGAAGGATAGTCAATTCCCCAGTAGCCCTGCATTCCGATACCATCAATAAGGCCTTTTTCCTTGAGGTAACTGCAGAGAGCATAGATGCCTTCTGTCTTGGGCTCCTGATAGGTGTTGTAGTCGTTGTAGAAGAGAAGCACATCCTCATCGGCATATTTTCTAGCATAAGTAAAAGCCATTTCTACGTAGTCAGGTCCAATGGTGTCATACCATGGGTTTGGATCCTGGCCGCAGGTGGTGCGGCATTTGAAAAAGCTGTCTGGATCAGCACTTTCAGGTTCAACAGCCTCATTTACAACGTCCCAGCAATAGATAACTCCAGGATATTCAGTCTGAACATGTGTAAGGAGCTGCTTTATGTAGCTTTCCATTCTGGCAAGCATTGTGTCCTTGTCTACATATTCCCCGTCATCTGTATAACCTTCTCTAAAGAACCATCCAGGGGCCTGAGTGTGCCATACAAGGGTGTGACCACGCATTTTCATGCCATTTTCCTGGCACCATTTAAGAGTTGGATCGATTGTGTCAAAAGATAAAGCTGGCTCAGCGTTTCCACTTGAAAGATTAGCCTGGGATCCTGCCTGGTCCAGAATATAGCAGCTCTTCATAAGGTTGGTCATGGTCACACTTCCAAAGTGCTTTTTGGAAAGCTCCATGTACTGCGGAATATTAAGGCACTGGTTAAAAAGATCACTTCCATTGATGCCTACTCCAAGAACGAAGTAATCCTGACAAAGATCCTTAAGAGCTACATCATCTACAAAAGCTGTTTCGATAGGTTCCTCTACTGATGTGAGTGTTGAACTAGCATCATAAGCACTACTAGCTTGTTCTGCTGATATTTCAAGGCTGGAATTATCCAGAGAAACATCAGTTGCAGCCCCTTTTTCTGCTGCAGGAATGTTCCCCACACATCCCGTGATCATAGCAGCCAAAAGAAGGGCCGACAGTATATTTTTCTTTTTCATTTTTTCATACATTCCTTTCAGCTATAGATATGACCTGATATTAAGGAAAATATCAGGTATTACTTCATAACCATAATATGAAATAATTCTTATCTCTACCAACTACTTGTTGCTAGTATTTAGCCTTATTTTGCGGACGAAATAGAAGCGATTAGTACGCTTAATTACAACACTTGATTTTTGGTTACAAAAAGTTAATACTTTATTCTGGCGCTTTAGCTATGCCTATATGCGCAATAACGTATATAATTAAAAATGAAAGTATTAAAGAGGAAAAAAATGAAAGACAACCGTGTTAAAGGACCAGCAATTGCAGCCTTTATTCTTCAGACTATTCTGGTGTATGTATCAGTGTATATCATTCAGCACCAGGGCACTTGGGGAAGTGCATTATTTGGAACAAAAGATATGGAGGCCAGGATCATTCCAGTTTCTTTTTGGCTTGTGACATTAAAACTTGTAATATACGGAATACTGTTTGTGGCAGTCATTACCGGAAATATTAAAAACAAGAGACTTATGGCTACTTTGCTGATTATTTTTGCAGTTGCAATTTCCTGTATTGATATTCCACTTAATCTACTTACTAATAAGTATTTTGCCAGTAAAGGTGCAGCGTTTATAGCGGCAAAAGCTGCAGTATCCAATATGATAAGCTTTCCGGTAACTTTTATAACTAATATTGCTAACCCGCTTTTTCTCATAGCTTGTGGGCGACTTGGCTCTGACAGGGATATAAAGGTACCAGGGCTGCTTGCTCTTATTTTTCAAGTAATGGTTATAGGAGTAGCTGGCTTCGTTATTCTAAATCAGAACGCCATAGGAACTCGTATGGGAATGCCGCCAGAGATATTAGATGTAAGGATGTTTCCGATTCAAATCTTTTTCCCAATCATCACTCTGGCAGTTTATATTTCTTTTTACATTTCATGTCAAAAGAATACTGCCACAAACAGAAAAGGTCTGGGAATATGTTATACCCTTATAACTATTTTTATTAGCTATATAGGAAGTGCGTCTGGAACAATTAGCACAATAATAATTGGCAGATTTATGGGGACTAGCGAGCTAGCAGCTTATGCTAATTTAACATATGTCCTTAATGCTTCTACAGCTGCATTTACAGCTATTGCAACTGCGTTTTTCTTTGTCGCAGTTGGTCGTTTTGGTATTAGTGGTAGGGAATCAGAGCTTTAATGGATAACAGCTACAGAGAACTCAGATACAAGTACATAAATGACGATAATAAGACTATCACCGCAGGAGAGATCATGCGTGATAATATGGAACTCTCAAGCCGTGAGATGACAAGGTGTAAGCTGTTTTCTGATGGAGTCATGTGCATCAGAAAGGCTGATGAATGTCAGGAAAAGAGTGAACCTGTACGTCTTATAGATGAGCTCACTTCCGGAGATACGCTTATTGTCAGAATTTACGAGGATAATGACAATGCAGGCGATATTGTTCCTGCCAGGGGAGAGCTTGATATTGTTTATGAGGATGAGGATCTTATAATCATTAACAAAGTAGGGGATATGGTAGTTCATCCATCCTATGCCCATTACAAGGACTCTCTTAGCAATTACCTTGCCGGATACTATGAGGAAACGGGACAGAACCACGTGATCCGCACGGTAGGACGACTGGACAGGGAGACATCGGGACTTGTGATTTTTGCCAAGAACCGCCATAGTGCAGCTCTTTTGTCTAAACAAAAAGAGAATATGTCAAGGCGCAAGGAATACCTGGCTCTGTGCAGCGGGGTGTTTGAAAATGAAATGGGCACTATAAACGAGCCTATCAGAAGGCGCCCTGATGAGCGTATGA
Source organism: Butyrivibrio sp. XBB1001 (assembly GCF_000424505.1). NCBI lineage: Bacteria > Bacillati > Bacillota > Clostridia > Lachnospirales > Lachnospiraceae > Butyrivibrio > Butyrivibrio sp. XBB1001. The sequence continues at coordinate 472,690 of NZ_AUKA01000001.1, read as the reverse complement.
TCCGCGAAGTTCACCCTGAGGGCAAGGAAGCCATAACCCACTACGTGGTTGAGAAGCAGTTTGAAGATTATGCCCTTGTAAGGCTTCATCTTGATACTGGCAGAACCCATCAGATAAGGGTTCACATGGCATATCTTGGGCACCCGCTTCTTGGCGATAACTTCTATGGCAAAGAGATAGCAAATAGCCACGGCCTTGAAAGAGCCGCCCTCCATGCAGGATATATAGAGTTTGACCAGCCAATCACTAAAGAGAGAATAAAGATTACAGCAAAGCTGCCCAGGGATATGCAGCAGCTTTTGTGATAGCACAAGAAGAGGAAGCCTATGACATATTTTACTTTTTTCTTTTTGGACAATGAAAAAGATATAGTTATCAATCTCTACAAGGATTTAGACAGGTTATATTACATCCTGAAAACTCCTAACCACACATCAGGAAACCTAATAAGGAACCTGGCTAAGACCTGCAAACTTCCCTTGTCTCAGGATGAAGATGGGAAGTTTATCATAAAGGGCGAAATTCCTTGCTATGTGGGAGCTCTTGGAGAAGAGGTATATCTTTTTAAACTTGGAAATGTTGAGATTGCGACCATCTATCCTGATGGCCGAATCCTCCAAAAGGCTCAGGTTCCAGCTATTGCCAAGACCTTGATGAGTCAGACCAAGAATTATAAGCTGGATATGTCCAAGACTCTTTTTACCACCTATATTCCCAAACAGCTCAAATTCAGAGCAGATCTTCATACTCATATGAACGGAAATCTGCCTGCGGACATACTGATCGCCCTTGGTATCTACCATCAGATCAGATACCCTTTATACTATGTTAAAAAGCTTGATCTTCAGCTGACTGCGGAGCAATGGATAAAGGTAAATGCCCAGAGAGAGAAGGTTGCAAGGCAGTTTGTGACTTCACAGCTAAAGGGCAAGTACCTTGATAGAAAAATAAACGACAACACCTTTATAAATTTTGCTGATCTTATTCTCCACAATCTTGATAATGCCGAGATGAATATAGTCAAGATCCGCGGCTCTCTTGGAATCATAAGAGATGGACAGGCGGTATTTACTAATCTTGAGAAGGTTTACCTCTACAGATATGTCTTTTGCAAGGGCAAAGAGAGCGAGGAGAGGATCTTTTTATCAAATGTATCCCAGATACCGGATGCAGACGTAAGAGCAGCTCTTTTGCAGATGCTAAAAGATAAAGAGAATCCCGACTATTGCAACAATACTATTTTCCAGGATAAGCTTCTTTGGATTGCAAGAGGCTATAAAAAGCAGGGCGTTGAGTATGCGGAAATAAGTGATACAACCCTTGTTAAAAAGTATGAATCCATAGAGATGCTCCGGCAGGTTCACGAGGTTATGCCTAGAATCTACAGGGAAACCGGGGTTATGATAAGATTCCTTGCTGCAATGCGTAGGATTCCCCTTACTATCATTAAGGATGCGGTAACACCTGCAGATTATCTGGAGCAGAACCTTGAAGTTTTAAAGGCAACATCCCTTGATCCTTATGTTGCTGGCTGCGACTTTGTTGGAGAAGAGATAAATGACATAATAACTCTTAAGCCAGTGTTTAAGGAAATAGCCAAGATATGTCAAAAGGATCCTACCTTTGTAATTCGTATCCACGCAGGAGAAAATGACAGTCTAAAGGACAACATAGCCCACAGTATACAGTGTGTCAGGGACAGCCTTGTAAAAGGCCAGCAAATGCCAAGGATTCGCCTGGGTCATGGCCTTTATACCTATTCTCTTAAATCCAAGAAGGGAAGAACAGTTTTAAAAGAGCTAAAAGAAAACAATGTGGTCCTGGAATTCCAGATAACCAGTAATGTACGCCTTAATAACCTCAATTCACTTGATAAGCATCCTCTTAAGGAGTACTTAAGACAGGGAATAAAGTGCGTTCAGGGAACAGATGGGGCTGCGCTTTATGGCACTTCTTCAATAGATGAGCAGCTTTCTCTTGAAAAGCTTCTTGGATTGTCACAGGAAGAGCTTTCTCTAATGAAGGAAGCAGAAAGCTATATTATTGAAAAGAGCAGACAGGCCTACTCTGACAAGAAGGAAGCCTTCGCAAGACTTGTTAAGAACAAGGATTTTGAGGATGTTCTTCTTGATAAAATGCATGCTGTCAAGATTTCCGGAGGAGCTAAGAGTAAGGCTGGAAAGCTTGATGCTAACACTGAGCTAAAAGATATCGTCCAGGAGATCACTTGGGATAGATTTCCTGTTGTACTTTTAGGAGGCAGCTTTAATACTGAGAACAGAGCAACGCGAGTAAGAGAAGATGCTGCCAGACAGCTTGATGAACTTATGGACTTTTTGAACCCGGAAGAAGTCTGCTTTGTAATTGGCCATAAGCTATCTGGATATGAGAAATACCTGATAGAGCATAACAACAAGGGATTTAGGATATATGCGGTTGTGCCAGCTCTTTTGACAGAAAAAGAGATAGACAAGCTAAGGAAGGCAGGTGTCTTTATCAGGGTTTCTACGGAAGCTGAGGGCATGGGAATCTATAAGAGCTTTAACTATGAGATATTTGAAAGAAGACCATCTGCAGTGGTTGCCTTTGACGGAAACAGTGCAGCAGCCAATCTGATCCAGGAAGCCAAGAATGGCAAGGGACAGTCAGCAATCTGGGTATGGAGCCATTGCAAGAACTTAAGGCAAAAGGCTCAGTCCCTACAGGGTTATGTATATCTTTTTGATGAGGAAAATGGACTTGTCTCACTTATCAAGAAGCTGATAAAAGAGACGATTGCTGCCTCCAACAGAATATAAAAGAAAAAGAAAAAGGAAGTATCCCTGATGATGAACATCACTTTAGGGTACTTCCTTTTATTATGGTTCCTTTTCCGTAGCGGGTATCTATTTCTTTGGCCATTTGGTCTAACTTTTTCTGGCGCTGGAATTTTTTATCAAAGTCTGGCTCTTTGTCTATAGCGCTTTTAGAGCCTGTAGCTCCTGGAGTTCCTGAATGTGGAATTTCTGCCAGTACATCAAAGAGATTGAGCTGTCTGTAGGAACCGTCATCGAGCTTACTTACTCCAACGCCCACAAGGCGGATGACTTCTCCTTTTATAAAAAGACCTTCATCACCAAGGAGGAGCTTATCAGATAATATTTTGGCACATTTGTAAATTACTGCGTCGTCATCAGTCGAGGAATCAATTTTCATCTGAGCTGAGTGACGTTTAAAATTGCCAGTTTTTACGCTTACTGTGATGGTGCAGCCGTAGACGCCATCTCTTTTAAGCCTTCCTGAAACCTTGCCTGATAGATACTTTAGAATGGGCTCTATTTCTTTATCGTAGGAATCTGCTGTAAGGTCGGATTTAAGAGTAGTTTCATTAGAATAGCTCTTGGCATCTTCGTATTCATCATGCACCTTAGTACTGCCATAGCCATTTGAACTATTGTAGATATAGCCTGCGGCGTTTTCGCCCAGGATGGAGCATAGAAACTCATAGTCGCTATTTGCTGCATCTCCAATTGTCTTTATGCCAAGAGATGTAAGTCTTGAAGCGGTTGATTTACCGCATCCGTAGAGATCGCCGATAGGAAGAGGCCACATCTTTTCTTGTATTTCATGAGGGAAAAGAGTGTGGGTCAAATCCGGCTTTTTGAAATCGCTGGCCATTTTTGCAAGGAGCTTATTGGAAGAGATTCCCACATTGACTGTAAAGCCGAGAGTGTTTCTGATCTCATCTCTTATGAGCCGGGCTACGTTCAGAGGCCATGGGAAGTCTTCGGATTCAGAATCTTTAAATAGTTCTTTTTCCCCAGACATATCAAGATAAGCTTCATCAATTGAAACCTGCTGAAGTTTAGGAGAGTATCTCTTTATTATTTCTATAAATGCGTGGGAATACATTCTGTAGGTTGTAAAATCACCCTGTACCAGAATGAGATTAGGACATTTCTGGAGAGCCTTTACAACAGGCTCTCCAGTAACTATTCCATATTTTTTGGCTGGTATTGATTTGGCAGTTATGATACCGTGGCGACTCTTTACATCGCCTCCTACGGCGGAAGGAACAGTGCGCAGGTCGATACTGCCAGGCTCATCCCTTAGTTTTTTAACTGCGGACCAGGATAGAAACGCAGAATTAACGTCGATGTGAAATATGATTGTTTTGTAATTGTCGTAATTAGTTATTCCATGGTTCATAGTCTTTTTCGTGTTTGTTGTGGAAGAGAAGGAACATTACTATACATCCGGCAACCTGAACAGATACCGCAAGTATTGTGCCTTCAAGACCAAAGTCTACGTTGTAGGCAAAAGAGCCGGTTGCTGAAGCAGCATCAAGCTTGAAAATTGAAAAAGGTGAAACAATTCCGCTGTTAGGAAGTCCCAGGATTATGTTCTGAGTGTAATTCCAGGCTGCGTGAGCTGCCATAGCGCACCAGATACTGTCGGTGTAGTAAACCATAAGTGAAAAGAAAATACCAGTAACTACAATATCAAGAATGGCAAGGAAACCTACTCCCGGATTTCCAAGATGAAGAGCACCAAAAAATACTGCATTAAGGATAATGGCAACCCAAGGGTTCTTGTAGCCTTTTCTAAGCTTCTGGTATATAAAGCCTCGGCATAGGAGTTCCTCTGCGGAGGACTGCACAAATACTGCTATAAATAAAACCAAAAGCTCAAAGATAGGTAGTGAATCAAAAGTAATACTGATGTCCTTGTGAAGCATAGCTCCAATTGCGCAGATCATATTGGTTCCAAAACCAATCAAAAGACCTATTACCAAAAAGAGAACGTTGTTGCCTTTTGGAGCGGTGCCAATGGCCTTTAGGATAGGGCGGTTCTTGGGAACAATTGCCATGTAGAGGCACAGTACAATCCAAATTCCTATGAAGTTAAAGTACATTACAGTAATATTGAAAAATCCTGTAGGGTCATCAGCTAAATTTGCAGAAAATAATCCGTAGGTTAAAAGCTCTCCAACAAGTTCACCGCATATAAGTAGTACGATTGAAATCAGACCAACTAACAGAAACTGATCTGTCCAGTGGAACTTGTCTGTGTGGAACCTGCTAAAAAAGCTCTTTTTAGGTGGCTGTGGTGGCGCCATATTGTACATTTGGCCATAAGGCTGCCCCTGTTGATAGTATTGGCCGGGCTGCCCCTGAACTGGCTGGCCCTGTTGATTCATATTCTCGTTCATGTTATCTCCCTTTTAATCTAAATTTCATACATGTTTAGTATACATCATGAGTAATGAAGTGATAATATTAATTTATGACATAGTCATGGAGCAATTCGTATATTATATATGTATAGTTGCCCAAAATGACACATGAGGGGGATATTATGAAGAGCAAGGTGTTTAAAGTATTGCGCATAATAGCAATACTGATCTGTATAGGAGTTATTGCCTATGAGGGCTACAGAATCTACGATGACCAGAAAGAGTATGCTGTGGCTGACAATGAGTATGAAACAATTGAATCTTCTGCTATTACATGGCCATCTCAGGAGGAATCCTCAGTTGTTGAGTATCCTCTTATCAGAGTTGATTTTGACAAACTAGAAGAAATCAATCCTGATGTGGTTGCATGGCTCTATTTTCCCTGCCTTGATATTAGTTATCCTGTGGTAAAAGAAAATGAGGTTGACCAGTACCTTCATCTTACCTTTGATGGGCAGGTAAATAAGGCGGGATGTCTTTTTGAGGATGTTTTAAGTGATCCTGAATTTAGAGGGATGCACGATATAATCTTTGGCCACAATATGCGAAACGGTTCTATGTTTGGAAGCCTAAAAAAGCTCTATGCAAGCGGTAATGAGGAGCTTCTTGAAAAGGATCCATATGTTTATATCTACACCAAGGATTACATTTTTCAGTACAGAGTCTTTGGCTATTATATTACTCGAGTAGGTAGTGATGCCTATAAAGTAGTGGAGACTACAGAATCTTACAATGAACTTTTGGATTTTATCCAGTATTCATCTGCTTATCCAAGACCTTCCGATGCAGACTTTAGCCAGTACCCGAGTCTTCTTACACTTTCAACCTGCAGTGGCCAGTCTGGAAGCGGAAAAAGATTTGTTGTACATACCTATAAAACAGGCGCCTGGGAGTGGTGAATAATAATTTCATTTTAGGCTGATATAAACTGAAATATATACTCAAAACAGTCAAAATATTATCTTTCTTTTATTGAATTGGGATATTCATTCATGTAGGATTAAGTTAAGAAAAAAACGTGAGTGGAGCATTCTGTCCACTATTTAAAAGTGTGTAGGAGAAACGATTATGAGAAAGTTAAAAAGAGTGTTTGCAGTTAGTATTGCAGCGGTTATGGCATTCACCTTTATAGCTTGTGGTTCTGTTGGTACACAGAGCATTGATGATCAGGCTGCCGTAAGAGGACTTGATGAAGGTGTTGGAGAAATCTATATCGATGATGAAGCCATTGCCCTTGCAGGTCGTGCAGCTTCAAGTCAGGCAGCAACAGATGCATGTCAGGCTGTGTTTAACCTTATGAATCAGGAAAGAGTAGCAAGAGGTCTTGCAGAACTTACCTGGAGCACTGCTCTTACAAATGCAGCGCAGGTTCGTGCAAGTGAGATTACAACTAAGTTCTCTCACACAAGACCAAATAACTCAGATTTCTGGACTGTTGATAGTACTGTTCAGTATGGTGAGAATCTTGCCAAGCTCTATCAGTCAGCTGATAGCGTATATGCTGCTTGGATGAATTCACCAACTCATGCAGCAAACATTATGGATGCTGGTTACAAGACAGTTGGTATCGCCATTTGCCAGACATCTGATGGATCATGGTACTGGGCACAGGAGTTCGGATATTAAGCGAGTCAAAATAAAAGACACAGCACTTTGCTTGCAAGGTGTGCTGTGTCTTTTTTATTTTGACGAACAAACACCATGAGGAAGTCGCACGATAGTGCAGATTCCGAATGGTGTTTAGGAATGCGAGAATGCAAAGCATGGAGCATTCCGTTGCTTAATATCTATGCCTGGATGCATAGCGATGTGCCTTATTTTTGGCTTTCTTAATATCCGAACTCCTGTTATTCAGTGAACAGCTGAATCCCCATTACTGTATTTTTCATCGCAGTATTTGCAGCGATAGATTTCTTTTTTCTCATCGGCAAGATAGAAGATCTGAGGAAGTTCCTGCTCGATAGAAGAGATGCAACGAGGGTTGTGACACTTGATCACTCCTGTGATCTCTTTTGGAAGTACAAGAGATCTCTTCTCGATGATCTCGCCATCTTTTATTACGTTAACTGTGATGTTGTGATCGATAAAGGCAAGAACATCAAGGTCAAGGGAGTTGATATCACATTCGATTTTAAGGATATCTTTTTTGCCCATAGCCTTGCTCTTGGCATTTTTAATAATGGCAACTGTTGAGTCAAGCTTATCTAAGCCAAGGTGTCTGTATATGTGCATGCTCTTTCCGGCCTGGATATGATCAAGAACGAAGCCTTCTTCGATTTTTCCTATGTTTAACATGTGTTTTTCCTTTCAAATATCTTTATGAATAAATGATTATTAGCTGAAATTATAATCTCAGATATCAGAACTGCCTGAGTAGTCCCTCATTCATATGTGCATCTGTCATATTAAGGAGTGTCAGTATCAGAGCCATTCTTACGTATAAACCGTACTGAACCTGCTTGAAGTAGGCTGCTCTTGGGTCATTATCAATCTCGACAGAAATTTCATTAACTCTTGGAAGTGGGTGGAGGATGAACATTTTCTCTTTTGCCAGCTCCATCTTGGCTTTATCAAGAATATAGAAATTCTTCAATCTGATATAGTCTTCCTCGTTGAAGAAACGTTCCTTCTGTACTCTTGTCATGTACAAAAAGTCAAGTCTTGGCATTACGTCTTCAAGCTTTATTACCTCTTCATAGGTAATTCCCTTAGAATCAAGCATTTCAGTTATATAATCAGGAACCTTAAGCTCCTTAGGGGAAATGAAAATAAAATGAATACCAGTGTATCTGGTAAGAGCATTAATAAGAGAGTGGACAGTACGTCCGAATTTAAGATCGCCGCAAAGGCCGATAGTAAAATCACCAAGTTTACCATATAGGGATCTGATGGTTAAAAGATCTGTAAGAGTCTGAGTGGGGTGCTGATGTCCGCCATCGCCAGCATTGATAACAGGAATAAGAGAATTAGCAGCTGCAACCATTGGAGCACCTTCCTTGGGGTGACGCATGGCACATATATCTGCGAAACAGGAAATAACACGTATTGTATCGGCTACGCTTTCGCCTTTTGCTGCTGAAGACGATCCGGCATCTGCAAAACCAAGTGTCTTACCACCTAGGCGAAGCATTGCAGTTTCAAAGGAAAGTCTTGTTCTGGTACTGGGTTCATAAAAACATGTGGCTAAAATCTTGCCATCACATTTGTGGGAATATTCCCCCATGTTTTTTTCGATGTCATTAGCCACATCGAATAGGGCCTCAAGCTCCTCTACCGAGAAGTCGAGAGGGTTCATCATGTGTCGCAAATTGTTCATACCTTCTCCTCATTAAATATTTTTTATGATATACGAATTGCTCCAAGACTAACGTCATTTTCGCAATTCTACATGTTTAATCAAATGTCAGAACTGAAATTTGATTGCTACCATCCAATGGCATATGATACATCACATCGTCGTTTCCGTAAACCTTAAAATACAAGAAGTGTGAAGTAACATTAAGGCAATTGGTAACTCCCTCAAAAAGAATTGTCTTATTTTCCCCATCAAGTGTGCAGCGTCTGAGCTGAGAATCAAGCCCATTTGAATATGTGTAGTAAATATAGTTGTTATCCATGGTGTAGTTATCAAGACGCTCATTTATAACAACTTCTGTAGTTCCATCATACATGTTGGCGCGCCACAGGCTGTAGCCTGCATCTCCGTTCATATAGTAGATGTAATTTCCCATAACTACAGGGAAAAAGAGATGCCCGTACAAAACGTCCCTGGTGGTATCTCCAGCCTGGGTATTCATGGCGTGAATGTAATGATCCTGGGAAACTCCAGTGTAATAGATAGTACCTCTATCGTAGCAAACAGGCGAGATCATTTCGGGAACTACCTGCTGTTTTTCTTTTTTATCAACCCTTATTTTGTTAAGAGCACCGCCATTAAGCTTAGTCTGGTAATAAAGGTACTCGCCGCATAGCTGCACTTCGCCGCAGAAATCTCTAAGAAGGCACTCCTGATCACTTCCGTCAATTTTACATCTATAGATACCATATTGGTTGGAAACAGAACCAAGACCTGATACCTTATCGGACTTTTTAGTTGAATCCATGTAAAAATATAGAAATCCGTGAGCGCCACTTATATACTGGGCGCGCATACTTGTAAGTCTCTTTGGATGTGATTCATCAGGATTCATGGAATAAAGACAATCGTGATCGTAGGGGTTAGAAAAGTAGACCTTTCCATCCATTTCAAAGAAAAGTCCCTTGTTGTGAAGGTTTCCAGCAAGATTACCTACATCTGCAGGATCTCGTGGGATTTGCTTGCTGAAAATATAAAGCACAAATAAACCAATAGCAATTATTGCGGCTGTAGCAAACCCAAACATTGCCTTTCTGCTCATAATATGCCTCCATAAAAAACGAAACTACAAAATATAGTGGTCTCAAAATTATTATATTGCTTGCACTTATTGCTATCAAGCGGTTTTTATCATAAACTTAACTTAGAGTCTTTACATATATATCGACATAAAGAGGCTAATAATATACAGGGGCAGCGAAAATGGATTTAAGTGAACTTAGAGTAGAGATAGATAAAGTAGACAAGCAGATAGTGGAGCTGTTTGAAAAGAGGATGGATATAGCTTCACAGGTTGCGGACTACAAGATTTCAACAGGCAAGAAGGTTTTTGATAAAGAGAGAGAGGATCAGAAGCTTAAGGCAGTAAAAGAACTGGCTAGTTCTGAATTCAATAAGACGGGCGTGGAGGAGCTCTTTTCCCATCTTATGTCAATGAGCCGTAAACTACAGTATCAGAAACTTGCAAGTGCCGGAGCTGCAGGAAATCTCCCTTTTATCCAGATTGATTCAATAGATAAGGCAAGTTCAAGAGTGTGCTATCAGGGTGCTGAGGGCTCATACTCAGAAGCTGCCATGAAGAAATATTTTGGAGATGAGGTAAACAGCTTCCATGTAGACACTTTCAGGGATGCCATGGCTGTACTTGAGGATGGAAGCGCAGATTATGCTGTTCTTCCAATCGAAAATTCAACTGCTGGCGTAGTTAGTGAAATATATGACCTTCTGACAGAGTATGAACATTACATTATAGGTGAGGAGATCATTCCTATCAGACACTGTCTTTTGGGCGTTCCGGGGACTAAGCTCTCTGACATAAAAAGAGTTTATTCTCACCCGCAGTCCCTTATGCAGAGCGCCAGATTTTTGTCTGAGCACAGTGAGTTTGAGCAGATCAGTATGAAGAACAATGCCTTCGCGGCCAGAAAGGTTGCCCAGGATAAAGATAAATCACAGGCTGCAATTGCCAGTGCTCTTGCAGCAAAGGTCTATGGACTTGAAATACTGGAAGAGGGAATAAATCAGGCGGATTCTAATTCTACCCGCTTTATTATTGTTACTAATCGCAAGGTATTTCTTAAGGATGCTCATAAGGTCAGCATCTGCATGGAAATTCCACACGAGGCCGGTAGTCTTTACCACATGATGTCTCATTTTATATACAATAACCTTAATATGACCAAGATTGAATCCCGTCCAATCGAGGATAAGGACTGGGAATACCGCTTCTTTATAGATTTCGAGGGCAACCTTGCTGACAGTGCAGTTAAGAATGCACTCCGTGGTCTGCGCGAGGAAGCCAAAATGCTCAAAATCCTCGGAAACTACTAAACACACGACTAAAATATCGGCACGAAATACATCAATTAATTACCGGAGTATATTTATTCATTGAGGGGCAAATATGACAGGAGAGGTTTTTGCTGCAATTGACGTGGGATCCTATGAAATGGCGCTGAAAGTTTTTGAGCTTTCCCATAAAAATGGCGTCAGAGAGCTTGACTATGTTAGGCACCGAATGGATCTTGGTAGTGAGACCTATGCTACCGGCAGGATCTCACACAGACATGTAGAAGAAATGATAAGAATCCTTCTGGATTTCAGACAGATCATGAAGAGCTATGGCGTGACTCACTATCAGGCCTATGGTACTAGTGCTGTCAGAGAGACCAGGGACATTGAGGTTGTTCGCGACCTTATTCAGCAGAGAACCGGCATCAGAATTGACATACTTAGTAATTCAGAGCAGAGATTCCTCGATTATAAATCCATAGCCCTTAAACACGGCTTCTTTAAAGAAATCATTGCTAAGCCTACAGCCATAGTCGACATTGGCGGTGGTAGCATTCAGATATCTCTTTTCGAAAAAGACACCCTTGTTGCAACTCAGAACTTAAAGACTGGCGTGCTCAGGATCCATACCACCATGGAACTTGTTCATGCTCCGAGGCTTAAGTACATGGAACTTGTGTCAGAGCTTGTAAATTCTCAGCTATCTGTTTTTTCCAAACTATACCTGAAGGACAACTCAATAGACAACATAATAGTTATAGATGACTATGTTTCTCCTCTTGTGCAGAGATTTAGCAAGGAGGGTAAAGGCGATGGCTATATAACAACTCAGGAATACTTAGGGTTCCTATCTCAGGCCAATCAGGTAAGTGATATTGTTGTAGCAAAAAAGCTGAACATTCCAGAGGACAATGTACCTCTTTTGTATGTATCCGGAGTGCTTATAAAGTGTATTCTCGATGCCACAAATGCTTCTAATATCTGGGCTCCTGGTATCACACTCTGTGATGGTATTGCTTACGAATACGCAGAGCGTAAGAATTTTATAAGATCGCCCCATGACTTTGAGCAGGACATTGTGGCTTGTGCCCAGAACATTTCCAAGAGATTCATGGGCAGTAAGTCCAGAAGAGAAACCCTTCAAAAGATTGCCCTTACAATCTTTGATAATACTAAAGAGCTTCATGGACTTGGAAAAAGAGACAGACTTCTTTTGCAGATTGCAACTATCCTTCATGATTGTGGCAAGTATATAAGCGTAGTATACCTGGGGGATTGTTCTTATAACATCATAATGTCTACGGAGATCATAGGGCTTTCCCATTTGGAAAGACTGATGGTTGCCAATATTGTCAGATACAATCATGAAGAATTCGAGTATTTTGGTTCACCTAGCCGCTATATGGAAGGAATCTCGAGAGAAGATTATCTGAGAGTTGCCAAGCTGACAGCGATACTTAGAGCTGCTAATGGACTTGACAGAACTCACAAGCAGAAATTTAAGGATGTCAAGGTAAAGCTTGAGGATGACGAGCTTATTATCACTGTTGATACCAAGGCAGACATTACTCTTGAAAAGGGGCTTTTTAATAACAGAGCGGCCTTTTTCGAGGAAGTATTTGGCATAAGGCCAGTTATCAGGCAAAAGAAAATGCTATAAGAAATCGAGGGGTTATTTATGGCAAAGATAAAAGAAAAAAATAAGAAGAGCGAAGATTTTGAAAATCCTAAATACTACATAAACAGGGAGCTTAGCTGGCTTCAGTTTAATGAAAGAGTCCTGTCAGAGGCTGAGGATTCTGATAATCCTTTATTTGAGAAGCTTAAGTTTCTTAGCATCTCTGCCAGCAATCTTGATGAATTTTTCATGGTCAGAGTTGCATCACTCAAGGACATGATAAATGCAGATTACAAAAAGCTAGATATAGCTGGCATGACAGCTACTGAGCAGCTTGAAGAGGTTCTAAGGCATGTTCATGACTTTGTAGACAAGCAGTATGAAATATACAATAAGGAACTTGTGCCAGCTCTTTTGTCAAAGGGGCTTATGATCTGCAAGGCAGAAGATCTTATGGGCAAAGACAGGGAGTATGTGGACAGGTATTTTGATGAGTTTGTGTACCCTGTTCTGACTCCAATGGCTGTCGATTCCTCAAGGCCATTTCCTCTTATCAGAAATAAAACCTTGAATATAGCAGCACTTCTTAAGAAAAAAGAGGGCAAAGATGACGTCGATTTTGCTACAGTTCAGGTTCCCAATGTACTTCCCAGAGTTTTGGAAATACCTGGAAATGGCGGTGAGGATTCTGTCCGCAAGGTTATCTTTTTGGAGGATATAATCCAGAAAAACATTTCAAGGCTCTTTTTAAACTATGATGTCATTACAAGTTCGCCCTACAGAGTTGGTAGAAACGCCGATCTGTCTATTGACGAGGATGAGGCGGAGGATCTTTTAAAAGAGATTGAAAAACAGATAAAACGCCGTCAGTGGGGGCAGGCAATTAGACTTGAAGTTGAAGCTGGCATAAATAAAAAGCTTTTAAAACTCATTACTGAGGAATTAAATGTTGAAGAAAATGAGATTTATAACATAGAGGGACCTCTGGATCTGACATTTCTTATGAAGATGTACAAGCTTGAGGGATTTGACCATCTCAAAGAACACAGGTATAATGCTCCTGCACCAGTACCTGAGTTTGAGATGGATGACAATATCTTTGAAGTTATCAGTAGGGGAGATATTCTGATGCATCACCCATATGAGACTTTTGAGAATGTCGTTAAGTTTGTAGAAAGAGCTGCCATAGACCCGGATGTACTGGCTATCAAGCAGACTCTTTACAGAGTAAGTGGTAATTCGCCTATCATTGCAGCTCTTGCAAAGGCAGCTGACAATGGCAAACAGGTAACAGTTCTTGTTGAGCTAAAGGCCAGATTTGATGAGGAAAATAATATCGTCTGGGCCAAGATGCTTGAAAAAGCCGGATGTCACGTTATCTATGGACTTGTTGGTCTTAAGACCCACTGTAAGATTACTCTTGTTGTCAGAAGAGAAGATGACGGAATAAAGAGATATGTTCATCTTGCTACTGGTAACTACAATGATTCCACAGCCAAGCAGTATACAGATGTAGGTCTTTTTACCTGTGCTCCCGCATTTGGCGAGGATGCAACAGCTGTATTTAATATGCTCTCAGGTTATTCTGAGCCTCTTGGCTGGAATAAACTCTCCCTGGCACCTTTATGGCTCAAGGACAGGATAATAGACCTTATCAAAAGAGAAGAAGAGCATGCTAAAAATGGTGAGAGCGCAAGGATCATTGCCAAGATGAATTCAATATGCCACAAGGATGTTATTGCGGAGCTCTACAAGGCAAGCTCAATGGGAGTTAAGATTGATCTAATAGTAAGAGGTATTTGCTGCCTTAGGACAGGAATTCCCGGAGTTAGTGAGAATATCACAGTCAGATCAATAGTTGGCAATTACCTTGAACATAGCAGGATATTCTATTTTGAAAATGGTGGAATTCCTGAGTACTACGCAAGTAGTGCGGACTGGATGCCGCGAAACCTGGAAAGGCGCGTGGAGATTCTTTTCCCTGTTGAGAATGAGAAATTAAGGGAGAAACTATGGCACATTTTGTCAGTTGAGCTTTCAGATACCGACAAGGCTCATGTTATGGACGAAAATGGCAATTATATCAAGGTTGATAATAAGAAGCTTGATGCATCAGAAAGGGTTAATTCCCAGAAACAGTTTGGAGATGAAGCTGTTCGAAATTCTAAGGTTTTAAGCACTCAGAACTCAAGAGTGTTTATACCAGAAATGAAGGTTTAAAGGAAAGAAAGATATGAGATATGTTTTAGCATCGGGGTCACCTAGAAGAAAAGAGCTTCTTTCAAAGGTAATCCCGGAGTACGAAGTTATCCCTGCACAGGGAGAGGAGATAATAAACTCCGATGATCCAAGTAAGATTGTTGAGGAGTTGTCTTTTCAAAAAGCTTCCGAGATTTTTCACAAAATTTTAACGAATGATACAGATAGACTAGTTGTAATCGGCGCAGACACCGTTGTATCATATAATCGTAAAGTGCTTGGAAAACCCAAGAACCGCAACGACGCTGCGGATATGATAAGGAACTTATCAGGAAATGCCCATTCCGTGTTTACTGGAGTTACATGCTTCTACACAGATGAAGAGGGCAAGGAAAAGAGCTTTACCTTCCACGAGGAAACCTTTGTGGATGTAGCACCTATGACAGAGCAGGAGATACTTGACTATGTTGCTACAGGAGAACCGGACGACAAGGCAGGAGGCTACGGAGTCCAGGGACAGTTTGCAATCTTTATAAATGGTATCAGAGGCGATTACTATAATGTTGTTGGACTTCCAATAGCAAGGCTCTATCACGAAATGCAGAAATTACGGCTATTATAAAGAAGTTACGGAGGACTTTTTATGCACGAGTATGATGAAGCAGTTCTTAGATGTTTTTTGGAGAATCAGGGTCAGCTTTTCCCTGAGGATGTAGCATCGAATATGGAGGAGGCCGAGGCCTTCCTGGAGGACTGTATGGCTGTGGTTGTCGATGGTGTCGATGAGGTAGAAGAATATTTTGAGGAGACCGGAGTTGATACGGAAGGCAGCAATGTGCTTGATGCCGATGAGGTTTTTGATATTGGAGATGGCAGATACCTTATAGTTGAGGGATGACGCCTATTGTTTTGCTATTTGGTCTTTACCTGTTTTGAAACAGCAGGTAAAGACTTTGTTCGTTTATAGGCGGCAATTAGCATACTGACACAAATTATGAATGGAGACTTTATATTTACGTGAGTAAGATTTTTTTCTTTGACCTTGATGGGACACTACTTAATAAAGACAAGGTCATTACCCCAAAAACCATGGAGGCTCTTAGACAATTTACAGATGCAGGAAATCACTTCTGTATCAATACAGGAAGAGCAATTGACTCTGCCAAGGCGGTTTATAATGGCCTTGGACTAAATTTTAAGGGAAGCTTTTTATGTGGTTCTAACGGAACAGAGATATATAGCGTAGATGAAGATAAATACGTTTATAAGACGGGAGTGCCTCTTGAAATGGTGCCACAGATCCTTGATTTGGCCGATGAGTATGGAATCCATTGCCATACATATAACGAGACTCATATCGTATCAAGGCATGATGGCGAGTGCATGGACTATTACAGAAGGGTTATTAAGACACCTCTTATAGTTGCAGATGATGTGATGCAATATTTGAAAACGGCTCCCTCCAAGATGATTGCAATTGAGCTTCATGACCATGACAAGCAGGAGAGATTTAGAAAAGCTCTTTATGAACTTACAGAAGGGAAACTTACTCTTTTGTATTCTAATCCTTATTACATGGAGATTTTTCCATCAGAAGCCGGAAAGGGAAGTGCAGTAAAAAGACTTGCTGACATCTTGGGAATCCCTGTAGAGAACACTTATGCTGCTGGTGATGAACAGAATGACATTTCAATGATAGAAGCAGCAGGTTGCGGAATTGCCATGATAAATGGAACAGACCTGGTCAAGAAAAGCGCAGATGTCATAACTAGTGACGACAATAATCATGATGGTCTTGCCCGGTTTATTTTGGATGCTATTTGATTAAAAAGACTGATTTTATCTCTGTATTTGAAAGAGTACGGGAATAAATGACAATAGGAGAAATTTGATGAAAGCAATAGATTTACATACACATTCAACCTGCTCTGACGGAACCTTTAGCGTTGAGGAGCTTATGGATTATGCCCATGAGAAAGGGCTTGCAGCGATTGCTCTTACTGATCATGATACGGTAAAGGGGCTAGAGAGAGCAGATACTTACGTAAAAGAAAAATATCCTGACATGGAGTTTGTACCAGGAATTGAGTTTTCAACTGTAAATGAGGGAAAAGATGTCCATGTAGTTGGTCTTTATGTGAACTACAAGGATCAGGAGTTTCTTGATACTATCGATTCCTACATGAATTCCAGAATCCAGAGAAATATAAAGATGTGCGATAAACTGCGTGATGAGGCAGGTATAGACATCAGCTATGAGATACTTACTGAGATGTTTCCAAAGACAGTTATAACAAGAGCTCACTTTGCTAAGTACATGCTGGAAAAGGGCTATGTATCAAGTAAACAGGAGGTCTTTGACAGATTTATCGGTGATGATTGTCCATATTATGTGCCAAGAGAAAATATTACCCCTGAAATGGCAATTGAAGCCATTGTTAAAAATGGCGGAGTTCCTATTCTGGCTCATCCTGTTTTATATCATATGAGTGATGCTAAGTTAGAAGCTCTTGTAGTTCGTCTTATGGAGGTAGGACTTGCAGGACTTGAAGCTATCTATTCAACCTATGAAGCCTACGAAGAAAGACAGATGAAGGAACTTGCAGAGCGTC
Organism: Butyrivibrio sp. XBB1001; assembly: GCF_000424505.1. NCBI lineage: Bacteria > Bacillati > Bacillota > Clostridia > Lachnospirales > Lachnospiraceae > Butyrivibrio > Butyrivibrio sp. XBB1001. Next base: position 455,399 of record NZ_AUKA01000001.1, on the reverse strand, counting down.
ATGGCCTACTTATAAGTGGAGGATCTGACTTCCATGGAGACAATAAACCCAAGATAGATCTGGGGGTTGGCTTGGGCAAATTGTTCGTTCCTGAAAATATTTTGGAACAAATAAAAAAATATAGTTGACTAAAAAATAATAATGATGTAATATACCACAAGACATATCGTTTTAGTTCTTAAACAAATGCAATGATTTGCGGTCGTTTACTAATCCCATTGAACTAGAGTTTTATATATTATGTGTGGTGTAGATAGTTGCCCACGGAAATGGAGATATTTTGAGAGAAAGATACGAAACACTTAAACTTAATGACCTTCGTGACATTGCCAAAAAGCGTGGCATTAAGGGCGCTACAGCACTTAAGAAGTCTGAAATCATAGACCTTATGTGCGAACTTGATGAGAAGGAAGCTGCTAAAAAGGCTGAATCTCAGGAAAAAGAGACTGCTTCAGAGGAAAAGAAGCCACTTCATAAGAAGAAAAACATTGTTGTGACAAATAACAAGGAAGCTTTTAGCAGAGGTGAGGCGGTTGAGCGCAAAGAGGCTCCTAAGGCCGAGAAACCTGAAAGAGTTGACAGACCAGAAAAGACTAAGGAGGCAGCTCCTACTTCAGAAGGAGCAAGGGAAGAGGCAGAAGAGCTTGCAGATGGTGATGACGCAAATGGCATCCTTGAAGTTATGCAGGATGGCTATGGATTCATCAGATGTGAGAATTATCTTCCTGGAGAGAATGATGTATACGTTGCTCCAAGCCTTATCAGAAAATTTAATCTTAAGACTGGTGATATCTTAAAGGGAAGATGCAGAGCCAAGAAGGAGACTGATAAATTTGCAGCTCTTTCAAGACTTGATTCAGTAAACGGATACAGACCAGAAGTTGCTATGGGAAGATGGAACTTTGAGAACATGACACCTATTTTCCCAAATTCCAGAATTAAGCTTGAGCAGCCTGGAAGTTCTGTGGCTATGAGAATCATGGATCTTATAAGCCCTATTGGTAAGGGACAGAGAGGTATGATCGTGTCACCTCCTAAGGCTGGTAAGACAACACTTCTCAAGGAAGTTGCCAAGTCAATTCTTAGAAATGACAGTAATATCCATCTTATTATTCTCCTGATCGATGAGAGACCTGAGGAAGTTACAGATATCAAGGAGTCAATCGAGGGACCTAATGCAGAGGTTATCTACTCAACCTTCGATGAACTTCCTGAGCATCACAAGAGAGTAGCAGAGATGGTTATGGAGAGAGCTAAGCGCCTTGTTGAACATGGCAAGGACGTAGCAATTCTTCTTGATTCTATTACAAGACTTACACGTGCCTATAATATTGTTGTTCCTCCTTCAGGAAGAACACTTTCTGGTGGTCTTGACCCAGCAGCGCTTCATATGCCCAAGAAATTCTTTGGTGCTGCCAGAAATATGAGAGAGGGCGGAAGTCTTACAATTCTTGCAACTGCGCTTATTGAGACAGGTTCCAAGATGGATGATGTTATCTACGAGGAATTCAAGGGAACTGGTAACATGGAAATGGTTCTTGATAGAAAGCTTCAGGAGAAGAGAATCTTCCCTGCTATCAATATTCCTAAGTCCAGTACCAGAAGAGAAGATCTTCTTCTCACACCAGAAGAGCTTGCAGCTATCAATAGCCTGAGAAAGGGCTTTAATGGCATGAAGGCTGATGATGCAGTAGACCAGTGCATCAACCTTTTCTCTAAGACTAGGAACAATACTGAGTTTGTTCGCATGGTAGAGAAACAAGTTAGATTTTAACATGCTTTGAGCTGTCCAAAATAATGACCACCTTGTGTGGCAATATATACTTATTAGAAATGAAGGGTATGTATTGTTGCACAAGGTTTTTTCTTTATTTTGGAGGTAAAGCGTTATGACAAAGGCATTGATAGAAGCAGCAAGTCTTTATAATGATCCAAGGTTTTTATCAAAGAGTGAGCTTAGGATATACGAGAATAAGAAGAGAAGACTAAGGATAGTAAGACGCCAGAAAATGGCATTGGCACTATTTGTAACTGCGGTAATCTTTCTTTTGCTTTTCTTTAGGAATTCCATAAAATTGGAAGCACAGAATGAGAATTATATTCCGAAATGCAAGTATTATAAGGTTGTAACTGTTCATGCGGGAGATAATCTTAGTAGTATTGCAGGCAGATTCTATGATAGTCAGGAGTATGAAGACTTAGAGCACTTTGTGTCAGAGATCTGCAGTATTAATCAGTTAAATGATCCTGATGTGATAAAGGCGGGAGAGAGCATAGTAGTACCTTACTATGATGAATACAAATAATTAATGTTAGCAGTACTTATTAGTGAAATAAGTCATGAACTATATGAATGTAAAAAGAAAAGAGATTGGACGCATCCAATCTCTTTCTTTTTCTTTATATCATTTAAATGTTAGTCTTCCAATAACCAGCCATAGTTCTGAACTTCGAAGCCATCTATTGTTCCATCATCATCTATATCAAACTTGATATAATTATCACATCTGTCTAATGAATCTTTCTGATCAAGAGGAATAGTGTATTTCTTGTAATCCTTTTTGTACTCGTAGTTTTCAATCTTGTTGCTCTCAAGGAACTTCTTGATATCATCATCAGTTGATGAAATGTTGATTCCGCCAGGAATCTGGAAATCAAGCTTAGTACGGCTGTATACGTTAACCTGAACAGCTACAACGATTGTGTTATTGAGATGTACAGCATAATCCATAGGGTTAACTGCCTCGAGATATACTCTGTCGTCGCCGATTGAAACAGGAACAAGACATCTCTGTCCAGCGCCAAGAGTATCATCACTTACATTGTAGCTCCATCCATTGTCAAGGAACTTCTGCATTGGGCAAGGAAGAGCATAGACCTTCTTGTCAAGCTGAATGTTTCCTGAGAGAGGATCTGATCCAAGTTCCTTGGGCTCTACATAAGCTGAAAGGTACTCAGGTGTTTCATCAGATACTTCTGCCTGTACAAAGTCTTCTGGTTCAACATCGTTCTCGATATAAATAGTAGAGAGAATCTTTGTATCGCCAAAATAGAATCTTACAGAAGAATCGATTCCGTAATTGTCATGCTCTCCATAATATGTAAGAGATTTGCTTCCTGATGATCCGTCATATTCATTGTCGGCCTCACCCAGGATTGCCTTTACATCCTCAGCCTTACTCTCGCCGAGTTTGATAGCACCCTTCTGAACAGTTACTGTCTTGCCAAGTTTATGCATTGAGTAGTCGTCAAGTTCAACCTTTACGATGTAGCAATCGCTAAGAGCCATAGCATTGTTAGAGAAGTTCTTGACATATACTGTTACGTGGTTTCTTGATGTATCACCAGGAACCTGAAGGTAAATGTATTCATCCTGATTAGATGCAAGCTGCTTCTTGGCATCATTATCATCATTGTATTGCCATCCATCTGCTATAAGATCTGAGATAGGCATAGGAAGTGAATAATCAGTTCCATCAAAGTTGAAAGAGAAGAGGCTTGAAGGATCAACTTCTACATTACTCTTTGCAACCTTTGTTTCTTCCTTAGGTTCTTCAGCTTCTTCTGTGGTAGCTTCTACAGCTGCATCTTCCTCTGAAGTAGCTTCTACAGCTGCAATTTCTTCTTCCTCAACAGGTTCAACAGAAGCTTCAACTACAGGCTCTTCAATTTCAGGAGCAGCTTTCTTCTTGGAACCATTAGCGAGTGCAAAACCGCCAATTCCAAGAACGAGAACTGCGGCAATTACTACTCCAAGGATAAGGCCTGTCTTGTTGCCACCCTTGTTTCCGCCGTTCTGAGGCATACCAGGCTGAATAGGCTGGCCTGTCTTAGGATCAAACTTCATTCCACCGTTACCCTGCTGTGGAACACGCTGCATCTGAATAGGCTGACCTGTAACTGGATCAAACTTAGGACCGTTTGCTGCAGGTCCTCTCTGCATTCCAGGCTGAGGCATTCCGTTCTGAGGCATACCAGGCTGCATAGGCTGGCCTGTAACTGGATTGAACTTAGGTGCTCCTCCTGGCTGCTGCATGTTTGGCTGCTGCATTCCGCCCTGAGGCATAGCAGGCTGTATTGGCTTGCCAGTAACTGGGTCGAATTTAGGACCGTTTACAACTGGCTGTCCCATATTTGGCTGCTGCATACCTGGCTGAACACCGGGCTGAGCAGTTGGCTGATTGATTGGCTGTCCTGTAACAGGATCAAATTTCATTTCGCTCATTTTTCATATTTCTCCTTCCACATATGTTTCTACACGAAACCACAATATTTTAGCAAAATATTCTAAAAAACTCAACGTATATAAGTTTTATTATAAAAATTTGCTGACCTGAACTTAATTCTAAAACTTTGATAATAGAGAATATATATTTAGATATGAAAGAATAGCCGTGATAATTTGCTTATATGGTGAAATAAGAAAAAGTAAGTGTTAAAAGAAAATGCAATGTCGTGGAAATGTATAAATATCTGTTGGTTAAACTGGATATAAACTTTTATTTTTAAAACGTTTTCGTCTGTAAAGATTACTAGTTTTTTTAGAGCAATCAGAAATATTTTAAATTTATTTGTGCATATAGTTCAAAAAAATGATGCCCAAAAGACATTTTTTGTTAAAAAGTAAAAATAGTGCTTGATGAGGTAAAAGATTTACATTCAATAAAGTTCATGAATATTCTATATTCTATTTATAAAGAGTTTGGGTTGCATGCGCCTGAACTTAAACGTGAACGTGATTTAATTAAATAAGGAGAGGTATGAAAATGAAGAAACGTATAGCGTCTATTCTCATGGCTGGTCTTATGACATTCTCAATCTTCGGATGCGGATCACAGGCACCAGCAGCAGAAACATCTGACAACACTCAGACAGAAACTAAGGCTGATACTACAGAGACAGCTCCAGCAGCTGAGCAGACAGAAAATACTGAGGCTGCAGCTATTCCTACAGACGAGCAGATCACACTTAACATGTGGTGTATTGCTACAGAGAGTGACTCTAACCGTCATGCATATGAAGCAGCTATCGCTGAAATGGCTGAGAAATATCCTAATATCACTCTTAACTGGGAAGCATTTGAGAACCAGTCCTACAAGACTAAGATCAAAGCCGCTGTTTCAGCTAACGAGATGCCTGATATCTTCTTTACATGGTCATGCGCATTCCTTGGCGACTTTGTAGATGCTGGCAAGGTTTATTGCCTCGATGATGTTTATCCAAAGTTTGCAAGTGAGCTTCCTGAGAACATGCTTGGAAATACAACTTATGATGGCAAGCACTACGGCGTTCCTACAACAATGAACATCGTTGGTCTTTTCGCAAATATGGATCTTCTTGCAGAAGTTGGCTACACAGAGGTTCCTGGAACATATGAAGAGTTCATCGCTTGCTGTGATGCACTTAAGGAAAAAGGAATCATTCCTTTCGGATGTGCTGGTAAAGAGACATGGTGCGTAACAGAGTATCTTGAGTCAGTTATTGAGAAGAGTGTAGGTGCTGATACTCTTAACGATATCTTCCTTGGAAGAGATACATGGAACAATCCTGACGTTGCAGCTGCTGTAGATACATTCCAGACACTTGTAAACAACGGTTACTTCGATCCTTCAGGAATCGGCCTTACAAATGACGAAGTTAAGAATAACTTCATCGCTGGAAAGTATGCATTCTATATGAATGGTACATGGAACTGCGCTGACTTTGCTTCAAACGCAGAGTTCCTTCCTAAGGTTAAGGTTGCTGAGTTCCCAGTTATCAACGCTGACAAGGCTAAGCTTGGCCAGCTTATCGGTGGACCATCAGATACACTTGCTGTAGCAGCTTCTTCACCTAACGCTGAGATCGCAGCTGAGTACGCTATGGAGCTTGGTAAGCTCATCTGCCACTATGGATACCTTGATGGATGCGGACTTCCAGCTTGGACACCTTATGGCGATACAAGCGCTATCAATCCTCTTACACAGACTGTAGCTGATATCTGTGCAAATGCTGATACATTCGTTCTCTTTGGCGATACAGCTATGGATGCTGATTCTGCTAACACATATCTTTCATATGTAGATCAGGTTTATGGATGCCAGGTTAACGGAGATCAGTTTATAGAGGGTCTTGCTAAGGATATAAGATAAAAGATTATAAATAATTATTTTTTCCATCTCTTTGGCCCTTCCTTACCTCCCACTCGGGAAGCGGGGAAGGGCCCTTTTAAAAGAATTTACTATTGGTGAGGATTGGGTATGAGTGAAAAGAAAAAGAGGAAAATAGAAGAGGGCTTGGCTATTTTCGTATTTCTTCTTCCCGGACTGTTTCTGTTTATCAGCATTCTGATTGCGCCAATTGCTGTATCAGTTTACAGAAGCATGTTCGATTGGAACGGATTTTCTGAAGGAACCTTCATTGGTTTTGATAACTATATAGAGCTGTTTACAAATGGCTCTATTAAATTTGTGAATTCTCTTAAGAATTCTCTTATACTGGCTTTTTTCTCGGTGTTTGTACAGCTTCCGCTAGCTCTAATGCTGGCCCTTATTCTAGGAAGACATGAGACGAGAAAAGAAAGAACCTTTCTTTCAATTTTCTTTATGCCAGTACTTATTTCTACTGTTGTAATTGGTCAGTTATGGCTCAAAATCTATAATCCAGACTACGGCCTTTTAAATAGATTCCTTGATGCTGTGCATCTTGAGAACTGGAAGCACGTCTGGGTTGGAGATATAAAGACTGCTCTTGGAAGTATCATTGTGCCTACTGTATGGCAGTACGTAGGTTATCATATGCTCCTTATGTATGCAGGGGTTAAGGGTGTTGATCTTGACCTTAGAGAAGCTGCTATGCTGGATGGTGCTACAAAATGGCAGGTTGACAGATACGTTGTCATTCCTATAATCAAGCCTATTTTAAGAGTTAGTGTCATATTTGCAGTTACTGGTTCTCTTAAGACTTATGACCTTGTACGTATTCTTACAGAGGGCGGTCCATTCCAGTCTACAGAAGTACCCAGTACGCTTCTTGAAAATATGCTGTTTTTGAGAAACAGATACGGAATGGGAAGTACTATTTCTGTAATGCTGATTCTTTTGTGCTTTGCTTTTGCACTTCTTATCAGCGCAGCATTTAAAGAAAGGGATGAGTAAAAGATGGAGAGCTATACATTAAAAGAAGAAAGCCCTGTAATCAAGGTGATAATCAATATTTTCCTTGTTATCTGGGCTGTCATAAATCTTTTCCCCATTTATTTCATGTTTACTTTTTCTCTTAAGTCTAATGAGGAAATATTTGGTGAAAATATCATAGGACTTCCTAAACACTGGCTGTGGTCAAATTATTCTTCGGCCTTAAATACAGGTAATATGGCATTGTACTTTTTTAACAGCTTGCTAGTTACCACACTTGCAATTGCCATTTCTATAATGGCAGCCATGATGGCCTGCTATGCAATAACACGAATCAGATGGAAATTTAGTGGGCTTACAAATGCCTTTTTTATGCTGGGACTTACTATTCCTATCCAGGCATCTATTGTTCCTGTATATGTTGTAATGTCTAAGGCTCACTGGCTTAACAAGTATTCAACGCTGATCGTACCGTATTCAGCCTTTGCCCTGTCCATGGCAATTCTTATCTGCACAGGTTTTATGTCAGAAATTCCTTTTGCATTGGATGAAGCTGCAAGAATTGATGGATGCGGACTTTTCGGAACATTCTTTAAGATCATTCTTCCACTTATGAAACCGGCGGTTTCTACTGTGGGTATTTACTCATATTTGCAGTGCTGGAACGAGTTTATGTTTGCTAACGTATTTATTTCTGATTCCAAGCACAGAACACTTCCTGTTGGTATTAAGGCTCTATCGGGGCAGTATACAACAGACTGGGGCCCTATTGGAGCGGCTCTTGCTATTGCGACATTCCCAACCCTCATTGTTTACCTTTTCCTATCAAGGAGAATTCAGGCAAGCTTTATAGCAGGCGCAGTAAAGGGTTAAGAGGTAAACAGGATTTACAGGCTCAGAGTCAGTGCTGGGCCTGTTTTTTCGTTCTTTTTTGTCTTTATTCATAGGTCAATTAGTGGTATTTTATTAGGAAAGAGAATGCTTTGGGGAAAGCGAAAATGGGGTGAGTAATGGGGAAGTTTTTTGCACGCTTTAGAAAAAAGAGTTCCTTATCAGAGAGTCTTCAGAGGGGAATTCTTGGTCTTATACTTGTTGTAACTATTTCTTTTTTGATTTCCACGTATTTTATAGTTGAGAGAGAGCAGAGAAGCTACGCTGTTCAGGAAGCGGAGAGTATTACCAAGACTCTATCAAGTAACATAAATGCAGATATTGTAAAATATATGGAATTGTCCCGTATCATCATGACTGAAGACAGGCTTGTAAAATTTCTGCGTGCTGATGGTGACAGCGTAGATATAGGCATGATAAACGACGCCAGATATGGCATTATGGATGTTTTGAACGTTACTGAGGGTGTGGACTGTGTCATGGTAATAAGAGAAGACCTGATCCTGGCTACAACCAACAGATTTACTTATAAATTTGATAATGAGGTTTTAGGCGGCGATGAGTGGAAAAAAGATATCTGTGAGGCAAGAGGCAGCGCTGTAGTTTCCTTAAATAGTAATGGCGTGGCCAAAAAGTCAGATAACAGGCCTTTTGTAACTATTGGAAGAGCTATATATGACATTGATTCTCAGAAACAAAAAGGAATCATGCTGATGAACATATCACCTGGAATCTTTGACAGGATGCTTTCTTCTCTTGGCTATAGGAACATCTGCATTATGGGGACAGATGGAACTTTTCTTGCGGGGAACAGCAGGGTAGCTCAGCTCTATGACAGCTCTTTTGCCTCAGACAGGATAAAGTTCAAGGATGTGGCGGTTGATGGCGAGAGGATGCTCTTATCCGGAGGAAGAGTAGGGGATTACCCTATAGTTTTACTGCGGGCTGCGCCCTTTAGTACTGAGGGAATTCCTTTCAGGATGGTATATGTTCTTTTTGCTCTTTTACTGATATTTATGATAATGGCCTTCTTTGTAGGAAATTTTATCAGGAAGAATATCACAGATCCTGTGCTGGAGCTATCGGCCAGTATGGATGAGAACAAGCGCTCCGGTGACCTTAAGAAGATTGATGTGGAGATGCCTTCTACTGAGCTTGAACTTTTAAAGGGGGATTACAATTCTCTTATAGATCATGTTAATGAGCTTATTGTAACTTTGATAGATAAAGAGAAAACGCTTCAGAAAGCGCAGATGCGAGTTTTGCAGGAACAGATAAAGCCGCATTTTCTTTATAATTCCATAGAGACTATCGGGTTTCTGGCGCTTGATGCCGGAGCTGACAAGGTTCACGATGCACTTGAGACTTTGGGGAGCTTTTATAGGAATTTCCTTAGTAAGGGAGACAGGGAAATCCCGCTGTCAAGAGAAATATGCATAGTCAAGGACTATCTTTCTCTGCAAAAGCTAAGGTATGGGGACATAATAGAGGATGAATATGATATAGCTGAGGATACTATGAAACTGGTAGTTCCCAAGCTTATCCTGCAGCCTCTTGTAGAGAATAGCATCTATCACGGAATCAGGCAGAAAGGGGAGCCTGGTGTCATCAGGATAAGAAGCTACATTGCAGACGGGTGCCTTCATCTATCGGTGAGGGATACAGGCGTTGGGATGAGTAGCGAGGAGATTACGAGAGTTCTTTCTACTGAAAATCCCGAGAACAGGTCCGACGAGGAGAGCTTTGGCCTATGGGGAACTATCCACAGAATGAGAATCTTTGAGGGTAAGGATGACATTGTCAGGATAGAGAGTGAAATAGGGGAATATACAGAGGTTGAATTTGTTTTAGACGTAGGCAAATCCTATGGCGTATAAATGGGGAAGGCTTTAATTTAGATTAAGAATGTATGGGGAAAAGGGTATGGACAGAAAGTACAGGGTTATGATCATTGATGATGAGCAGTCGGCAAGAAAGCTTATGAGGGCGGCTATAGACTGGGAGAGCCTTAATATGGAGGTGGTTGGAGAGGCTGCCAGCGGAATTGAGGCAATCAATATTATAGATGAGATCAGGCCGGATATTGCCTTCGTTGATATATCCATGCCTTTTATGGATGGAATAGAGTTTACTCAGACTGCTACCAGCAGGTATCCAAATCTTGTTATAATAATAATGACTGCTATAGATCAGTTTGAATATGCGAGAAAATGTGTTAGCCTTCCAGTATTTGAATATATGCTAAAGCCTATGGTAAGGGCTGAGATCACAGAGGTTCTTGAAAGGGTCAAGGCTAAGCTTAAGGTTTCTCCGGATTACTGGGAAGAGGGCAAGACTGAAAGCCTTGAGAGTCATGTATCCAAGGGCGATTCCACTGATATGATAAAAAAGTATGTGGAAGAAAATTATGGAGATCCTGGGCTTAATCTGACTTATATTGCCCAGCACTTTGGATTTAGTGCAAGCTACCTGTCAAGGAAATTCAAGCAGGATACGGGTAAGAATTTTATAGAGTATTTAACTGGTATCAGAATGACAAAAGCGATGGACATTGCCAAAAGTCGTGTTAAAATGTATCAGGCTGCATCTGAAGTTGGGATACCTGATCCCAATTACTTTGGAAGGTGCTTTAAAAAATATGCCGGCATGAGTTATTCAGATTATGTGAACGCTCAGAATACCAGTGCCTGAGCATATTTAAAAGAGGTTATGGATGAATGTATTTGATATTATTGGCCCTGTAATGATAGGACCATCAAGTTCTCATACTGCAGGAGCAGTGAGACTTGGAAGAGTTGTTAACAAGTTGATAGACAATAGGAAGCTTAAAAAAGTTGAGATTACTTTGTCTGGTTCTTTTGCCCAGACCTATAAGGGACACGGAACGGACAGAGCACTTCTTGCCGGGATAATGGGCTTTAAGAGCTATTCTCCTGAGATCAGAGATGCCCTCTCTATAGCAGATGAGAGGGGAATCGAATACTCTTTTACCAAGGAAAATATAAAGGGAGCTCATCCCAATACAGCTATGATCAGGTTCTTTTTGGAGGATGGAAGTAGTGGAACCATGCAGGGCGCCAGTATTGGCGGCGGTAATATTCTAGTAAATCAGATAAATGGCATGAATGTGGAATTTAACGGAGAAAACAATACACTTCTTGTTATGCATGATGATAAGCCAGGGGTTATAGCTAGTGTGACCCATATGATGCATTTTGAGCATGAGGATCTTAATATTTCTAATTTCCATTTATCCAGGCAGGAGAAGGGCGGAGATGCTATCATGACAATCGAGATAGATAGTAATCCTCCGGATGAGCTAGTGGATGAGATCAGAGAAATTGAGCATGTTAATAATGCCATCCTGATAAGGAGAGTGTAGGAATAGTTAATGCTGAAATATGAATCAATAGAAGAGCTTGTTATGCAAGCTGAGAAAAAGAATGTTAAGATAAGCGAGCTTGTGATTGAGGACCAGGCACTTGCCATGGAGAAGGACGAGCTTGAAATATATGAGAAAATGGAACTTGCCTTTCAGGTAATGATGGAGTCAGTTAAGACAGGGCTTGATAAAAATCTTAAGTCAACATCTGGCCTTACTGGCGGCGAAGGATACCTGATGAATGAATATGCCAAAGAAAAAGAGTCCTTGTGCGGAGAATTCATGGGTAAGGCTATTGCAAGATCCCTTGCTGCGGCTGGATGTAATGCCAGCATGGGAAGGATCGTGGCTGCGCCAACAGCTGGAAGCTGCGGAATTCTTCCTGGATGTCTTGTAAGTCTTTATGAAGACAAGGGCTATGATGAAAAAGCTATAGTTATGAGCATGTTTACAGCTTCTGCTTTTGGAATGGTCATAGCCAAGAAGGCAAGTATTGCTGGAGCTCAGGGTGGATGTCAGGCAGAGTGCGGAAGTGCTGCGGCTATGGCTGCTGCAGCTCTCGTGGAGCTTAGAGGTGGCTCTCCAAGGCAGTGTGCAGATGCTCTTGCTATCGCTATTTCAAGTCAGATGGGACTTGTCTGCGATCCTGTTGCAGGGCTTGTTGAGATTCCCTGCATCAAAAGAAATGCATCTGGCCTTATGATAGCTTTTTCAAGTGCAGATATGGTCCTTGCAGGGATAGATGCCAAGATTCCAGCGGATGAATGCCTGGATGCCATGAAAGAAGTTGGAGATGCGCTTCCTTTATCATTGAAAGAGACTGCGGCAGGGGGGCTTGCAGCAACTCCTACTGGAAGGAAACTCAGGGACAAGGTTTTTGGAGAATAAAATATAGTTATTAGTACTACGAGCCGGTGCAAAGAGCATAGCACCGGTTTTCTTTTTGATGTTCACAAAATGTTTTCTTTTTTAGGATTGACTTATTGGGGACTAATTAGATAAAATCTTTCGGTGTGCTTTTTGGTATGGTTTTTTCAGATTATAAATTGGTAAAAGAGAAATGAAGAATTTACTATCGAAATTTAAAACTTTTAATAATAATCATAGAAAGCTTGTTCCTTTTATTATATATTTTGAGATTCTGGTTATTGTATTTGCCAGCATCTTTAAGGGAATCAGGAGACATTTTGTTGTGGCGCTGGCAGCTCTTTTGCTGATACTTGGTATATTTGCAGCTGTTAAGCTGATCCCGGGTAAGAGTGGAACTTCTGGGGCTGACAAGGAACCTGAGGTTGTAGAAACAGTTTCTGTGGCATCAGCATCTGAGGCTTCTTCTGAGACGGATGAGGCAGGGGATGTTGTAAGTGCAGGTGCTACATTGGCTTCTGGTGATACTGTGAGCTTATCTGAAATTGCAGATACATCTGCTGCAGAGGTTACTGATAAAACAGATGTCAATGAAACAGCAGAAAAAGCTAATATACAGGATAAGTCTTCACAGGAAGGCAAGACTTCATCAAAGGATTCTTCCTCAAAGAATGGTGAGAAGAAGGATTCTGAGACCAAGGAAATCGTTGATACTATCATAATTGGCGAAGATGTGGGACAGAATATATCTCAGGAAGCCTTTGATAAGTTTGTGCAGAGATATACTGATACTGTGGGTTGGCTTTATTTCGAAGACGAGAGATTAAGCTATCCTATAATGCGTAGTAGTGATAATGACAAGTATTCTGTAGATGATTATGCGGGCAATGAGTCTGAGACAGGAGCTATTTTCCTTGATTTTAGATGCGATCCTGAGTTTACAGATTCTAATTCCATCATATATGGCCATAATATGAGAAACCGCACTATGTTTGGCGCACTCAGAATCTACAAAGAGGATCTTAGCTTTTTGGATCAGCACAAGTACTTCCAGATCAGGACCTCTAGTGGAATTTCAAGATATATGATATTTGCATTTATGGATGTTCCCAAGGATTCATATATCTATGATGTTTATGGCAAGAACCCTTCCAATATGAGGGAGTATCTTGATACAATAGAGTACAAGACTTACATAGATACTGGCATAGAGCCAACAGTAGATGACCAGATCGTTATGTTATCTACCTGTACTAAGTCAGATGACCTTTACTTTGTAATGTTTGCGGTAAAGGTTGATGAATAAGCGTTGATGAATGATTCTTTGAAATAAGGTATAGAAGTAAGGTATAGAAATAAGGTTTAGAATAGAAAGAGGCAGACTAAGGAAACTTAGGACTGCCTCTTTGCTTGAAGTTTAGGCTATTACAAGAATCGGTAAATGATGTTGAATCACTAAATCGTTAATGATACTATGGTTTTTGGGGGAGAAATACATAAAACTAAAAAGGGGATTTAGTGTATGAGAAAAAAGTTATGGGGTGTTACAATGTCTACGCTGTGTGCTGTAGTATCAGCAGCCACAGTCTTTTCTTCAACAGTTTCTTACGCTTCTGAAAATTCAAGCGAAATTACAACTGAAGATGAAATCGAAGCCGAAAGTGATGAGGCTAGCGAGGCTGCTAGAGAGAACTCCGAGGATGAGGTGAAGGAGGAAAACAATATTGTCTTATCTGAGGTAGACGAGACTGAGACGGATGGTGAGAAGCTGGCAGACTCTACGGAAGTCAAAGAGGAAGTGGTTTTAGAGAAAGCTGGGGAAGAAGCGAAGGATGATACAGCCTCTTTAAAGGGCACTGAGAATGAAGATAATATTTCATGGGCTTACGACACCAAGACCAACACTCTTACAATCAGTGGTTCTGGTGCAATAGGAGATTTTGACAGCAATAAAGATCAGCCCTGGTATAGCTACAGAACAAAGGCAAAATATGTTGTTATAGAAGAAGGTATAACAAGAATTGGCAAAAGAAGCTTTGCTGACTTTAATAACTACTCATCCACAATTGGCGGAAGAGTTGAGTTTACATTTCCTTCTACATTAAAGTCAATTGGAGCTTATGCTTTTAACTATGCAAGCACTTTTGATGATTTTGTGATTCCTGAAAGTGTTACAGAAATTGAGTCTTATGCACTGGCAAATGCTCGAATCAATGGACGCCTATATATAAAAGCACCAGTTAAAAAACTTGAAGCAAATAGCTTTAATGGTATTCAGGTTAATAAGGTTTTCTTTCCTGATACACTTGAAGAGATTGGAGAAAAGGCATTTTGTAATGCACTTAGTATAAGGGACGTGACTTTCCCTGCAAGCGTTAAGAAGATTGAATCAAAGGCTTTTTCTATAAAAGCTCTTAAAACTGTTAAGTTTGATGGCGAAGCTCCTGAAATAGCAGAAGATGCTTTTAAAGGTGCAGTTAAGAACTTGACTGTTACATATGACGGAAGTAAGAGATCTTTTAGGGACGTTACAGCAGACAGGCTTGGTATGGCTGATCTTGATCCTGTGCTTACTCCTGAGTATCCAGATAAGGAATGCACTGTTTCTTTTGCCTTTGAATCAGATAAATACAAGGATGTAGTAGTTCCAGAGCAGATAGTTAGATGTGGCCAGTACGTAGCAGCACCAGATCTTTCAGGCATATCTTTTGCAGAGGGTGCTTACCCAGTGTTTGGACTGTACTATACATCTGATGGCGAGGCTGTTTATTCTGAAGCACTTTCAAGTGTAGAGAATATACTGATCACAGAGGACACTACTGTTAAGATCATAGTTGAGGGCGAGCCTTCAGAACCTGACGAGCCTGAAATTCCAACACCCGAAAATCCGGAGACACCTGACACTAATAATAAGCTTGTAGAAAAGTGGGGATCAACCTACTATATTTCTGAGGATGGAACAAAACTCACAGGCTTCCAGACTATAGATGGCCATGATTACTATTTTAACGACAGGGGTGTTATGCAGAAACAGACCTGGATAACTGTAGATGGCGTAACCTATTATGCTGATGCAGAGGGAGCTCTTTTAAAGAACTGCATGCTTACTAAATGGGGCCAGACATATGTACTTGATGAAAACGGCGCTATGCTGACAGGCTTTATCTCTTTTGACGGCAAAGACTACTATGCTAATGAAAAGGGACATCTTGCCAAGCAGACTTTTTTCCATGTGGATGGCAGCAAGTATTATGCAAAGGGCGACTTTACTCTTGCCAAGAACGAGATCATTACAAAGTGGGGCAAGAAATATACTTTTGATGAAAATGGACGAATTGTTGAATGATCATTAATACAGGACAGAGGACGGATATTCCAGCCTTTTACCCAAAGTGGCTGGCAAACAGGTTTAAAGAGCAGATAGTATGTGTGAGAAATCCTTTTAATCCGGAGATGGTCAGCAGATTCAGGCTGAGCCCGGAAACGGTGGACGTAATAGGCTTTTGCTCTAAGAGCCCGGCACCATTTTTTGAATATATGGATATTATCAGGGATTATGGGCAGTACTGGTTTGTCACCATAACTCCTTATGGGAGAGATATTGAGCCCAATGTCCCTGATAAACATAAGATATTGGAGGACTTTAAAACTCTTTCAAAAATGGTTGGAGTAAACTGCATAGGCTGGAGATATGATCCGATTCTTGTTACTGACAGATACACAACAGAGTACCATTTAAAGGCTTTTGAGCAGATGGCGGCTTCTCTTTCTGGCTACACCAATACTGTAGTTATCAGCTTTATTGATCTGTACGAGAAGGTTAAAAGAAATTTCCCGGAGGCAAGGGCTGTTTCAAGGCAGGACCAGCATTTTCTTGGGAAAGAAATGATAGAGATTGCAAGGGACTATGGTATGGTCGTAAAGCCCTGCGGAGAAGGGCAGTTTTTGGCAGAATATGGTGCTGATTGTAGTGGCTGCATGACAATTGCAACCTATGAAAAGGCTATTGGACAAAGACTTATTGTTCCAAACAAAAAACCTGCCAGAAAGGAGTGCGCCTGCTATTTATCTGGTGACATCGGCGCCTATGACAGTTGCGGACATCTGTGCCGATATTGCTACGCCAATAATGACATAGAAGCCGTAAAGAGAAACATGAAATTACATGATCCTAAGTCACCCTTCCTGATCGGTAATTATAGAGAGGGCGACATCATTCACGATGTGAAGATGGAGTCCTATATTGATAATCAGCTATACTTTATTTTGTGAATGAATTGCCGTAGAGCTTTTGCTATAATTAAGATAAACTAGGCTTGATTGGAGGGACAGAACATGGCAGCAACACTACTATATCAGGGACATGCAAGTGTCAGAATTGTCACAGATGATAAGAAGGTTATCTACATTGATCCCTTTATGGGTGATGGGTACGACCTTCCTGCAGATCTTATTCTAATGACACATGATCATTATGATCATGTCCAGGATAAGCTTATTTCAAAAAGAAATGATGGCTGCAGAGCTATAAAGTGGTCAGATGCTCTATTTGGTGGCCAGCATAATGATTACAAGCTGGGTTATGTTCACGTTGAAAGTGTGGAGGCAGGGTACAACAAGAACCATGATGCTTCAGAGTGTGTGGGATTTATACTTACCTTTCCTGATGGGATACAGGTTTATTTTTCCGGGGACACATCTACAACACCGCATATGACAAGGCTGGAATCCAGAACGCTTGATTATGCCTTTTTGTGCTGTGATGGCGTTTACAATATGAACGTAGATGAGGCCTCGAGGTGCGCCAAAATTATTGGCGCGAGGCACAATATACCTTATCACATGGAACCAGTTAAAGATAAGACCGGCTTTGATATTAAGGTCGCTGAGAGATTTGATGGACCGGGCAAGATAATACTAAGGCCCGGAGAAGAACTGGAACTTGTTTGACAGGATAAAATTATATTGCAACTGTTTGTGACCAATGCTATCATGAAAATGGTTTAATAATATAAAGAAAGAGCGCTTGGCGTTTAGGTGAAGGAATGTTTATTAGATAATTTAGCTTGAGTGAACACTATTATTTTTTTATAGCTGCTTATGCGGCTGTTTTGTGTACGCTTAAACTAGATTATCATGCATTTTTAGCCTAACTGTTTTAGTTGGTTTATTTGTGTGAGTCTATTTTGCGTATGCGAAATAGACTCATTTTTATGATACGAGGAAATCGTCATAGGAGCGGCATTAAGCAGCGGAATTGGAGGCGATATATGCTGCAGATTAAGGACTTGACTATAACACATCGCAAAGATTTAAGGATTATACTTGAAAAATTTAATATGACTTTAAACGACGGAGATAAAGCGGTTATTATTGGAGAAGAAGGAAATGGAAAATCTACTCTTATGAAGTGGATTTATGATCCGCAGATGGCTGAAGAGTACACGGAATGCGAGGGAGAACTGATAACTGCTGGAGAAGTGATGAGGTATCTTCCCCAGGAGCTGCCTGATGCAGACAAAAGAAAATCTCTTTATGAGTACTTCTCAGAGGGAGATCTCTTTTTTGACAAGGATCCAAAAAAACTATCAGAACTAGCCAAGGAATTTAATGTTCCGATTGATTTTTTTTATAGCGAACAGAGCATGGGGAGCCTCTCTGGTGGTGAGAAGGTAAAGGCCCAGTTATTAAGGATTATAATCGATAAGCCGTCAGTTCTTTTGCTGGACGAGCCGTCAAACGATATCGATATCAGTACGCTGGAATTGTTGGAAAAACTAATAAATGGGTGGAAGCAAATAGTTCTTTTTATATCCCATGATGAGACCCTTATCGAGAATACTGCGAATGTGGTGATACATATTGAGCAGATCATGAGGAAAACTAAGAGCAGGTACACTATTGTCAGGGATGGCTACAAGAATTATATAGAGAAAAGAGCCGAAAACTTCCAGAGGCAGGAACAGCAGGCGTTAAATGACAGACGAGCCAAGAAAATCAGAGATGAAAAATACAAAAGAGTGTATGATTCCGTAGATAGTGCTCTTGCCAATATTTCAAAAGGAGCTAGAGATGCACCAGGTAAAAACCTGAAAGACAAGATGCACACTGTTAAGGCCATGGGAAAGCGCTTTACAAAAGAAGATGAGAACATGACCAAGATGCCCGAGCAGGAAGAAGCAATATTTTTTAAGCTGGGGTCTGATGATGCCAGGATGCCTGTTGGAAAGACGGTTATTGAGTATCAGCTTGATGAGCTTAGGACTCCGGATGATACAAAGGTTTTGGCAAAAGATATATTTCTGAGAGTCAGAGGCCCTGAGAAAATCTGCATTGTTGGAACTAATGGAGCAGGAAAGACGACACTCCTTAAAAAGATGGCCAAGGAACTACTATCAAGGAGCGATATAAAGGCTCAGTACATGCCACAAAACTATGAGGAACTTCTTGACCTTGATGTGACGCCTGTGGAGTTTCTAGATGAAACAGGAGATAAAGAAGTACGGACCCGCATCAGGACTTACCTTGGGTCACTTAAATATACAGCGGATGAGATGGACCACCCTATAAGAGAGTTGTCGGGCGGGCAAAAAGCAAAGGTGCTTCTACTAAAGATGAGCTTATCTGATGCAAATGTTCTAATCCTAGATGAGCCTACAAGAAACTTTTCGCCGCTCTCTGGACCAGTTATTAGGAAGATGATAGCTCTTTTCCCAGGGGCTGTGATCAGCATTTCACATGACAGAAAGTTTATTGATGAGGTTTGTACAACAGTATATACACTAACAGAGAAGGGGCTTTATAAAAATGAGTGAATATAAATATTGTAATCTTAGAGAAAAACAGAAATTAAAGGAAACTGCAGCCAATTGGTTTCATGAAAAATGGGGCGTTCCTAAAGAGGCTTATCTAGAGTGTATGGAGGCGTATCTTAAGGGTGATACGGAGTATGGCTGGTATTTGTGCCTTGATGGTGACAAGATAGTTGGTGGCCTTGGTGTTATAGACAATGATTTTCATGACAGAAAGGATCTTACGCCCAATATTTGCGCTGTGTACACAGAAGAGGAGTATAGGTGTCAGGGAATTGCGGGTGTGTTGCTTAATATGGCGGTTGAGAATCTGAAAACCAAAGGAATTACGCCAGTTTATCTTGTTACGGATCATGTGGGATTCTACGAGCGATATGGCTGGGAGTTCTTCTGCATGGCACAGGGCGATGGAGAACCTGAAATGACTAGACTCTATATGCACTCTTGTAAGGAAACTTTCTGAGAAATATACTGATTATAAGGCTATATGTTAGGAGAAAATATGAAAACATACGATGAAATGTTTGAACTTATCATAAAAACAGCTAAAGAGGACGAGAGAATTCGTGCGGCGACAATGGAAGGCTCTGCGGTTACACCAGGTGCAGTCCGGGATGATTTTTCGGATTTTGACATTACTTTTTTTGTCTCAGATATTAGAGAATTCACTTCTGACAAAGATTACATGAAAAGATTTGGAGACATCCTGATCATGCAGACTCCGGATGACTGGTATATGGAACCTTATGATTACGACGGGAAGAACCGATTCGCATATCTTACACAATACAAGGACGGCAACAGGATTGATCTGACTTTTATAGATGTTTCACAGATTGGAAAACAGAAAGGTTTTAATGAGCCTAGAACAATACTCATAAACAAAGACGGATTTTCTGAGTTAAAAGAGATTACATCTGGCGATATATTTTTTGTCAAAATGCCAAGTGAGTTTGAATTCTTTAACACTGTAAATGAATTTAGATGGGTCAGTAATTATGCCACAAAGGGGCTTTGTAGGCATCAGTTTTACTATGCCAGATATTCCATAGAACATTTGATGATGAATATGTTCATGAAGATGTTAAACTGGAAGGTTGGTATCGATAATGACTTCAAGATAACCACCGGTTCTTTTTCCAAGTATCTTAGCAAATATCTCACGGAAGAAGAGATGAAGCGCTTTGAAGGGATTTTCGCAGGCGGAACCTATGAAGATATGTGGGATAAGCTATTTCTCATGTATGATTACTTTGAAGACTTATCAATTTACGTTGCTGACAAACTTGGATTTTCACTTGACCTTGAAGAATCCCGGAATGTACGGGACTTCATGCAGAAGAGACACGAAAGCTATGAAAACATATGAATTTGGAAATGAAAAAGCCAACATTGTTCTGATCCAGCCAGTTGATGATCACGACCTTGAAGGAATAGAAAAAGAATTTGCGGCAATCTCCAGTAGCTGCGGTATGAGTGTGCGCCTGATTGCTGTCAGGATAAATAATTGGAACAATGATCTTTCCCCTTGGGAAGCGCCGGCAGTATTTGGAAAAGAGAACTTTGGCAGTAGTGCAGCAAAGACTCTTAGCGAATTAGTCACGCTATGCAAGGACAAAGGCAAAAGATATTTCATTGGCGGTTATTCGCTCGCTGGCCTATTTGCCTTGTGGGCAGCTTATCAGACGGATATTTTTGAAGGTGTTGCGGCTGCTTCCCCTTCCATGTGGTTTCCGGGCTTTTATGATTATATGAAAAAGAATGAGATTAAAACGGATACAGTTTACCTGAGCCTTGGCGATAGGGAAGAAAAGGCACGTAATCCCGTAATGGCAACTGTAGGTGCCAGAATACGTGAAGCAGAAGAACTGCTAAAAGAAAAAGGCGTAGACTGCGTCCTTGAGTGGAACGAGGGTAATCATTTTAAAGATGCTGACATTAGGACAGCCAAGGCATTTGCCTGGGTTCTGAATACAAAAAACTAAAAAGAGGATTTTGTAAATATGCATTTTGTTAACGCAAAAGGAATTTTGACGAAGAATTCAGGATTTACAGGAATGAACATATATCGCGGCTGCAGTCACGGATGCATCTATTGTGATAGTAGAAGCAAATGTTATCAGTTTACGCATCCTTTTGAAGATATAGAAGTGAAGCAAAACGCGCCAGAACTTCTAGAAGCGGCATTAAGATCCAAAAGAAAAAAGTGTATGATCGGTACAGGTTCGATGTCCGACCCTTATATGCACTGCGAGGAAAACTTGAGGTTGACGAGAAGGTGTTTTGAGATTATTTTGCAATATGGTTTTGGAGCCGCAGTTATAACCAAGTCGGATCGCATTCTTCAGGACCTGGATCTCCTTGATGAAATCAATAAAAGAGCTAAATGTGTAGTGCAGATCACGCTTACAACCTATGATGACGAGTTATGCAAGATTATTGAGCCTAATGTTTGTAACACAAAGCGCCGTATCCAGGTACTTAAAAAGATGCAGGAAAGAGGAATACCAACTGTTGTATGGCTGTGTCCAATCTTGCCTTATATCAATGATACCATGGATAATCTGACTGCAATCTTAAATGAATGCGCAGATGCGGGCGTTAAAGGAATCATCAATTTCGGAATGGGGCTGACACTTAGAGAAGGTGATCGCGAGTATTACTATGCGGCACTTGATAAGCATTTCCCTGGGCTGAAGGAGAAGTATATAAAAAAATATGGTAATTCTTATAACCTTGTAAGCCCCAATGCTAAGGAACTTACAGAAGCTTTTTATGAAATTTGCCAAAAGAACAAGATCATTTGCAAACCGGAGGAATGCTTTCAGTATATAAACGAATTACCAGAAAAATATGAGCAGATGAGGTTATTTGATTTATGAAAATAGATAGACAAAAAGTTAGAGAGCAGTTTGCAGCGTATACAAGGAATTATGATCCAAATGATCCTAAGATAGCGCTTAAGATAGCTCATACATATAGAGTGGCAGATAATTGTGAGAAAATAGCAGTGAGTTTGAGCCTTACCGAAGAGGAGATCGAGTTTGCGTGGCTGTCAGGAATGTTACATGATATTGGCAGATTTGAGCAGGTCAAAAGATATAACACCTTCATAGACTCTGAATCAGTAGACCATGCAGAATTTGGTGCGAATCTTCTTTTTGGAGATGAAGGGCTTATTACAGAATATGCTGATTTTAGGTCATGGGACAATGAACTTGAAACTGTTATCAGACAGCATAATAAGTACAGGATAGACGAATCTATTTCTGGAAAAACACTTATCTTTTGCAATATCTTAAGAGATGCTGACAAGGTTGATATCCTGAGAGTGAATGTAGAAACTCCCATGGAGGAAATTTACAACGTAACTGAGGATGTATTATTCAATGCAGGTGTTTCTGAAAAGGTCATGGAGCAGGTCAGGGAGCATCATGCAGTAAATCGCGATATCATGGATTCGCCTGCTGAACATCTGATTGGTCATATAGCTCTTGCCTTTGAACTTGTATATCCAAAGAGCTGGGAACTAGCCAGGAAGCAAGGATATCTTTATAAAATGTTTGAATTTCCAACAAGAAATGCCAGCACCAAAAAGGCGCTGGCAGAATCGAGAACTGAGCTTGAAAGTTTTTATTCGCTAAGGATGCGCAATAAATAGCAAAAACGGAAATACTATTATGATGATAGAAGACTAAGATTGGTGTGTAGCTACGAAATATCACAGAAAGGAGGAAACTGCGTATGGTCAGGGAGATGATCCAGAAAACATTGGATTATGTTGATAGCAACATAAAAGAAGACATTACTGCGGAAGAACTAGCTGAAGTTGCGGGATATTCCGTTTTTCACTTTTACAGATTGTTCCAATCAGCTGTTGGAATACCGGTTATGCAGTACGTTTTAAGGAGAAAGCTCTTGTATGTTATCTATGAGATAGGCTTGGAACGAAAGAAAAACGAAGTGGTTTACGAGTATGGTTTCGAAACATATTCGGGCTTCTACAGAGCTTTTATCCGCGAGATCGGATATACTCCGGCGCAGTACCTCCGGGAATATAAGGCAAAAAGACCTTATAAGATTAATATTTTTCAGGAGGAACACATCATGGTCAGTAATAAGTTGATTTTTGAAGTGTTGATAAATTGGGGGCTTCAGAGAGAGCGCGTGTCAGATATCGTATTTTCGGAAACTGGAGAGATCAGCGACTGCGCAAAGTATGTAGGGAGCAATATGGTAATTAAGTATACGGCAAATCTTGGTTCGGCGAAGAAGGCGATAGAGATTTCCAAGGCACTTAACAGTGTTGGACTTACTGCTCCGTCGGTTATTCCGACTATTGATGGTAAAGAATATGTTACAGTCGGAGAACTCTACTTTACGCTTACAAGGAAGGTTGAAGGCGAGAGAGTTATGGCGAGCGGGCTTTATCTTGACGATTATAAAGAAAAAGCACGTTTTATCGGGGAAATCGTTGGACAATTGGATCTTGCGCTTGCCAAGATAGATACGATTGCGGATGAAGCGGACTTAGGAAAGAGTGTCAGGGAGTGGGCGGTCCCGGCCTTGAAGGGTAAAATCGATATGAATCCGGAAGCTATGGAGAAATATGCAGCGCAGTTTTGTGATCTCTATAGGGCTTTGCCGCGCCAGGTGATTCATAGGGATCCGAATCCGAGCAATATTATCCTGGCGAAGGACAAGTGGGGATTTATTGATTTTGAACTAAGCGAGGAAAACGCCCGGATATTTGATCCATGTTATGCGGCAACAGCTATACTGTCAGAGACTTTTGAAGAAGGAAACGAAAATAAGTTACTTACCTGGGTAGAAGTCATGAAAGAAATCATGTACGGATATGACAGTGTTGTAAAAATGACGGATGCGGAAAAGAAGGCTGTTCCATATATGATATTGGCAAATCAGTTTGTGTCTACAGCTTTCTTTGCTGAGAAAGATAAGTACGAGGAACTGTACAGGACAAACAAGGCTATGACTGAATGGATTGGCACAAATATGGACAAATTGAGTATATCTTAATTAGAAGTTAGATGTCCTTAATTTGGATCAGCTTAAAGATAATCTGGAACTTACGAATGAAATAAAAGACAACTAGATATAACGTTGTTTACAGGAAGGCTGTCACCGTGAAGGGTAAAGTTGATAAAGGATAAGCTGGATTATTTAGGGATGGCGCAGTATTAACGTGTTTTTGTGCATAGGAGACTACCAAAAAACTACTCTTGGGTTGATTGAAAATTGTTTCCAACATTATGAATAATATTTATGGTAAAATATAGCAAATGCGAGGTAAATGCTATGTGTGATGTTAAGAAATATGGAGAAATTTACAAGGAAATAATAAAGCTTAATGCTCAAGATACATTACAGCTTGTGCTAGAGAGCGAGACAGAAGACGAGAAGGATTTCTATGAGATGATAGGAGATTATCTTCTTCAAAAAAAGCAGCAAGAAGTACTAGAGAGGAATACAAACTGAAATGAAAAAGTACACTATTGTTGCTGGCGTCAACGGAGCGGGAAAAACTACTCTTTATGATGCAGAACAGCTTCAGAAATCTGAATATAGAGTTAATGCTGATGAAATATTAGTAGAAGCTGGCGGTGATTGGAGGAATGCCTCTGACGTGATGAATGCTGGTAGAACAGCAGTAGAGAGGTTAAAGCATTATATAGAGGATGGTGTAAGCTTTAATCAGGAGACAACGCTTTGTGGCAATTCTATTCTTAATAATATCGCAAAGGCGAGAGATAATGGTTACTTAATTGAGGTGCATTATATTGGACTATCCAGTGCTGAACTAGCAAAAGAAAGAGTTGCGAAAAGAGTTGCTGATGGAGGCCATGGAGTAAGTGAGGCGGATATAGAAAGAAGATATGAGCAATCTTTTAAAAACCTAATAAAGATTATTCCAATATGCAACTTGGTTGCTCTTTATGATAACACTGAAGGGTTTAGGAGATTTGCAATTTATAAAGATGGTGTGCTTGTAAGGAAATCTCATAAAGTTCCGGACTGGTTTGAAAAAGTTTGCATATAATAATGTCGGGTGAAAAGAGGCCATTACGGTCTCTTTTTCATTTCTCCGAATATCTCAAAATCACCACCCCTGCCTTACTACTTTTTGACTACTTTTCATGTCCATGATTTTCCTAGATATTCCTATTTATTACACAAACTGTGATATGATAGTTCTGTCACCGTGATATGTGAACACAATTTCTATCCCACAACGGTGCGCATTACAGGGAATAACCCAGAATTTCAAGGAGCAAAGATAAATGATAAGAATTTTATTCGTCTGCCACGGCAACATATGCCGTTCTACAATGGCAGAGTTTATTATGAAGGATATAGTTAACAAACAGGGCCTGGCAGAGGCCTTTCACATAGAGTCTTCTGCGACGCACACAGATGAAATATGGAATGGTGTTGGAAGCCCGGTGTATCCGCCTGCAAGAGCCAAGCTTAGAGAGCACGGGATCGGGACTGATGATAATGAGCTTGGAGTTAGTCAGAAGAGAGCAAGGCTTACTTCCAGAGCTGACTATGATAAGTTTGATTTTATAATTGGGATGGATAGCGCTAACATTAGGAATCTGAATGGAATCTTTGGCGGTGATCCGGACAATAAGGTACACAAGATGCTGGAGTTTGCTGGAAGAGATGGTGATGTGGCTGACCCCTGGTATACAGGGAACTTTGATGCCACCTGGAAAGACTGCAGCGAAGGCTGCCATGGACTCTTTAGACAGATCCTGACAACTCCTGAATATGCAAAAGAATTGTCTCTGGCTGATGATGATAATGATGCAGATGATGAGACTTTTGATGCGAGGGATAACCTTAAATACGATGATTTCCCCAGGGGGTGATTATCCTTAAAATCATAGTAGTTACTGGATTTAGAATATTTCTGGAAAAAAAATATATTCTTATTGCGAAAAAATATTCCTGATTTGGGAATATTTTTTTCTTGTGCAAATGGCATCATGCATATAAAATGGATGAGATGGTAAAATGAATAACGGAGGAGCAATATGGCACAAAGAACTGATATACACAAAGTTTTGATTATCGGCTCGGGACCGATAGTTATTGGGCAGGCGTGCGAATTTGACTATTCGGGCACGCAGGCATGCAAGGCTCTTAAGAGTCTCGGGTATGAAATTGTTTTAGTTAACTCCAATCCAGCGACGATTATGACTGATCCGGAAATGGCGGATAAGACATATATCGAACCACTTAATGTGGAACGCGTAGCTGCAGTTATTGAAAAGGAAAGGCCAGATGCTCTACTACCTAATCTTGGTGGTCAGTCAGGCCTTAATCTTTGTTCTGAATTATACAAGGCCGGAATTCTCGACAAATTCAACGTAAAAGTTATAGGTGTCCAGGTTGACGCAATTGAGCGTGGCGAGGACAGAACAGAATTTAAAAAGACAATGGACATGCTTGGCATTGAAATGGCTCGTTCCAAGGCTTGTTACAGTATAGAAGAAGCTCTTGCAGAAGCTGATGAGCTTGGATATCCTGTTGTACTTCGTCCTGCTTATACTATGGGCGGCGCAGGCGGCGGCCTTGTCTATAACAAGGAAGAGCTTCAGACAGTATGCGCAAGAGGCCTTCAGGCGTCTATTATTCACCAGGTTCTTGTTGAGGAGTCAATCCTTGGCTGGGAAGAACTTGAGCTTGAGGTTGTTCGTGACAAGGACAACAACATGATAACTGTCTGCTTCATTGAGAACGTTGACCCTGTTGGCGTTCATACTGGTGATTCCTTCTGCACAGCTCCAATGCTGACTATCTCTGAAGATCTGCAGAAAGAGCTTCAGCGTCAGGCCTACAAGATTGTTGAGCACATCGGCGTTATTGGTGGAACCAACGTTCAGTTTGCTCACGACCCTAAGACAGGCCGTATTATTGTTATTGAGATCAATCCACGTACTTCACGTTCTTCAGCCCTTGCTAGTAAGGCTACAGGCTTCCCTATTGCCCTTGTTTCAGCCAAACTCGCTACAGGACTTACTCTTTCAGAACTTCCTGATTCTAAATTCGGTACCCTTGATAAATACGTTCCAAATGGCGACTACGTTGTAGTTAAGTTTGCCCGCTGGGCCTTTGAGAAATTCAGAGGTGTAGAGGATAAGCTTGGCACACAGATGAGAGCTGTGGGCGAAGTTATGAGTATCGGCAAGAACTTCAAAGAGGCTTTCCAAAAGGCAATCAGATCCCTTGAGAAGGACCGCTATGGCCTTGGCTGCATCAAGAAGTTCGAGGAAATGGACAAGAATGAGCTATTAAGACTCCTTAAGGATGCTTCCTCAGAGAGATACTTCCTTATGTATGAAGCTATGAAGAAGGGCGTTACAACTTCTGAACTTCATGAGATTACTAAGGTCAAGGATTACTTCTTAAATGAGATCAAGGAGCTTGTTGAGGAAGAGAAAGCTCTTTTGACTGAGTTTAAGGGAACTGTTCCGGCAAAAGAAATACTGATAAAAGCCAAAAAAGATGGCTTCTCAGATAAGTACCTCTCAAAGCTTCTTGGAGTGTCTGAGGATGATATCAGAAATAAGAGACAGGAAGCTGGCCTTTTAGAAAACTGGGATGGCGTTCATGTTTATGGCACAGATGGAAGTGCATATTACTACTCAACTTATCAGGATGAGAGCGCTCTTGAGCATCCTATGAAGCTTGCAGAGGGTGACAACAAGAAAATCATGATCCTGGGCGGTGGACCAAACAGAATCGGTCAGGGTATCGAGTTTGATTACTGCTGCGTTCATGCTGCTATGGCCCTCAAGAAGCTGGGCTTTGAGACAATTATTGTAAACTGTAACCCTGAGACAGTATCTACAGATTATGACACATCAGATAAGCTCTACTTTGAGCCACTTACACTTGAAGATGTACTTCAGATTTATCGCAAGGAGAAGCCTCTCGGCGTAATTGCCCAGTTCGGCGGTCAGACACCTCTTAACCTTGCAGCCAAGCTCAAGGAAGAAGGCGTCAACATTTTAGGCACAACTCCAGAAGTTATTGATCTTGCAGAAGATAGAGACCAGTTCCGCATGATGATGGATAAGCTTGGAATCCCAATGGCAGAGGCAGGCATGGCGTCAGATGTAGAGGGAGCCAAAGAGATTGCGGCCCGCATCGGATATCCTGTTATGGTTCGTCCTTCATTTGTATTGGGCGGCCGCGGAATGGAAATTGTAAGATGCGAAGAGCAGATGGAAGAGTACATGAGAGCAGCTGTAGGAGTAACTCCTGACAGACCAATTCTTATAGACAGATTCCTCCATAACGCTCTTGAGTGCGAAGCTGATGCTATAAGCGATGGCCAGCATGCATTTGTTCCTGCAGTAATGGAGCACATTGAGCTTGCAGGTATCCATTCAGGAGACTCAGCTTGTATTATCCCTTCCAAGCACATTTCTGAAAAGCACCTTAAGACAATTGAGGAGTATACCAGAAAGATTGCAGTAGAGATGAATGTAGTTGGTCTTATGAACATGCAGTACGCTATAGAGGACGATACTGTATATGTTCTTGAGGCTAACCCACGTGCGTCTCGAACAGTACCTCTTGTTTCCAAGGTTTGCGGTATCAGAATGGTTCCTGTAGCAACCGACATCATTACATCTCAGCTTACAGGCAGGCCTTCCCCAGTAGCCGACCTTATCGCCAACAAGAAGACAAGCGAACCTCCTTATTATGGGGTAAAAGAGGCAGTGTTCCCATTTAATATGTTCCCAGAAGTTGACCCTGTACTTGGACCAGAAATGCGTTCAACAGGTGAAGTTTTAGGACTTGCAAAGACTCCAGGAGAAGCCTTCTTTAAGGCACAGGAAGCAGCTGGTAGTAGACTCCCTCTTGAAGGCGCAGTTCTAATTTCACTCAATGAAGAAGATAAGCCTCACGCAGTTTGCCTTGCAAAGAGCTTTGTAAGGGATGGCTTTAAGATCTATGCAACAGGTAAGACCTATGAACTTATCACTGAGGCTGGAATTGAAGCAACTAAGATTTTAAAGAACTACGAAGGCGGAAGACCAAACGTAGAAGATATCATCAAAAATGGTGATGTTCAGCTTATTATCAACACCCCAATTGGCCGAGGCGCTGAGCATGATGATGGATACCTTAGAAAAGATGCCATAAAGGCCCGTATTCCATACATCACAACAGTTGCTGCTGGAAAAGCCGCTGCAGAAGGCATTCATGAGGTAAAAGAGAAGGGCTGCGGAAATATCAATTCCCTTCAGGAGTATCACTCACAGCTCTAAGTTTCATCAAAAGAACAAATCGGAAAGAGATCAAAACTCTTTCCGATTTTTTTAGTAAATCAATGCACAGACGAAAACAAATACTTATGCGAGCTTAAGACTTAAATAGTGTTGATAAAAGACCTCTTCCAAGGCTTGCACCAAGGTTTCCGCCAAGAGTCTTACCAAACTTACCGAACTTGCCACCAACAGTTTTACCAACTTCTCGGCCTACAGTTCCGGCAACTGCGTTTCCTACGCTCTTTGCAGCCTGCTTCTTTTTGCGAGCCTCCGCAGCCTCTGCCTTTTCCTTTGCCTTTGCAGCTGCGGCTTCCTCTTTTTCTTTTGCCTTGGCAGCTTCTGCCTCGGCCTTTAGCCTCTCGGCTTCCTGGGCATCAGCAAGTCCCTTTCTCTCAAGAAATTCATAAGCTGAATCAGGATCTACAGGCTCATAATACTTGCTGTAGAGAACGCTGCCCTTGATCTCTTTGTCTCTTGTTGCAGAGTCGATGCTGCCCATAAGAGACTGGGGCGGGAGTATCTTTACTCTTTGAACAACAGAAGGAGTGCCATCTTCCTGCAGGAAGGATACAACAGCTTCGCCGGTTCCAAGCTCCTGGATCACGTCAGCTGTCTTAAATTCAGGGTTCTCTCTAAAGGAGTCTGCAGCAGCCTTTACAGCCTTCATATCTGATGGAGTATAGGCGTGGAGCGCATGCTGAATCTTATTGCCCAGCTGAGCCAGAACACCATCTGGAATATCTCTGGGGTTCTGAGTTACAAAATAAATGCCAACACCCTTGGATCTTATAAGCTTAACAACCTGCTCAATCTTGTCCATAAGAAGCTTTGGAGCATCATCAAATAATAGATGTGCTTCGTCAAAGAAAAATACCATCTTGGGCTTATCAAGGTCTCCAACTTCAGGAAGCGTCTCAAAGAGCTCTGACATCATCCATAGAAGGAATGTGGCGTAGAGCTGGCCATTATTTATAAGGCTTGTGCTATCGAGAATATTGATCATTCCCTTGCCGCCTTCGCCTGTAGCAAACCAGTCTCTTATGTTCAGGGCTGGCTCGAAAAAGAACTTGTCGCCACCAGCAATCTCAAGGGCTACAATAGCGCGGACTATGGCAGCAATAGATACCTTGCTGATATTTCCGTAATCTGCAGCAAATTCCTTGGTGTTCTCTGAGATATAGTTGAGCATAGCCTTTAAATCCTTGGTGTCTACAAGGAGAAGGTTATTGTCATCTGCTATTTTGAAGGTTATTGATAAAATGTCACTTTGAAGGTCATTAAGACCAAGAATCCTGGATAAAAGAAGTGGCCCCATCTCAGAAACAGTTGTGCGAAGCGGAATGCCTTTTTCTCCAAAAACATCCCAAAACACGGCAGGATATTTCTGATATTTAAAGCCAGCTTCATTAAGACCAAATTTCTGAATTCTCTTTTGCATATCCTCTGAATCAGCGCCTTCGAGCACCATTCCGGACAGATCACCCTTGACATCAGCAAGAAATACCGGTACTCCCATGTCACTAAAGGATTCAGCAAGAACCTTAAGAGTTATAGTCTTACCAGTTCCAGTTGCGCCTGCAACAAGACCATGGCGATTGGCCATCTTAGGCAAAAGAAATACATTTTCTCCGTTTTCAGTGTTTGCCACCCAAACTTTACCGTCTTTATACATACCTTTCTCCATTCCGCCGCGTAAATACAGCTTTTATATAGAGATAATTATAATACTATTTTATTTGTTTATGTTGATTGATGTAGGAAAAATACGAAAAAAAGAATTGTCTGAATTGACTTTTAGGGAGTGCCAGGGTTGTATGAGGTCAACCCTGGCTGGTGTAAAAAAGTTGTTATGAAAGTGTTTATCCTTTCTGAAAATAACTATACAATCCCAACCTAAAAATAACCTAAAAAGAAATAAAGAACACAAAATGCGATGAAAAAGTGCAACAGCTGTGTTAGTATAAGTGTACTAATAATATGGCCATAAAAAAACCACCTCTTAAAAGGTGGTGTATTTTTGGGAGGAGGGGTTGCCCAGTGGGGAACCAGACAACCCGTGTATGAAAAAAAGTATTGTTGGGGGTTCAGAAGGTTTTACCCTTCTGATAGGATTATAATAACGGGAAAGTGTTGCCAAAGTGTGACCGAACTCTAAAAGAAATATGACCTATTCTAAAAAATGTATAGGAGAATCAGAAAAAATGTCAAAAAATAATCGAAATAAAGAATATAGAAAATCCGCAAAACACAGCAAAAACAGTGGTTTCGGGAAACTTATGATGTCACTTGTGATTTTGGGAGCAGTTTTATTGTTGTTCATAAATGTAGCTCTTCCTATGTTAAAAGATTCTGTTAAAAAAGCTGCTGCAGAAAAAACTGTTGATATGATCACAGAAAATGCAGAAAAAATAGCTGCTGACAATCCTAAGGTTGCAGAAGTTTTAGAGAATATGACTGAGGAAGATAAGGAAGTTGTAACTGAGATAATTGAGAATCATATGGATGCAGAAACTGTATCTGAAGTGTCTGGATATGTAGCAGATGGAGATCAGGATGCGCTTATAAAGTATGCTGCAGAAAATCTTACACCAGAAGAGATGGCACAGCTTCTTGAACTGTATGGGAAGTACGGTAACTAATAAAAAAATCCTTATATAACGCAAAAACACCCACGGGGGGACGTGAGTGCCTGCGATTTTCTTATGAGGGGGAGATAGTGATTAGGCTTCGAATAGATTCGTAAGCCGAGCTGCATCACTAACTTGGTTATTATACTAAACCTAAATTGTGTTCAAAAAGTGAAAAAAATAATTTCAAATTGTGAATTATTATACTTTTTTAGAACAAAGTTACGGGAAGCTACTTAAATAGTGAAATTCTGTGCCGTTTTTCCCTGGATTTAATACTTATTTAATAACCTTTTTGAAAACATGATGCTACTATGGCAGTAACAAAGGAAGGCACGGAGGCCTGTAGAGTTTGCAAGGATGCACTAGCAGGGATGCGACGAGTATTGCAAGGATGCAAGGTGTTTTCGCAGGGATGCGAGGGAAATTTCAAGGAGGTAGCAATATGAGTAGCATATCATCCGTAGGCGGATATTCAGATAATTCCGCTTATGCAACTATAGCAAGAGGCGGTACGATAAATAAAGCTTCTGAGGATGCGGCAGGACTTGCAATCCAGGAGAAGACCAAATCTCAGGTAAATGGCCTTGATGCAGGATCTGAAAATCTTACATCTGCTAAGTCGGCTCTTAATGTAGAAGAAGGAGCTATGGCAGGTATTGAAGATTATCTTCAGTCAATAAAAGAGCTTTCAGTAAAGGCAGCCAACGGAACTCTCTCAGATGATGACAAGCAGAGTATACAGGCTCAGATCAAGGAATATCTTGATGGAATCAATGAAACAGCCAAGGGTACAACCTTTAATGAAAAGGAGCTTCTTACTAAAGAGGATTCTTTGGAAGTTGCCTCTGATGGCAATGGCTCTAGCGAAAAGGTATCTACATTCAATGCAACAACAGATGCTCTTGGAATCACAGATTATGATGTGACCAAGGACTTTGATATGAGTAAGATCGATGATGCTATAGATAAGATTTCCAGTATGAGATCTACTACTGGTTCTGAAACCAATGGCGTTGATCATGCTCTTACCTATAATTCGCATGCTGCCATGGAACTTAATGGCTATCAGATGGACAAGGAAGAAGATAATGCTGTAGAGGCTTATCAGGAGATGAAGACCAAGCAGGCTCTAGATTCCTATCAGAACATTCTGCAGAAACAGCAGATGGAAGACAAACAGGCCCAGTCAATGGCTCTGTTCGCATAAGCAGTACTCGGCAAGTATTTGTTTTATCATATTTTGAAAAAGAAGCTGTGGCGATCATTTCTGCCACGGCTATTTCTATTGTGTGACTGTCTCTGCAGGCATTTGTCTACATAAAAATCTCATTTTCTATGCGCTTGTAAACAGCTATCAGAATATATAAAATGAAATAGATGTTTTACAGGAAGGATTGCCGATGCACAAATATAGTATTTACGGACTTTCAATAGAATCAGATGTTGAGTTTATGCAGCTTGAAAAAGCCGATGACGAAAAAAAGGCGGACATTTCTATTATTTCTAGGGGATGTCATGAAGAGGTGACAGATTACCTTGAAAAAATGGGGGCAACCCAAAAGCGCTACGAGATAGGTCTTGAGTATTCCTGCTTTGAGAATAAGGGCGGTTTTTATACTATCCGTGATGGAAAAGAAATACGATATGAGTGCAGAGATGGCTATACAAAAGAGATGGTCACAGGCTGGCTTTTAGGTTATTGCCTTGCAATGGCTCTTTTGCAGAGAGGAGTCCTTGCTATCCATTGTAGTGCGGTTGTTGACGCTACTAGAGAAGGTGAGTCCGCGGTTCTTATAGCTGGAGAACCTGGAGCAGGCAAGTCTTCCACCACCAGGAAACTTATTGAAGAAGGCTATAAAATAATGGCAGATGATGTGGCGGCTCTTACTGTGTCAGAAGAGGGAGCCTACGTTTATCCAGCTTTTCCCTATCAGAAACTTTGCAGAAATGAAGTGAAGAGTACTGATTTAGATTTAGACGATCTGATCTATATAAATGAAGACAAGGATAAATTTCTTGTTCCCGTAAAAGATAAATTTGTTTCTTCAAAAAGGTCTGTAGGATTTATGGCTTTTTTGACTGTAGAAAATGTGAATGAAGTAAAGGTTAAAAAGATGACTGGCATGGATCAGCTCTTTGCCTTTAAGCATAATTTGTTTTTACACAGGCTATCGGGAGACTGGGAGAATAATCCTAAACTTGGGCAGCTATGTCTTTTGGCGGCTTCAAAATGTCCGGTTTATATTATTGCAAGGCCAAGAGAGGGGAATTCTAAGGAAAGAATAGTGCAGATTATAGGGGATATTCAGAAGGGCAAAATCCTATAAAGATAAAAAAGAGACTACCAATCGGTAGTCTCTTTGACTTTGTAATTAAATGATTAGCTGAGCTTATCAATAGCAATATCAGCAGGACTTGTGTTGTTGTCCTCAGCTGGTGTAACTGTAGGTGTAGGTATTGGTGCTGGACTTGGAGCTGGAGTTGGCGCTGGATCTGGTCCAAACCATCCTGTTATTTCTCCGTCTCCTAAATATCCACCATCTTTCTCCCAAGAAAATTTCCACTGATGCTCTGTAGCACTAAGATCAAGACAGCTAATTTCTGCTCTTTCCCACTTCTTCATGTATACTTCTCCTCACATTAAAATTTCTATCACATATCAGATAATAAGGTAAAAGGCCAGCTATGTAAATAAATCTATCAGATTTGTAACAATTGAAAACTAAAGGGTTAAGTAGGATGCAAACAAATGAATAATAAACAAGTTTAAGTAACTATTTTCTTCATTAAACTCAAAGTCTTGGATTCCATTTATGCATTCTTTTGAGGCAGTTCTATTTATATATTCATCAAGACTGTCATTATCAAATTCTTTTTTTAATGTAGAGAGAATCTCATCTTTTGAATCATGTAATCTGATAAGCCAGTCAGAACTTTGAACTCCGGTCTGCAATATAGGATACAGGATTTTCTCAGGAATCATATCTTTCATAAATCCCCTTATAAGATACCTTGGAATTCCGTTGTAGGAGTAGTATTCAAATGGAAAAGAATAGCAGTAATTCAGAATATCAGGGTCTCTTGTAGCATCCCTTATTACAATGCCGGTATAAAGGCCAAGCTTGGTTTCCATGGCACCTATATATGAAAGAGCTGGCAGCGTATATACTTCATGTTGCATGCCGCCACCAGTCTGAACTGAAGGCCTGAAAGAGATAGGCATACCTGATGTGTTTCTTTCTTTTAATGAGTAGTCCTTCAAAAGATCTGGATTTACAAAAGGGTTAAGGAGTTCTTTGGGTATATTTTCCTGAACATCAAGTGAGTTTTGATCTATACTCTCAAGATACCGAAGCATGCTTGGAAATGCTTTTTTTCTGCTTATCTTTGCTTTCTTGCAATAATTATTAAGGTACTTAAAGGCAGTTATATATTTTCTTTTACTGATAAGCTCGTAAATAG
Organism: Butyrivibrio sp. XBB1001; assembly: GCF_000424505.1. Lineage (NCBI taxonomy): Bacteria > Bacillati > Bacillota > Clostridia > Lachnospirales > Lachnospiraceae > Butyrivibrio > Butyrivibrio sp. XBB1001. The sequence continues at coordinate 419,930 of NZ_AUKA01000001.1, read as the reverse complement.
CGGCTTCTATCTTACCAAAGGACACACTGGCATTTCCGGTCTGACCATTTAGAAAGACTTTGCAGCCTCTTTGCGAAGCGCTTCTGTAGATTTCAAGAAGCTGTGGAAGGTTAACAAAGGCTTTAAAGGGAATCTCCAATACATCCAAAAGTTCATCCACGTAACCAAAAAAGTTTTTCCCATCATTATCGGTAAAGGTGGCGTCAATGTTTGGATACATCCTGAGCATTTCCTTAACCTGAGCAGATTCATTGGTTATCCTGGACTTTGGATAGTACATGGACATGTCTGTGCGCGGAACGTAAGTGTAGGAAAAAAGGCTCTTTTCCTGATCCTTTAGAAGGGGAGCAGCAAAAGCGGCAACTGAAGTTGAATCAAAGCCTCCGCTAAGAGCCATGGCTACACCTTTGTCTGTCCTTATGGTGCGGCCTACAGCTGTTTTATAGGTTTCAAGAAATGTATCCTTTAAGCCTTCTATGTTTCCTGGAAGATTTATTTTTTGAGGAGACCAGTATCTGTCTGTCTTTACAGAGTCTTTTGTGATTGTTATGCTGCAGCCAGCTTCTATTATAAAGATGTTTTCCCAGGGTGTTTCTGTTGATGAAATATTGGGCATAAGTCCTGGAATCAAGAGAAAATCCTTCAGGTAGAGCTGATTTCTCTTTAGGTCTTTATGTATTTCTTTTATGGGAGATATGAGGGTTGAAAAACTGCAGGAATTATCTTCTTTGCAGTAATAAAGGCATCTGCTGGAAGTTCTGTCTGTAAAAAGAAATAGCTCCTGCTTTTTTGTGTCGAATATGGCTACGGAATATATTCCTTTTAAATGGGAGACCAGATTTTTTCCCCATTTCTGGTAGGCAAGACAAATCAGAACCCCGTCAGGAATCATGGATGAATCCTTTGACGACTTAGATAATTCAGATGAAAGCTCTATTTTTAGCTCATCTCTGTTATCCAGGATGCAGTCAGCAGCTATAAGGGCATTGCCTATAAAATAGGGTATATCCTCGGCCTGGTCTTCTTTATTTACGAACAACAGACCGCCGCCAAAAAGAGCGTTGCCAACTACTTTCTCGCAAATTCTGTCCAGCTTACATTTTCTATTGTATTCAGAAGCCATGGATTTTACCTGGCATTCGCTTGAATTAAAATCAATGTGTCCCCAAATTGCTGACATGATAACCTCACAAGAAATACTTTTTTGTCCTATAAATTCGAGAATACTATAGTCAGACTATAATTGCAATTGACCTGTGGATGTGGTAGGAATATAATGTCATAGGTTTTAACGGTTAAACATTTGTGGAGGAAATTATGGAAAACGAAAAACTGAAACCCATGCTGTTTACAGCTATGAAGGGCTACAATGGCAAACAGTTTGTCCAGGACTTTATTTCTGGAATAATTGTAGCCATCATTGCATTGCCTTTATCTATCGCACTTGCTCTTGCATCAGGTGTAGGACCTGAGGAAGGTCTTTATACTGCAATTGTTGCAGGCTTTATTATTTCATTTGTAGGCGGTAGTAGAGTACAGATTGCTGGGCCTACTGCAGCTTTTGCTACTATCGTTGCTGGAATCGTAGCAACAAAGGGCATGGAAGGACTTGCGCTTGCTACAATTTTTGCCGGAGTTCTTCTTATTTTGATGGGTGTGTTCAAATTAGGCTCACTTATCAAGTTTATTCCTTATACTATAACAACAGGATTTACTGCTGGTATTGCTGTTACAATTGCAATTGGACAGATCAAGGACTTTTTGGGACTTACATATCCTGCAGGAACTTCAACTGTTGAGACTATTGAGAAAGTAGAAGCTATTGGCAAGAATATAGGTACCTTTAATTATCAGGCACTTATTGTCGGACTTATCTGTCTTGTTATTCAGATTGTATGGCCCAAGATCAGCAAGAAGATTCCAGGCTCTTTAATAGCTGTAATAGTTGGGATCCTGATGGTTAAGCTTCTTAATATGAATGTTAATACAATAGGAGATCTTTATGAGATAAAGGGACAGCTCCCAGCTCTTAAGATTCCAGCATTTAGCTTTGCAGCACTTAGATCTGTAGCAGGAGACGGATTTACAATTGCTATTCTTGCTGCGATTGAATCTCTTTTGTCCTGTGTCGTTGCAGATAGTATGATTGACAGTAAGCACAGATCTAATATGGAGCTTGTAGCTCAGGGTGCTGGTAACATTGGTTCTGCACTTTTTGGCGGTATTCCTGCAACAGGAGCTATTGCCAGAACTGCAGCTAATATCAAGAATGGCGGCAGAACACCAATTGCCGGTATGATCCATTCAATCTGCCTTGTACTGGTTCTTTTAGTACTCATGCCTTATGCAGCGCTTATTCCAATGCCAACTATTGCGGCAATTCTTTTCATGGTTGCATACAATATGTGTCAGTACAAGACTTTTATCCATCTTTTAAAGACAGCTCCAAAGAGTGACATTATAGTTCTTGTTACTACTTTTGTTCTTACTGTAGTATTTGACCTTGTTGTTGCTATCGAGGTTGGTATGCTCTTTGCCTGCGTTCTCTTTATGAAGAGAATGAGCGAAGAGTCAAGAGTTCGCGGCTGGAAGTACTATGATCCTGAAGATGATCCTGATGGCCCTGGACTTAAGGACATTCCAAAGCATGTCAGAGTATATGAGATCAGCGGCCCTATGTTCTTTGGCGATGCCGAGCAGATAGCAGAGATTTCTTTTAAGGACTTTACAAGAGCTCTTGTTATCAGAATGCGTGGTGTTCCAGCAATCGATGCTACAGCTATGCATTCTCTTGAGGAACTGTACAATAGATGCAAGAAGAATAACGTTCAGCTTGTATTTTCGCATGTTAATGAGCAGCCTATGAATACGATGGAGAAGGATGGATTCGTTGATCTTGTCGGACGAGAGAACTTCCTTCCTCATATAAATGATGCCCTCAAGAGAGCGGCTGAGATCTAAATCAGTCAATAAAGTTGATATATATTATTCTATTAAAATGACAGAATAAAAAAGAAATAAAGACATAAAACAGGAGACATTAAGCTAGATGCTTATGTCTCCTTTATTTATGGAATACACCACTTTTTATTGCAAAATATCATGTTCGACTATACGTTTATAGATAAAATATGCTGTTGATATATTATAATTTTTTTATTAATAATAATCTTTAAAATACAAGATATGGTATAATTTACTCATAAGTCATACAAATAGAGGGGGACCTACGCATGAAGAAGATCTACGTACTGGACACCAACGTTTTGATTCAGGCACCTCACGCTTTGAAGTGCTTTGAGGATAACGAGGTCGTTCTTCCGCTGGTAGTCTTGGAGGAACTCGACGGCCACAAGAGGGATGAAGGCGAGCGAGGTGCTAATGTGCGCGAAGCTATTCGAATTTTGGAGCAGCTACGAGGCGCAGGGGATTTGGTCAAGGGAGTTGAGCTTGACAATGGAGGGTTCCTTAGAGTTGAAAAGAATTTCAAGGATGTGGAACTTCCCAAGGATATGGCAGAATACAAGTCAGATAATCGTATTCTGAAGGTTTGTAAGGGACTTAGTGATTGCAGTAAAGAGCAGGTTATTCTGGTTACCAAGGATATCCTGATGCGAATCAAGGCGCAGATTCTTGGAGTTAAGTCAGAAGACTTCACTACTGAACAGGTTGCAGGTGAGGGAGAGCAGTATAGCGGCCGAATTTCTGTCTATGCGCCGGAAGATGCTTTTAAGGATTTCAAGAAAAAGGGCATTCCTGTAGACAAGGTGTATTGTTGTGATGAAGAAGGCAATAAGTATGCACCTGAGCTTTATGAGAATGAATTTGTTGTAATAAGGGCTGATCAATCCACTAATAAGACTCAGATGGGCAGGGTGTGTGGAGGCTTTATCAAAAAGCTTGAATTTGAGAAGGCACAACCTTATGGAGTTAAGCCCAGAAACGCAGGTCAGTACTTCCTTCAGGAGGCGCTTATGCAGCCTGCAGAGGTGGCTCCTCTTGTAATAGTTAAGGGTATGGCTGGTACTGCCAAGACTTTCTATTCTCTTGCAGTTGGACTCGAGAAGATGATCAACAGGCCAACTGGGGAGTATCGCAGGATTTTAGTCTGCAGGCCCAATTCTCAGTTTGATGATGATATAGGTTTTTTGCCAGGTGATGAGCAGGAGAAGATATCTCCACTTATGAGGCCTATCATCGATAACCTTGAGCAGCTCATTGACTCCAATGAAGAGGAGAGGTATAAAGACGAGAAAGAACTACAGGGCAAGACAGATGAGGTGTTTGAAAGAGGTATTGTTCAGTGCGAGGCCCTTAACTTTATCAGAGGAAGGTCTATCCTTAAGACTTATCTTATAATTGATGAAGCTCAGAATATGACACCTACACAGGCAAAGGGCATTATTACAAGAGCTGGCAAGGATACCAAGATAATTTTATTGGGAGATCCTAATCAGATTGACAGACCTTTCCTTGATGAGAGAACTAATGGCTTGTCATATGCGGCTGAACATATGAAGGGAAGCCCACTTGCGTGGCAAATATCACTTTCGGCTTCAGAATGCGAGAGAAGTAAACTTGCCATGGATGCAATAGGCAGAATGAAAGATAAAAAGGACTTTTAAAGGAAACGAAAATTTTTTGAAAAAATTTAGCTAGATTTTTCAAGGGCGGAGCCAATGTGATGATTGCTCCGCCCTTATTTTATGGGCTTTTTGGCCACCTTGTGAAAAAGTTAATAAATATTTAATAATCTGTGAATATATAGTATAATCAAATTTGCGACTTTATTTACTTGTATTATTTTTAATCAATTAGAGGTGAAAAATGGATATTAGAATTGAGAATCTGACAAAGACTTATGGCAGCCTTAATGCGGTTGATCATATGAATCTTAACATCAACGACGGAGAGCTTGTTGGTCTTCTTGGTCCTTCGGGATGCGGTAAGTCTACTACGCTTTTTATGTTGTCAGGTCTTACAACCCCTACAAGCGGAAAGATATTCTTTGGAGACAAGGACGTGACTAATATTGCTCCAGAGGATAGAGAGATTGGTCTTGTTTTCCAGAACTATGCTCTTTACCCACATATGACAGTTATGGATAACATTACTTTCCCACTTATCAACCGTGGAATGAAGAAGGACAAGGCTAGAGAAGAGGCCCTTGAAATTGCCAAGGTTGTTAAGATTGACCAGTATATGAACAGAAAACCTAGTGAGCTTTCAGGTGGACAGCAGCAGAGAGTTGCTATTGCCAGAGCTCTTGTTAAGAAACCTCAGGTTCTTCTTCTTGATGAGCCTTTATCTAACCTTGATGCTAAGCTTCGTGTAGCAACAAGAGAAGAAATCAGACGTATTCAGCAGGAAGTTAAGATTACAACTATCTTCGTAACACATGACCAGGAAGAGGCTATGAGCATTTCTGATCGTATTGCAGTTATGAAGGAAGGCGTTCTTCAGCAGTACGAGGTACCTCAGACAATGTACCTTAATCCAGCTAATGAATTTGTTGCTAATTTCCTTGGAACTCCAGAAATCAATAATATAGAAGTTGATGTTAAGGGCGGCGTTATTTCTTGTGGTGATGTTGTTCTTAGAACAGGTGCACAGCTTGCAGATGGTCACTATCATGCAGGAATCAGACCAGAGTCATTTACTCTTGATGACAATGGAATCTCTTTTGCAGTTGATAATCTTCGTATGACAGGCCGTGATCTTCTTCTGTTTTCAAAGCTTGGCGAGAGCATTGTTCGCGTTCTTGTACATTCATACATGCAGGTTTCAGAAGGCGATGTAGTTAAGGCTTCTGTACGTGAAGGCCATATCCTTGTATTTGACAAGGATGAGAAACTCATTGGCAGATTCTAATTAGGGTACAAGGGAGAACATTATGGATAAGAAGAGTTTTAAGGGATATTTATATCTCCTTCCATCTATCATTATTATGGCGGCTTTCACCATTTATCCGCTTATAAGAGCTATCATCATGAGCTTTTTGGGAAATTACAGTATTATTAATCATTCCTACAGCTCAATAGGCTTTGAGAACTACAAGGCTCTCTTTGCAGATCCTGACTTTGCGCTTTCATTGCGTAATACAAGTATTTACGTTATATGTGTTGTACCTGCTTCAATCTTTTTATCTCTTGTTATAGCAGTGTTGATCAACAACACGACCAAGACCAAGGCGTTTTTCCAGACTGTTTACTTCCTTCCTTATGTTACCAGTGTAATTGCTATCGGTATCGTTTGGAGATGGATGTTTAACAGTAATTATGGACTTATCAACTATTTCCTTGGATTATTTGGAATTGATCCTATTCCATGGCTTAATCGTCCTGAATATGCTATGCCTGCTCTTATAATATTTGCTATTTGGAAGAGCATGGCTTTCAATATTCTTATTTTCCTTGCCGGACTTCAGACTATTCCAGAGGATCTGTACAGGGCAGCTAGAATCGACTCTACACCAAAGATCAGAGTATTTACTAAGATCACAGTTCCTCAGCTTGCTCCTATGATTGTTTATTCCAGCGTTATCGGAATGATTGGAGCATTCAAGGTTTACAACGAGGTATTCTCACTGTTCCAGGGTAAGGCAGGCCCAGCCAACAAGGCTATGACTATTGTATATTTCATTTATGACAAGTTCTACAATAGCTACAAGTATGGAATAGCTGCAGCTGGTTCTGTTGTACTGTTTTTGATCATCCTTGTAATGACTCAGATTCAGCTTCGAGTAACTGGTGAAAAGAAGAAAAAATAAGAGGAAATTAAGATGACACAGAAAAGAAAAATAGGAAACGTCATAGCTTCAATACTCAAATATGCGGTTCTGATCTTCGGAGCAATCTTTACGATTCTTCCATTTGTTTGGATGATCTTATCTTCACTTAAGACTCCATCAGAGCTTAATCAGATGCCTCCAGTATTTTTCCCTGCTGAGCCACAGTGGGTCAATTATCAGGAAGCCTGGAAGGCAGCTCCTTTTGCGAGATATTTTGTTAATACACTTATTGTTACAGCCTGCACTACATGTGGAGTTCTTGTAACTACAGTACTTTCAGCATTTGCTTTTTCAAGATTGAATTTCCCAGGTAAGAAGACAGTGTTCTCTCTTTTCCTTGCAACACTGATGATCCCTGGAGAAATGCTTATCATCACAAACTATGAGACAATCATTAACCTTAAATGGATTGATTCCTATAAGGCAATGATCATTCCTTGGATTTCAAGTGCATTTTATATTTATCTGCTGACACGTTTCTTTATGCAGGTTCCAGAGTCACTGTATCTGGCAGCCAAGGTAGATAAATGTTCTGATTTTAAATATATGATGAAGATCATGGTTCCAATGAACAAGCAGGCTATTTTCTCTATTGCAATCCTTAATATCATCAGTTCCTGGAATGCATTCCTGTGGCCACTTCTTGTAACAAACTCACAGGAGATGAGAGTATTGTCAAATGGTCTTGTAAGATTCCAGACAGAGGCAGGCTCATCGACAGAGCTTATCATGGCGGCTTCATGTATGCTTGTTATGCCTATCATCATCATATATCTGTTCCTTAGAAAATACATCATTGAAGGTGTAACAAGGAGTGGACTTAAGGGATAACACTATGTTATACTGAAAGGCTGCATTAGGCAGCGCATCATTTTATGATCATAATGGCATCAGCCTTTTATGATAGAAACGCTTTTTTTCAAAGAAAGAGAGGATTATGAAATGAAGTTAAAGAAAATTGGTGCTAGCATCCTTGCAATGGCTATGGCAACATCCATGCTTGCAGGCTGCGGCGAAGCTCAGACAGAGGCTCCTGCAGAGGCTCAGTCAACAGAGGCTACTGAAACACCTGCAGCTGAGACATCTGCTGCAACAGAGGAAGCTTCAGCTACTACAGAAGCTAAGAACATCGAGGCTACAGAAATCACATTCTGGCACGCTATGAATGGTAACCTTGAGACAGTTCTTACAGAAATCACAGATGAGTTCAACAACTCAAACGAGTACGGCATCAAGGTTACTCTTGTTAACCAGGGTGGATACTCAGATCTTCAGACAAAGCTTCAGGCAAGTGCTGCAGCTGACGCTCTTCCAGACGTTGCTCAGGCTTACAACAACTGGCTCACACCTTACCTTGATAAGGTTGTTCACCTTGATGATTTCGTAGCTAACGACTTTGACAACTGGGATGACGTTGTAGAAGCTTACAGAGATGAGTGCTCTGAGTTTGGTTTCGTACACGCTGTTCCTTACAACAAGTCAACATATGTTCTTTTCTACAACAAGACAATGTTCGATGAACTCGGAATCGAAGTTCCTCAGACATGGGCTGATGTAGAGACAGCAGCTAAGACTGTTTACGATGCAAAGGGCATTTCTTTCATCGGATTCGATGATCTTGCAGGTGTTGTTGAAGCTTCTCTTCACCAGAACGGTGTTGATTATGTAGATGCTACAGGTGCTCTTTTCAACAATGATAAGGGTCTTGAGACATTCACATACCTTTCAAACCTTTACAACAACGAGTACTCTCGTCTTGTTGGTGAGGATGGATACTTCTCAAACGTACTTAGCAATCAGCAGATCGCTTCTTACGTTGGTTCTTCAGCAGGCGTTTCTTATATCAAGGCTGAGGGATGGGAACTTGGCGTAGCTCCACTTCCAGGTAACGTTAATAAGGCAGCTAACATGGCTGGTACAAACATCGTTATGTTCGCACAGGATTCTAACAAGCAGCTTGCAGCTTGGGAGTACCTCAAGTACATCACAAGCACAGAGGCTATGACAAAGTGGGCAGTAGGAACTGGCTACCTTCCAATCAGACAGTCTTCTTATGAGACAGATGAGTACAAGGCATACATGGCTGAGAATGTTTGCGCAGCAGCATGCTATGAGCAGGCTAAGGACTTCTTCTTCTCACCTACATTCGATGCTTCTAACGATATCAGAAACACAGTTCCTGGTGTTGTAGAGCAGCTTGTATTTGACAAGGCTGATGCTCAGACTTGGCTTGATACTCTTGTAGAGCAGATCAACGCTCAGTATTAATTTTATCAAGTAATTTTTTGGCGGGTAGAGAATTACCTTCTCTACTCGCTATTTTTTCTTTTGTACGATATTTTGATATAATGATACAGGTGTCATATGCATATATTGACAACTGATGAGTTTTGGATAGATAGAATTTTGCGAGGTGTTTATGACAAAACTTAAATTCTATAGTGGTCTTAAGGAAATTGGTGGAACAGTCGTTGCAGTTGAGACCGATAAGGCTATATGTTTATTTGATTTTGGCTTTTCTTATGCAGACAGAATTGACAATAAGGTTAGGATGAGAAAAGGGAGCGAAGCTTATGATTACATAAGACTTGGGGTACTTAACGCAATTGATGGTATATATGATAAGGAACTTGCTGACAGGCTTGGTGTTAAGGCTTATGGAGAAACAGACAAGGAAGTATTTCTTATAATATCTCATATGCATATTGATCATATGGGAGGATTAGGTGCCCTTGATCAAAGAGTGCCTGTCTATATGAGCCGTGATTCAAAGATTTTGTATCATGAACTCGGCGTAATGAATGAACTTGAAATTAGAGAACATGAAAACGTTCTTCCTATAGATTATGATGATTCAATAACTGTACAAGATATAAAGGTTACCTGTATTCAGGTTGATCACGATGTTATTGGCGCTTGTGGTTTCCTCATTGAAACAAAAGATGGCAAGATCTGTTATACAGGTGACTACAGACTTCATGGATATCATCCTGAGATTAGTCTAGACTTTGCAAATAAGTGTAAGGGCGCTGATCTTATGATCAGTGAGGGTGTTACAATAAGCCATAGTGATGTTGATGTACTTGCGCTTGAGGGGCCTGTAAGAGAGAACACAGAGCTTACACTTCTTGATAAGATGAAGTCCTATGCAGAAAATGAGCAGGGGCTTATTGTGATCAACAATTATAACCGTAATGTGGAGCGTGTTCATAATTTTGTAAGAGTTATAAAAGAGGCTGGAAGAGAACTGGTTCTTGATCCTGTTCAGGCTGAATATCTGGCAGCTTTCTATAAAGAAGATAAGTTTAGTGTTTACCTTCCCGAGGGTGGAAGTGTTAATGCTCCACTTGTGACGGACTATCCGATTGTTACAAGAAAGGATATTCTGGCTAATCCTAAGAAATATGTCCTTCAGCAGGATTATAAAGACAGCTATGAACTGTTTGATATTGCCAGTGTTATTTCTATATATCTTCATATGGATGGAGCCCCACTTGGTGACTATGATCCATCCTATGAAAAGTTTTATACTATGCTTGGCGTTTTAGGACTCAATGTAGAAAGATGCGGACTTGGAGGCCATGCTGAGCCTTTCTATCTTAGAAATACCGTGGACATTATTGAACCAAAGATTCTGGTTCCGCTTCATAGCTTTAGGCCAGAACAACTTAAATCAGAGCATGCAGGAAAGATAATTCTTCCTGAGGTATTAGATGAGATAACTCTTTAATAATATAATGGTTAACCCTATTGACAATTCTTCTCAATAGGGTTATTTTTATTATAGAAGTTAGCAATTGCTAACAAAATGCATTATAATAAATAGCTATAAAAACATTTAGATTGTGCAAAATGCTTTATTGACAACGTTTTAAGGTTAGAGTACACTAACATTCGGTTAGCTAAAGATAACTACATTTAGCGTGAAGCGCATACTTTCCTGCGTGTAAAGGAGATGATAATATGACACTGAATGAAGCTCAGTTTGGCAATGAATATACTGTAGTGGATGTTGATACTCAGGGTGATAGCGAAATGGAGAGCTTTCTCTTTTCACTTGGCTGCTACAGTGGGGAGAAGATTACTGTAGTTGACAAGAAACGCAATCTCGTAGTAGCAATCAAGGATGCAAGATACAATATAGATCCAGAGCTTGCTGCTGCAATCAAGATTTGACAGACTGGAATTGTAATGAATGTACATTGATTTAGTCCGGATTTATTGTCCGGACTAAATTTAAGATACCATGTTAGCAATGGCTAATATAATATCAAAATAAAAGTATTTAGGAGGAAGTATTATGAGAATCGCAATGGCTGGTAATCCAAATAGTGGAAAGACTACCATGTACAATGCATTGACTGGCCGAAATGAAAAAATAGGTAACTGGGCAGGAGTAACAGTAGACAAGAAGGAAAGCCATATCAAGAAGAACTACTATGATGGTGATAAGGAACTTATTGCAGTAGACCTTCCTGGCGCTTATTCAATGTCTCCTTTTACATCAGAGGAGAGTATCACAAGCGGTTATGTTAAAAATGAGCATCCCGACGCTATTATCAATATTGTTGATGCTACAAACCTTAGCAGAAGCTTGTTCTTTACAACACAGCTGTTGGAACTTGGGGTACCTGTAGTTGTAGCACTTAACAAGACAGATGCCAATGATAAAAAGGGAAACAGCATAGATGAAAAGAAGCTTTCTGAGAAGCTTGGATGTCCTGTAATCAAGACTGTAGCTACATCGGAAAAAGGACTTAAGGAAGTTGTTGAGACTGCAGCAAGCCTTGAAGGAAAAGGCCAGAAAGAGGCCTATGTTCAGGGTGATGTAGATGTTCACAGCAAAGCTGCTGTCGAAGAGGCTGATAGAAAGAGATTTGAATTTGTAAATAAGATTGTTTCTGAGGTTGAGAACCGTAAGGTACTGACCAAGGACAAAAACTTTGGAGACACAATTGACAATATCATCACTCATCCTGTTCTTGGTATTGCAATCTTTGCGCTTGTAATGTGGGCTGTATTTTATATTTCACAGACAACACTTGGAACCTGGCTTGCAGATATTCTTGTAGGATGGATTGAAACCTTCCAGGGCTTTGTTGGCGATAAGATGGCAGATGCTAATCCTCTGTTATATGCACTTTTGGTTGATGGTATTATCGGCGGTGTAGGTGCTGTTGTAGGCTTCCTTCCACTTGTTATGGTAATGTATTTCCTTATTGCTCTTTTAGAGGATTGCGGATATATGGCAAGAGCTACTGTTGTTCTTGATCCTATCTTTAAGAGAGTAGGTCTTTCTGGAAAGTCAGTTATACCTATGATCATCGGAACTGGTTGCGGAATCCCTGCTATCATGGCTTGCAGAACTATCAGAAATGAGAGAGAAAGAAGAGCAACAGCAATGCTTGCAACTTTCATGCCATGTGGAGCTAAGCTTCCTGTTATAGCTCTTTTTGCTGGAGCATTCTTCCCAGAATCAAAGTGGGTTGGAGTAACATGTTACTTTGTAGGTATTGGACTTATCCTTTTAGGAGCTCTTCTTATCAAGGCTGTAACTGGTATGAAGTATAGAAAGTCATTCTTTATCATTGAGCTTCCTGAATATAAGGTTCCAAGTCTTGTATTTGCAGCTAAGTCAATGCTTGAGAGAGGTAAGGCTTATATCATCAAGGCAGGTACTATCATTCTTGTATGTAACACAGTTGTTCAGATCATGCAGACATTTAACTGGCATTTCGAAGTTGTAGAAGAGGGTATGGAGCATACATCAATTCTTGCAAGCGTAGCAGGACCATTTGCTTACCTTCTTGTACCTGTAGTTGGTATCGTTAGCTGGCAGCTTGCTGCAGCAGCTATTACAGGCTTTATTGCAAAAGAGAACGTTGTTGGAACAATTGCTACAGTATTTGCTATTACTAACTTTATTGATACAGAAGAACTTGAGCTTATTGGAGAAGGAAATGCAGTAGCAGCTGCTATGGGACTTACAAAGGCTGCAGCTCTTGCATATCTTATGTTTAACCTCTATACACCTCCATGCTTTGCAGCACTTGGTGCAATGAACTCTGAGATGAAGTCACAGAAGTGGCTCTGGGGCGCAATCGGCCTTCAGCTTGCTACAGGCTTTACAGTAGGATTTATTGTATATCAGTTTGGTACACTCTTTACAACAGGAGCTTTTGGAACAGGATTTGTAGCTGGTCTTATTGCAATTGCTGTATTTGCTGGTATCATTGGATTTATAATCTATAGAAATAACAAGGCTATGGCTTTGGAATACAAGCTTGATTAAGCCTTGATAATAAAGTTTTTATTTTGAAAGGAGGCTGCTATGACAAATGTAATAGCTTCACTAGTAATTCTGCTCATAGTTGGCTGGGCTGTAAGATATATATATAAGGCCAAAAAGAGTGGTGTAAAGTGCATTGGCTGTCCTAATGGAGGCAATTGTCACGGAGGATGCCAGAGCTGTAATAGCCAAAAAAGCTGATGACTATCATTGTGACGATAGTTTTAGCCTGATTTCATATAAAGACTGAAAATTTATATTTTTTGAATGAACAAATATAAGGCAAATGTTCGTGTGAAGCGGACATTTGTCTTTTTTATACAAAGAAATTGTATAGTCACAAAAAGATTTGTGTAATATTTTGTTTGATTAGGGGGTTTTCACTATGCTTAGTTTGGATTATAATTCTTTATAACTTTAATACAAAAAAGCGCAAACAAATGTATATATATGCAGAACGAATTTATATTATACATTTTATATGCATACTTTTTTCTTAAAGTATCCTTTACTTATAAGCAAATACTCATTTTGTTTTCTGAAGGTTTTTGTGATAATACCAAATGAATTTCTAATATATAGACTAAGGCGTCTGACAATCTTAGATGCTTAGACGATAGGAGAATTGGAAATGGCTCAGCTGTGGGGTGGTAGATTTACCGGTAGTATAAATGAACTTGCTTGGAATTTTAATGCGTCCATATCCTTTGATAAGAGGTTTCTGGAGGTAGATGTGGCAGGCAGCAAGGCTCACGCTACAATGCTTGCTGCAAAGGGCATAATCACTGAGCAGGAGAAGAATCAGATACTTGATGGCCTTGATTCAATCCTGAGGGATGTTCAGGCTGGGAATCTTGAGATAACAACCAAGTATGAGGATATTCACAGCTTTTTAGAAGCTAATCTCATAGAGAGAGTAGGAGATGCTGGTAAAAAGGTTCACACAGGACGCAGCAGGAATGATCAGGTGGCTCTTGATATGAGGTTATATGCAAGGTCAGAAGTCTTGCATATGTCTGATCTTCTTTTAAATATGTTAAAATGCCTTAGCGGAATTATGAAGGATAATCTTACTACTTATATGCCAGGCTTTACTCACCTTCAGAAGGCTCAACCGGTTACGCTAGCTCACCATTTAGGTGCGTATTTTGAAATGTTTAAAAGAGATGCTCTTCGCATGAAGGACATTTATGAGAGGATGAATTATTGTCCGCTTGGAGCAGGTGCCCTTGCTGGAACAACCTATCCTCTTGACAGAGAATACACTTCAGAGCTTCTTGGATTCTATGGACCTACATTAAATAGCATGGATTCTGTATCTGACAGGGACTATCTGATAGAGTTTATGTCAGCTTTGTCTACTATAATGATGCACCTGTCCAGATTTTCTGAAGAGGTTATAATCTGGAATTCCAATGAATATAGATTTGTGACTATAGATGATGCCTATTCTACTGGCAGTAGTATCATGCCTCAGAAAAAGAATCCTGACATTGCAGAGCTTGTAAGAGGCAAGACAGGAAGAGTATATGGCGATCTGATGTCTCTTTTGACAACAATGAAGGGAATACCGCTTGCTTACAACAAGGATATGCAGGAGGATAAGGAAGCTTTCTTTGATGCTATAGACAATACATCGAATTGCCTCGCACTTTTTACCGATATGTTGGCAACAATTAAGTTCAACAAAGATGCTATGATGGAAAGTGCCAAGATGGGCTTTACTAATGCTACAGATGCAGCAGATTATCTTGTTAATAAGGGAATGCCCTTTAGAGATGCCCATTCGGTTATTGGAAGGCTGGTTCTTGGTTGCATCGACAAAAGTTGTGCTATAGATGATCTTAGCCTTGAGGAGCTTAAGAGCTATTCGGAGCTTTTTGAGGAGGATATATACGAGGCTATCAGTCTTGAGACCTGTGTCAATAAGCGAATCACGATTGGCGGCCCTAGTCCTATTGTGATGAAAAAAGTAATTGCTTCAAATGATAGATTTATAGAAGAATATAGCATAGGTAATGATAAGGAGGAGTAACATTATGAGCGAGAAACTTAAGGTAGCAGTTCTTGGAGGAACTGGAATGGTTGGTCAGAGATTTATCTCTATTTTAAATAACCACCCATGGTTTGAGGTAGCAACAGTTGCTGCCAGCCCTAGAAGTGCAGGGCAGACTTATGAAGAGGCTGTAGCTGGAAGATGGAAGATGGACGAGGCTATTCCTGATTCTGTTAAGAATCTTGTTATCAAGGACGTAACTGATGTTAAGGCTGTATCTGAGGATGTTGATTTTGTACTTTCAGCAGTGAATATGTCCAAGGATGAGATCAAGCACATCGAGGAAGAGTATGCTAAAACTGAGACTCCAGTAGTTTCAAATAACTCTGCCCACAGATGGACACCAGATGTTCCAATGATCATTCCTGAGATCAACCCACAGCACATGGATGTTATCGAGTTCCAGAAAAAGAGACTTGGAACAACAAAGGGCTTTATTGCAGTTAAGCCAAATTGCTCAATTCAGAGCTACACTCCAGCTCTTACAGCATGGAAGGAATATGAGCCATACGAAGTTGTAGCTACAACTTATCAGGCAATTTCAGGCGCCGGCAAGAACTTTGATGAGTGGCCAGAGATGGTAGGTAATGTAATTCCTTTTATTTCAGGCGAGGAAGAGAAGTCAGAAAAAGAGCCACTTAGAATCTGGGGTAAGATTGAAAACGGCGTTATTGTGCCAGCTGATGATGTAAAGATTACATGC
Organism: Butyrivibrio sp. XBB1001; assembly: GCF_000424505.1. Lineage (NCBI taxonomy): Bacteria > Bacillati > Bacillota > Clostridia > Lachnospirales > Lachnospiraceae > Butyrivibrio > Butyrivibrio sp. XBB1001. The sequence continues at coordinate 404,092 of NZ_AUKA01000001.1, read as the reverse complement.
CAGTGTATTAGAATCCCAGTACTCTATGGCCATACAGCAGCGGCTTTTGTTAAGTTTAAAAAGAATCCTACAAAGGAAGAACTTATTGAAAAGCTTGAGAACTTCTCAGGACTTCCACAGGAGCTTAAGCTTCCAAGTGCTCCAAAGAAATTCATCCAGTACATGCAGGAAGATAACAGACCTCAGATAACTCTTGATGTTAACTATGAAAATGGAATGGGAGTCAGCATAGGCAGACTTCGTGAGGATACAATCTATGACTGGAAGTTTGTAGGTCTTTCACACAATACTCTTCGTGGCGCTGCTGGTGGTGCTGTAGAATGTGCTGAGCTCTTAAAGGCAAGTGGCTATATCAACAAAAAATAATTGTGGCCAATTTAACAGTACTTGGGTTATACTATTAAATAGAGCACTATATTATTGAATGATATGGAAGAGGGAGTATGGAAGAGAGCAGAAAAGGCGACCTGAATTTTTTGAACAGATACTATGACAGTGGACTTTCCAATATTCTTGTGGTCTATGGCCACAAGAATATTGACCATTCTGAACTTGGCTTTAGCTTTGTCAAGGACAGAAAGTTTGTATTCTATTGTGCCAGATCAGCATCTGAAAAAGAGCAGCTGTATCTTTGGTCAAAAGAATTACATGACAGGGGCTTTGATGTTAATATCAATTCAACCTACACTGAGATTTTTGAGGCCTGTCTGAAATATGCTGATGGAAGCCCTCTTATATTGATGATAAGCAATTTTGAGAACATTGTGAAATTATCAGAGAAATTTATGCAGGAACTTGCATCGTTTGTAGAAACCAGGGGCAAGGAGCGACAGATTCTTGCTGTTCTTGTGAGCCATGATATTAACTGGGTCGAGAATGGTATGGTAGCAAACCTTGGCAAGCTTGCAGGTTCGATTGCAGACTTTAGGAAGATCAAGCCTGTTCCCTTTTCCGAAATGAGAAAACATTTTCCTAATATGTCCTACAAGGATGTTGTTATGTCTTATTCTATCCTTGGAGGACAGACTAGGCTCTGGAGATACTTCAATGATGAATATGATTTCAGGGAGAATGTTTGCAGAAATATCATAGGAGATGCGGCTGTCCTTCGTGGTGAAGCCATAAGGCTCACAGAGCAGAATCTAAGAGAAACTGCTGTTTATCATACTCTTTTAGCAGAGATGTCAAGAGGAGTTAATAAGCTTAATGACCTGTATCATGCTACAGGTTTTTCAAGAGCCAAGATTTCTGTATATCTGAAAACTCTTATCCATCATGACTTCGTTTACAAGGCATATTCCTTTGGAAATGCTGGAAGAGAGAACGTCATGAAAGGCGTTTATAAGATAGCAGATCCTATGGTGAATTTTTTCTTTAGATTTATCTATCCATACGAAAGTGATATTGTTTTGATGCCCCCGGAGAAATTTTATGATATATTTATATCTGCGGGAATGCAATCCTATGTCAGCGAGTACTTTAAAATCGTCTGTAGGGAATATATCTTCAAATTAGAAGAGCGGGGTCAATTTCCTTTCCAGATTGGTGAAGAAGGCGAGTGGATAGGTAAGGAAGGCAATATAGACATTGTCACACAAAGTGAGACTGGGGAGACTGCTCTTGGAATGTGCTTCTGGGACAAACAGGCAACCCATTCAGATCTTGTTAAATTGCATTCTGACGCTAGAAAAGCAAGACTTGAGGGAGATGTTATCTATCTCTTTTCAACAGAGGGCTTTGATGCGTGGCTTACAGATGCAGCCAGAAAATCACCAGATAGCCTTAAGTTGATTGGAATAGATGAATTAATGAATGGCTAATAAATCAGTATATATCGCGGAAAAGCCTAGTGTTGCACAGGCTTTTGCCAGCGCTCTTAAAATTAATTTTTCCAGGAGAGATGGTTACCTGGAGTCCGACGAGGCAATTGTAACGTGGTGCGTAGGACATCTGGTAACCATGAGCTATCCGGAAGTCTATGATGAGAAATACAAAAGATGGGCACTAGATACCCTTCCATTTATTCCTACAGACTTCAAATATGAAGTTATCGGGAATGTCTCTAAACAATTCAAAATAGTAAAAGGGCTACTTAATAGAGAAGATGTTGAAACGATCTATATATGCACCGACTCGGGACGAGAGGGCGAATATATATATCGTCTTGTTGACATGCAGGCAGGTGTAAAAGGGAAAAAGAGAAAACGTGTCTGGATCGACTCTCAGACTGAAGAGGAAATCCTCCGCGGAATTCGAGAGGCCAAGGATGACTCTGAGTACGATAATCTTGGCGCTGCTGCCTTTTTAAGGGCTAAAGAGGACTACCTCATGGGAATAAACTTCTCAAGGGCTCTGACTCTTAAATATGCTTATTCCATTAAGAACTATCTAAACACAGATAAATGTGTTATTTCTGTAGGACGAGTTATGACCTGTGTCCTTGGAATTGTAGTTGACAGGGAAAGAGAGATTAGAGAGTTTGTAAAAACTCCATTTTACAGGGTAATAGGCGGCATAGACATCAATGGTAAAAAATGTGATGCAGAATGGAGAGTGACGCAGGATTCAGTATTTGACGGCTCTCCTGAGCTATACAGCGAGAAAGGCTTTAAAACAGAAGACAGCGCCAAAAAACTTATCGCGTCTCTTATTGGTACAAACGGAGCAGATATTTCTTTTAAGGGAGATGACAAGGTCCTTTCTCTGCAAAATCCTATAGATGTAACTATAGAAAAGTGTGAAAAAAAGAAGGAAGTTAAGAATGCACCGCTTCTTTATAACCTGGCGGAGCTTCAAAATGACTGCTCCAGATTTTTTAAGATAAACCCGGATGAAACACTGGCTGTGGCGCAGGAGCTTTATGAGAAAAAGCTTACTACCTACCCTAGAACTGACGCCAGAGTTATGTCCAGTGCTATTGCTAAGGTTATAGACAAGAATATAACGGGACTTACAGCTTATGAGCCCTGTAGCATTTTTGCCAAGTCAATCCTTCAGCATAAAGCTTATGAAGGAATTGAGAAGACAAGATATGTCAACGACAAGGCAATTACTGATCACTATGCTATCATACCAACAGGACAGGGATTATCTGCACTTTCAAGTCTTAGTCCTACATCTGCTAAGGTTTATGAGATCATAGTCAGAAGATTTCTTGCTGTATTTTATCCGTCTGCTACTTACCAGAAGGTGGCACTGGAGGTTTCAGCTGTCAATATGGCAAGTGAAGGAAAAAGAGAGCACTTTTTTGCCAATTTCAAGATTCTTACAGGTAAGGGATATCTTCATGTAATGGATTATTCTTTCTTCAAAAAGAAAGAGGATAAGGCTAAAAAGGCAGAGGATGAGGACGAGAATAGTGCGTCACAGGATAATGAAGAGGAAACAGTAACAGATGAGGAACTGTTTGAATATCTTCAAAAGCTTAAAAAGAAGGATGTTTTAAAGCTTTCTGAGTTTGCAATTAAGGAGGGGGAGACTTCACCTCCAAAGAGATATAATTCAGGAACAATGATCCTGACTATGGAGAATGCGGGCCAGTTTATAGAGGATGAGGAACTCAGAGCACAGATAAAGGGCTCTGGAATAGGTACGAGTGCCACTAGAGCAGGAATCCTTACTAAGCTTGTAAATATCAAGTATCTGAATCTTAACAAGAAGACTCAGATCATTACTCCAACTCAGCTTGGAGAGATGGTTTATGAGACTGTTGCCTGTTCTATGAAACCTATGCTCAATCCTGCTCTTACTGCAAGTTGGGAGAAAGGCCTTACCGGGGTTGCTCAGGGAGAAATCTCTGAGGCTGAGTACATGGGTAAGCTTGATGACTTTGTTAGCAAGAGGACAAATCTTGTTAAGAGCAATGATTACAGGGGACTTTTAAGGTCCAGATTTGACTATGTGTCTGCTAATTACAAGGCTGCACCGGCTAAAAAGACTTCATCCAGAGCAAAGAGCAGTGCGACCAAGACTTCAGAAGTTGCAAAAGAAAAATAAAGTAATATAATACAAAAGTCGAATTGAATGTAGATTAGATTTCTGCATTGAATATAGGCTAGAAACTTATTAAAGAGGATAGTGATTCATCTACATGAATTGTGAGGAATTGGATATGGAAGAATTTAGAATTTCAAATATGTATGACCTTAATGAGACTATTGCAGCTGACTATATGAAGACCAAGGAGTATCCGTGGGAACTTCTTGCAGGGATCAAGGACTATATCATAGAACTTGGCAATAAACTTCCTGCAGATAAATATGAGAAGAGAGGCGAAAATGTCTGGGTTGCCAAGAGTGCCAAGGTTTTTGACTCTGCTTATATCGGAGGACCTTGCATTATCGACGAGGATGCTGAAATCAGACAGTGCGCATTTATCAGAGGAAGCGCAATTGTAGGTAAAGGGGCAGTGGTTGGTAATTCAACTGAGCTTAAGAATGTTATTCTCTTTAACAAGGTTCAGGTGCCTCACTACAATTATGTTGGCGATTCTATCCTGGGATTTAAGGCCCATATGGGAGCTGGCTCAATCACATCAAATGTTAAGAGTGATAAAAAACTCATCGTAGTTAAAAATGGTGCTGATGATCAGGTAGAGACAGGACTTAAGAAGATGGGAGCTATGCTGGGGGACAACGTAGAAGTTGGCTGCAACAGCGTATTAAATCCTGGAACTGTTATAGGAAGATGGTGCAATATCTATCCTCTTTCTTCAGTTCGCGGATGTATTCCAGAGTATCATATCTTTAAGGACAAGGACCACATTGTAAAGAAGGTCAACGATTAACATAAAGCTACAAGCGTAATGCAAAGCCTTATTTTAGGACAGGTGAAGAAGTGATTTCACCTGTCCTTTTTCCTACTAGAAAAAAGATAAGGATGATAGGAGAAAGCGTACACTTTAACACTGTAAATAATTGCGAGTTTAAAGTCTAAAAGAAAAAATGTTGACAGGGACGTTTCAGGTGGTATAATTTGATTTAAATTAGTTCAAATTCAGTAACTAATATTCAAAATAATAGTTTAAAACCCAGTGCTGAGTTAATTGCAAACATCACACTTTAAAGTGTGAAAGCATGCAGGCGGTTGCAGGGTTTGAGACTGCTCAGAGGAGAGCAAAATGCAGAAAAAAGTCTTTCAATTGTTGGTTGATAATACCTCAGGTGTTCTATCCAGGATATCTGGTCTCTTTTCCAGAAGAGGATATAACATTGAGAGTATTACAGCGGGAGTAACGGCGGATCCAAGGTTTACGAGAATTACTATTGTGGCTTCCGGAGATGATGTGATCCTGGATCAGATTGAGAAACAGGTGGCCAAGCTTGTAGATGTCAGAGATATTCATGAGCTTGAGCCTGATGAGTCTGTATACAGGGAACTTGCACTTGTTAAGGTAAGAGCTGAAGCTGACGACAGGCAGAGCATACTGGCAACAGCTAATATCTTTAGAGGTAATATTGTAGATGTCAGCCCGGATTCACTTATCATCGAGATCACAGGTAGCCAGTCCAAGGTGGACGCATTTTTAAGACTGCTTGAGGGCAGAGAAATCTTAGAACTTGCAAGAACCGGTATTGCTGGTCTTGGAAGAGGTACAGATCATATTATTTATCTTGATGAATGATATGGCTGATATCTATTTATACTGAGATGTAAGAGCTTATGCAGCTCTTTTACATTAAATGAGGAGAAAACTTAGATTAGAATTAATGGAGGGAAATCAAATGTCACAGGATGCACGTATTTTTTATCAGGAAGATTGTAACTTATCTCTTTTAGAGGGTAAGACTATTGCCATTATCGGTTATGGTTCACAGGGCCATGCACATGCTCTTAACCTTAAGGATTCTGGATGCAATGTTATCATTGGCCTTTATGAGGGATCAAAGAGTAAGGCTAAGGCTGAGGCTCAGGGACTTAAGGTTTATAACACAGCTGAGGCTGCCAAGATGGCAGACATCATCATGATCCTTATTAACGATGAGAAGCAGGCCAAGATGTACAAAGAGGACATCGAGCCTAACCTTCAGCCAGGCAACATGCTTATGTTCGCACATGGCTTTAATGTACACTTTGGACTTATCAAGGCTCCTAAGGATGTAGACGTTGCAATGATCGCTCCTAAGGCACCTGGACATACAGTTCGTTCTGAGTATCAGGCTGGTAAGGGAACACCTTGTCTTGTAGCTGTAGAGCAGGATGCTACTGGTAAGGCTCTTGATCTTGCACTTGCATATGGTGCTGGAATCGGCGGCGCTAGAGCAGGTCTTCTTGAGACAACCTTCAGAACAGAGACAGAGACTGACCTCTTTGGTGAGCAGGCTGTACTTTGCGGCGGTGTTTGCGCACTTATGCAGGCAGGCTTTGATACACTTGTTGAGGCTGGATATGATCCAAGAAATGCATACTTTGAGTGTGTACATGAGATGAAGCTTATTGTTGACCTTATCTATCAGTCAGGTTTTGCCGGAATGAGATATTCTATCTCTAACACAGCTGAATATGGCGACTATGTAACAGGTCCTAAGCTCATCACAGATGAGACTAAGAAGACAATGAAGAAGATTCTTGCTGATATCCAGGATGGAACATTTGCCAAGGAATTCCTTCTTGATATGTCAGAGGCTGGCGGTCAGGTTCACTTCCAGGCTATGAGAAAGCTTCACGCTGAGCATCCATCAGAAAAGATTGGTGAAGAAATCAGAAAACTTTACAGCTGGAACAACGAATCAGACAAGCTTATCAATAACTGATTTTGATTATTACGGGCTGATTCTTCGGAGCAAGGAGTCATTTTGTGACTCTTTGCTCTTTTTATGATAGAATGGGTGTTGGGGGAATAATAATCTAAGGGAAAGAACAATGTCCGAGACTAGTATAAGTAGAAAAAATAAAGAAAACAAAGTGTACGCACCAGTAATAATGTTTGCTAGTGCTTTTTTAATGTATGTATTGGCGGCGCTGCCTATCTTTATAGGAAGGGGACTGCCTTTCTTTTATTATGGTGATTACAATGTCCAGCAGATTCCGTTTTATCTGGCTGCTCATAGGGCAGTAGAGAATGGAGAATTTTTCTGGAATTGGAATATTGATCTAGGAGGCAGCATGGCTGGTGACTTCTCCTTCTACCTTTGGGGAAGCCCTTTCTTTTGGGTAACAATGCTGTTTCCAGAAAACTATATACCTTACCTTATGCCTTTTCTAATGGCACTTAAGTATGCGACAGCGGCATGTTGCGCTTATCTGTATATAAGACGTTATGTCCATAAATACAGCTATGCAATGATAGGAGGATACTTATTTGCCTTCTCTGGTTTTAATGCCTGTAATATAGTATTTAACCATTTTACAGATTCAGTGGCATTTTTCCCGCTTTTTCTTTTGACCTTTGAAAAACTCATGGCTCAGGATGATGAGAATGCAGGTGATTGCGACAAGGATCCCTTTAGCTTTATTTACTTTGCCTGCATGACTGCTTTTATGTCTGTTGTAAATTACTACTTCTTTTTTGGACAGGTTGTATTTCTGATTATCTACTACATTGTAAGGTATGGCAGAAATAACGGTGTTAAGGCTAATCTCAGGATGTTTAACAAGGCTCTTCTTGGCGGAATTACAGGAGTTATGCTGGCAGGATTTTTCCTGATGCAGGCCTATGCAGGAATTAAGGGGAATACAAGACTTGATAATTATATAAACGGCTATAATATGCTCATATATCCTAGTGAGAAGCTCCTTTGGGATATTGTTAAGAGTGTTTCTATGCTGCCTGACATTATTGGCAAAGGAACTTTGTTTTATACAGGAACTGTCAAGAATGCATCTCTTGCAGCTTATATTCCTATGTTTGGTATATCTGGAGTAGTAGCGTACTTCCTTCTTAACAAGAAAAAGAAAAACTGGGAAAAGACAATGCTGATAATTTGTGGTGTGATTGCCTTTTTACCAGTATTTAATGCTGCTTTTTCCATGTTTAATTCATCCTACTATGCAAGATGGTATTACATGCCAATTCTTTTGATGTGCCTTATGACAGCCCAGGTTACAGAAAGAGGCAAGTCTCCTCAGCTTAAAAAGGGTGCTATAGTAGCCGTTATCATGTTTTTATTTTTCTTATTGGTATACCTTCTTCCATCCAAGAATGATGACGGGGAAATGGTGTTCTTTAATATGACAGAGAATAATACTATTTTTCTGAGAGATGTGCTCGGTACAGCTATTTTGTGTCTGATGCTTCTTGCGGTAGTATTTGCTCTTCCAAGAAATTTCAAGGGAAAGCTTGCTGGAAAGAACGAGAATGGCCACTACAAGACAGGCCTTAGAGATGGGATCATTTTATTTGCTGTTATCATAAGCTGTATCATTTCTACATTTGTTCCTCTAAAAAATGGCAGTGGTATTATAAGCAACAGAGGAAAAGAAAAATGGCAGGAGCAGATGCTCTTTAACAAGGTTGATGTTGATCAGACTAAGTTCTGCAGAGGAGAAGTAGACAGTACTTCGACAAACTATGATATGGCCTGGGGAATACCATCAATTCATTGCTTCCTTAGTACTGTGCCTTCAGAAATATTTGATTTTCTCTATGGAAGCTGCGGTATCACTAGAACTGTTGAGACCAATCTTCCAGTGGACAGGTGCGGAGCAAGGGCAATTCTTTCTGGCAGATATTATTTTGAAAATGCAGATATCAGCAAGAATAGGGTATTCCATGAAGGCGAGGGCACGGATGGCTACTTCTTTTTAAAGAATGAGAATGGCTTTGATGTATTTGATAATTTGAATTTCATTCCTATGGGCTTTACTTTTGATTACTACATTACCCAATCTGAGTGGGAGGATCTTGAGGCCAAGGAACACGACTACGACCTTGCAAGAGTGCTTATCATTTCAGACGAGGATGCTTTAAAACTGAGCGATACGCTCTCTATGCAGGAAATGACAGCTGAAGATATTCTTAACTCAGAAATGTCATATTTGGAATTTTCTGATGAATGCAAAAAGAGAGCAGCTACTTCCTGTACGGATTTTGTAACTGATACCAGGGGATTTACAGCAACTACAGCAATTCTTGCAGATAACACCCTTGTCTTTTTCTCGGTTCCATATACAGAGGGCTTTAGCTGTGAAGTTGATGGAGAAAAGGTAGACATGATAAAGGCTGATTATGGCCTTATGGCTGTGCCTGTTTCTGGCGGCGTTCACCAGATCAGGGTGACATATGAACCCGAAGGTTTTGAGCAGGGGCTTATCATGAGTATTGCCGGAATCCTTATTCTCGCCCTTTGTTTTGCATACACATTAAAAAAGGTCAATAAAAACGATTAAATTTGTTATGTGTTTTTAGTCAGATTACTATGTTATATTTGCTTAAAATAAATTGATTTATATTAAGGAGACATAAAGACTATGAGCAAGATGACCATGAGCCAAAAGATTTTGGCAGCACACGCACACCTGGATGAAGTATTTGCAGGCCAGCTTATCGAGGCTGATCTGGACCTGGTACTTGGCAATGATATTACTAGCCCGGTGGCGATTGCAGAGCTAAACAAATTCAGCAAAAAAGGAGTTTTTGACAAGGATAAGATAGCTCTGGTTCCTGATCATTTTGTTCCAAACAAAGATATTAAATCTGCTGAGAATTGCAAATGTGTAAGAGAGTTTGCCATAAAGAATAAGATCACCAACTACTTTGAAGTTGGAAAAATGGGTATCGAACATGCTCTTTTGCCAGAGCAGGGGCTTACAGTAGCTGGCGACCTTATTATTGGTGCTGATTCTCACACTTGTACCTATGGAGCCCTTGGAGCTTTCTCTACAGGAATTGGTTCAACTGATATGGCTGCTGGCATGGCTACAGGAAAGGCCTGGTTTAAGGTGCCTTCTGCTATCAAGTTCAACATAGTTGGTAAGCCTTCAAAATGGGTTAGTGGTAAAGATGTCATACTTCATATCATTGGAATGATCGGTGTTGATGGAGCTCTTTATAAGTCAATGGAATTTGTGGGAGAGGGCATCAGGAATCTTTCTATGGATGATAGATTCACAATTGCTAATATGGCTATAGAGGCTGGAGGCAAGAATGGAATCTTCCCTGTGGATGATATTGCGCTTGCTTATATGAAAGAGCATGCACCTGGCAAAAAGATCACTGTATATGAGGCAGATGAAGATGCTGAGTATGATGAGGAATATACTATTGATCTTAGCACTCTAAAGCCTACTGTGGCATTTCCTCATCTTCCTGAAAACACTCACACTTTTGATGATATAGAGGACATTAAGATTGACCAGGTTGTTATCGGATCATGTACCAACGGAAGAATTGATGATCTGAGAATTGCAGCAGAGGTGCTTACAGATCATCACGTGGCAGAGGGAGTTAGATGCATTGTTATCCCTGCCACACAGAAGATATACCTTGAAGCTATGGAAGAGGGGCTTATTAAGACCTTTATAGAGGCCGGCGCTATTGTTTCTACTCCTACCTGTGGACCTTGTCTTGGCGGATACATGGGAGTTCTTGCTACCAAGGAAAGATGCGTTTCTACCACAAACAGAAACTTTGTTGGAAGAATGGGAGCTATAGATTCTGAGATTTATCTGGCATCACCTGCAGTTGCGGCTGCAAGCGCGGTTACAGGTAAGTTATCACAGCCAAGTGAGCTGGGACTTTGATGGAGGAAAAAGAGTATGAAGGCAGCTAAGGGAACAGTTTTTAAATATGGTGACAATGTAGATACAGACGTAATTATTCCAGCAAGATACTTAAATAGTACAGATGCTTCTGATCTTGCAAAGCACTGCATGGAGGATATTGATAAGGACTTTGCCAGCAAGGTAAAGGCTGGAGATATCATTGTTGCAGATAAGAACTTTGGATGCGGATCTTCCAGAGAGCATGCGCCTATAGCCATAAAGGCCAGTGGTGTAAGCTGTGTTATTGCAAAGAGCTTTGCCAGAATTTTTTACAGAAACAGCATAAATATCGGTCTTCCGATCATCGAATGTGAAGAGGCTGCAGATGCAATAGGAGCTGGAGATACTGTTAGCATTAACTTTGATACAGGCATGATTACTGATGAAACAACGGGTCAGAGCTTTAAGGGACAGGCTTTTCCTCCATTTATGCAGAAGATTATTGATTCTGAGGGGTTAATCAATTATATTAATTCTAAGGATTAATTTTTGGGAGGATAGTTTTTAATGAATAGGTTGTTCTGCGTCATTCCATGCTATAACGAGGAGGCAGTGCTTCCAGAGACGTCAAGGCGCCTTCAGACTAAGATGGAGAGCCTTATAAAGAGCGGGAAGATCTCTGAAGATAGCAGAGTAATATTTGTGAATGATGGATCAAGGGATAATACCTGGAATATGATAAGTGAGCTTCATGAGAAGAACCCACTGTTTCAGGGAATTAATTTATCCAAGAATATGGGACATCAGAATGCTCTTTTGGCAGGGCTTATGACAGCCAAGGATCTGTGTGATGCAGCTATTTCCATGGATGCAGATCTTCAGGATGATATTGATGCTATTGATGAAATGGTTGAGAAGTTCCTTGCAGGAGCTGATGTTGTTTATGGTGTACGTTCTAAGAGAACTACAGATACCTTCTTTAAGAGGTTTACTGCAGAGAGTTATTACAAGCTTGTCAATGCCCTTGGGGCCAAGACAGTTTATAACCACGCAGATTACAGGCTTATGAGCAGGCGTGCCCTTTTGGGACTTTCTGAATTTGGAGAGGTCAATCTTTTCCTTAGAGGAATAGTTCCTATGGTAGGCTACAATGTAGATTATGTTTACTATGAGAGAGCTGAGCGATTTGCAGGAGAGAGTAAGTACCCTCTCAAGAAGATGCTGAGCTTTGCTATAGAAGGCATCACTAGTCTTAGTACCAAGCCAATCAAGATGATCACTGGACTTGGAATGTTTATCTTTTTTGTGAGCATTGTGGTACTAATATATAGCCTTATCAGACATTTTACAGGAAACACAATTCCTGGATGGACGACTACAGTTCTTTCTGTTTGGGCTATTGGTGGACTTATCATGATATCTCTTGGAGTCATTGGTGAGTATATTGGTAAGATTTATCTTGAAACCAAGAACAGACCAAGGTTTATAATTGAATCATATATAGCTGATGAAAATGATGAGGCTGTATTTAGAGAAAATGAGCACAGATAATAGCTGTGCTCTTTACACGTTACAATATAGTTAGGAGATTTTTTAAAATGGCAAAGAAACCAGAAGATTTTAAAAAGCAGATGGAGGAAAATTTCAAGGTTGCTCCTTCAGAATTTTCACATGTAAAAAAGGTGATTGGTATAGTAAGTGGAAAGGGCGGCGTTGGAAAGAGCCTTGTTACTGGCCTTTCTGCTGCTATCATGAATAAAAAGGGCTACAAGACAGCTATTATGGATGCTGATATAACAGGCCCTTCAATTCCTAAGATGTTTGGTATTGGCAAGGCTAACTTTGCTGATGAGAATCAGCTTCTTATTCCTGCAACATCAGAGGGCGGCATTAAGATCATGTCCCTTAATATGCTGATGGACAATGAGACAGACCCTGTAGTCTGGAGAGGTCCTGTAATAGCAGGAATTGTCAAGCAGTTCTGGGCAGAAGTAAATTGGGGCGATGTGGACTTCATGTTTGTAGATATGCCTCCAGGAACTGGAGATGTTCCTCTTACAGTTTTCCAGTCACTTCCTGTTGATGGAATTATTGTGGTATCAACACCTCAGGAGCTGGTTGAGATGATCGTTGAAAAGGCTATCAATATGGCCAATCTCATGAATATCCCGGTTCTTGGTATCGTAGAGAACATGAGCTATATGAAGTGCCCTCACTGCGGTGAACCAATAAATATCTTTGGTGAGAGTAAGATTGAGAGCTATGCTGCTTCCAAGGGACTTGATATCCTTGGTAGGATTCCGCTTGACCCAGCTGTAGCAGGTCTCTGCGATGCTGGTAAGGCAGAGGATATTGAAAATGACTTTATGGACAGCCTTGTTTACATTCTTGAGGGAATGATAGATTGATCTTTACTGACAATAAATAATTGGATGGTGAGCATATGAAGATTAAACCTGAGAAAAACCAGATAACCTGGGGGATAACTATATTTGTAGTTGCTGTGGCACTGCTATGCGTTTATTATCTGATGTTTCACTGGTCCAGCGCTCTGGCTTCAATCAATACAATAATCAATGCTATTTCAGGAATCATAATTGGAATAGGCCTTGCTTATGTCCTCATACCTGTTCTTGATGCAGTGGAGAGAAGGATTCTTAAGCCTATATATGTAAAAAGAGGATACGATGTATCTTTTTCCAAGGATGCCAACTGGAAAAAGAGAAAGCAGATGAGAGCAATCGCTGTTCTTATCACTATGTGCATCTTTCTTTTGATGGTATATAGCCTTTTTAGTACAATCCTTCCTCAGCTGGTAAACAGTATCAGGGAGATTTCTGATAAACTGCCGCAATATGTCAGAAATCTTGATGTTACAGCTAACGCCTGGCTTGAGAACAATCCAGATCTGCAGGAACTTTCTAATGTGTTTATTAAGGGGTATTATGCGACCTTAAGTGATTACGTTTTTCAACAGCTTCTGCCTGCTCTTCCTGATGAGAATACTCTGCCAAGACTAGTATCTAGAAGTTTCATGACTGTAGTGAACGTATTCTTTGATGTTTTGGTAGGTGTTATTGTTGCTGTCTATATCCTTAATTCTAAGGAGAGGTTTACAACAAGAGGCAAGAAAATGGCATATTCTCTCTTTAGAGAAGACTTTGCCAACGAACTGATTGGTGGCTTTAGATTTGTAAATAAGACCTTCAAAGGCTTTATTGGTGGCAAAATCCTTGATTCCATTATAATTGGAATCCTGTGCTATATAGGCTGTATGATACTTAAAATCAATTACCCTTTGCTTATTTCTGTAATTGTTGGTGTTACCAATATTATTCCATATTTTGGACCTTACATTGGTGGAATCGCAGGAGCTCTTTTGCTGGTGATGATCGACCCTATGAATGCACTTGAGTTTCTTATTTTTGTTATAGTCCTTCAGCAGTTTGATGGGAATATCCTGGGGCCAAAGATTCTTGGAGGGTCAACTGGACTTTCCAGCTTCTGGGTTATTTTTGCAATTACCTTCTTTGGAAGTATTTGGGGAATAGTTGGACTTTTACTGGGAGTGCCGGTTTTTGCAGTTATCTATGCCTTTTTCGCAAGACTTACAAATCACTTCCTTGCAAAAAAGAGCCTCAGTACCTTTACAGGGGATTATTACGATCTTGCTTATATTGAAGGCGGTGAATATAAAAAGCTCAGTGATCCATCAAATACTAAGTATAATTCTGTTAGAAGAGAGTCCTCTTTTAGAAATTTGTTTAAAAAGAGAGTGAGTACTACTGAGCAGTTTTCCTCTGACAAAAAAGACAGTCCAGTTGCTGATAATCTGGCTAAACCAGATAAAAAGAAAGATGAGGAAACATGACTAGTGTACTTGACGGATTTTAATTATGAATTATAATGTTACTAATTAGTGCTTTGAAGTGTTAAAGTGCATTTGATAATTCTGGATGTGTATGCATCTAAGTTTTGGAAGGGGATATAAGATGAGCAAAAAGAATCTTGATTGGGCCAATATTGGATTTGGCTACATGGTTGCAGATAAGCGCTATGTTTCAAATTATAAGGATGGAAAGTGGGATGAGGGTACTCTTACCACAGATTCAACAGTAACACTTAGTGAGGACGCTGGAGTTCTTCACTATGCACAGGAATGTTTTGAAGGACTTAAGGCCTATGAGACAGAAGATGGTAAAATAGTTACCTTCAGACCTGATCTTAATGCTAAGCGTATGGTTGATTCTGCTGAGCGCCTTGAAATGCCTGCTTTCCCAGAGGATAGATTTATAAAGGCTGTTGAAGAGGTTGTTGCAGCCAATAAGGATTGGGTTCCTCCATACGGAAGCGGTGCAACACTTTATATCAGACCAGTTATGTTCGCTACAGGAAATGTAATCGGAGTTAAGCCTGCTGATGAGTATCAGTTCAGAATCTTCGTTACTCCTGTTGGACCATACTTCAAGGGCGGTGCTAAGCCAATCGTTGTTAAGATTTCTGACTTTGACAGAGCAGCTCCTCACGGAACTGGTAATATCAAGGCTGGTCTTAACTATGCTATGAGTCTTCACGCTATCGTGACAGCTCATGAAGAGGGCTTTGCTGAGAACGTATATCTTGATGCTGAGTCAAGAACTTACATCGAGGAGACTGGTGGAGCAAACATCCTCTTTGTTACTAAGGATGGAGGACTTGTAGTACCACAGTCCCATACAGATTCAATTCTTCCATCTATCACTAGAAGATCAATTGTTTATGTGGCAAAAGAGATTCTTGGCATGAAGGTGGAAGAGAGACCTGTTAAGCTCTCTGAGGTTCCTGAGTTTGTTGAGATGGGCCTCTGCGGAACAGCAGCTGTTATCAGCCCTGTTGGCAAGATCAATGACCATGGCAAAGAAATCTGCTTTGCTTCTGGCATGGATGAGATGGGACCTGTTATCAAGAAGCTGTACGATACACTTACAGGTATCCAGATGGGAACTGTTGAAGCTCCTGAGGGATGGATCCACGTAATTGAATAAATGAGGTTTTCAGGCCTGACGCTGTAGAAATGCAGTGTCAGGCTATTTTTTTACAATAAATCGAATTGACTTAATTGTTGAAATAGTTCTGACAATACAATAAGATAAATAATAGGGAACGCAAAAACGTATATTGTATTCAGGAAAATGGAGGAGGATACAGATATGGCTAAGGATTATTTCTTGAAGACAGAAAACAACACTAAACTATCCATTGCAGATCTTGAAGAACCAGTGAGGGAAAATTATCACGAATTTTTTAGTCCTCTTGGATGTAGATTTAGCAGAGTATATTTTGGCTGGAATCATGGTAAACCGCTGTTGTGGAGAGTTCTTAAGAAGGAATGTACAGACTTTAATGGCGAAAAATTTGGTGATAGGAAAACTTTACTGATTGATTGCGACTCTGTAATATCAAAAGGTATTTATGATTCCTCCAAAAAAGACAAAGGACAGCTTTCAAGATGGAGAAATAGCTGGCTGAATAGTTTTCTTAATGGGGAATTTTATGCTGACAATGTAAAATTGAAAAATTATATTGCGCCAAGCTATAAGAGAGAAAAGAATAGTTCAGACTATAATACTGTGGCTGTTAATTTTGAACCTCTTGAAGGTGAAAATTTCTTTGTTCTGGATTGTTCTGAGATATTAAATAGTGGATACTATGGTGGCACTCATGGCATGTGGGATTCAAACCCACAATTTGCAAAGCGCTTTGAAAAAGAGGTTACGAACTATTGGCTTCGCTCATACACAAATGATACTACCGCAGTTTATATGTATTTTTTTAATCATGGTAATGGGGATGATTATCAATTTGAAAATGCCGATAAAACCGCTTCGATTGGAATAAGCCCGGCTTGCAATATTGATATGTCCAGTATTTTATTATCCTCAGAGGTAAAAGCTGGGTGTTATAAGTTGACTTTTATAGATAAAAATAGATCGGTTAAGCTTTCGCCAAGCAAAAAACCAGAAGTAAAAGGCAATACTGTTACAATTAATTATACTGTTTCTGGATTAGAGAATAGTAATTCGTTTGCCTTGATGATTTTGGATAAGGAATATACATCCCAGAACACTAACAATGCTTCTATTTTGTACTATGAGCAAGTAGATATTAATTATACTTTAGGGCGTAGAGGAAAATCAGAATTCAATTTACCTGGAAAGTTTAATATTGGTGACTGGGGCGAAAACTACAGAGTTTATATGATGGTAGAAAGCGCCAATTGGGATTATGAAAGCGACTATGCTTCTATGCCTGTAGAAATTAAAAGTAGTGACCTTGGCCTGGATAGTTTTAGTATTAGCTTTGATCTAAATGGAAAGAATGGTAATGCACCAACAACCCAGACAGTTAAAAAAGGCGGGGTTGCCACGGAACCAGAATACCTTGAGATTGATGGCTACTACGTAGAAGGCTGGTACGATGGAAAGACTTGTTTTGATTTTTCAAAGCCAGTTAATAAAAATTATAAGCTTGTAGCTAAATGGGTAAAGGCAGATGATGCCGGTATTTGGGTTGATGGAAGACGCTTACCTAGTAAGGGAGCAACTTTAGAATTAAAACAGGGAAAAGTTGTTTTTTCTCCTGGTGCAAAGGCGAATAAGTTAAGATTTATCAATGCACTTGTAACAAGGTGTTCTAAAACAAAACAAGGAAGATCAGCTGGAATATATGTCTCAAATATGGCGGTTACTATAACAGGAGATGTAGAAATAAACGTTCCGGATGCTGACCATTCAATCTTTGTAGAAGGAACTGATAGTAAAAAAGAAGCCTCAATTACTTTCGATGCTTCTAATGTTGATACTTCGGTTACTACTACAGGAAGTGACTATGCAGTTATGGCAGAAAATGCGAAGCTTATATTTTCCTCAGGAAACGTGATCATAAATGATGCAAAAAGGAGGGCACTTGCGGCAGTTGGTGGAGGAAAGTTGATCCTTGAAGACGATGTTTCGCTTGTGGCTCCTGGAAATTCGTACGTTAGAAAAGTATATGACGACAGTGTTCTATACGAATCTGACGGAAGGACTCCTGCAAGAAAAGCTTATATTGTTGGTCATAATGAAGGTGTTTATGATATCTGGGTTGGTGAAAATCAGGTTAATTTTGGCAAACCTAAGAAGATAAAGTGTGATGAAGGGGAAGCGGAATTTGATCCTAAAACAAGGACACTTACATTCTTCAATGCAACTATTAGAAATGGTTACCAATTAGAAGGCAATAGGTTTGTTGGCGTATACTCAAGAAATGAGAAGATTACTATCGCGGGCGACCTGACAATTGACAACCCATCTTTAGAAGCTGGCATACGTTGTGATGATTTTGCTTTGTCTGATAGCCCTCTGAAGATTGAAGGAAACATTAAGATTAAGGCTGGCAAATATGGCATACAGACACATCTAAAGGATGTAACTTTTGGAAAAGGAGAGGTTGACATTAAGACATCTGATGATAAAGGTGTAGCCTTGTATGTAAATGGCAAGATTGACCTTAAATCATCAGGAGCTAAGATTACATCTCCTAAGGGCGGCGCAAACATATATGATAACAATACGGGATATAGTTTTGTGTATGATACTCCAAATGGAGAAAAGATTTCGTCAGATGTTGTTATAAAAGCATAACTAAATAGATGCCTGGAGGGTGGTAGAAATACCACCCTCTTAACACATCAGTTGCAAGCAAACCTTTGTTCCATTATTATATTTATAGTGAAAAAAGTAATGAAGTGGGGATTATAAATGATTGCATATGTAAACGGAATCCTTGAAAACATCGAGGAAGGACTTGCCGTAATTGATGTCAATGGGATTGGAGTAAATGTATTTATATCAGGCTCTACTATGGATAGAATGCCTGGAATTGGCGAGGCTGTTAAACTCTACACCTACACCAATGTCAAAGAGGACTCTTTTACCCTGTTCGGGTTTTTATCAAGAGATGAACTGAATCTTTTTAAGATGCTTATTACAGTTAATGGAATTGGCCCAAAGGGCGGACTTTCCATTCTTTCTGTTATGACGCCTGATGACCTTAGGTTTGCAATCCTTTCTGGAGATAGTAAGTCCCTTTCCAAAGCTCCAGGAATCGGCAAAAAAACAGCTGAGAGAATCACATTGGAGCTTCGGGATAAGCTTAAGATTTCTGAGGATGAGCTTTTAGGAGGCGGAGCAGGCGCTAGCGCTATGTCTGGTGTAAGCTCTGAAGGCGACGGCATTAATCCTGCAAGAGATGAGGCTGTGGCTGCCCTTGTAGCTCTTGGCTATAATTCAACAGACTCCATGAAGGCAGTAAGGAAGGTTCTGGCATCAAGTCCTGAAGCTGGTGATGATACGGAAAGACTCCTCAAGCTGGCATTAAAAGAGATGTTCTGAACACTTAGGCAACAACTAAAGTGAATTGAAATTAGATAATAAAGCAAATGGTATAAAAACATGGAAAAGCGAAAAATAAATACCACCGCACGAAGCGTGGATACAACTGAAAAAGTAGAAGACGCCAGAATTGAAGGCTCCCTTCGACCTAAGCGCCTTGCTAATTATATAGGACAAAAGAAGATAAAAGAGAGCCTTCAGATTTATATTGAGGCTGCCAAAAAGAGAGGAGAGTGTCTGGATCATCTTCTCTTTTACGGCCCACCTGGACTTGGTAAGACTACACTTTCTGTGATAATTGCTGCTGAGATGGGCGTTAATATCAAGATAACCAGTGGACCAGCTATTGAAAAGCCTGGAGATATGGCTGCTATTTTAAATAATCTTCAGGAGGGAGATGTCCTTTTTGTTGATGAGATACACCGCCTTAACAGGCAGGTAGAAGAGGTCCTGTATCCGGCAATGGAGGACTATGCTATTGATATCATGATAGGTAAAGGCCCTACAGCCAGATCTATAAGACTAGACCTTCCGCATTTTACCCTGATTGGGGCAACCACAAGGGCTGGAATGTTATCGGCACCACTACGAGACAGATTCGGAATGGTCCACAGAATGGAATTTTATGATCTTGATGAACTTAGTACTATTATCATGCAGTCTGCAAAAGTGCTTGATGTGGAGGTCGATGAAAAGGGCGCACTTGAAATGGCAAGGAGAAGCCGCGGAACCCCTAGACTTGCAAATAGAATACTGAAGCGAGTAAGAGACTTTGCAGAGGTTAAGTATGATGGCAGGATCACTGAGGATGTGGCTATTACAGCACTTGATTTAATGGATGTTGATAAAATGGGACTTGATCACACAGATAGAAATCTTCTCATGACAATGATAGGCAAGTTCGGTGGCGGACCTGTTGGACTTGATACACTTTCTGCTGCGATAGGAGAAGATCCTGGCACTATAGAGGACGTATATGAGCCTTATCTTATAAAGAACGGCTTTATCAACAGAACACCCAGAGGCCGCGTGGTTACTGAGGCTGCATATCATCATTTAGGGCTTGAAATGCCTGAGTCTGGTGAAGTATAATGTGAATGATATATTTTGGGGTCTAATGTAGTTATTAAAGGCGAGGGGAGTAATATGGCATCTAAGACAGATACAGAGGTAATAATCGGGGGAAAGGTTTTTACCTTAAGTGGGTACGAAAGTGAGGAATACCTTCAGAAGGTAGCCTCCTATATCAATAACAAGATTGCTGAATACAACAAGATAGATGGTTTTAAACGTCAGCCTATCGATACTCAGAACGTTCTTTTGCAGCTTAATATTGCAGATGATTATTTTAAGTCCAAGAAGCAGATAGAACTTATGGAGGAGCAACTCTCTGAGAAAGAGAAGGAACTCTATGATCTGAAACACGAACTTATAGCCACTCAGATCAAGCTTGAGAACACTGAGAAAAATGGCAAGAATCTTCAGACCAAGCTTGATGATTCTTCCAAGAAGATAATTCAGCTTGAGACCCAGATCAAGGGAACAGGTAGTAAGAAATAATGATTAAGGCTGCTGTACCAGCAGCCTTTTTTAAGTTTTTAAGGTTTTGATCATGAATAAAAAAGTTGAACTTTTGGCGCCAGCTGGCGGATACGAGACAATGGTAGCTGCTTTTAATGCAGGAGCAGACGCGGTATATCTTGGTGGTTCCAAATTTGGAGCAAGAGCTTATGCCGACAATTTTGATACTGAGCAGGTACTTGATGCCATAAAATATGCTCATCTGCATGACAAGAGAATCTATATGACAGTTAATACCCTGGTAAAAGAAAGAGAGTTTGGCCAGGTGTATGACTTTATGGTGCCTTTTGCCAATGAGAAACTTGATGGCGTAATTGTCCAGGACTTAGGCGTTATGCGCCTTATCAGGGATGAGTTTCCAGACATCGAGCTTCATGCCAGCACTCAGCAGACTGTCACAGGAGTCTATGGAGCAAAACTCCTTAAAGACCTTGGATGCTGCAGAGTAGTTCCTGCAAGGGAACTTAGCCTTATGGAGATGAAGGCTATTAGAGAGAAGGCCGATGTTGAGGTTGAGGCCTTTATCCATGGAGCTATGTGCTATTGCTATTCAGGAGCATGTCTTTTTAGCAGCATGGTCGGAACAAGAAGTGGTAATAGAGGAAGATGTGCGCAGCCCTGCAGGCTGCCATATCAACTAAAGGGAACTTCGGCGGCAGGCGAAACCTATCCTCTTAGCCTTAAGGACATGTGCACCATAGGCATTATTCCTGAACTTATTGAGGCGGGAATTGATTCCTTCAAGATAGAGGGCCGCATGAAAAAGCCTGAATATGCTGCAGGTGTAACAGCTCTTTATCGCAAATATATTGATAGATATTATGCTGACAGAAAGAGCGACATGACAGTTTCAAAAGAGGATATGGACATCCTTAAAGGCTTATATCTTAGAACTGGTATCAGCGAAGGGTATTACCATCAGCATAATGGAAGAGACATGGTGACCATCACATCACCAGCTTACAATGGAACCTCTGATAAGGTTCTTAACATGGTAAAAGAGAAATATCTCACAGGTGAAAAGAAAATAGAATGCACGCTAGATGCCTATCTTACTCTTGGAGAGCCCATGGTTCTTACTATGGCTGTCAAGAAGAATGGCGAAGAAATCTATGAAACTGTCACAGGAAGTGAAGTTCAGGCTGCCAGCAAGAGGCCTATGGATGAGGCATCAATCAGAAAACAGCTTGAAAAACTTGGAAATACGCCATTTGTGGCCAAAGATATAAATATTTCAATAGAGGATCTTGGACAAGGCTGTGGGATATTTATTGCTGTCAGTGAGCTGAATGAACTTAGAAGAGCCCTTGCTGAACAGATGTTGGACAAATTGACAGATAAAGGCCAGAAAGAAAGCTTTCAACATAAAGAATCTTATAATGATCGTGCTGATGCTCAAAAAGGTGAAGAGATTAGAACAGATTGTATTGATAAGACGGGTTTATTCCACGTTCTTGTGAATACAAGCGAGCAGCTTGAAGCTGTAATAGAGACTATTAAAGACTATACTGAGAAAATAAGAGTATACGTTGACAGTGACCTATTTTTTAAGCTATCAGACTGGGCAGCGTCAGAGATAAAAGCTTTTAAGGAAGAGGAAAAAGCTGAATTTATTGTGGCTCTTCCATTTATGACGAGACAAGAGAAGCACGACGGAACTAGAGATATTGAGCAGATAGCTAGAGCCGTGCAAGATGGTCTGTTCTCCGGAGTTCTGGTAAGAAATCTGGAGCAGATAGGTTTTTTGAGAGATATCTCTTTTGATGGCAAGGTAATACTTGATTACGGTGTATACATGTGGAATGGCCAGGCAGCTAATATGGCTATGGAATTTGGGAAAGAGAACTTTAAGATTAGAGAACTATCGATTCCGCTCGAAGTAACATTCCATGAAGCCAAGGAGATTGCGGACTCTATTATTGAAAAAACTGGTGCTATAGTATCTTACAATGTGTACGGCGCTGCACCTATGATGATCAGCGCAGGCTGTGTCAAGAAGACACTTGATAAGTGCAGCGGAAGATTAAATGAGTTTAACAGGGAAAAGATGACTCTTGTAGATAGAATTGGTAATAACCTTCCTGTTACTACAAACTGCCGTAACTGCTATAATGTGATCTGGAATGCACATCCGACTTCTCTTCACAAGAAGCTTGAGAGTATTAGAAATTCAGGGAAATTTGATTATTTAAGGGTTGACCTTACTACGGAAAATAAGAAAGAAAGTATTGAAATCTTAAGTGCCTTTTTATACGGGGATCAGGATGAACTTAGAAATCTTGATGATAAGGGTTATACAACAGGTCACTTTAAGCGGGAAGTAGAATAGACAGATGGAAATTTATGTGACGGAAATATCTAAATATGTGATCACGCTGTTACTTTTTTTGTATACCTTGGAAGCCTTTTTGGTTTTCATAAGAAAGACGGAAGAAGACAGAAAAGGCGTGTACATAAGACAGATAATCTTAATGTTTGCAGTACAGATAGCGTGCTTTGTCCAGATCCTTGCAAGGACTGGCAAGGCCCAGTACGCATTTTTCTTTGCATTTCAGATAATTATTTTCGCATCTGTGCTGACACTTTTTTATTTGATTTATCCTGAGGGGAACAGGCTACTGATAAATAATAGCTGCATGCTTCTTATGATAGGAATGATCATACTTACAAGACTTTCCTATGATAAGGCTATCAAGCAGTTTTTTATAATTACAGCGTCTTTTGTTGTGGGATTCTTTGTTCCTGAGCTTATCTTCAGGTTTAACTTTCTCAAGAAATTTACTTATGTATATGCAGGTGCTGGAATAGTTGCTATTGGTGCTGTTCTCATACTTGGAGCAGCTACTCATGGCTCCAAGATCAGCTATACGATAGCCGGAATCACTTTTCAGCCCTCAGAATTTGTAAAGATAGTCTTTTTGTTTTTTATGGCAGCGGCCCTTTATAAATCAGAATCAATATTGGAGCTTTTTTTGACTTCGGTGATCGCGGCGGCACACGTTATAATTCTTGTTTTATCAAGGGACCTTGGAAGTGCGCTTATCTTTTTCGTGATTTATCTGGCACTTATTTATATTGCAACAGAAAAAATAGGATATCTGGCTATAGGCCTTTCGTTTGGCGTATTGGCAAGTGTGATCTCCTACAAGCTCTTTACTCATATTCAGGTGAGGGTGCAGGCGTTTTTGGATCCTTTCAGCGATATAGAAAGGACGGGCTACCAGATTTCACAGTCCTTGTTTGGAATCAGCAGCGGTTGCTGGTTTGGACTTGGGCTTTATGGAGGCTCGCCCCAGTCTATTCCTTATGTTGAAAGAGATTTTATTTTTTCAGCAATAGCAGAAGAACTTGGAGTATTATTCGCTATTTTTATGGCTCTTATCTGTGTCAGTACCTTTATCATGCTGATGGTTGAGGGCTATTATATAAGAGATAAGTTCTACAGGCTCATAATTACTGGAGTTGCAGTGGCTTATATATTCCAGACTTTCCTCACTATAGGAGGCGGAGCTAAGTTCATACCTCTTACAGGAGTTACTCTTCCTCTTGTGAGTTATGGAGGAACATCTGTATTTGTTACCGTTTTGATGATCATGATATCAGAAGGCGTGTGCATGATCAGAGTGGATGAGGAATATGAACTTGAGGAGAGAAGACGCAAAAGAGCAAGACAGCAAAGGCGACTTGACAGAGACCAGACTTACAGGAAAGAAACTTACAGACAAGAGGATACAGGCAGAGATGGAAGATCTCAGGAATATACCAAGAGACAAAAGACAAACTAAGAAAAAAATAAGATCAAAGCCAATCATTGTACTATCGGTTTTTTATATTGCTTTATTTGGATCACTTTTGGGATATATCTGTAATTACGCATATAGCAACAAGCAAGAACTTTTTAATAACAGCTATAATACAAGACAGCAGATTATACTTTCCCAGAATTACAGAGGTGAGATCTTATCTAGAAATGGCGATGTCCTCGCTTATACAGAAACTGATTCTGATGGAACAGAAAAAAGAGTTTACCCATATGGCAAGGAATTTGCTCATGTAGTTGGCTATTCTACAAATGGTAAGGCCGGAATAGAGGCCATGGCCAACTATTATCTGATAAATACAAATATTGACCTTCAGGATAAGGTTAAATATGAGGCTGCTGGTTCCAAATATCCAGGAGATAACGTTTATACAACTCTTGATGTTAATCTTCAGGAGGTTGCTTTTAATGCACTTTCTGCAAGAAAGGGAGCGATAGTTGTAACTGATCCAAAAACCGGAGAGATACTTGCTATGGTATCAAAGCCCGATTTTGATCCAAATACCATTGCTGATGAGTGGGAGTCAATGATAGCAGATACTTCTCCTGATGCTAAACTTCTAAACAGGGTAACGCAGGGAGTTTATCCTCCTGGATCAACTTTTAAGATAGTTACAGCACTTGCCTATATCAAGGCACATCCAGATGATTACAAGAATTATAGATTTAGCTGTAATGGAAGATACAACTATGATGGTAACACTATTTCCTGCTATCACGGGGAAAATCATGGAGCTGTGGATTTTGCCAGTTCTTTTGCCAAGTCCTGCAATTCATCATTTGCTAATATTGGACTAAGCGTAGATAGGGAGACCTTTGACAGGGCCTTGGAGGATCTTTTGTTTAATCAGGAACTTCCTCTTACAATTAACTATTCTAAATCCAGTGCTGTGTATGATGCCGCAACTTCAACCGGCGATATAATGCAGCTTTCAATTGGACAAGGAACAACTAGTGTAACACCTATTCATATGAATATGATCACCTGCGCTATTGCCAATGATGGTGTTCTTATGAAGCCATACCTTGTAACTTCTGTAAAAACTGAGACTGGCAAGGTTGTAAAAAGCTTTTCTTCCGAAGAGTACAAAAGACTTATGTCTTCTGAAGAAGCTACAATCCTTACTGAAATGATGGAAGAGGTAGTTCAAAGCGGTACTGCCAGCAAGTTAAAGGGGCTTTCTTATACTGCTGCAGGCAAAACTGGTTCAGCGGAATTTAATTCAGGCACTTCTGATTCTCATGCCTGGTTTACAGGTTTTGCTCCAGCAGATGATCCTGAAATATGCGTTACTATTATTGTTGAGAATGCAGGTAGCGGTGGAAGCTATGCGGTGCCTATTGCAAAAAGAATATTTGATGCATATTTCGATGCGTAAGATTTTTGTGGTATCATTTATAGAGAGTTTTTTTTACAATTTATGCTTTGGGGAAGAAATGATGAGGAAACGTGGTTTTTGTGAGTTTTCCAAGGACCTTTACTGGGGGGCAAATGTCAAAAAGAGAGCCTTGGTAAAGTGGAATCTATACCATGGCTGTGGCCAGTTTAATATCTTTTGCGTCACAAAGGCCATGAACCAAAATGATCAGCTTGATATCATACACTGTGCCTTTTTAAGGCAGCCCTATTACAGAGTACATCCTATATTTATTTATGGGATTGCTTCTAGCTATGAAGAAGCAGTGGATATAGTACTTAGGATATCCCAGGAGGCTTCAATTGCAGGGCTGGATGGAAGATTATCAGATTATCTTCTAAAGGCCTGAGTATCATTTGGGGAAGTGAGAGTTTAGAATGTTGGCGGGAGTATTAACGGTTCTTAAGATTATTGGGATAGTTCTGCTGTGGATTTTGGCAATTATCCTTGCAATATTGCTTCTTATCCTGTTTGTTCCTATCAGGTACAGACTGGATGCAAATGTTCCGGAAATGGAATTTGAAGATGACTTTGATGCAAACAAGATAAGCTGTAGCGCTAGAATTACATGGCTACTACACTTTATAAGTGCATCTATTGCTTATCCAGACAATAAAGAGTTTACGGTGAAAATCTTAGGTATAAAGATATTGCCTAAATCTGAGAAAGAGGATCACAACAAGGAGCAAGAAAAGAAAAAGAAGAAAAAGAATGATGTAAAAGATCAGGAAGAGAGTTCTGACAAGGAAAATGCTGAAGTGCCATTAGAAAGTGGTCAGAGTAATGATTCCGAAGTGAAGGCTGATGACAATTCAGAGACAAATCCTGAAGTGGAGCAGGATTTAGAACAGGATAAAGAAAAAGTCTCAGAATCCGATAATATAGATATAGGATATGAGGACGAACAGGAAAAGGCTCCGATCGAAATAGTATTACAAATAATAGAAAAAGTTAAGAATTTTCTTACAACACCACTTAATGTGTTTGAAAATATCAGATATACAATATCTAGACTTTATGATAAGATAAGGATGATAAAAACTACACTTGAAAACGATATTTTCAAGCGAGCATTTGAGCTGGTTAAGAGAAAACTTATCAGGCTTTTGAAGATGATAGCACCTGATAAAGCTAGAGTTGATCTTAAACTAGGATTGGGAGATCCGGCAGATACAGCAGAGGTTATGGCATTATATGGAGCTTTTTATCCAGTAATATTCAGGAAAGTTTCGTTTGAACCAGATTTTGACAGGAAAGTTATTTATGCAGATGCTCATTTTAAGGGGCATATAACAGTTGCGACTGTTTTATATTGTGTTGGCGTCTGCTACTTTAATAAAGATGTGAAAAAAGTCATCAGAAGATTTAAGAAAATCTTAAATTCCTGATAGATATCGTTGGAGGTGTATTTTGGGTAATTTTAATGAGGTTGTAGAGTCTTTACTCGGTGGGATGAACAAAGTTATGGGGGCCAAGACAGTTGTTGGTGAGGCTACTCAGATAGGAGATACAGTTATTGTACCTCTTGTAGATGTTTCCTTTGGCGTAGGTGCTGGATCAAGCACAGCTGACAAGAAAAATGGCGGATGCGGCGGATTTGGAGCCAAGATGTCTCCAAGCGCAGTTCTTGTTATTAAAAATGGTTCAACCAAGCTTGTTAATATCAAAAATCAGGATGCTGTGACTAAGGTTCTTGATATGATTCCGGATGTTATGGATCATTTCTCTGCCAAAAAAGAGAACATGATGGCTGACGATCAGGCAATAGACATAGCTTTCCCTAAAGAGGATAAGTAAATCCTTACAGCCCTTTAAATGGGAGGATTCATATGTTAGATAGAGAAAGAATTGAGGAAATAATACTTAATGGTTCAGAAGATGAACTTTCTGAATTGCGTCTGTGGCTTTTTAAAGAGAGCGTTAGGCTTGAGAATCAGGAGAGTGCTCTAGAGGATAGATATGCCAGATTAGAAGCTGACGAGATGGCTTTCAAAGAGAGAATGGACGCTGCTGAGAGAAAGCTTGAGACAGCAACCAAAAAGCTCAATAATGACAAGGCTTTATTTGATCAGAGACTTCGCATTCTTAACAATGGATTTGACCAGTTAAATGTGGACAAGAAGAAACTTGAAAATGAATATATAAGACTTGAGAGAGAAAAGGCTATTCAGAGAGAAAACGAGTACGATGCTCTTGATCTTATGTTCAGAGGCGTGGATAATCCTCTTTCATTAAAAAAGAGATATAAAGACCTTATGAAGATGTTCCATCCTGATAATATCGCTGGTGATCAGGAGATGGTACAACTTATCAATGAGGAATATGCAGCTCTTTGTAGACAGTTTAATATAAGTATCATCAACTAAATTACGATATACATAAAATATTAATTTGTTTTACGGGGAATTATATGGTAATCTAATCAAGCCGTTGCTTATCTTAGCAATGGCTTGTATGTGTTAACGGGGATCATTAATTTGGGATGTACTTTTTATTGGACTTGTTATTTGTTAATATGTGCATGACGGATGACAAGGGAATGTGATAGTACCCCATATCTGGCGTTTCTGCCGGAGTTTTCCAGTTTTATTACTGTAGAATGCAAAATCGTAACTAAAAATGAATTAATATGTTGACACACCCGAACATTTGTTTTAGTATAGTTATATAAACGAACGGGTGTTCTGAAAAGGAGATTAGTATGGAAAGAGAAGAGAAACAGAAAGCATTAGAAGCAGCACTGGGACAGATTGAGAAGCAGTTTGGAAAGGGCGCTGTGATGAAGCTTGGTGATTCATCTGATACCATGAATGTTGAGACTATCCCAACAGGTTCACTTAGTCTTGATATTGCACTTGGCCTTGGCGGAATTCCTAAGGGCAGGATTGTTGAGATTTATGGTCCTGAGTCCAGTGGTAAGACTACAGTAACATTACATATGATCGCTGAGGTTCAGAAGAGAGGCGGTATAGCAGGCTTTATCGATGCAGAGCATGCACTTGACCCTGTATATGCCAAGAACATCGGCGTAGATGTAGATAATCTTTATATTTCGCAGCCAGATAGTGGTGAGCAGGCACTTGAGATTACAGAGACAATGGTTAGATCTGGTGCTATCGATATCGTAGTTGTCGATTCAGTTGCAGCTCTTGTTCCTAAGGCTGAGATTGATGGTGACATGGGAGATTCACATGTGGGTCTTCAGGCCAGACTTATGTCACAGGCTCTTCGTAAGCTTACTGCAGTTATCAGCAAATCTAATTGTACAGTAATCTTTATCAACCAGCTTCGTGAGAAGGTTGGCGTTATGTTTGGTAATCCAGAGACAACAACTGGTGGACGTGCTCTTAAGTTCTATTCATCTGTTCGTATGGATGTTCGTCGTATAGAGGCTATCAAGCAGAATGGTGAGGTTATTGGTAATAGAACAAGAGTCAAGGTAGTTAAGAATAAGATTGCTCCTCCTTTCAAGGAGGCAGAATTCGATATCATGTTTGGTAAGGGAATATCTGCAACTGGTGATATTCTTGACCTTGCTGCAGGTGTTGATATTGTCAACAAGAGTGGTGCATGGTATCAGTATGAAGGCGAGAAGATTGGACAGGGTAGAGAGAATGCTAAGCTTTACCTGGAAAATAATCCAGCTGTTCTTGCAGATATTGATGCTAAGGTCAGAGCTAAATACGGTCTTCCAGTAAATGGAGATGTTGTGGCAAATGCAGATGCAGATTCAGAAGCTGCACCAGCCAAGAAGACCAAGGCTTCTAAGTAATAGTACTCGGCAATCGGTGACCTTCTGGTCACCGATTTTTCTATATATCACATATCTGCAGATATGAATTTTATAAGCCATTACACATGAGGAATCAATATGATAATATCCGATGTCGTTGAACTTGATAAGAAGAGGAGTAAGGTCTATATAGATGGTGAATTTGCTTTTGTATTATACAAGGGTGAACTCAGAACATATTCTATTAAGCCTGGCAGTGAAATTTCTGATGCTGTATACCAGGAAATTATTGGCGTAGTTCTTTCCAAGAGGGCTAAGCTTCGCGCTATGAACCTTTTGCAAAAAAAGGATTATACAGAAAGACAATTACGAGACAAACTTGCAGAGGGTTTATATCCTGATGAAATTATTGATGAAGCGATAGATTATGTTAAGTCCTACAAGTATCTTGATGACGAACGCTTTGCCAGGGACTATATAACTTATCATATGTCTCTGCGTAGTCGAAACCGAATTATTCAGGACTTGTCTAATAAAGGAATTGATAAGGAATTGATATCGTCAATTATTGATGAGTTATATAGCGATGAAGATTCGGATGTGGAACTTGATCAGATCACTAAGCTACTTGCCAAGAAGCATTACGATGATTCCATGGATTTTAAGGACAAGCAGAAAATAATGGCTTTTCTTTTACGAAAAGGCTATTCTATGTCCAATATAAAACATGCAATGGATAATTGTAGTCCCGATATACCTTGACACTACATTTTATAAAAGGTAAAATTTAAGTGTTGTAAAATTGTATTTAAGTACGCAAGTGATTGACATTTTTTAAGCGTACTATACAAAATATTGTACAATGAAAATTGAATAAGGAGGTGCTCCTGTAATGCCCGGTATTATTATTGCAGTAGTAGCAACTCTTGTCATTTCTGTACTTGTAACTTGGGTTTTGTCAAACTCATACCATAAGAAGGTAACTGAGGGGAAAATCGGAAGTGCTGAGGAAAGGGCAAGAAAGATTATTGACGAGGCACTCAAAACTGCTGAGGAGACAAAGCGTGAGAAACTTTTGGAAGCCAAGGAAGAAGCGTTAAAGACACGCAACGAGTTGGAGAAGGAAGTTAAGGACCGTAGAAATGAGGTTCAGCGCTCTGAGAGAAGAGTTCAGCAGAAAGAGGAAAACGTCGAGAAGAGATCGGAAGCGATCGAGAAGAAAGAGCAAAGCTTGAATGCTCGTGAGGAGGCGCTCAATAAAAAGAGTGACGAGGTTGCTAAGCTTAATGAACAAAGGCTACAGGAACTTGAGAAAATCTCTGGCTTAACCTCCGAACAGGCAAAAGAGTATCTTTTAAAGATCGTAGAAGATGATGTGAAGCATGAATCAGCTGTCATGATCAAGAACATGGAAGCTGAAGCCAAGGAAGAAGCAGATAAGAGAGCCAAGGAAATCGTTGTAAATGCAATTCAGAGATGTTCTGCAGACCACGTTTCTGAGACAACTATATCTGTAGTACAGCTACCTAACGATGAGATGAAGGGTAGAATCATTGGTAGAGAGGGTAGGAATATCAGAACTCTTGAAACAATGACTGGTGTTGATCTTATTATCGATGATACACCAGAGGCAGTAGTAATTTCTGGATTTGATCCAATTCGTAGAGAAGTTGCTCGTATAGCACTTGAGAAGCTTATTGTAGATGGACGTATCCATCCTGCAAGAATCGAGGAAATGGTTGAAAAGGCACAGAAGGAAGTGGCTGCCAAGATCAAGGAGGAAGGTGAGAATGCCGCTATTGAGGCTGGTGTTCATGGACTTCATCCTGAAGTTATCAAGATTCTCGGTCGTATGAAGTTTAGAACTAGTTACGGTCAGAACTGCTTGAAGCATTCCGTAGAGGTTGCACAGTTGTGCGGACTTCTTGCTTCAGAACTTGGACTTGATGTTCGAGTTGCTAAGAGAGCCGGACTCTTACATGATATTGGTAAGGCTGTTGATCATGAGCTTGAGGGCTCACATATCCAGCTGGGTGTTGATATTTGTAAGAAGTACAAGGAATCTCAGATTGTTATCAATGCAGTAGAGGCTCATCATGGAGATGTAGAGCCCCAGTCTCTTATAGCAATTCTTGTACAGGCTGCTGACACTATTTCTTCAGCTAGACCTGGAGCTAGAAGAGAAACACTTGAAACTTACACATCAAGATTAAAAGAACTCGAGGAAATTACTAATAGCTTTAAGGGTGTTGATCACTCATTTGCTATTCAGGCCGGACGTGAAGTCAGAGTAATGGTTGTTCCTGAGCAGGTTTCAGACGCTGATATGGTGCTCATGGCTCGCGATATTGCCAAGAAGATTGAGGACGAGATGGAATATCCCGGACAGATCAAGGTCAATATTATCAGAGAGAGTAGAGCAACAGATTACGCCAAGTAATGATCAAAAATTTAAAGACCATCCAAAATGGATGGTCTTTTTGATTTGTTGCACAAGACCAGCAAGCGAATGGATGCTTGCATACAAATTCATTTTCCGCTTGTATGTGCATTTATCTTTGTGGTTTTTATAGATGTTACTTTCTTTAACAGAATTGCTAAAAGGGTAGTTATGAGCATTTCTCCTATAAACAAAAGAAGAATATTGATATTACTAAAGGCCCTGTTCTGACCAAGCCTTGTCATATGTACTATGACAATATGATGTACCAGAAAATATTCATAACTATAGGCCGCAAGAATTGATACTATCTTCATAAAGACGTTGGCCTTATCAAGCGCTTTTTCAAGGAAAGAGCATATAATGAAAATCGTAAGGCACTGGATTGGGATCTGGAAACTGTCAATGCCTGGAAGTGTGAACGGGCACAGCACAAATATGAGGTTAAGTGGAATACTGATAAATAGAGCAATCTTAGGAATATCATCTATAACCATGGCAAGGAACATCCCCAGAATAAAGTCATAAATCTTTATTGCCATGTTCATATACATATTGACCCCTGCAAACATCGGTATATCCTGATAAAACATGTTTATAAGCACATAATAGAGACTTGCCACAATAATTGTAATGTATTTGTTTTTCTGCATTGCAAGGCGAAGGAGTGGATACAAAATATATATCAGTATTAGGCACCCTAGAAACCATTCTCCAATACCAAGAGAGCATGTAGGTATGCCAAAGTTTTCAAGGTATGCATCCATGCCAAAAAGAGTAAAAATAAAGCTTATAGGCAGTAGCTTTTTTTCTCCAAAGGGGTTTGATATTGACATTTCGCCAATGCATAAAAGAAAAATAAAGTAGCATACATAGACAATATAAAAAGGTATCAGGATCTTTTTAAATCGCTTTATGTAAAAGTCCTTGATACTGAAGTGCTTATTGGAATCTTTGGCCCCTAACATAAGGCCACAGCCTGATAACATAAAGAACAGGCATACTCCTATCTTGGCAATATGCATATTCTTGTTCTCAAAGAAAAATGAAATACTTTCAAGCTGGCGAATTCCATAGATGTAAAGTGTGATTAACATGTGATAGAATACTATTGTGAACATTGAAAGAACTCTTAATAGGTTCATGAAGTTATATCTTTTTTTCATAAAAGCTCCATAAGATTAGTAATAGTTTTTGTAAGCTGTAATCATCTATGATGATACAACATAGGCGGAGCGGTTTTCAATTGCTTACAAAACATATTGCAATATATAAAAAATTGTGTACAATGTAATTTATAGGATTAAGCTTAACTAAAAATATTGCATAAGGGGTGATCAGAAATGCACGAATCAGGTGAAGACTATATTGAGACCATATATCTTTTAAAAAAGAAAAAAGGCACAGTCCGTTCAATTGATGTTGCTAATGAACTTGGATTTTCAAGACCTAGTGTTTCAAGAGCTGTAGGAATTTTAAAAGATAACGGCCTTATCACTGTTGCTGACGATGGAGAACTGGTGCTTACAGAGGAAGGTCTTAAGACAGCCAAGTCAGTATATGAGAAACACAAGAATTTAACTACATTTCTTATGATGACTACTGGTGTTAATGAGATTATTGCTGAAAATGATGCCTGCAGGATAGAACATATCATCAGTCCTGAAACCTTTAAGGGTATCAAGAAATTCATTAAGGAACACAAAGAGCAGAAATAATTGGGATAGATATAGTATGCTTATAAAGGCTCTCTTTACTGCATTGCGGTAAGGAGAGCTGTTTTGTGTTATAGTAGTCATTGAGGTGAATGAATATGCTACCAGAATTATTCTTGGAGCGAATGAAAAAGCTCCTTTCTGAAGATGAATACGAAGAATTTGTAAAGAGCTTTGGAGATGACGAAGCCAGATATCATGGCCTTAGGATAAATGCTCTAAAGGCCTGCGAAAATGTTGAGGATAGGTTAAAGGCCATAGGGATAAGGACTGATGAACCTGCAAACAAAGTGCCATGGGAAGAGAACGGCTATTACTACGAAAACGACGCTACGCCTGGAAAGAGTCCATATCATGAAGCCGGGCTTTACTATATCCAGGAGCCAAGTGCCATGTCTCCTGTGTGCTTCCTTGATCCAAAGCCAGGGGAGAGAATCCTTGATCTGTGCGCTGCACCTGGAGGAAAGAGCACTCAGATAGCTGTGCGGATGAAAGGCGAGGGAATCCTGGTTACCAATGAGATAAATAGAGACAGAGCCAAGATACTTTCACTTAACGTAGAGAGACTTGGAATCAGAAATGCTCTAGTATTAAATGAGGATTCAGGAAATCTTTCTCAGATATTTGAGGGATATTTTGACAAGATCCTTGTGGATGCCCCATGCTCAGGCGAGGGGATGTTCAGAAAAAATGCTGAGGCCGCTTTTTCTGAATGGAGTCCTGAAAATGTAACAATCTGTAGCGAGAGGCAAAAAGAAATCCTTGATAATGCTGCTAAAATGCTTTTGCCAGGTGGAACTTTAGTATACTCAACCTGCACCTTTGCTCCTAAGGAAAATGAAGAGTCCATATTTAGATTTTTGGCAACCCACCCTGATTTTAAGGTAAAAGAAGTACCTCTTTATGAAGGCATGGACAATGCAAGAAGTGAATGGATTTCTGAAGAATGCATAAATGAATGCAGAGCTGTTTATGATCAGCATTATGGCTCTGATAAGGCTACGGAGGAAATTGAAAATAGCCTTAAAAGCCAGGTTCAAAGGGCTATTAGACTATGGCCCCACAAGCTTCGCGGTGAAGGACACTTCTTATGCGTTTTAACGCGTGATGGAGAGCTTCTTGACAGGGATAAGGACAACTATGTTCCTGGAGGAAGAAATATCCCAGCTAAAAAGGAAATTCAAAAGCTTTTCTGGGAGTTTGCAGACAGCTCTTTATCTTTTGCTAATAGAAAAGAAATGATCTTAAATAGCGGCATTAGACTTGATGGAACAATGTTTATGTTTGGAGATCAGCTCTATATCTGTGATCCTAAGATGCCTGGAATAAATGGCCTTAAGTGTATGAGGCCAGGGCTCCATCTTGGAACCATAAAAAAGGACAGATTTGAGCCTTCGCATGCACTTGCGCTGGCAATCAAGGCTGAAGATGCAAAGACTTTTGTTTCCTATAAAGAAGACAGCCAGGAAATAAGACAATACCTAAATGGCCAGACAGTTAGATGCAAT
Organism: Butyrivibrio sp. XBB1001; assembly: GCF_000424505.1. NCBI lineage: Bacteria > Bacillati > Bacillota > Clostridia > Lachnospirales > Lachnospiraceae > Butyrivibrio > Butyrivibrio sp. XBB1001. The sequence goes on along the minus strand of NZ_AUKA01000001.1, from coordinate 368,825 downwards.
AAAGATTTGCAAAAGGGCTGGACACTTATCATGGTTGATGAATACAGCATAGGCTGGGCCAAACAGGCTGGCGGAATGCTCAAAAACCACTATCCAAAAGGACTTCGAATAAATTACTAAATACCCATAAGGACAGGACGAAAATTTGAAGAAACTACTAGTTTACTTAAGAGATTACAAAAAGGAAACAATATTAGGACCGCTATTTAAGCTCCTTGAGGCATCATTTGAACTTATGGTGCCTCTTGTGATCGCGGCCATTATCGATAAGGGCATAGCCAGTAAAGACATGGGATATTGTCTAAGGCTAAGCCTTGTCTTAGTTCTTCTTTGCTTTGTTGGATTTGTCAGTGCTGTGACAGCCCAGTATTTTGCTGCCAAGGCTGCAACTGGATTTGCCAAAAAGCTTAAAAGAGCTCTTTTTGATAATATACAAAAACTCTCTTTTTCTGATATGGATAGAGTTGGAACCTCTGCAATGATAACCAGGATCACGACAGATATGAACCAGGTTCAGCAGGGCGTCAATATGACGATCAGACTACTCCTACGTTCACCTTTTGTTGTATTTGGTGCCATGATCATGGCCTTTACTATTGATGCAAGACAGGCGCTGATTTTTGCGGTTACAATTGTTTTGCTGTCTGTGGTTGTCGTTTCCATAACTGCCTGGAGTATACCAAGATATGAAAAAATTCAATCTGGCCTTGATGTTCTCCTTAAATTTACACGAGAGAACCACTCTGGCGTAAGAGTTATAAGAGCTTTTGGGCTTGAGGATGAGGAAAAAGATAAATTCAACAAGCAAAATAATATTCTTCTTGGAATACAGAAATTTGTAGGCTCTGTGACAGCTCTTATGAATCCTTTGACCTATGCTATTTTGAATCTTTCTATAGCATATTTGATCTATAAGGGAGCCATCCTTGTAAATAATGGTGACCTGACTCAGGGCCAGGTTGTTGCTTTATATAACTACATGACGCAGATTCTTGTAGAACTTATCAAGCTTGCAAATCTTGTTATAACAATGACCAAGGCCATTGCTTCTGGAAACAGAGTCCAGGAACTTCTAGAACTTAAATCTTCTATGCAAGATGGGGCGGTCACAAGTTTTGATTCTACAAAGGAGCATGTTCGTTTTGAACATGTATCTATGAGATATGAGGGCGATAGTGAAGACAGCCTTGTAGATATTTCTTTTACCGCTTTCAGAGGAGAGAAGATTGGTATTATTGGAGGAACAGGCAGTGGTAAGTCCAGCCTTATAAACCTTATTCCAAGATTTTATGATGCCAGAGAGGGAGAAGTCCTTATAGATGGCAGAAATATAAAGGACTATAGCCTTGAAGCCTTGAGAGAGAGAATAGGAGTTGTTCCGCAAAAGGCAGTTCTTTTCCATGGGTCTATCAGAGATAACATGAAATGGGGCAAAAAAGATGCTTCGGACGAAGAAATAAATAAAGCTCTTACAATTGCTCAGGCTAAAGAAATCGTTGATGGCAAGGAAGGCGGACTTGACTATATGGTGGCACAGGGAGGCAAGAACTTCTCTGGCGGACAAAAGCAAAGACTATCTATTGCAAGAGCGCTAGTAAGAAAACCGGAAATTCTTATACTTGATGACAGCGCTTCAGCTCTTGATTATCTTACTGATAAGAACCTTAGAAAAGCTATATCTGATATGGAAGATGCTCCTACTACTTTTATTGTCTCCCAGAGAGCTTCCGCGGTTTTATCCTGTGATAAGATAATAGTTCTTGATAATGGAACAGTATCTGATATAGGAACTCATAATGAGCTCCTTTCAAGGTGCGAGCTTTATAAGGAAATCTATGATTCACAGTTTAAGAAGGAGGGAGCAGTATGAAAAAAGGAACCCTTAAAAAAGTACTGAAATATGCTGCCAAATACCGCTTCCTTATTGTGGTATCCATGGTTCTTGCTGTTGTGACAGCTCTTTTATCCTTGTATGTTCCAATTCTCGCAGGACGAGCTATAGACCATTTAATTGGGAAGGGAAACGTAGATTTTGCAGGCGTAATAAAGATTCTTACAAATATGGTCATCTGTGTTGTAGTTATCTCTATTTGCCAGTGGTTTATGAATAAGGCAAATAACAAGATAACGTTTTCAGTCGTAAGAGATGTTCGTACTGAGGCTTTTGACAAGCTTCAAAAGCTTCCCTTTGAGTATATAGATTCCAAGCAGACAGGAGACATTGTATCAAGGATAATATCTGACGTTGATTTGTTTTCTGACGGACTTTTAATGGGATTTACACAGCTCTTTACAGGTGTCGTTACTATTGCAGGCACACTTGTTTTTATGTTCTATCTAAACTTCAAGATTGCCCTTGTGGTAGTTGTGCTGACGCCACTTTCTCTTATTGTTGCCAAGTTTATAGCAGATAAGTCATTTAGCCTCTTTAAAACTCAGAGCCAGGCCAGATCTGATCAGACTTCTTTTGTTGATGAGATGATAGGAAATCTTTCTGTAGTTAAGGCCTTTGCTCATGAAGATGAGAACATGGAGAGTTTTGATGAAATAAATGAAAGGCTTGAAAAAGCCAGCATCAAAGCTACATTTATTTCATCTCTGACAAATCCTGGAACAAGGTTTATTAATAACCTTGTTTATGCTGCTGTTGCTTTATTTGGCGCATTTTCATGTATTTCAGGTGGAATGACTGTTGGAGGTCTTACAATTTTCCTTAGTTATGCCAATCAGTATACTAAGCCTTTTAATGAGATATCAGGAGTAATAACTGAGCTGCAGAATGCCCTTGCCTGTGCAGAGAGGGTATTTAGTCTCATAGAAGAAAAGCCTGAGATGGCGGACAAAGAAAAGGCCTATGAACTTACAGATGTTAATGGCAATGTAGCGATGAAAGGTGTTTCTTTTTCCTACGACAAGAGTAAAAAGCTTATCGAGAATCTTGACCTGAATGTAAAAAAAGGTCAGAGAGTAGCAATTGTAGGTCCAACAGGTAGTGGTAAAACAACACTCATAAATCTTTTAATGAGATTTTATGACGTTGATAAGGGCACTATTACTATAGATGGCTATGACATACGAGATATTAGGCGAAGCGATATCAGAAATAATTTTGGAATGGTGCTTCAGGAGACCTGGCTTAGAAATGGAACTATTAAGGACAATATAACACTTGGCAGAGAAGGCTTTTCTGATGAGGATATAATTGCTGCTGCCAAGGCTTCCCATGCACATAGCTTTATCAAACGACTTCCTAATGGCTATGATACAGTTATTTCTGAAAACGGAGGAAATCTCTCTCAGGGACAGAAACAGCTTCTTTGTATAACAAGAGTGATGCTGTCTATTCCGCCTATGCTGATATTAGATGAGGCTACTTCTTCAATTGATACCAGCACAGAGATAAGGATACAGAAGGCTTTTAATAAGATGATGAAGGGAAGAACCAGCTTCATTGTGGCTCACAGACTCTCAACTATCAGAGAGGCAGATGTTATACTAGTTATGAAGGATGGCCATATTTTGGAGCAGGGGGATCACCAGACTCTTCTTGATCAGAAAGGCTTTTATTATGACCTTTATAACAGTCAGTTTGCATGAGAATATATTAATGCGATAATATGGAATAAGAATCGTGAAATAAGTTTTCGTTATATTAGATCAGGAGATATTTATGAATAAACAAAATAGGCCAATCATAGTAATTGGACACAAGAATCCGGATACAGATTCTATTTGCGCAGCCATTACCTATGCAAATTTAAAGAGACATATAACTCACGGTGACTATATTGCCTGTAGAGCTGGACATCTTAATGAGGAAACACAGTTTGTTTTATCTCATTTTGGCGTGGAAGTTCCTACTTATATCAAGGATGTGAGAACCCAGGTTAGAGATATGGAGATCAAGATGCTTGAAGGGTCAGATAGAAATCTTTCCCTGAAAAATGCCTGGTCCAAGATGCGCGACAATGAGGTTGTTACTCTTTGCGTTACTGAAGGAGAAGAACTTTCGGGAATTGTCACAACCAATGACATTGTAGAAACCTACATGGATGTTATAGATCCTAAGATCTTATCAGAAGCCAAGACCTGCTACAGAAATATTGTTGAGACTCTCGATGGAGAACTTATAGTTGGAGAAATAGAAGATGTTCTTGAAAAGGGTAAGGTAGTTATAGCTGCAGCTAATCCTGATATGATGGAAAATGTTATTGAGGAAGGCGATGTTGTCATCCTTGGTAACAGATATGATATGCAGCTGTGTGCTATTGAGATGAATGCAGGCTGTATTATCGTCTGCGAGGGTGCTGATGTAGCCAAGACAATCCAAATCCAGGCTCGTGAGCATGGAACAAAGATCATAACAACTCCGCACGATACTTTCGTCGTTGCGAGACTTATCAATCAGAGTATGCCAATTGAGCATGTTATGAAAAAGGATAATCTTGTGACTTTTCATATGGATGATTATATAGAGGATATCCAGGAGATCATGGCTTCCATGAGGCACAGATATTTCCCTGTTCTTGACAAGAATGACCACTACATCGGTATGATCAGCCGTAGAAACTTCCTGGGTGCCAAGAAGAAACAGCTGATCCTTGTTGACCACAATGAGAAGAACCAGGCAGTAAATGGCGCTGATACTGCAGAAATCCTTGAGATTGTTGATCACCACAGACTCCGCACCATAGAGACATCAGGCCCAGTCTTTTTTAGAAATCAGCCACTTGGCTCAACCTGTACTATTATCTATCTTATGTACAAGGAGTTTGGAATAGAGATTGACAAGACAACAGCAGGACTTCTTATGGCCGCTATCCTGTCTGATACACTTATGTTCAGATCTCCAACCTGCACAGCTATTGATGAGAATGCGGGCAAAGAGCTAGCCTCTATTGCAGGGGTTGACTATGAATCCTTTGCAAAAGAGATGTTCCATGCAGGATCAAATCTTAGCGGTAAGAGTGCAAAGGAGATACTTCATCAGGACTTCAAGAAATTTACTGTTGATGATATGACAATTGGAATTGGCCAGATCAACTCTATGAGCGGAGAAGAGCTTGTTGAGATAAAAGAAAAGATAATGCCTGAGCTTGAAAAGGTGGCTTCTGCAGACGGCCTTGATATGTTGTTCTTTATGCTGACCAATATCATTACAGAGTCATCTGAAGTTGTATTTGCTGGAGCAAAGGCTCAGCATACTCTTTCATCAGCCTTTAGTGTCAGCGTAGAGGGAGACAGCGCTCTGCTTCCAGGTGTTGTATCACGTAAAAAGCAGCTACTTCCTTCAATTGTTGAGACAATTCAAAATTAAATTTTTATTTGTATTGGTTCTGAAATTTTTAATCTGGGGGGATTATAAGATATGGACGAACTACGTACTAAATTACTACATGAGATTATGGGGATTTATGGACCAAATCAGGGGCAGAGCATAGGTGCTGTGATAATTCCGGCCTTTGTTTCTGATTTTAAGAGTGTCGTGGAAAAGAGCGATAGCTCTGATGAGGTGACAGAGGAGTACATGACAGAGGATAAGAGAATCCATCTTGTACTGTGTGGGCGAAAGACACTTGGTAAAAAGGGCTATAGCACCTATGTCACCGATGCAAGGTTTAATGGAAAGAGGCTTTTTGAAGGAACAAACGAACTTCATATAGCTATATAAGGAATGATAAACTCCGGTAATACTTTCATTTAAGTGGTATTATCGGAGTTTTTGTGTCTTGCCATATGTGGTAAAATGAAGTTTGCTTGTTAATGAGGAGATATCATGAAAAAAAGATTGTTTATAAGTTGCACTATAATATTTTTGGGATTGTTTTTGATATTTTTTTCGTATTTTGCCCAAAAGAAGATAGTAGAGAAGAAAAACGCCAATGGCGAAAGTGAAGAAATAATAACAAAAGAAATTCTCTTTGAAGCTTCCAAAGAGACACTTCAATATGCTAAATATCTCAAAATTGATGGATCTGCTAATGGGGAAAGTAACGATGGAAATAAGCGCATAAGAAAAAAGTTATATTTGTCATATGAGCGTACCTATCAGGACCCTGATAATTATATGAGCAGGCTAAATGCTAATTTTGATCTTGATGTAAGGACAAGCACTGTAAAAAGTGATTCGTGTCAGTATGAGTACTATTATGGCTATAAGGAAGGCGTTAGGCAGTCAGAATTATTTGATAGTGGTCAGCATTATTTTACAAATGTTTGTCCTGACTTGCTGATATTTCTTTTACCAAATATTTCCAAGTACTCGGTGGATTTATCAGATGTCAGAAATGACGTTAGTGGCTATGAAAATAAAAACGTATATCTGGCAACAATACAGGAAGGAATGTCTGATTTTGAAAATGAGTATGACTTTCTGGTTGGCCATAAAGAAAGTTTTACCAAGGTCATATATATAATTGATGCAGATACACATGTGCTTAAAGAGTTTGTTGCATATGGCATATATGATCAGATTATCCTGGATCTTGTAATAAAAGAATATGATTTTGATGACCACGCCATGATCTCTATTGATGATTTTGATGGCTTTGAAGTAGAGAATGCCCCTAACGAGTCCATGGTTGGCAATCCTAAATTTATTGACTACACTTACAGTAATATTAATGGCGTATTAAATGAGGATCAGCCTCTTGTTTTGTCCAACAACAGCTTATCAGTCTATGATACTGGCCGGGAGATTGCTTTTGATAATCACTGGCACAAAAATGCCACTCTGATCTGGAATGCAATATATGATAAAGGAAATAGCAGATATACTCTTTCTGGGTTAAAAGAAAAAGCAAATGAAATTGCTCCAAACTATGGTTATGACAGCGCGGATATGGTTTATTGCGTTATAGACTATCCTAGAAGGTCATCAATTGGATTTTTAATAAAGCTGACTTTTAAAGGCACAGAAAATGGCACTGGAACAATACTTATCCCACAGACCTTTGTTTCAAATGAAGCTGAATGCAAGAATGTTCTTTTCTCAATGGGTGATGACGATGAAATAATAATGGGAAACAATCTGCGCTATAGGATTACCAAAAAGAATAAGAATAACACTACATGCATTGCTTATGGTGAACTGGGCTATAATGGTTCTATGGACGTAGATGAGAGCGTTATGGATGTTTATCCTTTATCAGTTCTTACAAGTGAAGAACTTCTGAATTACTTTCAGCCTGAATGTAGAGAAAAACTAGAGAAAATGGCAATGGAGTATGATAAGAGCAAGTATGTAGGGATAAGATACCATAAATCCACCATGTACGCATTTACACCTTATGGCGATTATTGCGATAGCTTATTAGAATTATATGTTCCAGATTATTCTTCCTACAAAAGCGATGAACTTTTTAGGAATAACAGGTTTGTAGAAAGTGATAAGTATGGCTTGGATTTATATGATGAGAGCTATATAAATGACCATAACAAATCAATTTATATTAAGGACTTTGGTGCAGATGGTGTTTGTACCTGGTTTGATATTTAAGGAGACATTGATAAATGACAACAGGGAATGAAAATTTAGAGTGGAAAGAAGTTCACGTAGATCACGTATGTCAGGATGAGTGGATAGACTTCAGGCGCTGCGATTACAAGCTTCCTAATGGGGAAGTTATTGGCCCGGTCTACAATTATTCAAAGCATAGCTTTTCTATAGTGGTTGCTACTGATGAAAACGGTAATTTTATCTGTGTTCGCCAGTACAGGCATGGAATAGATGAGATTACAACTGAGTTCCCTGCAGGAGCTATTGAATACAAGGAAAAGAGTGATGTGCCTTACATTACCTTTAACAATATCCTCTCAACTGAGGAAGAGGCCTTTGACGCAGCAAAGAGGGAACTTCAGGAGGAGACAGGTTATGTTTCCGATAACTGGAAGCATCTTATGACAATTCCAGCCAATGCAACATTATCAAATAGTCTTGTACATATTTACGCAGCGACAGACTGCCACAAGGTATCTGAGCAGGAGCTTGATGAATCAGAATTTTTATATGTAAAGAGACTTAGTGAAGAGGAACTTCTAAATCGCATAAATGGTGGTGATTTCAAGCAGTCACTTCATGTGCTTGCGTATTATCTTTTTAAGAATACCCCTTGAACTAGCATCTTTCTTGTGTTATATTAAATAAGCTGTCCGTTGCGTGACGGACAGCCAATATACGCCGGCATGTCGGAATGGCAGACGATGCAGACTCAAAATCTGTTGTGGGTAACCACGTGTGGGTTCAAGTCCCACTGCCGGCACTTTGACCTCCTGATTATTCAGGAGGTTTTTTTATTGCTTCGCAATACCGCTCGGGCGCGAAAAAGTCGCAAGCGACTCTTTTATATGTTATAATAATATTCGTAATATTGTGTATTCAAACATCTTTTTACGAATAGGTAAATTCCATGAAACTAGTATCCGTTGATAAACTAGAGCCTGGACTTGTGGTATCTGAAAATATCTATACTATTGATGACAGGCTGGTTCTTACTAAGGGCACTGTTCTTGATGAAAAGGACATTGCCAGGATCAAAGCGCATTCTTTATACAATATCTTTGTAGAAGATCAGAAAAAAGATGTTCCGGTCAAAAAAGAAACTCCTTCTTCTGAAAATCTTTCCTATGCTGAAAAATTAAAGAGCACCGAGGAATTTATAAGGTTCAAACAGCATATCGAGGAAAATGCAGAAGAGCTTGAAGAGGCCTTTAGAATGATTGCTAACGATACTATGCCTCTTGATATAGAAAAGCTTACGGAACCTGTTTATCATCTTTTTGTTGAGGCAGGTGGGACTGCAGGCATTTTTGACATGATCCATAATCTTCGCGACAATAGCGACGAAGTCTATATGCACTCCCTTAACGTTTCTCTTATCAGTAATACTCTGGCTAGCTGGATGAGATTATCAACAGATGAAATAGAGCTTGCTACCGCTGGCGGACTTTTGCATGACATCGGGAAAATGCTGGTTCCACAGGAACTTGTCAATAAGAAAACGCCCCTTACAGAATATGAGCAAAGAGTTATGAGAGAGCATGTGGTAAGAGGCTATGAACTTGTTAAAGACAAGGATATCGATGTTCATATAAAAAACTGTATTTTGATGCACCATGAAATGAGAGATGGTTCAGGATATCCGCTTGCGCTAAAAGGCGAGCAGATAGATGAGATAGCATCAATTGTCGTTGTTTCAAATATCTACGATGAGCTCACATCAAAGAGGCTCTATAGGGAATCTGTATGTCCATTTACAGTTATTGAACAGTTTGAAAAGCAGGGGCTTGATAAATTCAGTCCCAATGTTGTAATGACTTTTTTGTCTAATATAGTAAACACATTTATTGCTAACAGAGTCCTTCTTAGTAATGGTCAGGCGGGAGAGATCATCTTTATAAATCCTGAGCATTTATCTAAACCAGTTGTCAAATGTGGCACAGAGTACGTTGATTTGTCAGCCCAAAGAGAAATTTCAATTATTTCCGTTATATAAAACAGAAAATAAGTAAAAGTGCACAAAAGCAGGAAACGTTTTTTGTAAAAAGCGTTTCTTGCAGATTTGGTGCGTAAAATGGTATTATTTGAATGGAAACTGAAATAATATTTCGAAGTTTCCTGCACGATGAATTAGTTGGTCAAAGTGGCTTATATAGGCTATCTTTGGCAGAAATGGAAGTGTTATGAAAGATCTGGCAAAAGAGATTTTTGGAAACGTTATTAGTGACAAAGATTATAATAGCGCACTCAAGTCTAAAAAGAGTTATATGAAGAAGTATGGCGATGATTCAGGGATTGATTATAAGATCAAGGTTACTGATAATAAGGTTATCGGGCCACTTCTTGGTGTGAAAAATGTTGAGGTGACAGCTAAAGGTAATTCTGAGGGAGAAATGGATACCCAGAAGGGAATCATAGTTGGCAATATCAGAATGGGCTTTGGCCATTACAGAATTTCAATGGCTATGGCTTCATACGCCAGACATTTAGGGTATACACCATATTGGATGGATCTTAATTCTTATCCTGAGACAACATGTACTAAAGTGATAGGGCATCAGAATGATCTGTATTCACTTGGATCAAGGTTGTCCAAGAATGCTTTGTTTAATAAGCTCGTGTGGGAGCCCACTAACTATGAGGGCTTTAGAGCACTTACTTATAATTCCAAGGATCAGAAAAATGCAGAGCTTATGGCTCCTGTATACAAGAATGTTCCTAAGGATATTCCAGTTATAGCAACTCATGTATGGCCTGCTCAGGCAGCTATCCATGCAGGAATGAAGCATGTTGTAAACGCTATTCCAGATAACTGGCCAATGGCGCTTCATCTTTCAGAAGGAAGCCTTCATACAATACAGTGCAGAAATGCGTATATGGGCTACAGAATCTTGAATGGAATGAACAAGAAAAAGGTCTGCAAACCAATGCCACAGGACAGTCTCGTTTACACTGGACATTATATTGACTATGAGCTAGTCAGCAATATTGAGAAGGACTGCGAGGCCAGACTTGATAGAAAGAAAAATAATAAGCCAATGCGTTTCCTTCTTACTATCGGAGGAGCTGGAGCTCAGAAGGAAATATTTGCTGAGATCATCAGATATCTTTTACCACATATCAGGAACGGCAAGGCTATGCTATATGTTAATGTGGGAGATTATAGAAATGTGTGGGATCAGCTTGTCTCTGAGATTTCAGATATGAAGGGACTTTATACAGAGCATATGGACAATTGGGAGGATACACTTTCTTTTGCTCAGAAGGCTCTTAATCCAGAGGAAGATATTACAGGTATCCACGCATTTTATCACAAGGATATCTTTGAGGCAGTTTATACAACAAATCTTCTTATGAGAAGCTGCGATGTACTGGTTACCAAGCCAAGTGAGCTTGCATTTTACCCAGTTCCAAAGCTCTTTATCAGAAGAGTTGGTAAGCACGAAATGTGGGGAGCAATCCACTCTGCAGAGATTGGGGATGGAACACTTGAATGCAGAGATATTCCACATACTATCCAGATGCTTGATCAGTTCCTTGAAACAAGACTATTGGATGAGATGTGTGAAGCAATTGTTCTTAACAAGAACATGGGAATTTATGACGGAGCCAAGAAGGTAGTAGAACTGGCTATGGGGCTCAAGGAGGAATGAGATGTCTGAAAAAAGAACTTTAACAGGGGTTGAAAAGTTTGCATACGGCATAGGTGCTGTTGCCAAAGACATGGTTTACATGCTATCAGCATCCTATGTACTGTATTACTTCCAGGATATTATGGGAGTCAGTGCCATTGCTATGGGTATCATTCTATTGGTGGCACGTGTATTTGATGCTTTTAATGATCCTATCATGGGAGTTATCGTTGCCAAGACCAAGACCAGATGGGGCAAGTTCCGCCCATGGCTTATGATTGGTACAATAACAAATACAGTACTTCTTGTGCTTATGTTTGCTGCACCACCAACACTTGATGCGGGCGGGCTTATAGCATATGCAGCAATTACTTATATTCTGTGGGGTGTTACTTATACAATGATGGACATTCCTTACTGGTCTATGGTACCAGCTTTCACTGAAAGCGGTAAGGAAAGAGAAGGCCTCTCTGCGCTGGCACGTTCCTGCGCAGGTGTAGGCTCAGCCATCATTACCATCGTAACTGTTATGGCTGTAGCTGCCATTGGATCTAAGATGGCTGCTGGAAGCGCAGATAATATCAATAGAGTTTACGACAACTCTAATACAAGCTTTGAAGTAACAGCTATAGAAAGAGATGCAGATGGCAATCCTACTAGCAATATGATCTTTTTAGACGATGCCAAAGTTACACTTTCAGTTTCTGCAACTCAGAAGGTATTTGACGGAACAGTTGGCAATGAGAATGTGGCTGACGGTGTTGTTTACTTAAAAAACGATAATACAGATTACTCATTTACTATTGGAAATATTGCTATGAACGAGAACCTTGGCAATAACGCTATCGAGATCTCAATGGACTCTGCAGATTGCGGCAAGGCTGTTGTAGCAATTTATGTTCCTTCTGATGAATTTAATTCAATTCCTGTTTCAGGACCTACTGATATCAAGATTGATATGAATTCAACAGTAGAAGTTGAGAGACTTGGTTTCAAATACTTCTCAATTATCATAGGTATAGTGTTCATTCTGTTTATTACAATTACTTGTGCTTGCATTAAAGAGAAATCTACAGTTGATATGAAAACGGCATCAATAGGAGAGATGTTCAAGGCTCTTGTTCAGAATGACCAGGCTATGACAATTGTTATTACTATTGTTTTGGCGAACACTGCATTATACATTACTTCGAATCTTTTGATCTACTTCTTTAAATATGATCTTGCTGGAAGTAACTGGCAGGGCAATTACACATTGTTTAATACTTTTGCTGGTGGAATGCAGATTCTTGCAATGATGCTGTTGTTCCCTCTTCTTAGAAAAATGTTTTCAACACTTAAGATTTTTTACATCTGTGTCATTTCTGAGATTTTTGGATATTTAGTCCTTTTGGGCATGGCAATTACTGGTATTACAAATGTATTTGCCTTCTTTATTCCAGGATTCTTTATTATGTCTGCTTCCGGAATACTTAATGTAGTTATAACAGTATTCCTTGCAAATACAGTTGATTATGGTGAGATCAAGAACTACCGCAGAGATGAGTCTGTTATTTTCTCTATGCAGACATTTGTAGTTAAGCTTGCATCAGGTATTGCAGCTCTGGTTGCATCCGTGTGCCTTGCAATCTTTAACATCCAGCAGGATAGTGCCAGTGTCCTTGATATGGCAGGACTTGCTGAGAAAGTGCGCAACTCAGGTGTTCTTGCTTCTATCGATAACAGCTCTGTAATGGGGCTTAGAATGATAATGACAATTGGACCTACTATTGTTCTTGTGATTGCATTGTTATTCTTTAAAAAGAAATATATACTTAATGACGAGAAACTACAGGAAATCTCTGTAGAACTTGTTCAGAGAAAAACTAAGGGAATGTGATATGAAAACAAAAAAACCAATAACTAATGGTCTGTTATGGATATTTGCTTTGGGACAATTTGGATGGAGCCTTTTATCAGGAATTGTTTCAAACTGGATGGTATATTACTACACAGGAAGTCCGGATGCCCAGAATCCAAATACAGGCTTATTTGCCACAGGAATTACACAGCAGCCTATTCTTTTTAAACTGACCTTATTTGGTCTTGTTCTTGCTGCTGGAAGAATATTTGATGCGATTACTGATCCGCTTATTGCAGGATGGTCAGATAGAAGTAAGTTTAAAGGCGGCAGAAGAATTCCATTTATGAGAGCAATGGCAGTTCCATTTTCTCTTTGTACAATTGGACTTTTTACTATTCCTCAGACTTCTAGCATCCAGATTAATGATGTAACATTATTTGTTCTTCTTATGGTGTTCTATCTGTTTATGACAATGTTCTGTACACCATATAATGCTCTTATTGCAGAACTTGGAGATACACAGCAGCACAGAATAAATGTATCAACTTATATTTCATTTACTTTTATTGTTGGACAGAGTATTTCGTTCCTTCTTCCTAACGTTGCTGGTATGCTTGAACCATCTGTTGGACAGGCAGGTTCTATAAGACTTGCTGTTGCTATTATGTCAGCAATTGCTTGTCTTGCAATGCTGTTCCCAGCTTTCTATATCAAGGAAAGAGATTATATTGATAGTAAGCCAAGTGAAACAAAGCCTTTTAAGTCGCTGATTGATACTTTTTCAAATGTTCAGTTCAGACATTTTGTCTACAGTGACGTGATCTACTTCTTTGCACTTACGCTTTTTCAGACTGGTCTTGCTTTCTATGAGACCAAGCTCATGGAAATACCTGACACTATGACATTTACACTTACAGCGACTATGACTGCTATCAGTGTATGCTTGTATCCTGTTATTAACATACTTGCCAAGAAGATTGGTAAAAAGAGCCTTATTATTACCGGATTCTTTGCTTATTCAGTAGTATTTGCTATTACATCTCTTTGCGGAGTTGGAGTTCACTGGGGATTTATAATTGCAGTTACAGCAGCAATTCCTATGGCTATCCTTGGCATCCTTCCACAGGCATGTGTTGCAGATGTGGCTGAACTTACAAGACTTGAGACTGGAGAAGATAGAAGCGGAATGTTCTTTGCAGCAAGAACTTTTGCTTTCAAAATGGGACAGGCTATTGCAATGGTTACATTTACTTCCATTACAGTTGCTCAGACCAAGCAGAGCTACAGAATGACAGCTATTGTAGCTTTCATCACCTGCTTTATTGGAGCAGTTATCTTCTTTAGATATGATGAAAAGAATATTATTGGTAAGATTAACAAATTAAAAGAAGAAAAATAAAATAGTATTATTAAGCACCCTCTTATTTGGGATAATATCCGGTAAGAGGGTGTTTTTATGCCCTGCTGAGCCTTTAATTTTTAGCTTTTTTATTGTATTCTATATGTTGTAGATTTCTATATTTTCATTACTGTTGTTTGACTAGATGTTGATTTTTACAGATGCTTATACACAAATGTGGTGTATGGCTAAACTTAGGTGATTGCATGACATGTAAAGATATAGATAAGTCCATAACTTTATTTTTAGAAGATGATCTTGATAATCAGGATCTGGCTGATTTTTTGGATCATATTGATAAGTGCCCTGAATGCAAGGAAGAACTGACTATTCAGTTTCTTGTCAGAACTGGTATGCAGAGGCTTGAGGACGGTAATACCTTTAATCTCAAGGAGGAACTTGACAACCTTCTAAAGAGTGCAGAGAAGAGATTAAAGGGGAGGAGAAGGCTTGTACATTTTAGTTTTCTCTTGGAAGTCCTGGTCCTTGTCCTTGCTGTAACGACAGTGATACTGGCATTTACAATTGGATAGAATAAGGCTTTATCAGACTATAAGAAATTTGAGGAAGAGAAATTGAGTAAGACAAGTATAAGTGTAAGTAAATATGTTAGGGATGCTTTTTACAGCATCCCTGATTTTACAAATGGAGATGGTAACCATATTGGCGGCGTATACGGAGCAATGTTTAAGCTTGTAAGCCTTCTTAAAACTGGAGAGAGCGATGAGGTGGAGCTTATCACTGTGACTTCTGATGGTAGTGCGAGCTCTGACCTTGAAATTCAAGATACTCCTTTCGTTAAATGGCAGATAGACTTTTTCTTAAGTGAGCTAAAAAACGTTCTTGCAGGCAACATCACAGATACGGATAATGGCTTTTCTTTTACTGTATCTGATGATCTTGTAAATGCTCTTTCAGAGAAGCTTTCTGAGCTTTCTCCAAATGGCCAGGTTAAGGCTGTACCTGTATTTTCACTTAAGATGCGACAGACATCTGATTTAAATGAAGTAGAAGAAATCTTTAAAAATGCATATGAGTATGGAACGAAAGCCATAGACAATTATGTCGCATTTTATTTACTTACAGACAGCGTTGCTCCAAAGAGTGGCAAGCATCACGAGATTCTGGGGCTTTCAATATGCTTTGATGAAAACGAGGCTGTATATATTCCTGTAGAAAATTTCATTACATCAGATTATCTTGGCAAAAAGTTGTCTGTCCTAAGTGAAAAGGTCAGCCTTGTGACTTTTGATATAAAAGAGAGCTATAGAGTTTTTGAACCTTTTGAAATTAAAGATAGAACCTATGGCTATGAATATGCTGAGGATGGTACCTGCAAAGATAAGTCCTATAAGGACAAAGTCAGATGCTTTGATACGTTGATAGGAGCTTATCTTATAAATCCAAACAAGAATGACTATGATCCTTCAGATGTTGCCAAGGAGTATCTGGGGCTAACTCTTCCTAAAAAGGCGGATCTATTTGGAAAAAAGAGTATTAGAGAAACGGATGAGAAGACTATTTGTGATTATGCCTGCAAGATAGCTTTTGTGTGCTTTAAAACGGCACCGCTTCTTAGGAGTAAGCTTTCAAAGCTTGGCATGGAAGATCTCTTTTACAATATCGAGATGCCTCTTTCATATATCCTTTATTCCATGGAAAAAGAGGGTATTATCGCCAAGGCTGATGAGCTTAAAGCCTATGGAGATAAGCTTCAGATCAGGATAACTGAACTTGAAAAACTTATTTTCCAGGCTGCAGGTTGTGAATTTAACATAAATTCACCCAAGCAGCTTGGAGAGATTTTGTTTGAAAGACTAGGACTTCCTGCAGAAAAGAAAACAAAATCAGGCTATTCAACTGCGGCGGATGTTCTTGAAAAGCTTGCTCCAGAATACCCTATTGTTTCTGATATCTTGGAGTATAGAGGACTTACCAAATTAAAGTCAACCTACGCTGATGGTCTTGCTGCCTTTATTGAAGAGGATAACAGGATACATACCAGCTTTAATCAGACAATAACAGCGACAGGGCGAATCAGCTCCACAGAACCTAACCTTCAGAATATTCCTATGAGAACAGAGCTTGGAAGACTTATCAGAAAGGTCTTTGTTCCAAGGGAAGGCTATGTATTTGCAGATGCAGATTACTCTCAGGTTGAGCTTAGGATACTTGCGCATATGGCTGATGACAAGGAACTTATAGCCGCTTATCACGAGGGTAAAGATATCCATACAATCACCGCATCCAAGGTATTCCACGTGCCGTTTGATGAAGTAACTCCTCTTCAGCGTAGAAATGCCAAGGCAGTTAACTTTGGTATTGTATATGGAATCAGCTCTTTTGGACTGTCACAGGATCTTTCCATTTCTGTTGGTGAAGCCAAGGAATATATGGAGAAATACTTTGAAACTTATCCAGGAGTTAAGGCATACCAGGAAAAAGTTATCAGAGAGGCTAAAGAGAAAGGCTATTCTCTTACAATATTTGGAAGGAGAAGGCCTATTCCTGAACTTAAGGTATCAAATTTTAATGTGAGGCAGTTCGGAGAGAGGGTTGCGATGAATGCTCCTATTCAGGGAACTGCAGCTGATATCATGAAGATAGCCATGATAAACGTCTTCTTTGAACTTAAAAAGCTTTCTCTAAAGTCAAGGCTTATACTGCAGATTCATGATGAACTTGTAATAGAAACTGCTCCAGATGAAGTGGAGACGGTGTCAGCTCTTTTGACAAGTCAGATGGAAAAGGCTGCAAACCTTTCAGTGCCTCTTATGGCAGAATGCCAGATTGGCTCAGACTGGTACGAAGCTAAGTAATATTCGGAGATGCTTTATGGGAGAAATTAAAAAAGGAAAAACTAATATTATTGGCATTACTGGAGGAGTAGGGGCCGGCAAGAGTACTGTGCTTGGATACATCAGGGATAATTATAAGTGCCGCATTATTTTTTCGGATGATGTGGCTAATGACATTAAAAAGAAGGGATTTCCTGCCTACGATCGACTTGTTGAGCTTTTGGGACCTGAAATTCTTGGGGATGATGGTGAAATAGACAGGGCAAAAATGGCCTCTGCTATATTCAATAATAAAAATAAACTAAAATCTGTTAATAACATTTTGCATCCTGCAGTAAATGAATATATTATTAATATAATAGAGGATGAAAAAACCCGTGGCGAGCTGGATTTTGTTTTTGTAGAGGCAGCTCTTTTGATAGAAAACGGGTATGACAAGATTGCAGACGAGCTGTGGTACGTATATGCATCAGAGGACGCAAGGAGGCAGAGACTAAAAGACTCAAGGGGATATTCCGACGAGAAGATATCGGATATTTTGAGTAAGCAGCTAGATGACGCGACCTTTAGGGCACATTGTCAGTTTGTTATTGATAATTCCGGGACTCTGGAAGAAGCTGCAGAGCAGATTGACAGAAAACTAAAGGGTTTTGAGCTTTAACTAAACTAAAAGTATGAGGGGAAACGAATATGCCTAGTTTGGAACAAGCGGATCAGAAGGTTGTTTTTGGCCTTGATATTGGAACCAGAAGTGTTGTTGGAACAGTAGGGTACATGAGCGATGGGCAGTTTAATGTAATTGCCCAGGCAGTCGAGAAGCACCAGACAAGAGCTATGCTGGATGGACAGATCCATGACATTGGCAAGGTTGGCATGACAATTCGTCTGGTAAAAGAAAAGCTTGAACAGCAGACAGATATCCATCTTACGGATGTATGTATTGCTGCGGCTGGTCGTGTGCTTAAAACTGTAAGGATCATGTATGACCATGAGTTTACTGACAATCATGATCTGACTGAGGAAGATATTTATAATCTGGACTCTGCAGCTGTTGAGAAGGCATATGCACAGTTTCTTGAGGAGAACAGTTCTGGACTAAAATTCTATCTGGTTGGCTATTCAGTAATGCATTATTATCTGGATGGATATCAGATTGTAAATCTTGAAGGACACAGTGCAGGAAATGTAAGCGTCGAGCTGATTGCTACTTTCCTTCCTGATGACTGTGTTGATGGTCTATATAAAGCCTGCGAAAGAGCAGGGCTTAAAGTCGCTAATTTAACTCTCGAGCCAATTGCAGCTATGATGGTTGCTATTCCGGACAGATTCAGGATGTTGAACCTGGCCCTTGTTGATGTGGGTGCTGGAACATCTGATATATGTGTAACTGACGATGGCTCTATTACCGCATATGGAATGCTTCCAATAGCAGGTGATGATATTACTGAGATCATAGCCAAGAAGTGTCTTGTTGACTTTAATACTGCCGATGAGATAAAGATCACTTCCAGCCATCAGTCTGAAGTGAAATACGTAGACATCATGGGACTTGATAAGACTATTACTGCTGATGAGATAGCTGTTATAATAAAGCCTCAGGTTGAGATGATGGCTAAAAAAGCAGTTGAAGAGATAAAGCGTCTTAATGGAGACCAGCCTGTAAGCGCTGTGTTCGTAGTAGGCGGAGGCGGATGCGTTCCAGGCTATACAGAGGCTATTGCCAGAGAAATGGGCATTCCTGATGAGAGAGTTGCGCTTAGAGGCGAAGAGGTTATGAAGAACATAACCTTCCTCAATAATGATGGTATTGAACGAGACTCACTTCTTGTAACACCGCTTGGTATCTGCTTTAGCTACTATGAAGAGGCAAATAACTTTATCTTTGTATCCTTCAACGGAACTCAGACCAAGCTCTATGACAATGGTAAGCTTCAGATTGTTGATGCTGCTATGCAGGTTGCATTTCCTAATGAAGATCTGTTCCCAAAGAGAGGCGAAGAGCTTAAGTTTACAGTAAATGGAAAAGAGAGAACACAAAGAGGCCAGTCGGGTGAAGCTGCAGTTATTTCTCTTAATGGTAAGCCGGCTGATATTCATAGTAAGATTCATGCCAATGATATTATCGATGTAAAGCCATCTACTGCAGGTGAACCTGGTAAGGCTACGATTGACAGCATTCCTGAATTTAAGACAAAATTCAATGTAAATGTAAATGGTAAAAATGTTGAAGCTTCAAGGTATGCTACTGTAAACGGAGAAGCTCAGACTGGCTTTTACAGCATAAAATCCGGGGATGACGTAAAGGTTCTTGACTATAACACCGCTGCTCAGATAGCGGAACTGATGGATATTACTATCACTGAAGATACTGTGATAATAGTTAATAACGAGCGTGGAGATGCCAATACTCCTGTTTATGAGAACTTCAAGGTTGAGTTCAAGGATCAGGAAGAAGCTTTAATGGAGTATTATGATGATCTTCCGGATGCCGACGAAGAGGCAATACGACTTGCCAACGAGGAAGCCTACGAAAGTGACGACAGGGATGTTAAGATCGTAGAGGGCAAGGATGGACAGCTTTCTTTCGAGGATCTTTCCAGTGAAGATGACTCTAAAGCTTTCGAAAATGATCCTGAGCCTGTCAAAAACATTTTAGCTCACGATCTTCACGTAACCATAAACAACGAGCCGCACACTCTTCACGGCAAGGCAGATTACATCTTTGTAGACATCTTCGACGCCATAGATTTTGATCTTTCAAAGCCGCAGGGCAGAGCAATCGTCACTACCCTAAACGGCGCCACTCCAGAGTACATGCAGCCAATCCACGAAGGCGACCGCATCGAAGTTTACTGGAAAACCTGACAGAGTAATCCATGCGCTTTTTTGACTCAATCTTCGACCCCGGTAGACCGGCGCAGGATTGACTCTTGTTCATAAAGATTTTTTGTCGGTTCTTTCGCTGGGATTTAAGGCGCTACAAAAGATGCCCCAAAATCCTACGAATTAAACTCGGCTCGCCCTGGAGCCTTCGGCGGGGGGATTTGATACTCGCGAGCGTTAGCAAAAAGTGCCATTTTCTAATGCTCCCAAAGCAGCCTTTCCCGCGCATGCGAAGCTTTGTTTGAAGCAGGACGGACTGTGATCACATTAAAGAAAATGCCATTTGGCGCATCGCGCCATAAAGAAAAGAGAAATCACTCTCTCAAGCTAGCTTGAAGAAGTTGATTTCTCTTTTCTTGTATACGCCCGCTATGCGGGCTATGGCATTTTCTATTGTTGTTTTTCTAACCGTCCTGCAAGTTTAAGCTGCAGCATGCGCATTGAAAGAAAGGCTGCGGGAGCATCTGAGAAAATGTGAACTTTTTGATCGCGAGTGAGATCAAATCTCTTGCCGTAGGAATCCAGGGCTGAGCCTCGGACAGGTAATTCGTAAGCAGGATTTTTGGGCACTTTTGTAGCACTCTTAAATCCATCAGCTCTTTCTTACGCCAAAAAATCTTTTATGAACGACGAGGTAGCTGCGCCGGGTGAAGGCGGCAAGTTTGTGGTGATTAGAAGAGAAAGAAAAGGAAACTTAAGCAGGGTTTGGCGGTGGTAAAATGGGTGGAGTTTTGGTATGATTAGAGCATCGTTTTTTGAAAGGTTTTTATGTTTATGAGATTTACGAGTATTGCCAGTGGGAGTAGTGGAAATTGTACTTATATAGGGTCTGAGAGGACTCATATTTTGATAGATGCGGGAGTTTCCAAGAAGAGGATTGAAGAGGGACTCAAGGAGCTTGAACTAGGATTGTCTGACCTTGATGCTATTTTTGTTACCCATGAGCATACAGATCATATAGCGGCGTTACATACTATTTTAAAGAAGTATGATATTCCAATTTATGCTACCAAAGGCACTATTGAGGGAATAAAATTTAGCGACAAAAAGGGAGAAATGCTGGATTCCAGATTTATTCCAGTTGAGACTGATAAAGAGGTTTCTGTTGGAGATATGATTTTAAATCCTATGAGAATTTCCCATGATGCCAATGAGCCTTGCGGATACAGGATCTTTTGCGGGGACAAGAAGATTGGCGTAGCTACCGACCTTGGATGCTATACTGATTATACTGTTGAATGCCTTCGGGACTGCGATGCTCTTTTACTTGAAGCTAATCATGATATCAGAATGCTCCAGACAGGACCATATCCTTATCAGCTAAAGCGCCGTATACTGGGCGACTCAGGACATTTATCCAACGAAAAGAGTGGTGAACTCCTCTGCAAACTCCTTAATGATAAGATTAAGGGAATCTTTTTGGGACATTTATCAAAAGAGAATAATCTTCCGGAACTTGCTTATGAAACAGTAAGAGTTGAGATTGATATGGGAGAAAACCCTTATCATTCAAGCGATTTTGAGATAATGGTGGCTAATAGGTCAGAGATATCCCGAATAATTTATGTGTAAGAGTTTGTTCTGTAGAAATCTTTTATAAGTCAGGTTTCTGTATTAGCTGATGCAAAGATTAGTTGACATTTACCATTTATGTTGGTAAGTTTGAAGGAAATGAAAACAGTATCGGAGGAGCTTATGAACAAGACTATCATAACAGTTGTTGGTAAGGATACAGTAGGCATTATTGCCAAGGTTTGCACCTATCTTGCAGATTCTGGAATTAACATTCTGGACATTTCTCAGACTATTGTAAGCGGATATTTTAATATGATGATGATCGTTGATATGGCTGGTACAGCCAAGGACTTTAACCAGGTTGCTGACGATCTTGACAAGCTTGGCACAGAGATTGGTGTCGTTATTAAGTGTCAGAGAGAAGAAATTTTTGACTCAATGCACAGGATCTGATTCCTGTTTGTTTGGGTCTTTTCTTTTACATTTTTTTAAACGGAGATTGCTTTATGATAAATGTTAATGAAGTTATAGAAACCAATGACATGATAGAAAAAGAGAATCTGGATGTCAGGACCATCACCATGGGCATTAGCCTTCTTGATTGCATCAGTACTGACCTTCAGAAGCTCAATGAGAATATTTACAATAAGATCTATGATTCAGCCAAGGACCTTGTTAAGACTGGAGACCAGATAGCAAGGGAGTTTGGAGTTCCAATTGTTAATAAGAGAATATCAGTTACTCCAATAGCGCTTGTGGGCGGGGCTGCCTGCAAGACTAAAGAGGACTTTGCATCAATTGCCAAGACACTTGATAGCGTAGCTAAAAAGGTTGGAGTAAACTTTATCGGTGGTTATTCAGCTCTTGTAAGTAAGGGAATGACAGAAGCTGACAGACTTCTTATTGAGTCTATCCCACTTGCCCTTTCTACAACAGATGTTGTCTGTTCATCTATAAATGTAGGTTCTACCAAGACAGGTATCAATATGGATGCTGTTCGTCTTATGGGCAGTATTGTAAAAGAGACTGCTGAGGCAACAAAGGATAAGGACTCCCTTGGCTGTGCCAAGTTGGTTATTTTCTGCAATGCACCAGATGACAACCCATTTATGGCTGGCGCTTTCCACGGTGTTACAGAAGCTGATAAGATAATAAATGTTGGCGTTTCAGGTCCCGGCGTTGTAAAGACAGCTCTTGAAAAGGTTAGGGGCGAGAACTTCGAGGTTCTCTGTGAGACCATCAAGAAAACTGCATTTAAGGTTACAAGAGTAGGCCAGCTTGTAGCCAAAGAGGCATCAGAAAGACTTGGAGTTCCTTTCGGAATCATAGATCTTTCACTTGCTCCAACTCCAGCAATTGGAGACAGCGTAGCTGACATTCTTCATGAGATTGGTGTTGAGCATGCGGGAGCACCTGGAACTACTGCAGCTTTGGCTCTTTTAAATGATCAGGTTAAAAAAGGCGGTGTTATGGCATCTTCCTATGTAGGAGGCCTTTCAGGAGCTTTTATTCCAGTAAGTGAAGATCAGGGCATGATAAATGCAGTGGAAGCTGGTTGTCTTACTCTTGAAAAGCTCGAAGCCATGACCTGCGTATGCTCTGTTGGACTTGATATGATCGCTATTCCTGGAGATACCAAGGATACAACAATTGCCGGTATTATTGCTGATGAAATGGCAATTGGTATGATAAATCAGAAGACAACAGCGGTTCGTCTTATTCCTGTTATTGGAAAGGGCGTTGGCGAGACAGTTGAGTTTGGCGGACTTTTAGGCTATGCACCAATAATGCCTGTTAATCAGTTCTCCTGTGATGCCTTTGTAAATCGTGGTGGCAGGATTCCTGCTCCTGTTCATAGCTTTAAGAACTAAAAGCGCAGGACTCATTTAGAAATAGATAACTGTATAAAAATATATAAAAGAGATAAGGATACCTGTATTATTGCATGGATCCTTATCTCTTTTGATATATTAAATCTCTTCAGATTTCCTATGACATTACAATATTTTGGAATATTTACAAAAGGTCTTGCAATTATACGAAAATGAGAATACTATATTAACTGTACTAGATATATTAGTACAGTTAATATGAAGCAGTTTTTTTATCTTGCACAATACACCTGGTCAGTCTTAATGAAACTATTAACTAATAATTATGGTGGGGATGATATGAATCTAATTGACTATCAGGATAGCAGACCTATCTACGAACAAATTGTTGAAAATTTTAAAACACAAATGTACAAGGGAATCCTTCAGGCTGATGATCAGATGCCATCAGTCAGGAGCCTTGCTATGGAACTGTCTACAAATCCTAATACAGTTCAGAAGGCCTATGCAGAGCTTGAGAGACAGGGCTTTATTTATACTGTAAAAGGGCGAGGGAACTTTGTTAAGGGCAATACCTCCATGATGGACAACAAGAAGAATGAGCTCATAAATGCTATAACTGAGCTTTTTAAGGAAGCGCAGGATATTGGAATTCCTATCGATGAGCTTGTAGATGAAATCAAAAAGCGCCTGAGCAGTATGGGAATTGTAGCATGCGCTGCATCTGACAAATTAGGGAAAGAGGGAGGTTATCATGATTGAACTTATAGAACTAGTAAAAGATTTTGATGACATCAAAGCTGTCAATCATGTCACTATGTCCATATTAGATGGGGAAGTGTTTGGACTTGTTGGAACAAACGGAGCAGGAAAGAGCACAATACTAAGGATAATTTCTGGCGTTATAAAGCCGGATAAGGGAATTGTCTGTGTGGACAACAGACCGGTTTATGATAACCCTGAGGTTAAAAAGAATATTTTTTACATATCAGACGATCAATACTTCCTTCCAAATTCTACACCTGAGGAAATGGCTGATTACTACCAGGAAATCTATGATAACTTCGACAAGCTCCGCTTCTTTAAACTCTGCGGCGGCTTTGGCCTTGACATTAAGCGTAGGATCAGCTCTTTTTCCAAGGGTATGAAAAAGCAGGTATCAATTCTTCTTGGTATTTGCTCGGGAACCAAGTATTTAATATGTGATGAGACCTTTGATGGTCTTGACCCGGTTGTAAGACAGGGAGTAAAGAGTTTATTTGCTGCAGAGATGGCAGACAGAGGCCTTACACCTATAATTGCTTCCCACAACCTACGCGAACTTGAGGATATATGTGATCATATAGGCCTTCTTCATAAGGGAGGAGTGATCCTTTCAGAGGATCTTAGTGATATGAAGCTCAAGATGCAGAAGATACAGTGCGTATTTGCAAGCGATGAAGAGGAAAAGGCAGCTCTTGAGGGAATAGATATTCTGATCCATGAAAAGAGGGGAAGACTTCACACCATCACGATGCGAGGAGAAAGAGAAGATATAGAGGCGGCCTTTAAGAGAGGAAATCCTGTATTCTTCGAAGTGTTGCCACTTTCCTTAGAGGAGATATTCATTAGTGAAACGGAGGTAGTTGGGTATGACATCCGCAAGTTTATCCTTGAGTAATAGATTTTCTAATCACAAGAAATACGTAACAAGAACTCTTTGGTCTTCTATAATTGGCTTTCTGTTAATGGCAATTTACTACATTCTTGGTGTGGCAGTAATGGTCTCAAGATCTATCAATTATGGAAAGATATACCACCAGAGCCCTGAGTATATGTATCACGAGATGCAGAATGCAGTGACAAAGGTTATGGGATTTGAACAGCTTGGATGGATCCTGGTAGTTGGCGTAGCTATCGCCTTTGCATTTCAGGGTTTTTCCTACGTCTTTGAGCAGAAGAAGCTTGATTTTTATCTGAGTCAGCCAACAACAAGAGCTGAGAGAATGAGGAAAACATATTTTAAAGCAATTTCTACATTCCTCATTATGTACATTTCTGTTAATGCCATTGCACTTTTAGTTGCAACCTGTATGGGAGCCATGAGCAGAGTAGTTTTGGTTTCTGTACTTATAGAAACTCTTCGAAGCTTTGTTTTGTTTTTTACTATATATAACATTACAGTTCTGGCAATCCTCTTGTGTGGAAGCCTTCCAATTGCAATGCTTGTAATGGCATTTTTGATGCTGATATCTGTTGTATATGGCTATGTTTTCACAAGCTACAAGGAGCTTTTTTTCTCAACTTATGCGGCAAGAGGAGATGGATATGTAATAGCATCACCTCTCTATGACAGATTTATTATCATGAAAATGATGATTGATCAGGCTAGAGGGACAGGGGAATTATATAATACTTCTCTGGAATCTGTATTTGAATGTTTTAAAGAGACTATTTCTTATGATGTAGATATTCTGGTTGTTGGTCTTTTGGCATTTGTCTGCGTTGCTGTAATCAGCAGATTCAGAAAGGCTGAACATGCCGGGAAAGCTATTGTTTTCAGACCTTTTAGATGGATTGCCAAGATATTATCCTGCGTAGTTATAGGTCTTGCCAGTGGCTTTATATTCTATGCCATGAATGATTATGTCTGGAACAATGGATCTAAGTTTTTTATCATGATGTTTGCAATAATGGTCCTTGGAACAGTTATTTCCGGATGCATTATTGAAGCTATTCTTGATGGCAACATTAAGAGCTTTATTCAGGGAAAAGCCCAGACAATTATGGCTGTGGCTATCGCTTCACTTATATTTGTAATCTTTAAGGGCGACCTTTTGGGATATGACTGTTATGTGCCTTCCAAGGATAAAATTGAGAGCTGTGCATTTATTGGATCAGGCTATGATTACACAATTTACGAAAATGGACAGTTCAAGGACGGCTATAATATGTCGGAAGACTACATGTTTATTACTGACATTGACTCCTTCGTTGAACTTTCAAAGGCTGGAATGAGCACAAAAAAGAAGTGGGCCGAATATGATAGAACAGGAAATTATCACGATCTTGGATGGAGCGAAACAATTGTATACAGGCTAAAGAATGGCAGAAGTGTATATAGAGATATCTGTATTCCTTATGACATTGACGAACAGCTCCTTTCAAAGCTAATAGATTCTGATGAATATAAGAAGGGTTATTTTGTATTCTTCCATGATGAGGATATGAGGGAGTTTGATGCTGCAAATGCCAAGACAGGAACTGTTACTTATATATCAGGACCTGCTCAGAAAGTTACTACTGATATTCCTTATGCTGAGCTGAGCGATGCTTATAGAAAAGATATAGACAAATATTTTACTTATGAAATGGCCAAGGATACAGTGCCTGTTGGGCAGATTTCATATGACAATAATACTAATCACGGCTATGCGTCTACTACAATGAACGTATATGACTGCTATACTAACACAATTGACGTACTTAAAAAGTATGGCGTATTTGTTGAAAGCACATTGGACGTAGAACAAATAGAAAGCATAGAGGTAACTAATTACTATCCGGGATATGATCTTGAGAGCCAGGATATGGATGAAATTGATATAAATGTTGAATCAAAATCAATTACCTATACCGAAAAAGCACAAATTAGCGATATAATAGAAAATGTAGTGCTTGATTCTTACTACAGCAGATGGTATAGAAGTGACAAACTGGTAAATAATCAGTTTAACGTTATGATCAATTTTAAAAAGACTGGGGAGTCTAATAGTAATTACGCATCTTATTATTCTTTTGAAATGGGGAAGGTACCTGATTTTGTTTATTCCGACACCAACTAAACTAACAACACTTCAGAAGAAAAAGCTTATTTCCTGGCTTTTTCTTCTGCCTTCACTACTTGGAGTCATTTTGTTTTTTGTGGCTCCTTTTGGAGTGGTTATTTATTATTCATTGATAAATAACCCCATTCAAAAAGAGTTTGTAGGTTTTGATAATTTTGTAAATGTATGGAACAATGCAGCTTTTAAGCAGGCTGCCAGCAATTCACTTATTTTCTCTTTGATCGCAGTTCCGCTGGCAGTAGTTCTATCACTGTTTCTGGCTGCTGTTATGGAATCAAGGATTCCCTTTAAGAGTTATTTCAGGACCTTTTTCTTAAGCCCACTTATGGTGCCTACAGCATCTGTAGTTCTTATCTGGCAGGTAATGTTTCATCATAATGGAATAGTCAATAATTTTATGGTTTTCTTTGGCCAGAATAAGATAGACTGGCTTAAATCCGATAAAGCTGCCATCGTAATTGTAGCTCTTTTCCTATGGAAGAACCTTGGATACAACATGATTTTGTTTATGTCAGCTCTAGCCAGTATTCCCAAGGATCTTTTGGAGGTTGCAGCCCTTGAAAATGCCAATAAATGGCAGGTTTTCTGGATTGTTAAGGTAAGATATATGTCATCCACGATATTGTTTGTGGCAATCATGTCACTGATAAGCTCCTTTAAGGTATTTAGAGAGGTTTATCTTATGACAGGAGACTATCCATATCAGACGCTGTATATTTTGCAGCACTTTATGAATAACACCTTTGCTTCTCTTGACTATCAGAAATTATCATCAGCGGCCATCATCATGTTTATTGTAGTTACTATACTGGTGTACATCATGTACGCAATAGAGAACTGGTTTGGCAAGGATATAGAAGGGTAAAAGAGAAGATGAGCACGCAGGTTGGATTTAGACAAAAAGCTAAAAAGAAAAAAATAAGAATAGATAATTTTAAGACTGTACTTGTAACCGTGGCTGCCATTATTTTCGCCTTCATATTTCTTTTGCCAACAATCCTGACAGTTACGAATTCATTTATGTCGGCATCAGAAATAAGCGCCAATTACGGATCAATATTTGCTACGACGGAAAAAGGCGGCAAGGTATTTATATCAAAGACAGTAAACCTTAAGTTTATTCCGGATATGGTATCTTTCTCCCAGTATTACACAGTTTTGTTTAAGAGTCCGGAGTATTTATTCAAATTCTGGAATTCAATAATATATGTTGGCCCTATTGTAGTGTTTCAGCTACTGATAGCAACTCTGGCTTCCTATGGATTTGCGAGATATTCGGGGAAACTCAAGAACGCAATATTTTTTGCATATATCATTATGATGCTGATGCCTTACCAGGTTACGCTGGTTCCTAATTTCCTGGTATCTAGGGCAATTGGTATATATGGAACCAAATGGGCTATCTGGCTTCCAGGTATTTTTTCACCCTTTGCGGTGTACCTTCTTACTAAGTTTATGAGAAGGATACCAACTGAGGTGATGGAAGCGGCTTCAATAGATGGAGCTGATGAATGGTATATCTTTTCAAGGATATGCTTCCCGCTCTGCAAGGGCGGTATAGCTTCTATTTCCATTTTGGTATTCTTTGATTACTGGAACATGGTTGAGCAGCCACTGATTCTTTTGCCGGATTCAGATATGCACCCACTTTCGGTGTTCCTATCCAAGATAAATGCAGGTGAGATTTCTCTTGCCTTCGCAGTTGCAGTTATATATCTGGTTCCGCCGCTTCTGATCTTCTTGTACGGCGAGGACTATCTGGTAGAGGGAATCTCTTACCAGGGGGGAATAAAAGGTTAATTAAAAGGGAGAGTTAATAGAAATGTCAGATTTTAAGGATAATGAAAAAGAGATTGTTGAAGTGGTAGAGACTGATGGAACTTCAGCTCTTGCGCCAAAAGAAAAGGATAAAAAGCCTGTAAATAAAAAGGATATGATAAAGAATGTTGCTATCGGATTTTTGTCTGTGATGCTGCTTCTTACATTCTTTTCAAATACCATTATGAATTATTCACTGCCTCAGGTGGCAACTCAGAGTATTTCCTATGGCTCTATCAGTCCTCAGATAAGAGGGTCAGGAACGGTCAGTGCTGAGGATCCTTACAATATTACAGTTAAGGAGACCAGAAAGATCACTGGAGTAGCTGTTAAGGAAGGCGCTCACGTAGAGATTGGCGATGTTATCTATTACCTTGAGGACAATGAGTCTGAGGAGCTTAAGTCTGCCAAGGAAAAGCTTGATGATGCTGAGACGTCTTATGAGCAGGCTCTTTTTTCAGGAGATGTTCCAGATGATGTTATTTCAAGAGTTAGAAGCGGAAGCACAGCTACAATGGACTCTTATCAGCTTAAGCTTAAAGAGGTAAATACAGCCTACGATAATGCTAAGGCCCTTGCAGATGCTGCAACCAAGTCCAAGGAATATCTTGAGAAATTAAAGACAACTGATGCTAATGCAATTGAATATAACAAGCTTACCTATGAGTATGAAAATGCTATGGCTGCTTATGAGATTGCCAAGATCGAAGGCTCTGACATGTCCAAGGAAGATAAGGAAAATGCTGAGAGGCAGTGGAATCTTGATACTCAGGATAATAAGAGAGAGCAGACTGAGCTTGCTACTTATAAGAGCCAGATAGAGCTTAGCTATGATAGTAAGATTCTTGAAGCTACAGCTAATGAGACTGAAGCCAAGAAGCAGCTTGAGGATGCAGAAAAAGAAAAGACTAAGGTCACAACTGCCATTAAGACAGAGATTTCTCTTTGCCAGCAGAGAGATAAGATAAAGGAACTTAAGGAAAAGATTGCCAAGCTTGAAGAAGAGTCTGTAGGAGCTTCGATCAAGACTCCTGTTGCAGGAATTGTTTCTTCACTTGCCAAGGCATCTGGCGAAACTATAAATGCTGATGAAGCTGCTGCAGTTATTCAGGTTGATGGAAAAGACATGACAACAAGCTTTTCTGTTACTAATCAGCAGGCACAGAAATTAAAGATAGGTGATGCTGCAAAGCCTCAGAATGCATGGATGTTTGGCGATGATTTCAAGGCTACACTGATTTCAATCAAAAACGACAAGACAGATCCAGCAAATAGAAAGCTTTTAACATTTAAGGTTGAGAGTAAGGATATTACTCCTGGGCAGTCTATATCTCTTGCTATCGGAGAGAGATCAGTTGATTATGACATGGTCGTTCCAAACAGTGCAATAAAGACAGGTACTGCCAGCAAGTTTGTTCTTGTAGTTAAGAGTAAATCAAGCCCTCTTGGAAACAGATATATTGCTACCAAGGTTGACGTGGATGTTCTTGCTTCTGATGACAATTATTCAGCTATAACAGCAGCACTTGATGGTGATGAGTACGTTATTACCACATCAAATAAGCCTGTTAAGTCAGGGGAACAGGTGAGGCTTGCAAATAACTAATGATTTTTGAAAAAATATGGGGATATATTAAAAAATTCTTTTCCAATAGGAAAAGAAATATAGTACTTATCATTGTTTTATGCCTTTTGGTTATTGACCTGGTGCTTGGTCTTATCAGCAGAGTAATTATTGCAGGTCTTCCAGACCAGCTCGGGGCAAGTCGCTGGGAGTATGATGGCAAGGTTGCTCAGGTAAGCGTTTTTTTTACCGAGGATAGAGAGATTACACCTAGCGAGATCAGAAAACTTGAATATACCATGGAGCTGGAATTGCAAAAGGCTGGTGTCATGCCTGATGTAGAGGAAGATACTCAAAGTGATGGCAAGGAAATAGTTGATACTATAGATATAGGACATGAGAATACTCCAAAAGAGGAGGAGGCTTCCGCCATATCAGATTTGTATAATAGCTGCTACAGTGCTCAGGGACTTTCAACATTAAGTTTTGAAAACAAGAATGCTGAGAACGTTGATACAATAGGTGTTGATGGGGATTTTTTCTTTTTCCATCCTATGGAACTTGTGGCTGGATCCTATTTTATGCCTGATGATGTGATGAAGGATAAGATAGTTATCGATGAGCAGCTAGCATGGGAGCTTTTTGGTTCAAACGATATCATAGGGCAGTGCGTAACTATAGGTGGAATCAATCATTATGTTTCGGGCGTCGTCAAAAGGCAGGAAGGAAAATTAAAAGATGCTGCCGGATTATCAAAGAGTATCGTATATATGTCATATGATTCCCTTTCAAGATATGGCGAGATACTAAGTGGTAAGACAAGCCAGGTTGATCTTTCTGAGGATGGAAGTAAGGCAAACATCGGCGGAATCAACTGCTATGAAGCTGTTATGCCAAGCCCTGTAGATGGTATCGCTGCCCAGATAATTAAGACCAGCTCTGGATACGATGATCAGTATATTACAGTAGTTGATAATTCTGATAGATTTTCTTTTTTCAAACTCTGGGAAGTATCCAGAAATTTTGGAAAAAGAAGTATGTGGGATAAGCCAATCTTTTATCCTTATTGGGAAAATC
Organism: Butyrivibrio sp. XBB1001; assembly: GCF_000424505.1. Taxonomy (NCBI): domain Bacteria; kingdom Bacillati; phylum Bacillota; class Clostridia; order Lachnospirales; family Lachnospiraceae; genus Butyrivibrio; species Butyrivibrio sp. XBB1001. The sequence goes on along the minus strand of NZ_AUKA01000001.1, from coordinate 337,139 downwards.
TTGCAAGAGGTTATGAGGATATTCTTGCTCTTTTAAATCTTGTAAGAACGGTATGTGTAGTAGTTATAAGTGTAATATTGGCGGTTTTGGTAGTACTTGCTTATCGGAATAAAAAATGGACCGTAAGAGGTATTGTTAATTACCTGGCAGATAAGAAATATGATTTTGAATCTGACAGACAAAAGAAACTGCTACAAAAGCAAAATAATGATAAATGAGAGAGGAGATTATGAAAATGAAAGGTTATTTAAAAAGAGGCCTGTGCATAGGAATGGCCATGGCTTTAGCTTTTTCTTTTACCGGATGTGGAAAAGAAAAAAAGCCAGATAACGAGCTTTTAGAAGAAGCTTCAAAAGCTTCAAAAGATCATGTATTTTCGGTTAATGCTGTTGATATTGATGGCTTACCAGAAAACATTAACAGAATAGGGGCTATTGGAGACAGAGTTTATGCCGTTTCTTCTTCAGAAGATGATTATGTTTATGTATATACATTTAATCCTGATGGATCAGATCTAAAGACCACTAAGATTCCATCAGCTTATAATATGTATTATCAGAATACTTGCCCTGATAAGGATGGTAATGTTTATGCTGTCTGCTATAAGTACAATTATGAATATGAGGACGAAGAGACATCTGATGAGCCTGCGGATGAGACTTCAGAAGATGGAGAGATTGGTGTAGCCCATGCAGGCGAAGAAGCTGCGGAGGAAAAATCAGAAGAAGCTTCTGAAGAAGTCTCTGAAGAAGCCTTGGAAGAAGCTTCAGAGGAAACTTCTGAAGAGGTTTCTGAAAATGAAGAAGATAAAGAAATAGTAGATTCTGAGCAGGAAAGCTATTTTGTTAAGTACGACTCTGAGGGAAAGCTTCTTTATCAGGTTGACCTAATGAAAGAATTCGCAAGCGATGAAGACTACTTTGATGTTCACGATTTTACTGTAACAGATGATGGAATTATCCTGTTTTCAATGGAAAAGGGAATCTTTACCTATTCAGAGGAAAATGGCTTTAAGACAGTTGTAGACAACGCAGGACAGTACATGTATTACTACTTCCAGAAAGGCTTTAATGGCAAGCTTTTTGTTAGCTACTATGGAGATACAGGATATTGCCTTAGCACTTTTGACCCTAAAGATGGAAAGATTGGCGAGCCTTCAAAGGTTTTGGGAAATGGTGATTATTCATTTTTTGGTGGAAACGGATATGATCTGTATATCAGCGATAACACAGCCTTTTATGGCTATGACGCTGCATCCGACACCAAGACCAAAATTTTAGATTATGTTGATTCTGATATTCAGCTTACAAATTCTACCAGCTTTGCTGTTGCAATAAGTGATGTGGAATTCCTTGCTTGTATACCAGATGAGGAGTATAACTTCCATCTTTACAGACTTAATAAGATTCCACCAGAGCAGGTTAAAGACAAACAGATACTCACACTTGGCGGATACTATATTGATTATGATATTAGAAGATTGGTCTATGATTTTAATCAAAAGAGCAATGACTATAAGATTAAGTTTGTAGATTATTCTGCATTCGATAATGAAGAAGGCTCAGATAGCGCTGGCGCTGATAAGTTCAATATGGATATTATATCTGGTAATACTCCCGATATTATAATTATTGGCAATCAGATGCCCGTAGATAGTTATATCAATAAAGGACTGTTCCTTGATCTGACTCCATATTTTGAAAAAGATCCTGATATATCTGAAAGTGATATGGTCACAAATGTTTTTGACGCTCTAAAAACAAATGGCAAGACTTATCAGGTTGTTCCTAAATTTATGATAGGGACTATGCTTGTAAAGACTAAATATGTAGAGGGTAAAGATACAATTACATTTGATGAGTGCAAAAAGCTTATTCAAGAGACTGGAGTAAATCAGCAGTATGCTTTTGGAATTATTCCAAGAAGTGCATTTCTTGATGAGGGACTTAAATATGCTGGTAAAAATTATATCGATTGGGAAAACAAGACCTGTCACTTTGACAGCGAGTCTTTTGTGAATTTCCTTGAGTATAGTAAGAACTTCATGGAAGAGATACCAGATAGTGCTTATGATACTGTTAAGGATACAGCTTATCTTAATGATGAGGCTCTGTTCAACATAACATCTATTAATTCATTTAGAGCTTACAATCAGTATAAGAAGGGATATTTTGGCTCAGATGTAACCATGATTGGATATCCTAATGAACTAGGAGTTAATAGTTCGAGCATTTATCCGCTTCTTAGAGTTGCTGTAAGCGCACAGAGTAAGAATAAAGATGCAGCCTGGGATTTCGTCAAGAAATTCTATTCTGATGAATATCAGAAAGAGGTTTATGAATTCCCTATCACTAAAGCTGCTTTTGAGGAAAGCGGAAAGCTGGCAACTCAGAAGCCGTTTTATATGGATGGCGACGAAAAGGTAGAATATGATGATTACTACTATAGGGGTGATGAGGAAATAAAGCTTGAACCTATGTCTTTAGAGGAAGTTGCAGAAGTAACTAATTTCATCAAATCCTTGAATCAGGTTTATAGCAGTAACGATAGTATTGATAGCATCATCACAGAAGAGGCTTCTGCCTTCTATAGTGGACAGAAAACAGCCAAGGAAGTTGCTGATATTATACAGAGTAGAGTATCAATCTATGTAAATGAAAATAGTTAATATAAAACGAAAAAAGACAGAATATTAACTACAAAACAATATTTTAGCTGTAAATATTTCGAAAAATAAATATATTATTACGGAATTTTTTGAAAAATGCACAAATTAGACCCTATCTAAATGGTGAAAGCGCCTAAAGTTACGAAAATTCTGTAAATTAGCAATAAATGGCATGCGGGTAGCAATATCTGACATGCCATTTGTTACGTTAATTGTTACAATTTAGTCACTCGAGTAACGAAAACGTTTAAGCGCTTAGAAACATTGTACTTTTTAAACGAGAATAAAAACTAATAGGGGGTTTTTATCGTATGAGGAAAGGTATATCTTTATTTCTTTGCGGGTTATTATCTGCATCTGCAGTTGTAGCAAGTAGTTCGGTTACAGCATTGGCTGCTCCTAAGATTGATCCTTACAGCACAGTTCAGGCAGAACTAAACTTTGGAAGAGAAGGCGTTGTTCAGACTCCTGAAGTATATAATGGACAGAGGATAACAACACTTTCAAGTATAGAAGCTGGGGACTACTGGCTTGTTAAGGATGTTGATTTTAGTGAAGGCTTATCCAAAATTTCTCTTACAGCCAAGGCTGATACTCCTTCTGTTATTGAAGTAAGAGAAGGCGGCGTTGATGGAGATGTATTAGCTAATTTCAAGATTGGAAACACTAAGGGAGAATATAAGACAATCACTTATACTGTTAAAAAGAGTATTGAAGGAAAGCATACACTTGCTTTTGTCGGAGCTTTTGGTGATGCTACAGCAGATTATTGGGTAGCTGAGAAAGCTGAGGCTACAGTAGAGCCTACACCAACACCTACTCCAGTATATGGTGATGTTGATCCTTATGAAACAGTAGAAGCTGAGAATTCTGCTGAGATGAAGGCAGCAATTGTTGCTCAGGATGGCGATGTAACATATACACTTATCCGTTCAAATGGATATGTTTGTGCCAAGAATGTAGATTTCTCAAATGGTGTTGCAGCTATTGTTGCAACAGGTAAGGCTTATAAGCCAGCAGTTCTTGAAGTAAGAGTTGACGCTCCAGATGGAGAGCTTCTTTCAAACATCATGCTTTCTGCTGGCGATTTCACTACAAAGACAATTAAGGTTAATATGGACCTTTCAGGCAAACATGACCTTTACTTTGTAGCTGCACTTCAGGGTGCTACAGTTCTTTTTGACTCCTGGAAGGTTATGGCTCCTCCAGTTAAGCCAAATCCAGATGAGCCAGTTGTAGATCCAGAAGAACCAGTTGTAACAGATAAGATAAATCCATATACAACAGTTGAAGCAGAAGATGCTACTATCATGGAAAAGCTCGATGTTAAGACTGCTGATGGAAGAACATATGTTGAGAGACTTAGACCAAGAGTAACATACGTTGTTAAGAATGTAGAATTTGATGGCGCTTCAAAGATTGCGATCACTTACAAGTCAGATTGTTCTCATGTTCTTGAAATCCATGATGGCGATACATATGGACCAAGACTTGCATTCCTCAACATTCCTTGCTCAGATTATGAGTGGACAACAGTATATCTTAACTTCCCTGACCTTCACGGAAATTATGATCTGTACTTTGTTCCAAAGCATGGCGTAATTGATTTCGATTCTTGGTCAATCCTTAAGGATGGTCAGGAAGAGCCAGAGCCTGTAGATCCAGAACCAGTTGATCCTACACCAGTAGATCCAGAACCAGTTGACCCTACACCTGTTGATCCAGAGCCTGTAGATCCTACACCAGTTGACCCTCAGCCAGTTGCTAAGGGCTTAACAACAGAGTATTCAGTAAATAACTGGGGTTCAGGTTATCAGGTATCTGTAAAGGTTACTAACTCTTCAAGCCAGAAGGCAGAAGATTGGGTAGTTAAGATCAACAAGAACGATGTTGGCATCGATGCTAGCTGGAATGTAAACATTACAGAAGAAGGCGACTATTATGTAGTTACTCCTGTTGAATGGAACAGAGTAATTGAAGCTGGAAGTTCAGTAGAATTTGGTTTCCAGGGTTCATCACATGTTAAGGATTCTATTGAAATCTTTGCTGAAGGCGAAGTTAAAGACGAGCCACAGCCTGAGGATCCTACACCAGTTGATCCTGAGCCTGTAGATCCAGAACCAGTTGATCCTACACCAGTTGACCCAGAACCTGTAGATCCAACTCCAGTAGATCCAGAGCCTGTTGTAGTTAATGATGATCTTGCACTTGATTATACAGTAAATGGACAGGGTTCATTTACAATCAACATGGCAGTTGTTAACAACGGTAAGAGCACAGTAAATAACTGGACACTAAAGCTTAAAAAGAGTCAGCTCACAATTGATAATAGCTGGTGCGTTAAGGTTGCTACAGAAGGCGACTACTATGTAATTACTCCTGAGTCATGGAATGCTACTATCAATGCAGGTGGCAGCGCATTCTTTGGAATTCAGGGAACAGGAACATTCACTACTCTTGATTATATTCTTGAGTAATAGCAAATATCTCTTTCTCATAAAATAAAGAAAACGGCTATCGCAATTGATTTTGCGGTAGCCGTTTTTCTGAGGAAAAACAATAATCTAAAATATTAAAGCCGAATTGATATATTACAATTCTAAGTTTAAAGATCGGAAGTACAGCAAGGACACTTTGTTGCATCAATATTGATCTCACTCTTACATTTAGGGCAAATCTTTGTTGTCTTGGGTGCTTCTGCCTCTTCCTTGGCAAATTTGTTGGATACACTGTTCATGAACTTAACAAGAAGGAAGATCACAAGTGCCATCAGGATGAAGTTGATAACAACTGTGATAAAAGTTCCATAGTTAAGAGTTGCAGCTCCAGCTTCCTTGGCTGCTTCTAATGTGGCGTAGCTTCCGCCATCAAGTACAACAAACTTGTTGTTGAAATCAATTCCGCCTGTGAGAAGGCTTATTACTGGCATTATAATGTCATCCACAAGTGAAGAGATGATCTTCTGGAAAGCTCCGCCGATGATAACACCGACTGCCATGTCCATTACATTGCCACGCATGATAAACTCACGGAATTCCCCTGCAAGGCTTTTGCCCTTGCCTGCTACTTTTTTTACTTTGTCTGTCATTTCTCCTGCTTTCTACACAAATCGTCAGTTTGTGTTCCCCAAAAAGTCTGATGGTTACTAGAATTTGTACAATTCATACTTGAAATTATACCATAATTTAGCTACTATTAAATAGTCGACTATATCAAATGTGCAGGATTAGTACATCGGTAGTATATCAGCTTCCCAAGCTGAGGAGGCGGGTTCGATTCCCGTATCCTGCTGAATAACAAGCGATGCAAAGAAAGCCCAATATGAAAACTGCAAATTTATTTGCAAAGTTTTTCATGTTGGGCTTTCTTTATACCGCGCCAAAGCGCGGACAAGAATTGCGCAGCAATTCTTGTATGCATCGCTTGTTATTCAGCAGGAAAGTAAATTTGAAACTATACCGCGTTTTTTTCCATTTTGTTTGTATATTCGTATAAAATAGATATATGAATCTAAGCATCGCTAAGGGGGAACATTAAATGAATACAGAAATCTTAAATGAAACAGAACTTGAAAACATCACTGGTGGAGCCAACAAGAAGATCAAGTTCATGAAAGTATCCTGCAAAAAGTGTAGTAAGAACTTTGAAGTAAACATGGATGTGACAATGGCTAAATGTCCATTTTGCAAAACTCTTCATACTTTTGAAGGCTAAGACTATAGCTCTTTTTCTTTTGACTGGAAAACAGTGATATAAACTAAGATAGTTCATAAAAAATTCAGTTTCATATTTTTTGTTATAGTGATATAATTTCAAAAGGTATTAGGGAGTAGCTGGCATGTAGAAATACATGTAACATATATCGTCAGCACAGGAGTAATCCTCGGGATATGTTATAATTAGCGAGACTTTTACCACAATTTTTGTTGTGGAAAAAAGTCTCTTTTTTTCTGCATATTTTAAGGAGGAAAATATGTTATTAAACTTATTGTTACTTGTTGTTGGTTTTGTTGCTCTTGTAAAGGGCGCAGACTTTTTTGTTGATGGAGCAGCTTCTCTTGCCAAGGTATTCAGAGTACCAAGTCTTATCATCGGTCTTACTATTGTAGCCATGGGAACCAGCGCTCCAGAGCTTGCTGTCAGTTCCACAGCTGCACTTGCAGGATCCAATGAGATTGCTATCAGTAATGTAGTTGGATCCAACATGTTCAATCTGCTTGTGGTTCTTGGAGCCTGCGCTCTGTTTTGTACAGTTCCTGGTGGTAAAGAGATCTTCCACAGAGATTTCCCTGTTTCGATCATCGCAACAGTAGTTGTATTTCTTTTCACACTTTCATCAGCTGTTTTTTCAGGTAATATCCTTGGTCATAACATGGCTGATCAGGCTGGTGTTATTGGAAGAGTAGAGGGCATCGTTCTTTTAGTTCTCTTTGTTGCTTATATGGTTTGGCTTATCAAGGCTGCCAAGGAGAACAAGACAGAAGAATCAGATGAGAAGCTTATGCCTGTTTGGAAGTGTGCACTCTTTATCTTGGGCGGACTTGTAGCTATCGTAATTGGTGGTAACCTTGTCGTAAACTCTGCCAAGGAAATTGCAAGAGCCCTTGGAATGACCGAGACTCTTATTGGTCTTACAGTAGTAGCTTTTGGAACATCACTTCCAGAGCTTGTTACATCAGTTATTGCAGCAACCAAGAAGGAAACTGGACTTGCAGTTGGTAATGTTATTGGATCTAATATCTTTAACCTTCTATTGATCCTTGGAACATCTGCAACACTTCATCCTGTTGCTGTTAACTTTGCATCCTTCTATGACCTTATTATTCTTATTGTAATGATGATCACTACATATTTCTTCCTTAGAAGCAAGAGAGAATTAAACAGGCCAGAAGGCATTATCATGATTTTAATTTACGTAGCGCAGGTTGCATTTGCTATAGTAAGATAAGATAGCAGATACAAACTAAGTTATTATTGGTATAAGTATGGAAGATTTTGAATTTAGATCAGTACAAGACAAAAAGCTTGAAAAAGGCTCAGCTCTTATTGCCATGAGTGGTGGAGTAGACAGTTCGGTAGCAGCGGCCCTTATTCAGAAAAAGGGATATAATTGCGTTGGCTGTACTATGCGTCTATATGAAAATGACATGGTAGGTCTTGATCTTCTTGGCACCTGCTGCAGTATTGAAGATACCAAGGATGCAAGAGCTGTCTGTGACAGGCTTGGAATAGATTATAATATTTATCACTACGAGGCGGAGTTCAAGAACAAGGTAATTGAGCCCTTTGTATGTAGCTACGAGAGGGGAGAGACACCCAATCCTTGCATCAGATGTAATAAATATCTTAAGTTTGACAGTCTTTATAAAAGGGCTTTAGAGCTAGGATGTGACTACATTGTTACAGGTCATTATGCCAGAATAGAAGAAAGAGATGGACATTTTTATCTTCTTAAGGCTAAGGATCTTAACAAGGACCAAAGCTATGTTTTATACGACCTTTCTGAAGAGCAGCTTCGGCACACTCTTTTTCCTCTTGGTGAATTTACTAAGCCAGAGGTCCGCGGAATTGCTGAGGAATATGGTTTTGTCACATCTCATAAGAGTGAGAGCCAGGATATTTGCTTTGTTCCTGATGGTGACTATGCTGGAATGATAAAAAGATATAGAGAAAAAGAGTATCCAAAGGGCGATTTTGTCGATAAAGAAGGAAATGTCCTTGGAAAACATGACGGAATCATAAATTACACGATTGGCCAGAGAAGAGGCCTTGGTATTCCGGCAGACAGAAGGCTTTATGTAACTAAGCTTGATGTTGAGAATAATAAAGTAATCCTTGCAGATAATGAGGATTTATTTAAAAGAGAACTTGTGATCAGGGAGTTTCACTGGATCACAGGAGATATGCCGGCAGAAGACTTTAGATGCAGCGCCAAGATAAGGTATAAGCACAAGGAACAGCCTGCTACAGTTTCTTTACTTGACGGAGGCAAGGCAAGGGTAGTATTTGACGAGCCACAGAGAGCCGCCACTGCAGGTCAGTCCTGCGTACTTTATGATGGCGATATTGTCCTTGGTGGTGGTATTATAGATTCTGTAGGTGATAATTGAAATTAAAAGTGATATTCATTTAGTTTGAATATCACTTTTAAAATATGAGAAAAACAATAATTGGGGGTAAAGCTATGTTATATGGAGCATTAGAGGCTGGCGGAACCAAGATGGTCTGTGCAATTGGGGATGAAAATGGACATATTATAGAGCAGGTTTCTATTCCTACTACTACACCAGATGAGACAATGCCTAGGATCATCGATTACTTTAAGGACAAGGATATAAAGGCTATTGGAGTTGCCTGCTTTGGACCTATAGACCTTGATAAGAAATCTGAGACCTACGGATATATTACATCAACACCTAAGACAGCCTGGAAGAACTTTAATATAGTAGGCTGCATCAAGGACGCTCTTGGAGTGCCTGTAGGCTTTGATACAGACGTTAATGGGTCGCTCCTTGGAGAAATCACCTATGGCTGCGCCAAGGGGCTTACAGACGCTATTTACCTTACTATTGGAACAGGAATTGGTGGAGGCGTTATGACCAATGGTAAGCTCCTCCATGGTATGCTCCATCCAGAGCTTGGTCACATTATTATTGAGAAAAGATCTGATGATAAGGGAAAATGTGTCTGCCCTTATCACAAGGCTTGCCTTGAGGGCCTTGCTGCTGGTCCGTCTATTGAGAAAAGATGGGGAAAGAGTGCCAAGGAACTTTTTGATGACTCAAAGGTTTGGGAACTAGAAGCTGATTATATAGGAACTGCCCTTGTAAACTTCTGCATGACTCTCAGCCCTCAGAAGATAATTTTGGGAGGTGGCGTAATGCATCAGTTGCAGCTATTTCCCCTTATTAGAAATGTTTTTAAGGATAAGATGGCTGGATACATTAACACGAAGACTCTTGAGAACCTCGATGAATACATTGTTCCTGCTAGCTTAAATGATGATCAGGGAATTATGGGAGCAATCAAACTTGCAATTGATGCTCAGTAAATTGAAAAGATATAGATTTTTGCCATTTTATGTCAAAAATCTAGAAAACAAGCCATCTAAAGGCAGCTTCGCTGCAGGGCTTGTTTTCCTCTTGTATCATTTTCTTACGAAACCCGCAGCTAGTGCGGGTTTCTATTTGAAGTCACCAAAATCTGTACATTCCTAAAAACCCGTCTTGAGATAATCTCAGGACGGGTTTTATGATCAGAATAATACTTTTTTGAAAAGCTCAGTTGTTTTTTCTTTTCCCATTGCATTTAGAAATACGTCTGTGGCAGGACCACCATTATTAAGAAGACCGTCAACGTAGACAGATGTCTTTTTTTCTTTTGTTTCGTGATCTGTGACATCTTTTGCATCGATACAAACGAAGGCGTTCATAAATTCAAGAGCCATCTTATCAAAAGAATCGCTATCTTTCTTTTTACCTACAAATGTAGTGGTCTGAGATAGCTTTATGTCATCGTACCACTGCTTTTTAGCTTCAGCCTTAGGAATATCGCTGTATTTGGATAAGAGGTCGTCAATGGCTTTTAAATTAGGTCCTTCAACGCAGGTGTCATAGAACTCAACGTATAATTTATCATTGCCCATAGCTTTTATTCTGTCATAGGAAAAAAGAGGAAGATCTTTATATTTGGGTGTAATGATGAGAGTGTCCATTTTCATAAGTCCAAAGAAGCCCTTGGCGCACATGGTTGAAACATGCCCAAGACCTTTTGCTTCATAGGAATTAATGGCAAACTTCATGCCCTTAACCTTTATTCCATCAAATCCTGATGCGCCTTTTTCTATAAGTGGATACTTGTCTGAAATAGCATTAAGTAGTTTTGATATCATGTGATTCCCCCATGGAATAATAGACTTTTATGTGACTAGATTACTGGATATACGGCTACTTGTAAAGATTAGCGCCGCTTGAAAGTATAAAATTATGCTGATAAACTTATACTCTGTCAAAAGTAAGATATAGATAAAAAAGAAGAATTGCCAGATTCTGGATATGCTAAAGTTGAAACTGGCGATGTAGTTAGATATGTGATCATGGAGGGAGAATCACTTGAAATCATACAAAAAGACGAATAAAAAGAAAGAGATTATTCGTAAGAAAGAGAGTTCTAAAATAGGAATAAAGTTAATAAGAATCGGATTGATCTTTCTTGTCATTGCCACGGTGTGGTTAGTTATCTGCATAGTTTTATATAATCATAAAAAAGAACAGGAAGCTATCTATGAAAAAGAGCAAATTCACGAGGCTACAGGTGAAGCACTTTGGAAGATGGATGAGTGTTTTGTAACAGTCTATGGGGATTACCTTTTTAGCAGCAATGGTAAAAAAGTAAATATCATAGAAGATACCATAGAGACCAACTATTCAAATCCCCATTACACCTCATACAAGGTTTGTACTGATGCATCAAGAAAACGCGTGCTTATCCTTACCACTTATGACGAACTTTACTTGTATAACACTGACCTTGAGAAAACACTTATTTCTGAAAAAGTTGAAGATGCAGGGATGAGCCTTGATGGAAGCAGGATATTTGTAATTAAGGAGGCTCCTACAGGCAAATATACAAGAGAAAATAACCTATATCTTTATGATCTTAATAAAGATATCTGCGAATTAGTACATTTCCATGACGAGGATGTTTCTAGAGGGGCTATTTCTCCAAACGGTCGTTATTTTGCAGCACTGTCACTTGGAGAATCTAACAAGGTAACTGTGTGGGACCTTGAAGATAATTGTAAGCATATGTATAGCTTTAATGTTGGTGATGCGTATTGGAATCTTGATTATCCAAGGTATGTATCTTCTGATGGTAAGACAGTGTATTGTGAAAAGAAGGTTACCGGCTCAAATGATAAAAACCCTGATTACTATATCAGTATATATAAAAATGGCAAAAATCAGTATCTTGGCAATAAAATGAACTATTCATTTGCTGTTTTTAGCAGAGACATGAAACAGATGATCTATGGTCAGTATGGAAATACATATTATTATTCGGAGAATCAAAAAAAGATTAAGGTAATTGAGTCAGAAAAAAATTCATTATATTTTGCTAAGGATTATTTTTCTCCAAATAGTAAAAATCCTAACATAAAAATAATCACGGATCGAGAGTTTGGCGGATTTGGTTTCATTAGCGATAAAAAAACTATATATTTCAATAACGATATGAACTGCATAGAGATTTTTGGTAGACCCAGGGAGTGTTATTTAAGCTTTTACGATGATGCTATCACAACATTTTATTATGAAAGTGATGATGGTCTATTGCATAGATCTGTTTATTCAGCGGGCGCCACTGATTCCCATAATCTTGAAAAGAAAATAGAGCCTAAAAGGGTTGTTTCTAATGAAAATCATAATGAACTATACATTCTGACAACGGATTTAGAAATATATCTATATGATGGAAGTAACGGAAATTATACCTTGGTTGATAGGTTAGATAATAACTATGATTACAAAGGGCTTATAATCAAATATTCAAGGGCTGATCATAAGCTTTATTACCAGAATGGGGCATCGCTTTATAGTTATGATCCGCTTAGCACAAAAAGTGCCCTTGTTCTTGAAAACACTCTTTTGATAGATGAACCAGATGATGAAAAAGATCTTTTACATTATCATGTTGATTCTTATCAAAATCATTATGTTCTAATAGGGGGCGAATCTGTTAAAATAGAATAGTGACTATATAAACAATTTACTAGTTGGGGGTAATTACGGTGAAAAAAGTATTAATTGATCAGGTTGGATTTTTGCCTGAAAGTGCCAAGAAAGCGGTGCTTACTTTTGAAACGCCTGAATTTGAAGTGATTTCAGATCAGGGGGAATCTGTCTTTAAGGGGGATGTAACACACTTTGGAAAAGATGAGATATCTGGTGAAGACACTTACGTGGCGGATTTTTCAGAACTAAAGGAAAATGGCAGATACAAGGTATTGGCTGGAGGAGAAGAGAGCCTTACATTTGAAATATCTGACAGAGTTTATGATAAACTCATGAAAGATATCTGTAAATGCTTCTATTTCCTTCGTTGCGGAGATGCTCTTGATAAAGAACATGCAGGTAAGTATTACCATAAGCCCTGTCATATGAGTAAGGCCACTGTCTATGGGGAGGATGTTCCACCTGTTGATGTAACAGGCGGATGGCACGATGCCGGAGACTATGGCAGATACTCTACAGCCGGAGCTGTGGCTGTTGCACATCTTCTCTATGGCGTAAGATTTTTTGATAATCTTCTTAAGGTTGAGTTTGATATCCCTAAGGTTAAGGGTGATATAGGGAATCTGCCTGATATTCTGGCTGAGGTCAAGGTTGAACTTGATTTTCTTATGAAGATGCAAAGAGAGGATGGATCAGTATGGCATAAGGTAACAACCTTTAATCATGCAGATTTTATTATGCCCGAGGATGATAAAAACGAGCTTTTCCTCTTTGCAACGTCTTCAATTGCTACAGCTGATATAGCAGCTGTATTTGCTCTAGCCCATACAATCTACAAGGATTATGACAAGGCCTATGCAGACAAGCTAATGGAGAAATCTCTTCTTGCTTATAAGTGGCTTTTGGATAATCCCAAGGAGAAGCTTTTCTTTAACCCTGAAGGTTCTAATACTGGCCAGTATGACGAGGCTGAAGATGGCTCTAACAGATTTTGGGCTGCTTGCGCTTTGTACGAAGCAACATCAGATGGCAAGTACTATAGCGATGCCTTAGAACTTAGAAACAGAGTAGAGGAGTTTGATAAAAAGGCTGAGAATAAGCTTTATCACTGCGGAGTTTTTTCAAGCCTTGGCTGGGCTGAAGTTGCCGGACTTGGATGTATGTCCCTTATTCTTAAAAAAGAGGATAATGCTCTTACAATGCAGGCTAGGAAGTATTTCTTTGATGAGGCTGACAGGTTATGTGATGTAGCTTCAAGAAATGGATTTAATCTGTGTATGGCCAAGGAAGACTTTATCTGGGGCAGCAACATGGAACTTCTTAAATACATGATGGTGCTTAGTGTTGCTAATACTATGAGTTTCAAACAAGAGTATTATAATGCTATCACTTCCGGACTTGACTATATTCTTGGCTGCAATAGTATGGATATCAGCTATGTTACAGGAAACGGAGAGAAGGCCTTTAAGAATCCTCATCTTCGTCCGACAGCTGTAGATGATATTGAAGAGCCATGGCCAGGACTTGTATCTGGTGGACCAAATTCAGGGCTTCATGATGAGCGTGCTCAGAGCCTTCGCGGTCAGAACCTTCCTCCAATGAAGTGCTATTTAGATCACGTAGAGTGCTATTCACTTAATGAGATCACTATTTATTGGAACTCACCACTTGTATTTGTTATGGCTGGGCTTCTTTCTACAGTAAACGCTAGATAAATCTTCCGTTTACTATATAGCCTTAGGCAGATAGCAAATAATAGAGTGAATTAGATAATTATTTAGATAAAAAAAGAGAATCTTTTCATTAGTTTAACTGAAAAGATTCTCTTTTACTTTTTAGAAAGATGTGGATCCTCTCTTAATGAGCTCACCTGAGAAAATGGTTTTCTGAGGCATCTCGTTGGATGAGAGAGTACCTATAAGTGTCTTGACCAGCTGAATACACATATCTTCAAGACGGTTGTCAATAGAAGAAATAACTGGTTCTGAGCACTTGGTTAAAATGGAATTATTATATCCGATTATCTGAAGATCCTTGGGAACATTGATGTTATTTGCTCTTGCAAAATTCATTGCTCCAACTGCAAGGAAATCATCACTGGTAACAATACCGTCAAACCTGATTCCTTTTTTATAAAGGTTTTCAACAAAGTTTTTTACACCATCTATATCTTCATGGCTTCCCTTAAAACACTGCTGCATTTCCTTTTTAAGAGGAATGTCGTGTGTGAGTAGAGCGTTCTGGAATCCTGCAAGCTTCTTGAGACCTGAATATGAATTACTATTGTATAAGTAAAGGATATTCTTGAGCCCGGCATCAAGCATTTTCTCTGTGGCGTCCTGAGTTGCCTTGTAATCATCGCAAAGGGTGCAATAAACATTAGGACAGTCAAAGTCAGCATTCAACAGCATTATAGGTACAGAAGCAGAAGCATCCTTGACATACTGATTGTCTTCTGCATTGTTCATGATAAAGTTAGAACCTACCATTACAACACTGTCAACATGCTGAGAGAGCAGGAGATTAAGGGACTCTTTTCTGGCGTTCATATCATATCCGGTACAGCACAGAACAGAGTGATAACCATTCTCTCTAAGGTTCTGCTCAATGAAGTAGATTGCCTTTGCAAGATAAAGGTCGGAAGCATCCGCGCACAGAATACCAATTGTCTTCATGGAATTAAGACCAAGACCTCTTGCAAAAGCATTGGGCTTATAGCCATACTGTTCGATGATGTCCATTACCTTTTTCTTGGTACGTGGCTTAACGTTAGTGCTACCATTTAATACTCGTGAGACAGTGGCAATTGATACGCCAGCTTTTTTGGAAATATCATAAATTGTCATCTGATTACTCATATTATTATCTCGTTTCTAAAGGAAATTTGAAATATCTTACTGCATTATTATAGGAAATATCAGCAGCAATCTCTCCGAGAATATCAAGATTCTCTTCTGGATATTCACCGTTTTCTACGAAGTTTCCGAGGAAATTGCAAAGAATTCTACGGAAGTAATCGTGTCTTGTATAGGAAGTAAAACTTCTGGAATCTGTGAGCATTCCAACAAATCCTGAAAGGTTTCCTGATTCAGCAACAGAAGCAAGCTGATCTTCCATACCCATCTTAGTATCGTTGAACCACCAGGCACTTCCCTGCTGAATCTTGGCTACTACAGGGCCTTCGTTGAAGGCGTTGAGGGTTGTGTTGATAATCTTGTTATCATTAGGGTTAAGGCTGTAAAGAATAGTCTTAGGAAGGCTCTTCTTACAGTGGAGAGCATTGAGGAAATCAGCAAGCTCACCCATAGGATAGTAAGCGTCAATTGTATCAAAACCAGTATCAGGACCAAGCTTCTCAAACATAGGAGTGTTGTTATCACGCTTACAACCAAAGTGAAGCTGCATTACCCAATCTCTCTTGGCAATTTCTACACCTTCAAAGAGCATGAATGCTGTCTGATACTTAAGATCTTCTTCATAAGAAAGATCCTGGCCAGCAAGTCTCTTGGCAAATATAGCCTCAACTTCTTCATCTGTAGCAGGGCGGTACATTACATACTCAAGAGCATGGTCAGTAACATTGCATCCCTTTGAAGCAAAGAAGTCAAGTCTTACTCTAAGAGCCTCTTTAAGGCTTGCGAATGAATCAACCTTAACACCACTTACCTTGGAAAGGGTATCAAGATATGAAACGAATTCTGGCTTTCTGATATTCTTGGCCTTATCTGGACGCCAAGCAGGAAGAACCTTAACATCAAAAGAAGTATCTTCCTTGATCTTGTCGTGCCATTCAAGGCTATCTACAGGGTCATCAGTTGTGCAGATAAGTGTAACGTTACTCATCTTGATAAGTTTACGCACACCCATGTCTGGCTGCTGAAGAACCTTATTACAGATATCGTATACTTCCTCAGCTGTCTTTTCATTGAGGACTCCGTTGTAACCAAAGTACTTACGAAGCTCAAGATGAGCCCAGTGATATAATGGATTGCCTACGGCTTTGCCAAGGCACTTTGCAAACATAAGGAATTTATCTTTGTCTGAAGCATCCCCGGTCATATATTTCTCATCAAGACCAAATGCTCTCATAAGACGCCACTTATAGTGATCACCACCAAGCCAAACCTGAGTGATGTTGTCAAAATGACGATCCTCAGCAATTTCCTTGGGGCTGATGTGACAATGATAATCGAGAATAGGCATGTTTTCAGCATAGTTGTGATAAAGCTTTTTAGCAGCTTCACTCTGAAGCAAAAAGTCTTCATCCATGAACTTTTTCATCCCATTTACCTCCGAATTTTATTAAATTAAGTAGTTATTAGCAAGTGAAACTAGTCCTACAAGACTTACAAAATGTAAAAAAATATGTAAGCGATTTCATAAAAATAGACAAAATTATTATACAAGACGAACCTAGTAAATACAATAGAAAAATTTGTTGACTCTAGGCATATATGATTATATATTGGAATTGTAAACGCTTACATTATGTAACAAAAATGAAACAAGGGGTAGGTTATATGAGCAGATTTTTACAGATTCATCCAGAAGATAACGTTGTTGTATGTTTGGAGCCTCTTTCACAGGGTGAGAAGATTACTCTTTCAGATGGAAGAGAGATTGTAGCATTAGATGAAATTCCTGCTGGTCACAAGATAGCTATAAAGGATATTGGTAATAATGAGAATGTGATCAAATATGGATATGCTATCGGTCATGCTACAGAGGGTATTAAGGTTGGCAGATGGGTTCATACTCATGATATCAAGACTAACCTTGAGGGAATCCTTGATTATAAATATGAACCAGATACTAAAGATATAGAAAAAAAGATTGCGCAGATGGGCACCAAGAAGAGAACATTCCAGGGCTTTGTAAGAGAAAATGGCAAGGTTGGAATTAGAAACGAAGTATGGATCATTCCTACTGTTGGATGTGTCAACAACATTGCTACAGCCCTTGCCAAAAAGGCAAATGAATTTGTTAAGGGAAGTGTTGATGAAGTAGTTGCCTTTACACATAACTATGGCTGCTCACAGACAGGTGATGATCAGGAACACACAAGAACAATACTTGCAGATCTTATCAATCATCCAAATGCTGGAGGCGTTCTTGTGCTTGGGCTTGGCTGTGAGAATAGTAATATTGATGTATTAAAGCCATATATAGGTAATGTTGATGAGTCCAGAGTTAAGTTCCTTGTTTCTCAGAAATCAGATGACGAGATGGAAGAGGGCCTTGAACTTTTAAAAGAGATCATTGATGTTGTTTCCAATGATAAAAGAGAAGAAGTGGATGCTTCAAAGCTTGTTATAGGCCTTAAGTGCGGTGGAAGTGACGGCTTTTCAGGGATAACAGCTAATCCTCTGGTTGGTAGAATTTCTGACAGGATAGTAGAGTGTGGTGGTACATCTATTCTTACAGAAGTTCCAGAGATGTTCGGCGCAGAGACTATCCTTATGAATAGATGTAAGGATGAGGCAACATTTGATGCCACAGTCAGCATGATCAATGGATTTAAGGATTATTTCACCAAACAGGGCGAACCTATCTATGAAAATCCATCTCCTGGAAATAAGGCAGGCGGTATTACAACACTTGAAGATAAGTCTCTTGGTTGTACTCAGAAGTCTGGAGATTATCCTGTCATGAATGTTCTTGAATACGGAGAGAGGACAGATGTAAAGGGGCTTAATCTTTTATGTGCTCCTGGCAATGACCTTTGCGCTGCGACAGCACTTGCAAGTGCAGGAGCTCAGATAGTTCTTTTTACAACAGGAAGAGGAACACCTTTTGCATGCCCTGTTCCTACTATGAAGATTGCAAGTAACAATACAATCGCTGACAAAAAGAGTAACTGGATTGACTTTAGAGCAGGACAGATACTTGAGGGAAAGAGTTTTGAAGAACTAACTGATGATCTTTTTGACAAGATCCTGCGTACAGCTTCTGGCGAAAAGCTAAAGAGCGAACTTGCGGGCTTCCATGATATGGCTATATGGAAGAGAGGAGTAACCCTCTGATAATAAATGTAAGGACTTACGGAAAAATAAGTGCATTATGCATGTTGTTTATTTTGTAAGCAATAATTGACAAAAGTAGAGCATTATGTGATTGTTTTTATTTTGTCAAATATACAAAGTGCACAAATGGAAACCGGTTACATTGTGTAAACTGTTGTATAAAACAACGTGTGATTTTACGTTCGTTCACAGTTTATTAAAAAAATTGTTGTGATTTTTTACATGTAAGCACTTACGGAAATGCAGTAAAAACGGCACTTCCCGAAAAAAGTGTACAACTTTGTTACAAATCCTACAAAATTCGTGCTTGCAAAGGTTTTAAATACATGATAAAGTACGTACATAAGCAAGTGAAAACGCTTACATTTTTAAATTCAAAAATCATTATTGGGAGGAACAAAATAATGAAAAAGAAAGTTTTATCATTACTTCTTTCAACAGCAATGGTAGCTTCTCTTGCAGCTTGTGCTTCAGAGACACCTGCAGACACAACAGAGCCAACTCAGGCAGCTGGCGAAGCAACTCAGACAGAAAATGCTGGCGAGACAGCAGCTGCTGAGGACTTTAACCTTGAGACTCTTAACATTGTAGTTGATGGAACACTTACAGCTACAGTAGAGAGCGGACAGAAGGAATTCGAAGAGCAGTGGGAAGCTGCAGTAGCTGAGAAGCTTGGTCATCCAGTTGATCTTGTTATCAACCAGCTTGATCACTCAGACTATGCTGGAACAGTATCTCGTCTTCTTACAACAGGTGAGGTTGGCGATGGCTCTTATCCAGATGCTCTTATCATGAGCGCTACAATGCTTAGACAGTACCAGACAACTGGACTTCTTTGGGATATGGCTGATGCTTATGCAAACGCAGAGTTCCAGTCACGTATCACACTTCCTACAATCAACGAGAACATGAAGGACAAGGAAGGTCACCTTTACGGATTTGCTCCTACATATGGTAACGGATGTGTTACTTACATCAAGAAGTCATGGCTTGATGCAGTAGGAATGAAGGTAGAAGACATTAAGACATTCGATGATTACTATGCAATGCTCAAGGCATTCACAGAGAATGATCCTGATGGAAACGGATCAGCTGGTACATACGGTGTTATCGCAGCTGGTTATGGTAAGCTTGATGAGGCTCCATACATCAACTATATGCCAGAGTTCTGGCAGGGCGCATATCCTTCATTCTATCAGAAGGATGGCGTATGGGTAGATGGATTCCAGGAGCAGGCTACAATCGATGCTCTTGCAAGACTTGCACAGGGTGTTGCTGATGGCGTTATCGATCCAGATACAGAGGAAGCTGGAACAAAGCAGGCTCGTGAGAAATTCTTCTCAAACGATCAGACTACATCAGAAGGTGTATTCACATACTGGGCTGGTACATGGCTTAGAACACTTACAACAAACATGGAGAAGCAGGAAGTTGACAACGATCTTGGTGATGACAGACTCGTTCAGCTTGCTCCTATCCAGGAGATCAAGGATACATGGGGCGGATACCTTAACAGAGAAGCTCCTGTATGGGTAATCACAGATGATCAGGATGGCAATTCTGCTCGTGAGCAGGCTATCTTCGATGCTCTTCTTGAAACAATGCTTGATGGTGACAAGGTTCAGACACTTTGGACATATGGTGCTGAGGATGTTCACTGGTCAACACATGCAGAAGAGTTCACAACAAATGCTGATGATCCTGAGAAGAAGAAGGACTACTCTTATGAAGAGGGTGAGTTCCACCTTAAGCAGGCTCCAAATGATCCTAATTCTGTATGGAAGAAGAACCATCTTGATCCAGTTCTTGTAATTGCACCTCTTACTAACGGATACGTTGATAACGATGAGCTCGTACAGGCTGGTAACAAGTTCTTCACAGAGAACTGTGTTGATGCTCCTGCAGCAGCTTCTTGCGATACTCTTACAGAGAACGAGGCAGCTCTTGTAGAAGAGAAGACAACACTTATGAAGCAGGCTATCGCTGGTGAGATCACACCTGAAGAGGCTATTGCTCAGTATCAGGCTGACTTTGGCGATATTGCTCAGCAGATTGTTGATGAGCTTAACGCTCAGTAATTAGCATATAGCTAATAAAAGTTTGACTTTTTCCCATCCTCCGAGGGAAAAGCTCTTTTGGAGGATGGGATTTTTTTGAAAAAAAATAAAGATTTGATATAATATAATAGTAAAAAAGTAACGATTTATTGTGAAAGGAATAGGATGCTATGAGTAAGAAACAAAATGTTACTACTACATCCACTGGTGCTCCTATCAATCAGAAACCTCTCGGTACACGTATCTGGAACAACCGTGGATACTATTTGATGTTTCTTCCGGTACTAGTTTTTGTAATCATCATATATTATTGGCCTATGCTTGGTGTTAGATATGCTTTCTACCAGTATAAGCTTAAGAACATCACATGGGTTGGTCTTAAGAATTTCGAGACAATGTTTTCTAAGAAGGAGTTCTGGACAGCCTTCACAAACACTTTGCAAATATCTATAACGAAGCTGCTTATCACAACCTTTACATCAGTTCTTGTTTCAGTATTTTTGAACGAGATGCACAATATGTTTGCAAAGAAGTCTTTACAGACTATCATATATCTGCCTCACTTCATGTCTTGGGCAGTAGTAGCAGCTATTTTCCAGTTGTTCCTTTCAACTTCATCAACTGGTTTTGTAAATGAAACACTTAAGGAATGGGGACTCATTTCAAAGAGTATCGATTTCCTTCATTCACAGACTCTGTGGAGACCAATTTTCTACTTGATCAATATTTGGAAAGAGACAGGTTGGGGAACAGTTATTTTCCTTGCAACACTTTCCGGTATTAACCCTGAGCTCTATGAAGCTGCTGATATTGACGGTGCTTCTAGACTTCAGAAAATCTGGTATGTAACTGTACCAGCACTTATGAATACGGTAATTATCGTACTGATCCTTAACCTTGCTAAGGTTCTTAACCTTTTTGAATCAGTATTCGTTTTATATAACAACCGTGTATTTGGTGTTTCCGATGTTATTTCTACATACGTTTACCGTCAGACTTTCCTTACTGCCATACCTGACTATGGCTACACAACAGCAGTTGGTCTGTTCAAGTCAATCGTTGGTTGCGTGCTTGTTCTTGTATGTAACTATGCTAGTAAGAAAATCCGCGGACGTGGAATTATTTAAGGAGGGAACATTATGGCACAGGCTAAACAGGCTCAGATGCGTGTAAGAGCCAAGAAAAATAAGGTTCACGTATTTGATGTTGTTAACTATGTAGTATTCGTTATCATTGCTTTGATCGTATTGATCCCTATTTGGAAGGTTGTAGTTGACTCATTTAACTCAGTAGGAGTTTATAAGTTCAAATTATGGCCACAGGATTTTACCTTTAACGGATACCTCACAATCTTTACAACAGTTAGATTATATAGACCATTCATCAATTCAGTTGTTACAACTGTTCTTGGTACATTGCTTGGTCTTATACTGTCAACACTTGGAGGATATGTACTTACTCAGAAGGATATGCCAGGAAGAAATGCACTTTCATTTTTCCTTCTTTTCACAATGATCTTCTCTGGTGGTATGATTCCTGAATACCTTGTTATGAGACAACTTCACCTTGTAGATACAATGTGGATCCTGGTTATCAAGCATGGTATGAACGTATATAACCTTGTACTTATGAAGAACTTCTTCGAAGGCATTCCTGAGTCTCTTTTTGAGGCTGCTGAGATTGATGGATGCTCTCCTATGGGAATCTTCTTCAAGATAGTACTTCCTCTTTCCAAGGCAGCTCTTGCATCAATCGGTCTTATGTATGCAGTTACTGTATGGAATGACTACAGCACAGTTCAGATTTATATTACAAACCCTGATCAGGTTAACTTCCAGTACAAACTGAGGGTTATGATCATGGATGGTGATACACCAACAACAGCATACAAGGTATCTCAGAATACATTGTATTATGCAGCTATTATTGTTGCGATCCTTCCATTCATGGCAGCTTATCCATTCCTTCAGAAATACTTTGTACAGGGTGTTAATGTAGGAGCTGTAAAAGAGTGATCATCATTTAAATCATATAGAGAGAGAAATTGTTTACAATTTCTCTCTTTTTTTATACAAGGAGCGAGGCAATAATGAGACATATATTTTGGGCTGGAGATTCAACAGTAGCCTGTAATAAATTTGGTACCTATCCGCAGACTGGAATTGCTCAGGCCTTTGACAGGTACACAAAAATGGATGTAGCAATCTGCAATCATGCTGTTAATGGCAGGAGTACAAAAAGTTTTATTGACGAAAGCAGACTTGCCGCTATATATAACGATATAACAAAGGGGGATTTTCTTTTTATCCAGTTTGGGCACAATGATGAAAAGAAAAATGATCCTAAAAGATATACAGATCCACATGGCGAATTTATCGTAAATCTTGGAAAGTTCGTGAATGTTGCCCGCAATAAAGGTGCATTTCCAGTATTTATTACCTCGGTGGAGAGAAGACTCTTTGATGAAAATGGAAAGCTTAAGCCATCGGAACATACTGAGTATGTCCTTGGGATGAAGGAGGCAGGCGAGAAGTTTGATGTGCCTGTGGTAGATCTTTTTATTATGAGCAGAAACTTTCTTGAAAAAACAGGAGATGAAGCTTCTAAAAAGTACTACATGAATCTGGAACCTGGTGAAGTTTCCTGGGCAATTGAAGGAAAAAAGGATAATTCACATCTTCGCTATGAAGGAGCACTTCTCTATGCGGGAATGATAGCAAAGGGACTTGCAGACCTTGGAGAGCCTTATTCTACGCTAATTGCCGATACTGAGTATTTAAAAGAGACCTACGATATTGAGATAAATGGTTAATGGGGAGAAATAAATGAAATATAGAAATCCTATTCTTTTTGCTGATTATTCTGACCCTGATGTTATAAGAGTGGGGGATACTTATTATATGACTGCCAGTAGTTTTAACTATACACCTGGCCTTCCTATTCTGATATCCAAAGATCTTGTAAACTGGGAACTTGCTTCTTATGCCCTGGAAAATATTAAGGAAAAAAGATATGACATTCCAAGGCATTCAGAGGGAGTGTGGGCTCCAGCTATCAGGTATCATGATGGAATGTTTTATATTTATTATGGAATGCCGGATGAGGGCTACTACGTAGTTAGGACTTCTGATCCCTTTGGAAAATGGGAGGAACCTGTTTGCATCCTGGAGGGAAAGGGGCTTATTGATCCATGTCCGTTTTGGGATGATGATGGGAAAGCTTATGTTATTCATGGCTATGCCAAGAGCAGGATTGGATTTAAGAGCATCCTTGGCATATTTGAGCTTAGTAGTGATGGACTAAAGGCGATTTCAGAGGACCATTTTATCTTTGATGGTAATGATAAGGACCATCCTGCAGTGACTATAGAAGGGCCTAAGGTTTACAAACGTGATGGCTATTATTACATTTGGGCTCCTGCGGGAGGCGTTAAGTTTGGCTATCAGGTTGTTCTTAGAAGTAAGAATATACGCGGCCCCTATGAGATAAAAGAAGTAATGCATACAGGAAGTAGCTGCATAAACGGACCTCACCAGGGAGGACTTGTTGATACAGTAAATGGAGATGAGTGGTTTATTCATTTTCAGGACAGGGGAATGTATGGAAGAATCTGTCATTTGCAGCCTGTAAGTTGGGAAAGCGACTGGCCTATTGTTGGCGTTAACCCTGATGGAGATAAGGTTGGAGAGCCTGTATTTGAGCATGAAATGCCCTGGACTACTGATGAAACCTGTAATAGCAATATCATAAACTTTAATTCAAAAATATACGCCAAAGAAGCACCGGGAAAAGGAAAAATAGATGATCTATCTTCGGATAGTTTTACAGATGGCAAATACAATCTTTCATGGCAATGGCTTGGCAATCACTATGAGTATTTTACAAGAATCATAGATTCAAATAATGGAAATACAATGTCTTTAAATGATGATGATATAAGAAAAGATAATCTATGCCTTAATGCTCTTAATCTTTCGGGAGATGACACTCCAATAATATGGAAGAGCCCTAATGTACTTACACAGAAGATTGTCTATCCTATGTTTGAGACTATAGTAAGGTTAGATGCTACAGAGCTTAAAGCTGGCGAAAAGTGTGGCGTTTGTATGACAGGCGGACAGTATGCAGGAGCTTTTATTAAAAGAGAAAATGATAATAAGTATACTGTAAGAACGATAAAAAGTGATGGTGGAGATTTTGATAAAAAAGAGATAGTGCTTGCTGAGTTCGATTTTGAAGAAATGTGCAGAGAAAGAGGTATTTCTCTGGATGAAGGCCTTAAGGACATCTCTTTTGATCTTGTCTTTGATTGTGATGACAGTAGTGTAACTTCTGATAGCATGTATTTTGCAAATGTTGAGGATAAGACATATGTTCCTGATCTTAAGATCTATCTTTTGATTGGAGATAAAAATGAAAAGGGTATAGATCTTGGCATTAAATATACCCCTTCTGACCACACATGGGTTGGAGCCAAGGTAGGAATCTTTGCTCTGTCAGATAATAATTGTGACCTTGATAAATGCGGATATGCAAGATTTATGTCTGTAACTACAACCAAGTTATGACTGTTGTTTTACAGTATTAAAGAAACTGCGATGCATTTAGATTTCTTGAAAGCAGATTTGGAGAGGCAAAATGGATGTTGGAAAGATAAGTATATACGAAGCTGCTAAAAATGGTGATTTTGAGCTTGTTAGGTGGATTGTTGAATATTCAAGGGCAAGTCTTAATGAATTTGATGACAAACATAGGACAGCGCTTTTTTATGCCGCAGTTTCAGGCCATCCTGAGATGTTTGAATACCTTGTAGACAGATGCGGACTTGACCCTATTATGGGTGATAAAGATCTTATCACGCCATGGGATCTGGTTCGTTTTAAGATAAAAGAAATTGAAGATAGCAGCAATGCTAGTGATAGTAATGAACTATTAAATAATCTTAGGAAAATAGAAAAATTTCTTGAGGAAAAATATGGCCATAAATATGAGGATTTTTATAGAAATCCCATCAGAACAGGCTTTTATCCTGATCCATCCATATGCAGGGTAGGTAGTGACTATTATATGGTCAATTCTTCTTTTATCTTTTTCCCTTGCATTCCAATTTCTCATTCAAAGGATCTTGTGCACTGGGAAATTATAGGTCATGCCATAACAGATCCTAAATGGGCACAGCTTGATGAACTTGAGGGAGGCCGCGGATACTGGGCGCCGGATATTAGCTACTATGAGGGGAAGTTTTATATTGCAGCTACTTATAGACACAATGACTCAGGACCTGTCTATAGGAGACAGATGGTTGTATCATCTGACAGACCTGAAGGTCCTTATAGCGAGCCGGTTTTCATCGAAGAAGATGGTATAGACCCAGGGCTTTTTAATGATGACGATGGCAGACGCTATATGTTATTAAATCGCGGAGCAAGGATATTTGAGCTTGATGAAACTGGAACAAGGAAGATATCTGATGCAAGGCTACTTTATTATGGCAGTAACAAAAGAGCTCCTGAAGGTCCTCATATTTACAAAAAAGATGGCTATTACTACCTTCTTCAGGCAGAGGGTGGAACAGGACTTGGCCATAGGGTTACAGTGGCAAGAAGCAGGGAACTTTTTGGCATTTATGAGCCCTGTCCCTATAATCCAATAATGAGACAAAATGATGAAGGCGGAGCTATTCAAAGATGTGGACATGGAGACCTTGTTGAAACTCAGGATGGCCGATGGTTTATGGTATATCTATGCGGCAGGCAGATAGGGGATGGCTATAGCATTCTAGGAAGAGAGACCGCGCTTGACTCTGTTACCTGGACAGCAGATGGATGGCCAATTGTAAATGGACTTAAGGGGCCTTCCTGCATGCAGATAAAGCCTTTTAATAATAGCGATACTAGTATCCAACGCCAGACTTATTCTGAGAATGATGAAGCTTGTAACCTTTCTCCTTGCGGAATTCCTTTGGATTACATGACCCCAAGAGCTTTTTATCCTGGTGATATTGTATATAGAGATAATGAGTTTATTATTAAGGGAAGCAAGGCCCCGCTTAGTAGTGTAGATAGTAGAAATATTGTACTTAGAAGACAGGAAGATTTTAAGTTTAAATATAGCGTGATATTAAGTACTTTCGATTTAAAGGAAGGTCAGAGTGCTGGAATAACAGGCTACTACGATGAAAATACATATTTGGAGTTTGGAATAGTAAGGAAAAACGGTAATTTGTTTATTTATTCAAATGAGCATATTGGAACAGAGGATCATTCCTTTTACGGAAATGAACTGCTAAGCGAGGAATTACTTGGCATTGAGCTTTTAATGACTACGGATAAGCTTGTAAGAACCTTATCTTACAGACTACTTCCTTCTTCAGAATTAACTACATTTAATACACTTTCTGATGTATATTATCTTTGTGATGAGGGGTATCATATTGGTAAAAGATTTACAGGAGCTCTAATTGGTATGTATGCCTACGGAGGAACAGAGGAACTTACAGCTGTCTTTAAGGCTCCTGCTTATATCAGCCAGTAAAAGATATAGGTGCCAAAAGTAAATTTGACATCATTTTAGAAAATAATTTACACGAAAGGATACCAAAATGCAGATAGGAATCAGATTTCATGACACAGTGGAGCTTCCCTTCGAGGAAAGATTACAGGAGATTAAGAGACAGGGCTTTACCTGCACACATATTGCACTTTCAAAAGTGCCGGGATTTACCGCAAATACAGATGCACTTACGCCTGGATATGCAATGTATATGAGAGATGCATTTAGAAGAGCAGATCTTGATGTTGCCGTACTTGGCTGTTATCTTAATCTGGCTACTCCTGATGAAAAGGTTCTTAAGGCAACTCAGGATAAGTACATGGCTCATCTTCGTTTTGCTTCCCTTATGGGAGCTGGAATGGTTGGAACAGAGACTGGTGCTCCAAATGTAGATTATCACTACGACAAGGAGGCTTGTCACTCACAGGAAGCTCTTGATATTTTTGTAAATAACTTAAGACCTGTTGTATCATATGCCGAGAAAATGGGCGTTATACTTGCTATTGAGCCAGTTTACAGACATATAGTATGGAATCCTAAGAGAGCAAGAGAGGTTCTTGATAAGATAGGCTCTCCAAATCTTCAGATTATCTTTGATCCTGTTAACCTTTTGTGGACAGATAATTTTGACCAGAGACAGGAGGTTTTTGAGGAAGCAATTGATTTTTTGGGAAAAGATATATGTATGATCCACTTAAAGGATGCAGTGATAGAGGGTGATAGCGTAAAGAGTATGGCCTGCGGCCTTGGAGATATCAACTATGACGCTGTTGTGAAGTTTGCAGTTGAGAAAAAGCCTTTTATCCATGCTACACTTGAAGATACAAAACCTGATAATGCTGTTGCAGCAAGGGAATTTATACAGAATATAGAGAAAAAATATAAGGCTTAATAATATAGAGCCGCTAGATGGCAAGACCTTCTAGCGGCTCATATAGTAGAAAGGCTAAGGATTTTTGACTTGATTTGATGTCAATAGATTTCAAGCTTTGAAAAAATATTTAGCTTCGTAGATATTCAATTTGCTTTGTTACAGCCTCTGGAATTGGAATATCATCTTTTTTTAGCTTAGCTACAATATTTGACACTGGTTTTGCAAGATTCTGTATTCTAGTATTGTAGTGGCTTATAAGCTCAGTGTACTGAGGATTATCAGCAATCTTTTCCCTTAACTCTTTTGAAAAAGGACAGAAGGTAAAGAGAATTTCTCTTGCAACCTTATTGAGTCTTGGGGATCCGGCGGCCTCAAATTTGGTATATGCCAGATAGTCTGCAATGAACATATTTTTATAATTGTTATTGTATTTCTTTAAGTCTGTTCTTAACTTCTCCTTCATATCTGATGATAGAGAAGGATTCTTTTTATAGAACTGAAGGTAATCGCAATACATGGAGGTAAGAGATGGATCAGTAACATCATTCCAGTGCACGCCTTGTTCAGTTTTGCACATTTCCCATCTGAATTCTGCAAAAAGCTTTATCATACATTCTTCGGTATTCTCAGTATTAAAGATGGAGACTACCATTCTTGCAGGCGTTCGTCTGTTTTTACCCTCAATTTCCTGCCAGAGAGCAGCTCTTGATCCCACATTAGGCAAAAGAATCATATATGGCGTGATGTCTTCTGAGTAGTGAAGCTGGGTTATGCCAATTTCAGGGTTTGAATAGACAGCAGATCTGCAAAATACACCATAGTCCAGATTCCTGATCATCTTATAGTAGTCATTTATTTTAGTTACTGTAAGATAAGCCATATCAAGCGGGCGCAGTACATTTTGAGCGTCAAAAACTGGAACAAAGGATGATATTCTGCCAAAGGTCATTCTGTTTCCAAGACCAAAAAGATTATGAATCTCAAACTGAAGTCTGCTAGTAGGGTCATTTGTCATAAGCTCTACCTGAGCCTGGTTTAACTGCCCGGTGCTTTTTTGCTCTCGAAGATAGGTAGGCCAGTCCTGGTCAAATTCGTTTCTGGAGGGCTCGAGTTCAAGATTATATATTTTAAGTAGCCACTCATAGATTGTAAGAACTTTTCCATCAGGATCCGGAACATATGCTTTGGCCATGTTGTATAGAATCTGTGTATTTTTTTCTCCAGCAAGCTCTTCGTCTACAAAACCAAACATAAAGAACATTTTAAGCTCTATTGGAATATTATTGTCATTTAAACTTTTAATATAGGCAGGAGTGTATACATCGTAGAAGGTAGAACCAATGCTTCTTCTGAGTGCTCTTGCTTCATCTGATGAATCGTAGCGGTTATTGTTGGCTTTAAATTCAGATAACTGTTCTTCAAATTTGGCAGCTATCTCTGGTGATACACCAGAATACTCAAGAATTGTATTAAGAGCGTTGACAATGGTCACTACAGAACCATCGCCATTATTGTTTTCCAGATCATTTAACTTGGCATTTATAGCCTTCATTGTATTAGCAAAGGTTGTAGTTGTTTTCTTTAAAGTGTTTCTATATTGTATCAGGTGCTTGGATTCCTCAGAAATCTTATGAAAGATAGTATAGGAGGACATAACAACACCAGTAGCTATTTCGATACTTAGAGGATACAGGGATTTTTTTAAAGATGCTTCATTGGCTTTTAATGCTCTGACAAAGTCAAATGCCCAATCTTTTATATTGTCGCTTTTTTCAGGAGGTTCAATAGTTTCTATTTCTGGAAATGACTTGGCTATTTCTCCTACCTTTATACAAAGGGCAGGGTAGTCGTTGTAATCAGAGATTATCTGCTCATATTCTGACAGGGCATCTTCAAATTCTTTTTCAAAGATGTCGCAGCATTTAAAGGCAGATTCAACAGATTGAGCAGCGAGAATAGGGGCTATTTTTGGATTTGAACGAACTACATTGGGAATATCATCGGCGTTGTCATAAGGATAGGAATAAACTGAAGTCTCTTCGAGGGCTTCAATCGTATAGTTATATGGAGTTCCTGGAGCTTCAACTATGCCTATGAAACTGCCAACAGACAGCGTAATAGAAGTGAACTGATTAGAGATTTTAAGGCTTCCCTTAACGAGAACCTCGATTGTTTCAACAATATCTGATCCAGCCTTGTGCAAAATCTGACCTTTTTCTAGTTTGACAAGCCCCATATGTAACCTCCGGACAGGTGCGATGTGTTGTTAAATCGTATACACATTAATGGTAACACGTTGAATTTTTATCTTCAATCAGTAATGACAAGGCAAATCTAAAAATTAAGTTAATTCGTGATAAGCTGCTTTAGTTTGTATTCATTTACTGGAACTCTTGAGCATATAAGGCCATATATCTCAGATGAAGACAGATTTTTTTTAAGAATCTCCTGTTCATCATCTGATAATATTTTGGAAGCATTTTTCAGGTTTATAAGAATTTTATTATCTGTCAGAGCATTCATTCTCTTTACTAGAGAGGATGCTGACTTTTTCATTCCAAGAATTCTCAAAGGGGAAATATAGCCCTTTGACTTATACTCATCCATATCATCTTTGGTTATGTCAAGAAGAATATGGATCAGACATCTGCTGATCCTTGAATAGGCAAGATCTTTTGATTTTAATAGCTGGCAAAAACTGTCAAAATCAGCATAATTTTCAATATTCGCAATTATCTTATTGGAAAGATCTGTATTTATGTCAAGGAAACGGTCAAAGCCATTATCTTTTTCCAAAATAAGCTTGTAGCCTAGAAGGGCAGACAGTTTACCAGGATTTCTTATCGAATCAGCATTATTTCTTAAAATTTTGATACATGTTTCAGGCATAGTTAAAGATAAATTGTCTGTTATGCCGTTTGTTGAAATATATGATCTTATAGCTGATGCACTGGAATATTCAGTGAATAAATCAGATGAATAGTCTTGTCCAACTCTTTTTATAGAATAAGGCTGTATGGGACTTGCAGAGCTTATAAGAGCCTTAATATATTCAATCCCCAGAATGTTGTTAGGAGAAAGAAAGGCGTTTTCTACGTCTTTTTTGTTATATGGAGTATTAGCAGAAGAAATATAGGCAAGGAGTGCCTTTTGCCTTGCACCGGCATAGGAAAAGCCTGACTTTAGTTCTTTTTGCAGAGTTTCCTTGTAGTTTGCGGGCTCTTTTTCCAGAATGTCAGCAATGCTGGTTAAAAGGTCAACACTTCCACATTCACTTCCAAAGCAGAGATAGTCAATACAACCAAGTCTGTTTAGTAAAGAAACAGCTCCTTTTGCAAAGAATTCAGCACTTCCTGTTGAATAGCAAACTGGCAATTCAAATACTAT
Organism: Butyrivibrio sp. XBB1001; assembly: GCF_000424505.1. Lineage (NCBI taxonomy): Bacteria > Bacillati > Bacillota > Clostridia > Lachnospirales > Lachnospiraceae > Butyrivibrio > Butyrivibrio sp. XBB1001. The sequence continues at coordinate 305,844 of NZ_AUKA01000001.1, read as the reverse complement.
GTCTGCTCCACAGGAAAGAGCCATCTGGGTTCTTGTGTATTTATCGCAAAAAGAAGGGTAGCCTCTTTGAACAAAGTCGCCACTCATAACGATAACGACATGATCTGCATTTAGGTCTTTTTTACAGGCCTCGATCAGATGAAGGTGGCCAGTGTGAAATGGATTAAATTCTGCAATGATTCCAATAGTTTTCATAAAAATGTAAGCGCTTTCAATTTTTCTCTTGCTAATAATTTTTTCACTGATATAATTATAATGATGCATCATGCAAATGCAAAGCATCGATTTATTTATGAAAAATAAATGCACTAATTAATATTATATGAAAAGGGGTTATCTTATGAAAATTCTTGTAATTAACTGCGGTAGTTCTTCACTGAAATTCCAGCTTATCGATTCTGATTCAGAGGCTGTTATCTGCAAGGGACTTTGCGAGAGAATTGGTATCGACGGAAGCCAGATCGTTTACACTCCAGAAGGTAAGGACAAGGTTACAAAGGTTACACCAATGCCAGATCACAACAGAGCAATTGAGCTTGTTATCGAGGCTCTTACAAATGCTGAGGATGGTGTTGTTAAGCTTGAAGAGATCGGTGCTGTAGGACATCGTATCGTACATGGTGGTGAGAAGTTCACTAAGTCTGTTGTAATAAACGACGAAGTTATCAAGGCTATTGAGGATGTAAGCGATCTTGCACCACTTCATAATCCTGCAAACCTTATCGGTATCAGAGCATGTCAGAAGGTTATGCCTTCAGTTCCTATGGTTGCAGTGTTTGATACTGCATTCCATCAGACAATGCCAGAAGAGGCTTATCTTTATGGCCTTCATTATTCATACTATGAGAAATATGGTATTAGAAGATATGGTTTCCACGGAACCAGCCATTCATATGTAAGTAAGAGAGCTGCAGAGGTTCTTGGTAAGGATCCTTCAGAGCTTAAGATGATTGTTTGCCATCTTGGTAATGGTGCCTCTGTATCAGCAGTAAATGGCGGCAAGTGCGTAGATACATCTATGGGACTTACACCTCTTGAGGGACTTATCATGGGAACAAGAACAGGTGACATTGATCCTTCTGTTGTTGAGTTCATCATGAAAAAAGAGAATGCTTCTGTTGCAGAGGTTACAAACATTCTTAATAAGAAATCTGGTGTATTTGGCCTTTCTGATGAGCTTTCATCTGATTTCAGAGATCTTCAGGCTGGATATGAGAGCGGACATAAAGGCGCAAAGCGCGCTGTAGATGCTTTTGTTTACAGAGTAGTTAAGTATATTGGCGCTTATACAGCAGCTATGGGAGGAGTTGATGCAATAGCTTTCACAGCAGGCGTAGGCGAGAACAGTGGATTTGTTCGTGGACTTATCTGCAATAGACTTGGCTTTATTGGTGCAACTCTTGATGATGAAGCAAACAAGGTTCACGGTGAGGATAAGATCATTTCTGGCGCTGACAGCAAGGTAAAGCTTTTGGTAATTCCTACTAATGAAGAGCTTGCTATCGCTCGTGACACATATGCATTATGCAAATGATTAAATTATGAAAGAACTTAATTCATGCAAGGAAGCAATGGCAAAAAGCATGGAAAACAAGTATTTTGCCATTGCTCACCTATACAAAGATGAAAAAGCTATGGAAATGCACATTCATGACTGCTATGAAGTGTATTTTTCAATTTCAGGTGGCAAGCAATTCCTTATTGATAATAAGGTTTATGACATTGAGCCTGGTGATCTTTTCCTGATCAATCAGTATGATTCGCATTATCTGACTCAGATAGATAAGGAACTTCATGAGAGAATTGTAATAATGATAGATCCTGAGTACATGCGCAGCATTTCAAGTGCAGAAACAAATCTTGACGCGTGCTTTCAGGATAGAAATGACAAATTCTCGCATAAAGTTAAAATGTCAGCAGAGCAGCAGGGAAGATTTCTTTATTTTATAAATAAGATCATAACAAGTAACGGTTATGGACATGACCTTTTGGAAAGGGCTACTTTTACTGAACTTTTTGTTATGATCAACCAGATAATTTGCGACAAACAGAATAATAAAGTTACTGAGAAGACTGCTACCTATAATGAACAGGTGGATGCGATACTTTCTTATCTTAATAACAATATCCAATATCCGCTTAGTATTGGAGACCTTGCCAAGCATTTTTATATCAGTGAGTCCTATATATGTAGAATATTTAAGGCTGCTACTGGAACTACGATCAATAAATATATGACGGCAAGGAGAATATCTATTGCTAAATCCCTTTTAGCTGAGGGAATAGGTGTTAGTGAGGTTTGCGACAGGTGCGGCTTTAGCGATTACAGCAATTTCCTTAAGGCCTTTACCAAGTCAGTTGGCATATCACCTAAGAAGTATTCTCAGTACTGCAACAGATAAAGAATCATAAAGTTAAAAAAATTATTGACAAATAGCATTACTATGGATATACTACTAAAGTATGCTAATGAATAAACGTAAACAATTGCCTTAAACACAGGCAGTTTCTTATACGGTTACTGTAAGGAGGTGTTACTGAAATGTCAATCTGCCCAAAGAATAAGTCATCAAAAGGCCATAGAGATCAGAGAAGAGCTAACTGGAAAATGACAGCTCCAACTCTTGTAAAGTGCAGTCATTGTGGAGCTCTTATGCAGCCTCATCAGGTTTGCAAGAAGTGTGGCTACTACAATAAGAAGAACATTGTTGAAACTGAGGCTTGATAAGTTTTAGTACAACCTAATTAGTTCGAATTTTAAGGCTTTCCGAATACTTCGGAAAGCCTTGATTTTTGCATATCACTTTAGTATAGTTATATAAGTTCAAAATTGATATGGGGGAACTAATAATGGCGGATTTAGTTAGAGTAGCTGTTGATGCCATGGGTGGAGACAATGCTCCTTTTGTTACAGTAAAGGGTGCTGTTGATGCCGTTAAGGAATCAGACAGCTTAAAGGTTTTTTTAGTAGGCCAGGAAGATGCTGTTAATGCTGAGCTTGCTAAATATGAATATGATAAGAATAGAATCGAGGTAGTCAATGCTACTGAGATTATTGAAATGGCAGAGCCACCTGTTATGGCTATCAGGACCAAGAAGGATTCATCTATAGTTAAGGCTATGTACATGGTTAACCATGGAGAGGCAGATGCCTATGTTTCTGCTGGTAGTACAGGTGCAACTCTTGTTGGCGGACAGGTCATTGTCGGAAGACTTAAGGGCGTTGACAGAGCTCCACTTGCGCCACTTATCCCTACAGAGAAGGGAAATTCACTTCTTATTGACTGTGGAGCAAATGTGGATGCCAGATCCAACCACCTTGTCCAGTTTGCCAAGATGGGTACTGTATATATGGAAAATGTTATGGGAGTCAAGAATCCTACAGTTGCCATTGTTAACATTGGCGCTGAGGAAGAGAAAGGTAATGCTCTTGTCAAGGAAACGTTCCCTCTTCTTAAGAATTGCCCGGACATTAATTTTATTGGAAGTATAGAAGCAAGAGATATTCCTGCGGGATTTGCAGATGTAATTGTCTGCGAGGCTTTTACAGGAAATGTAATTCTTAAGATGTATGAAGGCGTAGCCAAGTCTATGATGCATATCATCAAGAATAGCCTTATGTCTAGCCTGAAGACCAAGATAGGTGCGCTTCTTATAAAGAATGATCTCAAGAAGTCACTTGGTAATTATAGTATGGACAAATATGGCGGAGCTCCTATGCTGGGACTCAAGGGCCTTGTAGTCAAGACACATGGAAGTGCCAATGATGTCGAGGTCAAGAATTCAATCCTGCAGTGTGTAGTATTCACACAGCAGAAGATCAGTGAAAAGATTAGCGCTAAGCTTTCACCGGAAGCATAAGCTACTCGAATATAATTTTTATCTACTGCCTAGCAGTAAAGGAAGGTTTATTATGGAATTTGAGAAGATGAAAGAAGTTATTGCAAACGTACTCAATGTTGATCCTGAAGAGATCACAATGGAGACTACTTTTACAGAGGACTTGGGAGCTGATTCGCTTGATCTTTTCCAGATCATCATGGGACTCGAGGATGAATTTGATGTTCAGATTGACCCTGAGAAGACAGAGAGCATCTCTACTGTAGGAGAGGCTGTAGAGCTTCTTAAAACTGCAATTTCTGGAAAATAATTGTAATAAATACAATGGACGATGGAGGCAGTTAGATTTTAACTGCCTTTTTTAATTATTGCAGAGTAGAAAGGCTAAACGTCTACTACTAGACTTTAAGAGGTGAATATGCTAAACGAACAGGAATTAAATGAGTTTCAGAATGTGATTGGATATAAGTTCAAGAACATTGATCTTCTAATACAGGCTTTGACACATAGTTCTTTTGTTAATGAGCAGAAGATTAACAAAAAGCCAGACTATGAGAGGCTTGAGTTCTTGGGAGATGCTGTTCTTGAGATGATATCCAGTGATTTTCTCTTCAGGAAATATCCTGATAAGAAGGAAGGAGAAATGTCCAAGATAAGGGCATCTCTTGTATGCGAAGGAGCTTTGGCTTTTGATTCAGAGCAGATCAACTTAAAGAAATACATTCAGCTTGGAAAAGGTGAAGAGGCTACTGGCGGAAGAAATAAGGAGTCTATTATTGCTGATGTGTGTGAGGCTGTGATTGGAGCTCTTTTCCTTGATGGTGGCATAGAGGAGTCTAAGAGGTTTATTGACACCTATGTGCTTACTAATGCAGATAGCATGCAGATGTTCAGTGATAGCAAATCTCATTTACAGGAGTTTGTTCAGGCTAAGGGACTTGGGGCAATTAAATATGAAATTTGTGGCGAAAGTGGTCCTGAACATGATAAAATATTTGATGTCCGCGTTTATGTCGGGGATGAAATTATGGGAGAGGGGACAGGGAAAACCAAAAAGGCTGCGGAGCAGAAGGCAGCTTATCAGGCGCTTCTTGTATATAAAAAGTAATTTGCAATGTATTTAAAAAGTATTGAAATCCATGGTTTTAAGTCTTTTGCCAATAAAATAAAATTTGACTTTCACAATGGAATTACGGGTATTGTTGGACCTAATGGTTCCGGAAAGAGTAATGTAGCAGATGCTGTCAGATGGGTCCTTGGAGAACAGCGTATCAAGCAGCTGCGAGGCGGATCTATGCAGGATGTTATCTTCTCCGGCACGGAACTTAGAAAGCCACTTGGTTATGCCTATGTAGCTATTACTCTTGATAATTCAGATCATTCTCTTGCTATTGATTATGATGAAGTTACTGTTTCTAGAAGATTGTATCGTTCTGGAGAGAGTGAGTACATGATCAATGGCTCTTCTTGTCGTCTTAAGGACGTCAATGAGCTCTTTATGGATACAGGTATCGGTAAAGAGGGCTATTCTATTATTGGACAGGGTCAGATCGACCAGATTCTTTCCAGCAAGCCAGAGGATAGGCGTAATCTTTTTGATGAGGCTGCTGGTATCGTTAAGTTTAAATCTCGTAAGGAAACAGCTATCAAAAAGCTAGAGGAAGAGAAGATCAACCTCACAAGACTTAGTGATATTTTGTCTGAGCTCGAGAAGCAGATTGGGCCTTTGGAGAAGCAGTCTGAGGTTGCCAAAGAGTATTTGAAATTTAGAGAACGACTCAAGACTCTAGATGTCAATATGTTTCTTGTTGAGAATAAGCGTCAGAAGGAACAGTTCGAGGAAGCTAGTAAAAACCTGGAGATTGCTAAAGCGTCTTTAGAAGAGGCCAAGGCAAACTATGACAAGACAAAAGAGGAATATGAATCAATTCAAGGCAAACTGGAAATCCTCGATAAAGAGATTGATGAAGCCAGAGCCAAAATCACAGATTCATCTGTAAAAAGAGAAAAACTTGAGGGTCAGATTGGTATTCTTAATGAGAAGATAAAGGCTGCTACTGATAATGACACACATTTCAAACAGCGTCAGAAGGATGAGCAGGCTAAGATAGATGAAAAGAACCTTCAAAAGGATAAATATCTTGAAGATAAGGCTGAGATTGACAAGATTGTAGAAGAACTTTCTGAGAACAGAAATGCTGCCAGAAAAGAACTTGATGCAGTGATCACCAAAATCTCAAATGTTAATGATGAGATTGAAGCCTGCAAGAATATGATCATTGAAACTCTTGGAACAAGAGCGACGATCAAGTCTAAGCTGAGTTCTCTTGATACTATGAAGGAGCAGGTCAATATCAGGAAGGCAGAACTTACAGGTAAACTTGTAAGAGCAAGGTCAGACGAATCAAGGCAGGAAGAAATCATTCAAAAGCTTCGCGATGAGTTTGATGCTATTACTGCTGAAATTTCTGAAATGAACAAGAAAAAGAAGAGCGCTGAGGCTGAGGTTGTTAGTATCCGTGAGGGTATGAGCAAGAAGGACACAGAGCTTAGGAATACTCAGATTCTTTATCAGCAGGAAAAATCAAGACTTGAAGCTCTCGCAAATCTGACTGAACGCTATGAAGGATATGGTGGAAGTGTCAAGAAAGTCATGGAGAGGAAGGATGATACCAAGGGTATTATTGGTGTTGTTGCTGATATTATAAAGACTGAACCTAAGTATGAGACAGCTATTGAGGTTGCTCTTGGCGGTAATATCCAGAATATTGTTACAGATGACGAAGAAACAGCCAAGAAGATGATTCAGTATCTTAAGGATTCAAGGGCTGGTAGAGCAACATTTTTACCTCTTACAGCACTTGATAATCCTCCAGAACTTAAGGCTAAAGAAGCACTTTTAGAGCCTGGCGTTCTTGGAATGGCAGATGAGCTTGTAACTACGGATCCCAAGTACAGATCTGTTGCTAAGGCTATGTTAGGCAGAATTGTGGCTGTTGATCATATCGACAATGCAGTCAAGATTGCGCGAAAATACAAATATACTGTTAGAATGGTAACCCTTGAGGGTGAACTTCTTGTTCCAGGTGGTGCTATCAGTGGTGGTGCTTTTAAGAACAACAGTAATCTTCTTGGAAGACGCCGTGAGATGGAAGAACTTGAGGGAAATGTAAAGAAATATAAAGAAAAGCTTGAAAGTCTCCAAAAAGAAATTGAAGAAGACAAGAAAAAGAGAAATGAACTTAGAACTGTTGTAGATGAGCTAAGCTCTGAGCTGCAGGGCAAGTTTATTCTTCAGAATACTGCAAGACTTAATGTAGAGAATGAAGAAAAGAGACAGGAGGAGCAGAAAGGAAGCTTATCTGACCTCAAGGCAGAAAACGAGGAAATAGAGTCTAAGCTCCTGGAAATTGCCAGTCAAAAGGAAGAGGCACAAAAGGCTCTCTCTGAATCAGAACAGCTCGAGAAGGACAGTTCTGAAAAGGTTGCAGGATATCAGAAGGAACTTGAAGGACTCCATGCTATTGAGGAGACTGAGAACGAGAAAGTTTCCAAATGGGATATCGAATACGAGAAGATAGCTCAGAAACAGGAATTTGCCCAGGTTAATATTAATCGTATTGATGAAGAAATAATAGAAGAAGAGAAGGCACTTGCTGAGATTATTGAGAATCTGAACAACAATGCTATCTCCCTTGAACAGAATAAAAAAGACATTGAAGAAATAAAGCTTACTATTGAAGCATCATCCAATGTTACGGATGAGACTAATAAGGAACTTGAGGAAAAGAAAAAGACTAAGGCATCGCTTTCAGAAACTCAGAAGGAATTCTTTGGAAAGACTGAAGAATTGAATGCCCAGATGCTGAGCCTTGATAAAGAAGTTACAAGGCTTAATTCCAGAAGAGAAAAGTGCGAAGAGACAATTGATGCTCAGATCAATTATATGTGGAATGAGTATGAGATTACACTTTCAGATGCAGCTGGACTTAGAGACGAAGAGATGACTGATGTTCCGGCCATGAGAAAGGAAACAGCTTCTCTTAAGGATTCCATCAGAAAACTTGGTGACGTAAATGTAAATGCCATTGAGGATTACAAGAATCTCATGGAGAGATATACATTTATGAAGACCCAGCATGATGATCTTATTGTGGCAGAGGAACAGCTCAAAGGAATCATCAAGGATCTTGATGAATCTATGCGCAAGCAGTTTATTGAACAGTTCCATCTTATCAATACTGAGTTTGATAAGGTATTTAAAGAGATGTTTGGAGGCGGAAAGGGCACTCTCGAGCTCAATGAAGATGAGGATGTACTTGAGGCAGGAATTAGGATCAATGCTCAGCCACCCGGAAAAAAGCTTGTTAACATGATGCAGATGTCTGGTGGAGAGAAGGCTCTTACAGCCATAGCTCTTTTGTTTGCTATTCAGAATCTTAAGCCTTCACCATTCTGCTTGCTTGATGAGATTGAGGCAGCTCTTGATGAGAACAACGTAGTTCGCTTTGCCAAGTATCTTCACAAGCTTTCAAGTACCCAGTTTATTGTAATTACTCATCGTCGTGGTACAATGGAAAGTGCTGACAGACTGTACGGTATTACTATGCAGGAAAAGGGTGTTTCTACCCTTGTTAGCGTAAACCTTATTGATAAGGAGCTTACAAATTAATGGCAAATGGATTTTTTTCAAAATTACAACAGGGTTTATCCAAGACTAGGGATAATATAGCTAAAGGCATAGACAATGTCTTTAATGGTTATTCTAATATTGACGAGGATTTCTACGAAGAACTTGAAGAAACTCTTATTATGGGAGATATCGGGATCAATGCCACCAGTAAGATCATGGATGAATTAAGAGCTCAGGTCAAGCAGCAACACATCAAGGATCCTTCTGAGTGCAGACAGCTTCTTATTGATGACATCAGACAGCAGATGAAAACTGATGAGCATGCATATGACTTTGAAGATAAGAAGACAGTTATATTTGTTATTGGCGTAAATGGAGTAGGCAAAACCACATCTGTAGGTAAACTTGCATCTGTTTTTAAGAAAAGAGGAAAAAAAGTTCTGATTGCAGCAGCAGATACTTATAGAGCAGCAGCTACTGAGCAGCTCAAGGAATGGGCTGACAGAGCTGATACTCCGCTTATTTCTGGAAGAGAAGGGGGAGACCCTGCCAGCGTAATATATGATGCTGTAAACTCTTTTAAAGCAAGAAATCTGGATATTCTGATTGTAGACACTGCGGGAAGACTACATAATAAGAAAAATCTTATGGAAGAATTGTCCAAAATGAATAGAATAATAGACAAGGAATTGCCTGGAATATGCAGAGAGAACTTTATTGTACTTGATGGAACAACAGGGCAGAATGCTCTTAATCAAGCAAGAGAGTTTGGAGAAGCAGCTGATCTTACTGGTATTGTCCTTACTAAACTTGATGGAACGGCAAAAGGGGGAATTGCTGTAGCTATCGTGTCTGAGCTTAATATTCCAGTCAAGTATATTGGTGTTGGGGAAGGGCTTGATGATCTGGAAAGATTTGATTCAGATGAATTTGTAGATGCGCTTTTTGAGTGATATAAGGAATGAGAACACATAGTGCTGTGCTTGCACAAAGCACTATGTGTTTGAAATGACTGAACAGACATGAGGAATAAAGAAATGCGAATGATATTGAGCATTTCGAGTTCCGAATGGATGTAGGATTGCGAGAACGAAGTGGAGCAATCCGTATATCGCTCAAAATATATAAAACATAAACATTTTTGGGAGGAGTATGAAAAATGGCCGATGAAAAGAAGATGACTCTTGATAAGTTTGAAGAAGCCTATGAAGATGTCAAAAAAGTTACCCTGGAAACAAAACTAATCTACAGTGATTATTGGAGCAACACTACTGGAAATAAGGTTTATTTAAAACCCGAAAATCTTCAGAGAACTGGCGCTTATAAGGTTAGAGGTGCCTATTACAAGATTACAACTCTTTCTGATGAAGAGAGGAAAAAGGGCCTTATTACAGCATCTGCTGGTAACCATGCGCAGGGTGTAGCTTATGCGGCTAAATGTTATGGCGTTAAGGCAACTATTGTTATGCCTACGTCAACTCCACTTATTAAGGTCAATAGAACCAAAGCTCTTGGTGCAGAAGTTGTATTACATGGAAATGTATATGATGAAGCTTATGAGAAGGCAGTAGAGCTTTCTAAAGAGTATGGATATACTATGGTCCATCCATTTGATGATCTGGATGTTGCTACAGGCCAGGGAACAATTGCTATGGAGATCATCAAAGAACTTCCAACAGTAGATTATATACTTGTGCCAATTGGAGGAGGCGGACTTGCAACTGGCGTATCTACTCTTGCAAAGCTTCTTAATCCTAAGGTTAAGGTCATCGGCGTTGAACCTGCAGGTGCTAATTGTATGCAGGAATCTTTAAAGGCAGGTCACGTAGTTGCACTTCCTTCAGTTAATACAATTGCTGATGGTACAGCTGTTAAAAAGCCTGGAGAGAAGATATTCCCATATCTTCAGGCTAATATCGATGAGATAATTACTGTTCCTGATGAAGATCTTGTAGTTTCTTTCCTGGATATGGTAGAAAATCATAAGATGGTTGTTGAAAACTCAGGATTATTATCAGTAGCAGCTCTTAAGCAGCTTAATTGCAAGGATAAGAAAATTGCCTGCGTATTATCTGGCGGTAATATGGATATTATTACAATGTCGTCTGTAGTACAGCAGGGACTTATTATGAGAGACAGGATATTTACTGTTTCTGTGCTTCTTCCTGATAAGCCAGGTGAACTTTCAAGGGTTGCAGGTGTAATTGCTGGCGTGAGCGGCAATGTAATAAAGCTTGAGCATAACCAGTTTGTTTCTATTAACAGAAATGCTGCTGTTGAACTTAGGATCACACTTGAAGCATTTGGAACAGATCACAAGGAAGAGATTATAGAAGCTCTCAATAAAGAAGGCTATAAACCAAGAATTGTAAGGACAAATATTTAATATGAGTAGTACAAAGAAAAATAGCATTAAAAAGAGACTGATGGAATACCTGATCATTACGGTTGCATCAACGCTATACGGGCTTGCCACAGCGATGCTAGTTGACCCTAACAATATAGCTCCTGGTGGGATGACAGGCCTTGCTATCGTAATTAACAGGCTTATTCCAATCGGAACTGGTAAGTGGTTTTGGATCATGAATATTCCTATACTGCTTGTTGCTATTTGGAAGTTTGGCATCAGATTTACAGTTTCTACAATCTATGCCACAGGGGTTATATCCCTGACTACAGATTTCTTTCACAATTATTTGTCTGCTTATTTTATAAATGATATTATTTTGGGCGTTACCATTGGTAGTGCATTATCAGCTATTGCCATGGGACTTATTTTTAAAAACCACGCCACAAGTGGTGGTACAGATGTTATAATTAAACTATTAAGGCTCAGGTATCCGCATATCAAGACTGGCATGCTATTTATTATGACGGATATGGTAGTACTTATTATTGCAGGAATAGTATTTGGAGATATATCTGCTGCTTTGTATTCATTTCTTTCTGTTATAATCACATCTTCAGTTCTTGATCTTGTATTATACGGAAGAGATGGAGCTAAACTGCTCTATATCATATCTGATCATCCAGATATTATTACAGCGAGGCTTTTAGAGGAACTTGATATTGGCGTAACACACGTATTTGCTCAGGGAGCATATAGTGGTGAAGATAAAAAGGTTATTATGTGCGCCATTAAAAAGAGACTTTCGCCTCTTGCTGAGGATATAGTAAGAGAAGAAGATCCTAATGCATTTATGATTGTAACTAGTGCCAGTGAAATTTTTGGTGAAGGCTATAAGAGTTATTTTGACGAGAGAATGTGAGCATGAAGAATACTTCCCAGGACACAAGAGAACGCATAGGCGTTAGAAATACTCATAATATCATATCCATTATTTTTTTAAGTCTGGTAGCGCTACTTGCTTTATCTTTTAGCGTTATGCTGCTTATTAAGAATGCCTCCCTTAAGAGAGAAGAGGAGGCTGTCAGAAGTGAGCTTGAAGCTTTAAATGAGGAAGGCTATTACACTGTAACTGAAGCTGACAGGCTTATTGAGGATGCCAAGGCACAGACTAGACTTGAAACTACAAATTCTATTAAGGCGACAATTCAGTCTAAGCTTGAGGCTGGAGAGGGAACTACAACGACTATCAGATCTCTTTTCCCTGACCAGATGGTAGTTGCAAGCTCAGGCAGATATTACTTTTTTCCAATACTAGATACAATTGCGCATCATGGTTTTGGAGAAGAGGACTTTGTGGTTGGTGATGATGGATTTCTTGAGTATGTTGGTTCTGATGAGAGTATCCATGTAAAAAAAGGTGTTGATGTCTCAAGGTTTCAGGGCAATATAGACTGGAAGACAGTTAAAGAACAGGGGATAGATTTTGCATTTATAAGAGTTGGACTTCGTGGAACGACAGAGGGCAAGATTCTTACAGATGACTGCTTTGAGGATAATATTAAGGGAGCTACCGAAAATGGCATTGATGTAGGAGTATATTTTTATTCCCAGGCAGTTAATGAGAAAGAGGCTCTAGAAGAAGTTCAGCTTATTCTGGATATGATTGAGCCATACGATGTCAAATACCCTGTTGTGATCGATATAGAATCAGCAGATTCAGATTCTGCGAGAACAAATGACCTTACTTCAGATGAATATGAGGTTGTTGCCAAGACCTTCTGTGATACAGTAAGAAGCGCAGGCTATAAACCTATGATCTATGGAAATGTCAAATCTTTTACGCTTCTTATGGATGCGCAGGATGTTGATGATTATGGAATTTGGATTGCATATTATGGTAGTCCGTTGTACTATCCATACCATTTTGATGTATGGCAGTTTACATCTTCAGGAACAGTTAAGGGAATTGATGGCAACGTAGATCTTAATATAAGCATTACGGATTATTGAAAAGAGTGATATGGTCAGAGAATTTGATGAAAAGCTTCCTTATTCCGCCTACGAGGAAAAGGGATATCTTAACAATGACTTTAAGTTTTTTCATATAAATGATCATGAAAAGGTTGACATTCCTTATCATTATCATGATTTTCATAAATTGATCCTTGTGCTTGGAGGCAAGGTTAAATATCTGATCGAAGGAAGGGAGTATGAGCTTCTTCCCTTCGATTTTGTGCTGGTTAACAGGTATCTTATACACAAGCCTCTATTTGATGGACAGAACAAAGAAAATTATGACAGGATCATATTATATCTAAGTGATGATTTTCTTAGAAAGTATAACCTCTTGGATGCATTTGAAAAAGCAAGAGAAATTGGGAGTTTTGTTGTAAGATTTCCTGGAAATGTTAGTTCAGATCTGTATGACAGATTTCAAAAGATACAGACAGATCTTCAGAATCAGGATAAAGAATATGCTGGAGAATTGCTTACCAGAATTGATGTTTTAAAAGCCATCATCGGTTTTAATAAGGCATGTATAAGCGAAGATTTTGGCTTTAAGCCAGAAGCCAGATATAACAGAAAAGTAATAGAGATAATAACATATATTACAGAGAATCTTTCATCTGATCTTTCCATAGATTACCTGGCTGATCATTTTTATATGAGTAAGTATCATATGATGAGAATCTTCAAGAATGAGACGGATTATTCAATTCATCAATACATTACTGAAAAAAGAATTCTAATGGCGAGGAATCTGATTATTTCAGGTATGCCTGCAACAGCCGCTTGCCTGGAGTGCGGATTTAAGGATTATTCTTCTTTTAGCAGAGCTTTCAAGAACCAGCTTGGATGTTTGCCATCTGATATTAAGATATAAGTGTCAAGAAAAAATACTTGACACCTATATCTTTTTTGTTTATTATATCATTTGTGTTTATAGGTAAAGAGGATATGTATGAAGAAAATCGTAGAGCAAGGCTTGTTGTATGATTTCTATGGCGAGCTTCTAACTGAACATCAGAGAGAAATATATGAGGCCGCTGTTTACAATGATATGTCTCTTACCGAGATTGCTGATGAAAACGGTATCAGCAAGCAGGGAGTGCATGATCTTATCAAGAGGTGCACCAATACGCTTGAGAGTTATGAAGACAGGCTTCACATGATCAGAAGATTTGAAGCTATTAAGGCTCAGGCTGTGGCTTTAGAAAAGTTATCCGGAGATTCCGGAACTAACATGGATGCTGAGCTTAGAGCTAAACTTAAAGGCATCTCAGGCAAAATAATCGAGGAGCTTATTTGATAAATGGCTTTTGAAAGTCTTACTGATAAATTACAAAATGTTTTTAAGAATCTCCGCAGCAAGGGCAAACTTACAGAGGAAGATGTCAAGACTGCTCTTAAGGAAGTCAAGATGGCACTTCTTGAGGCTGATGTAAGTTTTAAGGTTGTTAAACAGTTTATTTCTGCTGTACAAGAGAGAGCTGTTGGAGAAGATGTACTAAATGGTCTTAATCCAGGCCAGATGGTTATCAAGATTGTTAATGAGGAAATGATTTCCCTCATGGGCTCGGAGACTACTGACATTAAGCTCTTGCCTGTGAACGAGATTACAGTCCTTATGATGTGCGGTCTTCAGGGTGCTGGTAAGACAACAACAGCAGCCAAGATTGCCGGCAAGCTCAAGATGAAGGGTAGAAAACCACTTCTTGTAGCCTGCGATATATATAGACCTGCTGCTATTGATCAGTTACAGATCAATGCCAGCAAGCAGGAAGTAGATTTCTTTACACTTGGTTCTTCAGCTGATCCTGTAGACATTGCCAGAGCGTCAATTGATGAAGCTAAAAAGAATGGCAATAACGTGGTTATCATCGATACTGCTGGTAGATTGCAGATTGATTCCATTATGATGCAGGAGCTTGTAGATATAAAGAATGCTGTATCTGTTACTCAGACACTTCTGGTTGTAGATGCTATGACCGGTCAGGAAGCTGTTAATGTGGCTACTGAATTCAATGAGAAGGTCGGAATAGACGGAATCATTCTGTCTAAGATGGATGGCGATTCAAGAGGTGGTGCTGCACTTTCAACTAAGGCAGTAACAGGCAAGCCTATCTTATACGTAGGTATGGGAGAGAAACTTTCAGATCTTGAACAGTTCTATCCTGATAGAATGGCTAGCCGTATTCTTGGCATGGGAGATGTTCTTAGTCTTATTGATAAGGCTGTAGAGGCTAATGCTGAGAGAGATGCAGAAAAAGATCGTGAAATGGCCCAGAAGATGAAAAAGGGCAAGATCGATTTTGAAATGTACCTAGAGAGTATGAAGGCTATGCGCAATATGGGCGGCCTTTCATCAATTATGGGTATGCTTCCAGGAATGGGTAAGATAAGTGATGATATGCTTCCTGATGAGAAGCAACTTGCCAGAATCGAAGCGATAGTTCTTTCTATGACACCTGAAGAACGCAAGAATCCTAAGCTTATGTCACCACAGAGAAAGTTTAGGATAGCTAAGGGCTCTGGCAACGATATCGCTGATGTTAACAGATTTATCAAGCAATTTGAACAAATGCAGAAGATGATGAAGCAGATGCCTGGACTTATGGGTGGCAAGAAGGGCTTTGGTAAGCTCGGTGGTTTTGGCCGAGGAGGATTTCCTGGCGGCAGATTCCCGTTTTGATATGTCTATCAGCTTTTGTGGCTGTTTTATACATATAAGCAAATAATATATCTATCTTAATTTTTTTAATGGAGGAAATTAAAATGGCAGTAAAAATGAGATTAAAGAGAATTGGTAAGAAGAAGGTTCCTTTCTACAGAATTATCGTTTCTGATTCAAAGGCTCCTGTACAGGGTAAGTTCATCGATGAGATCGGAACATACGATCCTAACACAGATCCTAGCACAGTTAAGATTGACGCAGAACTTGCTAAGAAGTGGCTTTCAAATGGTGCACAGCCTACAGAGTCTGTTGCAAAGCTTCTTAAGCAGGCCGGCATTAAATAAGGCTTTTTGGTAATTAAAAAACATATGCCGGGGGTTAATCAATGAAAGAATTAGTTGAAGTTATAGCAAAAGCGCTAGTTGATAATCCGGATGAGGTTGTTGTTTCCGAGAAAACAGACGGGCGTAACATTATGATCGAACTTCATGTAGCTTCTTCAGACATGGGCAAGGTCATTGGCAAACAGGGCCGTATTGCCAAGGCAATTCGTGCCGTTGTTAAGGCTGCATCAACAAGAGAAAATCTCAAGGTTGATGTAGAGATAGTTTGATTTTAACCTTTGCATTTGCCAATAATATGAGTCGAATAGGGCTTTACAGCTTTATTCGACTCTAAGTTTATTACAGGATTTTTAAAGAATATTATGAATTTTCATATCATGACGTTATTTCCAGAGATGATAACTGGAAGTCTTTCAAACAGCATTACTGGTAGAGCAAGCGATAAGGGTTATATCTCTTTTAATGCTGTCAATATCAGAGATTATTCTAACGACATTAAGCATCACAAGGTTGATGATTATACATATGGAGGCGGTGCAGGTATGCTTATGCAGGCACAGCCTATTTATGATTGTTTTATTTCTATTAAAGACGAGATTTTAAAACGCGGCGGAAAGAGCCCTAGAGTTATCTATGTTACGCCACAGGGCGCTGTTTTTAACCAGAAAATGGCTCAGGAATTTGCTGCCGAAGAAGATCTTGTGTTTCTGTGCGGACACTATGAAGGTGTTGATGAGAGAGTACTAGAAGAGATTGTTACAGATTATGTCTCTATAGGTGATTATGTACTGACAGGAGGCGAACTTCCTGCAATGGTCATGATCGATGCAATTTCAAGACTTGTACCAGGTGTCCTTAATAACGATGAGTCAGCTATGACTGAGAGTTTTAATAATAATCTGTTAGAGTATCCTCAGTATTCGAGACCAGAGGAATGGATGGGCAAAAAAGTTCCTGCTATACTATTATCAGGTGACCACAAGAAGGTTGATGAGTGGAGACTTGAAAAGTCTATAGAAAGGACCATGGAGAGGCGCCCGGATCTTTATGAGAAATATCTTGCCGAAAACCCGCCCAAGCCTCCTAAAAAGAAACGAAGGAGAAGGAAAGCTGATCCGGAAATTTCTTCCGAGCAAGTAACAGGTGATAAGACAATCAATACAGAAAATGGAGAATAATAGTGACAGATAGATTTCAGGTTGGAGTAATTGCATCAACACATGGCCTTCAAGGGGAAGTTAATGTTTTTCCTACTACAGAGGATCCAAACCGTTTTAAAAAGTTAAAGAAGGTTACTCTTCATACCCAAAGAGGAGAAGAGATTGAACTTGATGTTCAGAGCGCAAGATTTTTTAAAAAGTTTGTTATAGTGAAGTTTAAACAGTATAACAACATAAACGATGTGGAGAAGTTTAGAGGGTGTGAACTTACTATCGACAGAAAAGATGCCATTAAGCTTGAGCCAGGAGAATATTACTGTGCTGATCTTATGGGACTTTCTATTGTTGATGAAGAAGACAAACTCCTTGGAACAGTAACAGATATCATTCAGACAGGGGCTAATGATGTATATGAAATGACAAAAGAGAATTCTGAGGACAAGATTTATATCCCAGCCATAAAAGACTGTGTCAAAAATATTGACCTTGAGAATAAAAAAATAACTATCCATGTTATTGAAGGACTGTTATAATAATATTCTTGGACTGTGTAATATTTAATGACTTTTAATATTAAATGTCATATAATTATAATTATTAAAATATGAAAAAAATATAAATTCTAAATGTATCTAGTTTTATATTAGTGGGGTAATATATGGTCGATTATACAGAAGGTGCTGGCTATCAGTACCATACTCATGTAAAAAAAGGTGATGTAGGAAGATACGTTATCCTGACAGGTGATCCTGGAAGATGCGAGACTATATCACATCTGTTTGATAATCCAAAATTTGTAGCTTACAACAGAGAATACAATACCTATACAGGAACTATTGATGGAGAGATGGTTACTGTAATGTCTCATGGCATTGGCGGTGCTTCTACAGCTATTGCAATTGAAGAACTTGTAAAATGCGGAGCAGATACTTTCATTCGAATGGGTACTTCTGGAGGAATGCAGGAAGATGTCATTGGTGGTGATATTGTAATTGCCAATGGCGCAATCAGAGCTGAGGGTACTTCCAAGGAGTATGCGCCTATCGAATATCCTGCTGTAGCATCTTATGATGTAGTTAATGCACTTGTTGAGGGGGCAAAAAAGGCTGGAGCCAAGTACCATGTAGGCGTTGCCCAGTGTAAGGACTCTTTCTTTGGACAGCATGAACCAGAGACTAAGCCTGTAGGACCAGAGCTTTTGTACAAATGGGATGCCTGGATCAAGTGTGGAGCACTTTGCTCCGAGATGGAGTCTTCTACTTTATTTATTGTTGGAAATTATTTGAGAGTTAGAACTGGAGCTGTTCTTTTGGTTGTTGCTAATCAGGAGAGGGCAAAAAAAGGACTTTCTAATCCTCAGGTTCATGATATGGATACTGTATATCGCACAACAATTGAGGCTATTCGTAACCTTATTGCTTTGGATAAAGCCTGAAAAGGTTTTATTATAAAAAGTCAACTTAATTCAAAATGGAGGGAAATTATGAAAAAGAGACTTTTTGCAGTCCTTATGGCTGCGACAATGGTTGCATCACTTGTAGCATGTGGTTCTACAGAGCCTGCAACTACAGAGCCAGCAACAGAGGAGGCAGCTCCTGCTACAGAAGAGGCAGCTCCTGCTACAGAAAATGCTGAGGCTCCAGCTACTGAGACAAGCTCAGACCTCAAGATCGCTATGATCACAGACTCTGGTGACATCACAGATATGTCATTCAACCAGACAACTTATGAGGCATGTGACGCTTTCTCTAAGGCTAACGGTCTTACATTCCAGTACTATAAGCCATCAGAAGACTCTGATGAGGCTCGTACTGCAGCTTTCAACAACGCTGTTGCTGATGGTTACAATGTAGTTGTTGTTCCTGGTTACCTTTTTGCTTCTATGATCGCTACAGTAGCTGACGCTAACCCAGACGTAACAATCATCGCTCTTGACGTTTCACAGGGTGACTTTGAAGGTGCTGGTATGACAGAGCTTCCTGCTAATGTTTGCTCATTCACATATCAGGAAGAGCTTGCTGGTTACATGGCTGGTTATGCAGTAGTTAAGGAAGGCTACAAGAAGCTTGGTTTCCTTGGCGGTATCGCAGTTCCTGCTGTTATCCGTTATGGTTATGGCTTCGTTCAGGGTGCTGACGCTGCTGCTACAGAGCTCGGTATTGCATCTGATGTAGAAGTTAACTATGTATATGGCGGACAGTTCTTTGGTGATGAGGCTGTTACAGCTACTATGGATACATGGTACTCAAATGGTACAGAAATCGTATTTGCATGTGGTGGCGGTATCTTCACATCAGCTGGTGAGGCTGCTAAGAAGGTAGATGGTAAGGTCGTTGGTGTTGACGTTGACCAGACTGGTACAATTGATGGACTTTACGGTGAAGGCGTTTGCGTAACATCTGCTATGAAGGGTCTTGCTGCAACAGTAAACACAACTCTTACAGATGTACTTGATGGCAACTGGGCTGCTCATTCTGGAAAGATTGAGAACCTTGGTATCGTTTCAGGTGATGACCCATCTCTTAACTACGTACAGCTTCCAACTGAGACATGGTCAATGAAGAACTTCACAGTTGATGATTACAAGGCACTTGTTAAGTCAATGGCTGATGGCTATGTAACAGTAGATAGCAATATCGATGTTATGCCTACAACAGCTATCAAGGTTACAACTTTTGATAACATTCACTAATTGAATAATTAGTTAGTTATGTTGTTCTTCAAAAGGGAAGGAAAACTATTTCCTTCCCTTTTTTAAGCAAATGATTTATACAAGGGCATAAATAGTGATATTACAAATAGATCTGTAATGTTACTTTTTATGGTTTTGTAACCAATTATTATTTTGTTAGGAAGGTGTTTACGTATGGATGATTATGTAATTGAGATGTTGCATATCACAAAAGAGTTTCCTGGCATAATTGCAAATGACGATATCACTTTGCAATTAAAGAAAGGTGAGATACATGCACTTTTGGGGGAAAATGGTGCAGGTAAATCAACTCTTATGAGTGTTTTGTTTGGACTCTATACACCTGAAAAGGGTGTTATCAAGAAAGATGGCAAGGAAGTAACCATCAAGAATCCAAATGATGCGACAGATCTTGGGATTGGAATGGTACATCAGCACTTCATGCTTGTAGATATTTTTTCAGTGCTTGATAACATCATTCTGGGGGCAGAGCCTAATAAGTTTGGCTTTTTGACCAAGAAGGAAGCAAGAAAGAAAGTTCTTGCTCTTTCTGACAAATATAATCTTAAGGTTGATCCCGATGCTCTTATTGAGGATATTACCGTTGGTATGCAGCAGCGTGTAGAAATCCTTAAGATGCTCTATAGGGACAATGAAATTCTTATCTTTGATGAGCCTACAGCTGTTCTCACACCTCAGGAGATTGATGAGCTTATGAAGATCATGAAGAATCTAGCTGCTGAGGGCAAGTCAATTCTTTTCATTACTCATAAGCTTAATGAGATCATGGAAGTTGCTGACAGATGTACTATTCTTAGAAGAGGAAAGTACATTGGAACAGTTAATGTTGCTGAAACAACCAAGGAAGAGCTTTCTTCTATGATGGTTGGCCGTGATGTCAAATTTGCTGTAGACAAAGAAGAAGCCAAGCCTGGGAAGGAAATTCTCAGAGTTGAGAATGTCTGCGTAAAGAGTAAAATACATCAGAACGATTCTGTACACAACGTTTCTTTCAATGTAAGAGAAGGTGAGATTGTATGTATAGCTGGTATCGATGGAAACGGCCAGACTGAGTTCATCGGAGCGTTGACAGGACTTGATGATATTTCCAGCGGTAAGATTTCGTTTATGGGGGATGATATCACTCATAAATCAATCAGATACAAGAATACACACGGTATGAGTCATGTCCCTGAAGATAGGCATAAACATGGCCTGGTTTTGGATTATACTCTAGAAGAGAATATGATCCTTCAGAGATACTTTGAACCTGATTTTTCATCTCATGGATTTATCAAGAAAAAGTCTATGAGAGAGTATTCTGATAGATTAACCGAGGCTTTTGATGTTAGAAGTGGACGCGGTGCTCAGACTATAGTAAGATCCATGTCTGGTGGTAATCAGCAGAAAGCTATCATTGCAAGAGAAATGGATAGAGATCACAAGCTTTTAGTTGCTGTACAGCCTACAAGAGGCCTTGATGTAGGAGCTATCGAGTATATCCACAAAGAAATAGTCAAGCAGCGTGATGAGGGCTGTGCTATTTTGCTTGTTTCGCTTGAACTTGAAGAGGTTATGAACCTTTCAGACAGAATACTTGTAATGCATGAAGGAGAGATTGTTGGTGAGGTGGATCCTAAGACAACAACTCTTCAGGAACTTGGCCTTTACATGTCAGGAGCCAAGCACGATGAGAGAAAGGAGGCGTTTAAGTAATGAAAGACAATACAAAATTTTTCAAGAAACCTGCTGTGCAGACAATTCTTGCTTCAGTACTATGCGCTATCCTTGGTATCGTTTTAGGATATATTATCCTGTTGTGCATGAATCCAGGCCATGCTACAGAGGGTATGATCGCTATTCTCAGAAATTTCTTTAAGTATAGTGCCAAGCCAACACAGCTCTGGTATTATTTTGGTTCAACCCTTGTTAAGGCAGTACCTGTAATACTCTGCTCAGAGGCTATTTTATTTGCTTATAAGGCAGGCCTTTTTAATATCGGTGTTGCAGGACAGTACACAATTGGTATTTTAGTCAGCCTGTATACATCACTTGCTCTTGGCTGGAACTGGTTTTTCTGCCTTCTTGCTGCAGTTATCTGTGGCGGTCTTTGGGGTGCTATCTGCGGATTCTTCAAGGCTTACTGCAATGTGAATGAAGTAATAGCTGGTATCATGCTGAACTGGATCAGCTTATACCTTTGTAATATTATTCTTTCTAATGAAAAGACTATGAATATCACTAAGTCTGAGACTTATGATATTGCAGCCAAGAATAAGGCAGGACTTCTTCCTGGTTTTATGCAGAGTGTTTTCGGAAATAACCAGTATATGACTATCGCAGTACCTATAACAGTTATAGTTGCTATTTTAATCTGGGTAGTACTTAGTAAGACAACCTTTGGCTTTGAGCTTAAAGCTACGGGACACAACAAGGATGCAGCTAAATATGCAGGTATGAATGCTAAGAGAAATATCATTCTTACACTTGCAATTTCTGGTGCTGTTTCAGGACTTGCAGCTTCACTTTTCTATCTTACAAGTATTGAGCATTACAAGATTGCTTCATCAGTTCCTGGAATGGGATTTTCAGGAATCGCTGTAGCTTTCCTTGGTGGTCTTCATCCAATAGGAGCCATAGTGGCTGGTCTTTTCGTTGAGTATATAACACTTGGCGGACAGTATCTTAATACAAACTACTTTAACCCACAGGTAGCGGATCTTATGATTGCAATTATCATTTACCTTTGCGGTTTTGTTCTTTTCTTTAAGACTGTGATCAACAAGCCAGGTAAGGCCAAGAAAAAAGATGCTGCGGATGAAAAAGCTGCAGCTAAAAAGGAGGTGAAGTGATGATACTACTTATTCAGTATACACTTATCTTCTCAGCAGTACTTATTCTGGTAGCTCTCGGAGGTATGTTCTCTGAGCGAAGCGGTATTATTAACTTGGGACTTGAAGGAATAATGGTTTTTGGTGCTATGGCTGGTGCTATGGTCATGGTTCTTTTACCTGATACTGCATCTAGATTTACTATTGTAACTCTGACTCTTTTAGCCGCAGCAGTTGTTGGAATGTTGTCATCACTTTTGATCGGTGTTGCCTGCATATATTTTAAGGCTGATCAGACACTTATAGGTACAGCTGTTAATATGCTTGCTACAGCCGCTGCAACAGTTATTGTCAAGGCATTTAATACTGCCCGTTCAAAGGGATCGGACTTTTCAGCCAAGCTTGACTATGTACGAGGCCATGATGCATTCATGTTTAATGTAGGATCACTTCAGCTTAGCTGGTTTATAGTAGTTGCAGCAATTCTTCTTGTTGTTGCTATAGTTCTTTTCTACAAGACTAAATTTGCACTGAGACTTCGTGCTTGTGGTGAGCATCCTCAGGCTGCCGACTCTGTTGGTATCAATGTCTATGTTATGAGATATGCAGGTGTGCTTATGTCTGGTTTCCTTGCAGGTCTTGGTGGACTGATCTATATAGCAGCAGCCAACTCCACATGGCATTTTGATTATGGCGTTGCTGGTGCTGGTTTCCTTGCTCTGGCTGTTATGATCTTTGGTCAGTGGAAACCAGAGAGAATTGCCTGGTCAGCAGTACTTTTTGCTGTATTTAGATCACTTTCAAATGTTTATATGGGAATTGGGTTCCTTAGTGTACTGAAAATTCCTGGTACAGTTTATAATATGTTCCCTTATATTGTTTCACTTATTGTTCTTGCATTTACTTCACAGAAGTCAAGAGCACCTAAGGCAGAGGGAATACCTTACGATAAGGGGTCAAGGTAATATATGACAACAGAAGAAATAAAGAGCCTTATTGAAAAGGCATTGGATATGAGAAATTTTTCTTATACTCCATATTCACATTACAATGTTGGGGCAGCACTTCTTGCTGCAAATGATGTAGTCTTCACAGGCTGTAATATTGAAAATGCATCTTTTACCCCTACTAACTGCGCTGAGAGAACAGCATTTTTTAAAGCAGTAAGTGAGGGAGTAAAGGAATTTAAAGCAATTGCTATCTGCGGAGGCGCGGAGGGAGCAGAAGTTTTAGATGATTGCAGCCCTTGTGGAGTATGCAGACAGGTTATGAGCGAGTTCTGTACAGATGAGTTTATTATTATCTGCGCTAAATCTGTAGATGATTATAAGGTATACACACTGCCAGAAATTTTGCCTGACAGATTTGGACCTTCTAACTTAATTAGGGCATAAAATTGTATAAATTATTGACTTCTTCCTGCTTGGTGTGTTATAGTATAGTACGTTGTGACAATCAGACGGTCCTCTGCTATAACATTAACCCAATTAACACTCGTTTATGGCAAGAACGTCCATAGAATAGGAGAAGAAATATGAGTACAATTATCGAAGAGCTCGAGAAAGAGCAGCTGAACGCTAATGCGCCTCAGTTCAACACAGGTGATACTGTAAGAGTACACGCTAAGATCAAGGAAGGAAACCGTGAGAGAGTACAGGTTTTCGAGGGAACTGTTAAGAAGATCCAGGGCGGAAGCAACCGTACAACTTTCACAGTAAGAAAAGAGTCTTACGGTGTTGGCGTTGAGAAGACATGGCCACTTCACTCACCTATCGTTGAGAAGGTAGAGGTTGTTAGAAGAGGTAAGGTAAGAAGAGCTAAGCTTAACTACCTTAAGGGACTTACAGGTAAGAAAGCTAAGGTTAAGGAACTTGTTACCAGATAATTTGTTTGATAGAGGCAGTTACTTTTTAGTAATTGCCTCTTTTTTCTTTAATAAAACTTTTTTGGGGAAAGAAAATGCGACGTAGGAGAAACAAACTATCTTTTTATCAGAAGAAGAAAACAATATCACCTAAGGTTATTAGAGAGGTCTTTTCATGGATAACTATGACCATAGGAATTGTAGCTTTCGCATTTTTGGTAGTATTTGTTTTTGGAATGCAGGTCAAGGTAATTGGTGATTCCATGGAACCTTCTGCAGTGAATGGTCAGACTGTCCTTGTTAACAGGCTGATTTACAAGATCCTTGGGCCATCTACCGGGGATATAATAGTGTTTTTACCTAATGGTAATTCTAATTCTCATTATTATGTAAAACGTGTAGTTGCTGTGCCTGGAGATAAGGTTCAGATAATAGATGGTCTTTTATACATAAATGGAGAAGTCCAGACGAAAGACCAGGAAAACTATGATAAAATGGAAGATGCAGGAATTGCTTCCAGTGAGATCAAACTTAAAAGCGGAGAATACTTTGTCCTTGGTGACAATAGAAATAGTAGTGAAGACTCAAGAAGTGCAAATATCGGCGTAGTTACCCAGAGTATGATGGTGGGTAAGGCATGGTTTAAACTAGGTTTTAAAGATAGTAGCGGAGGCTTTATTTTAAAGTAGTTAAAAAGGAAAGGTGAATTATGAATTTTCAGTGGTATCCAGGTCATATGACCAAGGCTATCAGAATGATGCAGGAAAATATCAAGCTTATTGATATCATTATTGAACTTACAGATGCCAGAATACCTGCAGCTGGCAGAAATCCAGACATTGATGAACTTGGCAAGAATAAGTACAGACTGATCATTTTGAATAAAGCTGATCTGGCGGATCCTAAGGTGACTAAGGAGTGGAAGGAATTCTATCAGAAACAGGGCTATTTTGTTATGGAGATGAATTCCAAGACGGGTAATGAACAGGGAAAGGTCAAGGAGCTTGTTCAGAATGCCTGCGCTGAGAAGATAGAAAGAGATAAAAAAAGAGGTATTGTGGGAAGACCTATCAGAGCTATGGTTGCCGGGATTCCTAACGTTGGAAAGTCGACTTTTATAAATAAGCTTGCAGGTAAAGCTGCAGCTAAGACAGGCAATAAGCCAGGCGTAACTAAGGGTAAGCAGTGGATTGCTCTTGGTAAGAATATGCAGCTTCTTGATACTCCAGGTATCCTATGGCCTAAATTTGAGGACGAAGAGGTAGGACTGCATCTTGCACTTATTGGCTCTATGAATGATGACAACCTGGATGGCACAGAACTTGCCTGTGAACTTATCAGAATTTTGAAAGAATCCTATCCAAATGCCATTAACGAGAAGTATAATATAACTAAGGAACAGCTAGAGGAACTTGAAAATGAGCAGTACGCAACTCCTCTTAGTGCTGTACTTTCTGCAATTGCGATAAACAGAAAGTGCTTTAAACAAGGGGCACAGCCTGATATGGACAGAGCAGCTGCACTTCTTTTGGATGATTTCAGGAACGGAAGGTTGGGTAAGCTTTCACTAGAAAGACCAAATGCCTAAATAATTAACTTACATTGGAGAGACCCGAATGGATATGAAAAAAGTATTAAAGGAAATATTGAGCACTATAATTTACTTGGGAGTTGTTTTTTTACTGACTTTTCTTTTTATTACCTTTGTAATGCAGAGAACAGAAGTAAGTGGACATTCAATGGAACCTACTTTGTATGATCATGACTCACTTCTTATCGAGAAGGTAACTTATAGATTTGGCGATGCCAACAGGTATGACATCGTTGTATTTCCTTACAGATATGGCAAAGATGAGTACTTTATCAAAAGAGTCATTGGACTTCCAGGAGAAACAGTTAGTATCGACTTGGAGGGCACAATCTATATAAATGGAGAAGTTCTGGACGAGCATTATGGTGCGGAGACTATTCTTGACCCAGGTGTAGCCTTTGACGGAGTTACACTTGGCGAAGATGAATATTTTGTAATGGGTGATAACAGAAACCACAGTATGGATAGTCGTGATCCATCTGTAGGTGTTATAAATAAAAAAGATATCCTGGGTCATGCGTTCCTGAGAATATACCCATTTGACAGCTTCGGAGGAATCAACTGATGCAGGCAATATCCGAAATAAAGGATGCTCTTAAGGCTTCTGATAATGAGGAAGCTTTAAAGGCTTTTATAAATTCTTATTCTGAAGATGACAGGGCAGGCGTTAAAAAGCTTGTGGAAACAGCTTCCAAGAAGCTGGATGCTCTTTATAAAGAGATAGACAGAATTGAGACTATGAAGAAATATGAAAAGGAATATGATAGTCTCGGCTTTTTATGCGGAATAGATGAAGTAGGTAGAGGGCCTCTTGCTGGACCTGTCTATGCTGCAGCTGTTATTCTTCCTAAAGATTGCGATATCTTATATCTAAATGATTCTAAGAAATTATCCGAAAAAAAGAGAGAAGAGTTATATGATGTTATCATGGAGAAAGCTGTCGCAGTAGGCATAGGCTCTTCTACATGTGAACGCATTGATGAGATCAATATTCTACAGGCAACTTATGAAGCTATGACTAAGGCTGTTAATAGCCTTTCCGTCAAGCCAAATGCTCTTTTGATAGATGCTGTTCATATACCTCAACTTGAGGATTATAAGCAGATATCAATCATTAAGGGAGATGCAAAAAGCGTTTCAATAGCTGCTGCCAGCATTGTTGCCAAGGTTACAAGAGACAGGATCATGAAGGAGTATGCAGAAATATATCCTGAATATGGATTTGATTCCAATAAGGGATATGGCAGCGCTGATCACATAAGCGCCCTCAAAAAATATGGTCCTTGCCCGATTCATCGCAGATCTTTTATAGGAAACTTTGTATGAGTAATATTTCTGGCGTTTCAAGTTCAGGTAATAACATACTCGTAACTGAAGGTCAGGTTTCTGACCTTCAGTCCAAGGCAGTCTCCGTTGAACTTAAAAATGGAGCTATGCTTAGCGGGAAAGTTTTGTCTGTAACCGACCTTGAGGGCGAGAAAATTGCTAGTATAGATATAGGAAACGCTACAATTTCTGCTAAACTTTCTGAAGGAATGGGCCTTAAAGAAGGACAGACTCTTATGTTTGCTGTCAGGGGTGCTAGCGCTGACAGCGTTTCAATCACACCGCTTTTTGAAAATACATCTATTTATCAGAGTACATTAAGGGCTCTTGAAGCTGCAGGACTTGAAGCTAATAATGAGTCCCTGCAGATGGTAAAAGATATGATGGAAGCAGGCCTTCCAATAGATAAATCATCTCTTCTGGAAATGAGCAAGAATCTAAATACCTTTTCTGATACAAGTATTCAGACACTTGTAGAAATGAAAAGTCTTAATATTCCAATAAATGAAAATAATATTGAACAGTATACAAGCTACAAAAATTATGAGCACCAGGTTACTACTGAAATGAGCAGTATAATTGATGAGCTTCCAAAGGCCTTTGATTCACTTATGGAAAGTGGCAATACCAGTGCGGCAATAAATTTGTATGGCAATATCCTGAAACTCTTTGGAGGAGAATTATCTTCTGAAGGCTTACAAAATGCCGTGAATACAACTCCTTTGTCACCTGAAAAGGCAGTTGAAGGTAGCGCAGAAAATGAAGAGGGGCCTTCTTTAGGTCTTTTAGGCGAAAAAGAGATAACAGCTGAATCTAGACAAAGTGCTGCTGACAGGGCACTTGCTCTTTTGCAGGGACAAAGCGATACTCCAAAAGAAAACGGGGAAAAAGGCTTAAATGGCCAGCTTCGGCTTTCGAATGACTTTTTGGATAACCTTCAGAATCTTAATATATCTGAGAAAACCTTGCAAAGTCTTGTAAAAGGTTTAGCGCTAGGAAATACTGATGCAAGTAAAACATTGTTTAAAGAGCTTGCAAATGCCTTCGAATCAGCTGATCTTTCTAACCCTGTTGAACTTGCCTCTTTTAAAAAGCTCTTTTCTTCAGAGGAATTTAAAGGCCTTTTGAAAGAAAATATAACTGATCAGTGGCTCCTTAGACCAGGCGATGTGGAGAAAAAAGAAAATATTGATAACCTCTATCAGAGGCTTGGCGCCCAGGCAAAGGGTCTTTTGGATTCAATTTCTGATACACTTGGACCACAGTCAAAACTTGCACAGTCTGCAAATAATCTTAGTAATAACCTGGATTTTATGAATCAGCTAAATCAGATGTTTCAGTATGTTCAGTTACCTCTTCAGATGGCTGGGCAAAATGCCAATGGAGATCTTTATGTCTATAGAAACAAGAATAAAAAAATGAGTGAAGATGGGTCAGTTAGTGCAATCCTGCATCTTGATATGGATAATCTGGGACCCATAGATGTTTATGTAAAGATGAAGGATATGAAGGTCACAACAAATTTTTATGTGGCCGATGATAGCGTTCTTGACCTGATAAATGACAATATTCATATTCTTAATGACAGGCTGGAAAAAAGGGGATATTCACTTAGTGTCAATTTGATGCTTCATGGGGATGAAAGCGGTGAAAATGATGCTGTGGATGAACTTTTATCAGTTTCAAGGACTCCACTTTTAACAACAAATTCTTTTGATGCGAGGGTGTGATAATGGCTGATGAAAAGAAAAAAGTAAAAACTGCCGTAGCCCTTGGCTATGATCCTGGAGAAGACGGAGCGCCTAAGGTAATAGCATCAGGAAAAGGAGCTTTGGCTGACAAGATAATAGAACAGGCTCAGAGTAATAAAATACCAGTCCATCAGGACGATAAGCTTGCAGATACCTTGTCCAAACTTGAAATCGGAGAGATGATCCCTCCAGAGCTTTATGAGGTTGTGGCTGAGATTCTCGTATTTGTTGATGCAATGGACAAGATAAAGGCAAAAGATAAGGCGAGAAAATAATAATTAGACAAATGTAAATTTTTATGATATCATGCCATTTATGTTTTTAAAGATGGGAACTAAATAATGAATAAGAGACAAGTAGGAGATTATTATGAATCCCTTGCTTGTACTTATCTTCAAGGCGAGGGAGTCAGGATAGTTGAGAGAAACTATAGGGCTCTTAGAGGTGAGATTGATATCATTGCCCGGGATGGGAAATACCTTGTCTTTATTGAAGTCAAGTACAGAAGGGATAAACGATTCGGAGCCCCTGAGGCTGCCGTTACATTTTCTAAACAAAGGCAAATCTGCAAGCTTTCTAAGCTTTATCTTTATTCAAAGAAATATTCCACTGATTTTCCAATTAGATATGACGTAATTGCTATTACAGATGTAGACAATACTGCTACAATTAGATGGTATAAGAATGCCTTCGATCATGTGGGCTAATATAAAGTTTTGTTTTGGGAGAAAATAATATGAAGAATATTTGTATAAGAAGAACTGGCGGAGATAGAACCCTTGAGCTAAGAGAAAAAAATGGAGTATATTATTTTGTTTTTCCAAGGCTTGAAAAAATAGATTTTATTGATCATCTGTTTAGCACAAGGCTAGGTGGAGTAAGTAGCGGCTGTTATAGTCAGATGAATCTAAGCTATACAAGAGGCGATATAAAGGAAAATGTGGATGAAAACTATATGAGAATTGCAGAATGCATGGGACATGGACATAGCCTCAAAGATTTTGTGTCTACCTTTCAGACTCATACTACTAATGTGAGGGTAGTCACAGAAAAAGACAGAGGAAAGGGCCCTTATATAGAAAGAGACTACACTGACGTAGATGGCCTTGTGACTAATGTTCCTGGAATCATTCTTTCTACCTTCCATGCGGATTGCCCACCAATTTATTTTGTGGACCCTGTACACAGGGCAATTGGCCTTTCACACTCAGGCTGGAAGGGAACAAAGGGCGAAATTGCAGTAAGAACTATAGAGGCTATGGCTCAAAACTATGGAACAAAGACGGAAGATCTTGTGACAGCTATCGGCCCTTCTATATGCGGACCATGTTATGAAATTGGAAGTGATGTGGCAAAAGAGTTTTCTGAGAACTATTCAGAAAAAGAACTTTCAGAAGAAGGAATACTTATTCCTTACCCAAATGACAAATACAGACTTTATCTTTGGAATGCCATTAGATTGTCTTTATTAAAGAGCGGAGTTAAAAAAGAAAATATTCTTGTTACTGATGTTTGTACTAAATGTAATTCCGATATTTTATTCTCTCATAGAGTACAACATGAAGATCGCGGCAATCTTGCGGCTTTCCTTAGTATAAGAGAGTAATAATAAACGAATAAGCGTAAATTTCTTAAGAAAAGAGGCAAAAAGATTAATAAATTTCGATGGTAAATCTTAAGAATTTAATGATTTAATTAAGATATAGATTGTAAAAAGGTGATAGTTATGGAAAACATTCTTGTTTGTGATGATGATAAGGAAATAGTAGATGCCATTGATATATATCTGGCAGAAGAGGGCTACACTGTGTTTAAGGCCTATGATGGACTGCAGGGACTGGATATTATCAGAAGAGCCAGAATACAGCTTGCAGTTGTAGACATAATGATGCCTAATATGGATGGTATCAGAATGGTCAAGGAACTTAGAAAGTTCAGCTCTATTCCGGTAATCTTTTTATCTGCCAAGTCCGAAGATTCAGATAAAATCCTAGGGCTTAATATTGGGGCGGATGATTATGTGACCAAGCCTTTTAATCCACTTGAACTTGTAGCCAGAGTTAAATCAAATATGAGAAGGTACACATCTCTTGGCTCTGAAACAGAAAATGATAATGTCTATTCTGCTGGAGGCCTTGTGGTGGATGACAACTCCAAGGAATGCTTTGTGTTTGGTGAAAACATAAAGCTAACTCCTTTTGAGTACAACATTCTGTGCTTCCTTGTCAAAAATAAAGGAAAAGTTTACTCAATTGACCAGATTTATGAAAACATCTGGCATGAGAGTGCCGGCAGATCAGATAATACTATTGCAGTTCATATCAGACATATTAGAGAGAAAATAGAGATTAACCCTAAGGAACCTAAATTCCTAAAAGTTGTTTGGGGAGTTGGCTACAAGATTGAGGATGAGGACTTATAATGCGACTTACAGGGAAACTAAAAAGAATACTAAAGATTTTTCAGCATGTACTTGCCGGCTTTATAGCTTTTGTGCTGGCTTATTCAATTTCCGGTTCAAGTATTGTCCTGACAGGAGCTGATGGCGATTATACTTACAATCTGTATAAGTCTGACAGAACACGAACATTTGAGGAATCTCTTTTGTTCAATAACATATTTGGCAATAATGCAGCCAGTGTACTAAGGCTTGTTTCCTTTAAAAGTCTTATGGAAACTGATGGAAACTATGATGGCGACAAGAACATAGATGTTACCGCCTATGTTAACAGGTTTACAATGGTGCCTGGTGACTATGTTACAGCTGTTTACCATTTATCAGACCTGTTGAAATGGGGACAAAGCGGTATTGATGTTGAAACCAAAGAGTTTACATCTGAGGAGGCTGCTTCTTTTCTTGGAGGAGCCACTACCTATACTCACATAAATAATAACAACTTTTCGGGTGGAATGAATTCCTATCTTAATTCTCAAATACCTGATAACACTCTTACCTTTACGATTTCTGGCAATTCCGTTATGGATTCTGGTGTTCATAATATACTGGTATCAAGATATCAGACTGTTGATGGCAAGAACATAGAGGACCTTGTTACAAACTGGGATGAATACATTTCTCTTTGTACAAATATTCAGGAGACGATTGGAGAACTGACAAGCAATTTTAAGGAATATGGCCAGCTTACTACTTATTACCAGTATCAGAATAGCAATGTAAGATTCTATGTTTCAAGAGTAATTAATGGCAAGACTCAGGTTTTCACTAACGTCAAGGAATTATCTGGAGATACAGTAGGAATCGATATTTTGGAAGTTTTCAAGGGCTATGGCAAATATGCTTATTATTGCCCCTATGAACTTAGATATGATACCAACACCCGGATTAAGGAAAATGTATTTAGATCATTAGTAAAGTCCTACAGCTATGCTTTTCCTGATCAGACTAAGATTTATATAGCTGTAGATACAGAAAACTATCCATGTAGTGATGATTTTACTCAGGGAAAGGCAAACTTTACAAAGTATATGCCTTATAGGACACAACTGTATATCTTATGCGGCATTGCCATAATAGCCTATATTGGGATTTTTGCTATCATATTCAGGGATGCCAGGAGAAAAAGGGCTGACGATGAAAATATTTCTAATGGACAAGCCTCCAGCGGTATTTTCTATTCTGAAGGAGTATTCCTTTTAGGTCTTGTTCTTGTTGCTATACCTATAATGATATTTATTATCGCAAGCTTTGCTATGAAAACCAGCTTTATCAAAATGACGCAGCTTGAGACCTTCCCTTATTATGTTGGGCTTTCTGCAATCCTTGCTGATATAGGTATACTGTATGTAATATATGAATTTACAAACAGAATAATTAATAGAAAACTGTGGAAGAGCAGCTTTACAAGAGTGGTGAGCTTTGGGGCAAGGGACGTTATCGTAAATACCACTGATAATGGTAATGTCTTTATCAGGACATGGGTCCCATATGTGATATTTGTTGCAATAAACCTTCTTTTGTTTGAGATAGGCCTGGCTGGTATTGTGATTGCTATCTTCATGGATCTTTTGATCGGAATATATCTGTATAGGCAAAATACTGACAGGGACAAGATCATACATGTCATAGAAAATATCAAAAATGGAGATGTCAAAGCTAAAGTTGATACTAGAGATCTACATGCTGATAATATCCTATTGGCTGACGCTGTTAATTCAATCGGAGAAGGTATAGAAAAGGCTGTAGAGACTAGCATGAAAGATGAAAAGCTTAAGGCTGATCTTATTACAAATGTTTCTCACGATATCAAGACACCGCTTACTTCTATAATTAACTATATTGGTCTTATAAAAAGAGAAAAAATTGAAAATCCAAAAGTCTCTGAATATGTTGAGGTCCTTGATAATAAGTCCCTTAAGCTAAAACAGCTTATTGAAGACTTACTTGATGCTTCAAAGATAAGCTCAGGCAATATCAGCATTACTCTTAGCAAGATAAACTTTGTTGAGCTTGTTAATCAGAATATTGGAGAATTTTACGAGAAGTTTGAAAATGCCAGACTGCAGCCAATCTTTAGATGCAATGAGAGTAGTATCCAGATCATGGCTGACCCAAGACACCTATGGAGGGTAATAGAAAATCTATTTAGCAATACTTGTAAATATGCGCTTCCGAATACAAGGGTTTACATGGATATGAAGCGCAAGGAAAAAGAGGATGGAAAGAGAGTTGTAGAATTTTCAGTAAAGAATATTTCTGCAAGAGAGTTAGATCTTGATGGAGATGATCTGGCTGAGAGATTTATAAGGGGAGATGAGTCAAGAACAACTGAAGGAAGCGGACTTGGCCTATCTATAGCCAAGAATCTTACACTTGCACAGGGAGGCGACTTTAAGATCAAATTAGATGGAGATCTTTTCAAGGTAATCCTTACCTTTGAGGAGGCATGATTTAAAAAGTTAGAAGCATTAGCAATTAGTTGATTTCTTTAAAAAAAGAGCCATGAAAACCAGAATAATACTGGATTTCATGGCTCTATTAACATCAATCAAAAAGTTCTGCTGGAGTCTTACAGCCTGAGTTATACTTACCGACAATCTCATGGATTTTGTCAGTAGGCATATTAACTGTTGACATTGAAGCGTCGTGATTTAAGAAATCGATAATAGTAGCAAGGAATTTGCCCATATCTGCAATAAATACGTATTCCCTTGACTTAACATCATCATTCATGTAAGTAAGGTTAGTGGTAATAACCGCATCAAAATAACCATTCTTGTAACCATCATCAAATTTGCTCATTCCGTCTGTGAAAAGACCAAATGTGGTACAGATGAATACGCGCTTTGCTCCCATGTTCTTTAGCTGTTTGGCAGTATCTATCATACTGGAACCAGAAGAAATCATATCGTCAATTATGATAACGTCTCTTCCGGAAATATCTGAACCAAGGAATTCGTGAGCTACAATAGGATTAGTTCCGTTTACAACATGAGCATAGTCACGTCTCTTGTAGAACATACCTGTATCTGCGCCAATTACGTTGGCAAAATATACGGCTCTGTCGAGAGCACCTTCATCAGGAGAAATAACAGTCAGATGATCTTTATCAACAATAAGGTCATCGATATGGGATAAAAGAGCCTTCATAAACTGATAGGAGGCAAGGAAATTATCAAAACCTCCAATTGGCTTGGCATTAGAGATTCTGGGGTCATGAGCATCAAAGGTGATGAAATTAGAAATACCCATATCATGAAGCTCTTTAAACATGGCAGCTGCATCAAGAGATTCCATACCATTTCTCTTGTGCTGTCTTCCCTCATATAAGAAAGGCATGATGACATTTATTCTCTTGGCCTTACCAGTAATTGCACCAATCACTCTTTTTAAATCCTGGAAGTGATCGTCGGGAGATTTGTGGTTGACGAAATTGTACATCTTGTAGGTGATGCTATAGTTGCAGACATCTGTAAGAATGTAGACGTCATTACCACGAACACTCTGTGCAATAGTAGCCTTGGCTTCACCACTTCTAAATCTGTCAAGGTTGATCTTGATCTGATAACTGTCCTTGACATAACCATGGAAAGCTGGATCGTTCTCGGGCATCTTGTAAAGTTCATGCCTGAACTGAGATATATATTTGTCTACACTATCTCCAAGATCCCTTGCTGAATCCATTACGATAAGGTTAAGCGGAGCTACAGGAATAGTAGCTTCTAGCTTGTGAAAATCTGGCATAATTATCCCCTTTTTTCATTGATAACATGTAATTGATACCTGGTTTTGATATCATATGATCGCGGTTTTCTTAAGTAAAAATTGCTCAAGATCCTACATCTTATGTTTTACCATCTTATTTACTGACACGTCAAGGAATTTCATGTATAATGAAGGTTATGAAAAAGTATAATGGACATTTAATAGGCAATGTTGAAGACGGCAGCATTGCTCAGGAACTAAATATAGAAAAGGGTGACTACCTACTGAAAATTAATGATCAGGAACTGGAGGATGTATTTGACTATCAGTACCTAGTACAAGATGATCATTTGGATGTTCTTATCAGGAAGGCTGATGGAGAAGAGTGGCTTCTGGATATTGATAAGGATTTTGATGAGGACCTTGGAATAGAATTCGAAAATGGCCTCATGGACAACTATAGACGTTGTAGTAATAACTGTATCTTTTGCTTTATTGACCAGATGCCAAAGGGAATGAGAGATACCCTGTATTTTAAAGATGATGATTCAAGACTTTCCTTCCTACAGGGGAATTATGTAACTCTTACTAATATGTCTGACAAGGATATAGACAGAATATTAAAATATCACCTATCACCAATCAATATCTCTTTTCAGACTACTAACCCAGAACTGCGCTGCAAAATGCTGGGAAATAGATTTGCTGGAGAAGCTCTTAAAAAGGTAGACAGACTCTGCGCTCCAGGAACTGGTATAGAAATAAACGGACAGATTGTTCTATGTAAGGGTGTCAATGATGGCCCTGAGCTGACAAGGTCCATAACAGATCTTACCAAGTATATTCCTAACCTTCAGAGCGTATCTGTTGTGCCAGTTGGTCTTTCCAAATATAGAGATGGCCTGTATCCGCTTGAGCCGTTTAACAAGGAGGATGCAGAAAAGGTTATCGATGAGATTGAATCCTGGCAGAAAAAGGTTTATAAGGAGCATGGAATTCATTTTATACACGCGAGTGACGAGTGGTATTTTCTGGCAGGCCGAGATTTCCCTGAGGAAGAACGATATGATGGTTATATCCAGCTTGAAAACGGTGTAGGAATGGTTCGGCTTCTCATAAATGAATTTGAAGAGTCTATGAAAATAGCTCTTTCTGAGCATATGGATCACATTAAGGGCCTTAAGAGGCATATCTCTTTTGCAACTGGTAAACTGGTATATCCTTGTATAAAAGAGCTTGTAGATAGAGCTGTATCAGTTTGCCCTGGACTAAATACATCAGTTTATGAGATAATCAATGAGTTTTTTGGCGAGAGGATCACTGTATCAGGGCTTTTAACTGGTCAGGATATTATAAAACAGCTAAAAGGTAAGGATTTGGGAGATGTTCTGTATCTTCCCGAGAACCTTCTTAGAAGCGGAGAAGATTATCTTCTTGATGACGTAACAGTAGGAGATATAGAAAGAGAGCTTAATGTCAAGGTGGGCATTGTCAAGTGTGATGGACATGACCTTGTATCCAAGCTTTTTGATATACATGTTGATGAGCTTTTCTGATTATTTATCAGGAGCTTTCCACTTAAATAGTAATACATAGATAAGGAAGTTTTTATGAGTAAAAGAAATATTGTAGCGGTGGTCGGTAGACCTAACGTAGGTAAATCTACACTTTTTAATGCGCTTGCTGGTAGCAGGATCGCTATTGTGCAGGATACACCTGGAGTAACAAGAGACAGAATATATCAGGATGTAGAGTGGCTGAATCACAGCTTTACTCTTATTGACACAGGCGGTATCGAGCCTGATTCCAAGGACATCATTCTGGCACAGATGAGAGATCAGGCCCAGATAGCTATTGATACAGCTGATGTTATCATCTTCATGGTTGATGTTAAGCAGGGACTTACAGATTCTGATTCCAAGGTTGCAGATATGCTTAGGAAATCTGGTAAGCCTGTTGTTTTGTGCGTAAACAAGGTTGATAACTACAATAGGGATTCACTTGATGTATATGAATTTTATAATCTGGGAATTGGAGAGCCTTTCCCTATTTCTGCTGTTAACAAGCAGGGTATTGGTGATCTTTTGGAAGAAGTAGTAAGCCACTTTAGCAAGTCATCTACTGATGAGGAAGAGGATGATTCTACTAAGATTGCCATTATTGGTAAGCCAAACGTTGGTAAGTCATCTATCATTAACAAACTTATAGGCGAGAACAGACTTATTGTTTCTGATATTGCAGGTACAACAAGAGATGCCATCGATACTCAGGTTAAATATAATGGCAAGAAATATACATTTATCGATACAGCAGGCCTTCGCAGAAAGAATAAGGTCAAGGACGAGCTTGAGCACTACATGATTGTTAGAACAGTAGGAGCTGTAGAAAGAGCAGATGTTGCTATCCTTGTTATCAATGCAGCTGAGGGCGTAACTGAGCAGGACGCTAAGATTGCTGGAATCGCCCATGAAAGCGGCAAGGCAGTTATTATCGCTGTTAATAAGTGGGATCTTATCGAGAAGGATAACCATTCTGTAAAAGAGTTTACTAAGGACATCAGAAATACTCTGGCCTTTATGAACTATGCCGAGATAATCTTTATATCAGCCGAAACAGGACAGAGACTTGTTAAGCTCTATGACATGATCGATATGGTTTCTGAGAACCATGCTATGAGAGTATCAACTGGTGTTCTCAACGAGATCATGACACAGGCTGTAGTAATGCAGCAGCCACCAAGTGATAAGGGCAAGATGCTTAAGCTTTACTATATTACTCAGGCTTCTGTTAAGCCTCCAACATTTGTTATCTTTGTAAATGACAAAAAGCTTATGCACTTTAGTTACACAAGATATATTGAGAATCAGATAAGAGAGGCCTTTGGATTTAAGGGAACACCTCTACGATTTATCATAAGGGAGAGAAAAGAGGACAAGTAAAATGGGACTTGGTTTACTACTTGAAAGAGTAATTTGCTTGGGGATCGGCTATGTATTTGGAATGATACAGACTGCAGTTTTTTATGGAAGACTTAAGGGAGTAGACATCAGAAAGGTTGGAAGCGGAAACGCTGGTACAACCAACACATTAAGAGTATTAGGACCAAAGGCTGGAGGAATAGTTCTTCTTGGCGATATGCTTAAATGCATGGCTGCCATTTTTATCACTTATCTTCTTTTTGGCAGAAGTAATCCTGATTTTATTATTCTTTATATGACTTATACAGCTGCGGGAGCTGTTCTTGGGCATGATTTTCCTGTTACTCTTAAGTTTAAGGGTGGCAAGGGAATTGCTTGCACTGCGGGCTACACAATTTATGCTGGAATACAGTTTACATGGCTTTTTATCCTTATGGGAGTAATCTCATTTTTCTTGCCATTTAACTTATTCCACATTGTCTCTGTTTGCAGTTTGTTTTACTACACCGCACTTCTTGTTATGTCTATAATCTATGGCCAGATGGGACTTTTTGGCGGATTGCCACAGGCTAACCTTATTGAAGTGTATGTGCTCTTGGGATTCCTTACTTTCCTTGCTTTTTATCAGCATAGAGGAAATATCAAAAAGCTCCTTGCGGGTCAGGAGAGAAAGACCTATATTTTCAAAAAGAATAAGATAGATTAATCGTAGGAGAAAATTGATCTTGGTAAAAGAAATAGGCATTATAGGTGCTGGTAGCTGGGGAATTGCCCTTGGTTACCTTCTTAAAAATAATGGTCATAATATTACTATTTGGTCCAGAAGACAGGAAACAGTAGATAAGCTTAGAGCTTATCACGGGAACGAAGACAAGCTTCCAGGTGTTATTTTGGATGATTCTGTTAAGTTTACCTGCAGTATGGAGGAAGCTATAAAGGATAAGGACATCGTAGTTTTAGTTGTCCCATCTTCTCATATGAGAGAGACTGTAAGACAGATGAAGCCTTATATTAATAGCACTGATGAACATCCTCAGATCATTGTTAACTGCTCAAAGGGTATAGAGGAGCAGAGCCTTATGGTCATGTCAGATGTTATTCTTGATGAACTTCCAGGAAGCCAGGTCTGTGTACTATCTGGCCCTTCACATGCAGAAGAGGTTGGAAAGGGCATGCCTACATCTATTGTAGTTGGAGCTTTTGACAAGGAAACAGCAAGGCTTGTTCAGAATGTCTTTATGAGTAATGTTTTCAGAGTTTACATCAGTCCAGATATGCTTGGAATAGAGATTGGTGCAGCTCTTAAAAATGTTATTGCACTTGCTTCTGGTATTGCTGATGGCTATGGGCTTGGAGACAATGCTAAAGCGGCCCTTATAACTCGAGGCATAGCAGAAATTGGAAGACTTGGAATGGCTATGGGTGGTAAATTTGAGACCTTTAGCGGACTTTCAGGTATTGGAGATCTTGTTGTTACCTGTGCTTCTATGCACTCTAGAAACAGAAGAGCAGGTATCCTTATTGGTCAGGGCAAATCTATGCAGGAAGCTATGGATGAAGTCAAAATGGTTGTTGAAGGCGTGTATAGTGCCAAGGCAGCAAGACTTCTTGCAGAGAAATATGATGTGGAGATGCCTATTGTAACTGCAGTTAATCAGGTTCTCTTTGAAGGCAAATCTCCAGAGGAAGCCCTCAATGATCTTATGA
Source organism: Butyrivibrio sp. XBB1001 (assembly GCF_000424505.1). Lineage (NCBI taxonomy): Bacteria > Bacillati > Bacillota > Clostridia > Lachnospirales > Lachnospiraceae > Butyrivibrio > Butyrivibrio sp. XBB1001. The sequence goes on along the minus strand of NZ_AUKA01000001.1, from coordinate 265,999 downwards.
TCAGAGATAAAAAGATTGAGAGCAGTAATCTTGATTGGTAATATTTTTTGATATTTAATTTCATAAAATCCATTGCAATTTGCAGGATATTACAGTATTATATGTGCAAATAAAAAATGTTTATGCAGAGTAGACGTTAGAGCGTTAAGTGCCTGGTGAACAGGGAGTTGTCATCGGGACGAAGAGTTTTTGACTCGCGGTTTTAGTGTCGCATCCCGCTGCTACATCATGTATAAGGATTATTATCATGCCTCTGATGTGGTTAAAGGAAAACTGCAAAGGAGGTATTATTATGTCTAAAAATCAATCTGTAACTGGAAAAGAAAACTTTTTTAAAAGAACTTTTGGCTCTCTGACTCAGCTAAAAGAAACTAAGGTTCTTACTATATGTGGCCTTATGGGAGCTCTTGCTATTATCTTGGGGCAGGTAGCGACAATCAAATTTGGCCAGTATGTACGTATCGGTTTTTCAGGGCTTCCCAATCAGATAGTAGATTACCTGTTTGGACCATGGATTGGAGCAATCTTTGGCGGAACCATGGACGTTGTTAAGTGGTTTATAAGTGGAGATGGAGATTTCTTCCCTGGATTTACTCTAACAGCTATGATAGGAGCCTTTTTATATGGCATTTTTATCTATAATAAGCCTGTAAAGCTTTGGAGAGTAATTTGTGCTCAGATATCTGTTAAGATAGTCTGCAATATTATTTTAAATACTTTGTGGCTTAATATGCTTTATGGAAAAGCTATAGCAGCTATTCTTCCAGCAAGAATTGCATCCAATGCCGTGATGCTTCCAATCGATACATTTATTATGTTTGTTATGCTTCAGGTAGTATGTAAGGTGAAAAAGAATATTTTTGACACCTGATGATATACGTTTTTTCCTTGACTTTTATTAATAAAAAAACTAATATATCTAAGTAAATAGAAATAGCGATGATCGGAATAAGTAAGAATCGCAGGCTGACAACAGAGAATAGCCGGTTGGTGAGAGGCGTATGTTAAGAGCGATGATGAATACCTCCGTGAGCTGCAGGTCGGAATGTTCCTTTGGAATTAGTATGATCTGCCGGTATTGACCGTTATATCAAGAGAGTATCGCTTATTTTTTGAGCCGTACTTACTGAGGCATATAGCGTGAGCTATGTGTGAATGAAGGTGGTAACACGAATTATTCGTCCTTCGTAATCAATAATGATTGCGAAGGACTTTTTTTGTGTAGAGAACTTGCTGAGGTATTATCGAAGCTAGTTCGAACCACTTCCGGACACTTAACGAGATTCTTTCGAGTTTAGTGAAGCGGAAGTTTCCTTTCTTCTCGCAATCATACATAATTTTGGAGGTGCGTAATGCAGATTTTTGAAGAGTTAAAGGCAAGAGGACTTATTGCCCAGGTAACAGATGAAGAGCAGATAAGAGAGCTTGTTAACACAGGTAAGGCAACATTCTATATTGGTTTTGACTGTACAGCAGATTCCCTTACTGCAGGTCACTTCATGGCGCTTACTCTTATGAAGAGACTTCAGATGGCTGGCAATAAGCCAATCGCCCTTATTGGTGGCGGTACAACAATGATCGGTGATCCATCAGGTAGAACTGATATGAGAAAGATGCTTACAAGAGAAGACATCGATCACAATGCAGAGTGCTTCAAGAAGCAGATGGAGAAATTCATCGACTTTGGTGAAGGCAAGGCTATGATGGTCAACAACGCAGACTGGCTTTTAAACCTTAACTACATTGAACTTCTTCGCGAGGTTGGTGCATGTTTTTCAGTTAACAATATGCTTAGAGCTGAGTGCTACAAGCAGCGTATGGAAAAAGGACTTTCTTTCCTTGAGTTCAACTACATGATCATGCAGTCTTACGACTTCTACTACATGTTCCAGAAGTACAACTGTAATCTTGAATTTGGTGGAGATGATCAGTGGAGCAATATGCTGGGCGGAACAGAGCTTATCAGAAGAAAACTTGGTAAGGACGCTCATGCAATGACTATTACCCTTCTTACAGACTCTCAGGGCAAGAAGATGGGTAAGACTGCTGGAAATGCTGTATGGCTTGATCCTAATAAGACATCACCATTTGATTTCTATCAGTACTGGAGAAACGTTGGCGATGCTGATGTAGATAAGTGCATTAAGATGCTTACATTTATTCCTATCGAGGAAATCCTTGAGATGGAGAAGTGGGATGACTCAAGGATCAATGAGAAGAAGGAAATTCTTGCATTTGAGCTTACAGCTCTTGTACACGGTAAAGAGGAAGCTCAGAAGGCGCAGGATGCTGCTAGAGCGCTTTTTGCAGGTGGTTCTGACATGACTAACGTTCCAGCTACAAGCCTCAAGGAAGAGGACTTCAGAGATGGAGTTATTGATATTCTTCAGGTACTTGTTTCTGCAGGCCTTTGCAACACAAGAAGTGAAGCAAGACGTGCTGTAGAGCAGGGCGGTGTTACATTTAACGACGAGAAGGTATCAGACGTTAAGACAACATACACCAAGGATGTATTTGCTGAAGGCGTTATGGTTCGTAAGGGCAAGAAGTCATACAAGAAAGTAACATTCTGATAAATACTAGATTTAATTGGCCTGTATTTTCGTAAATACGCGAAAATACAGGCTTTTTTTATAAAATTAAATCTAAAAATACTAACTAAAGGTTAATGTTTTTTCATTTTAATACATTATAAAATTAAAAATGGTGGCGCTCCTTTTTGAAATCAAAAAAGACGCCATTTCGCAAAAGGTTTTCTTATGAGAAAGGTGGGATTACATGAGTAAAAAGTTTCTAACGAAATTGCTAGCTCTAACATTGTGTGCAGGCCTTGTTCTTCAGCCTGTTACAGCTTTTGCTGACACTCCTGTTGAGAGTGAGACGACTGAAGTGGTAGCAGAAGAAGTTACTGAAGATATAACTGAAGAAATTAAAGAAGAAGTGCCTGAAGTAAAAGAAGAACTTCCAGAAGAAGTTACTCCTTTAGAAGCTGCAGCCGAAGAAGTAAAGCCAATGGATAATTCTTCGCTTCCTACCCTTAATGCATATATTAATGATGGATGGCTGTATATTGACTCTATTGGTGATGACTATTTTTACGATATTGTTGTTGATAATGGAGCAATAACTACCTCTAATATACCTTATAATCTTAATAAGTATTGCAATGAAATTGGTCTTTCAAGTGGTTCTTATAAAGTAACAGTTAGAGCATTAAAAAAACATACTTATGAGGTTTCTTCGCAGACAGCAGAGCTTACTTATGACTTTGTTGCTGATGATATTGTTCTTAGACCACTCACAAATGTTAAGATTGAGGAGGATATCCTTACATTTGATGCGTATGCAGAGAATTGCTTATATTTTGTGAAGGTGGATGGTCATGACCCAATCATAGCTACTACAAACAGGGTTGATCTTATATATAATTTCTTTAATATGGGCTTTACTCCTGGCAAATATATGCTACATATAACAGCCACAAAACAGAATTTTAAGCCTATTTCTCAGACCTATGATATTGAATATGCATACGCTATGGAGAAACCAGATCCGGAACCAGAACCGAAGATAGTTACTATTACAGAGGATTCGGTTTCTTCTGATGACCTAAAAAAGATGGGTAAATTTGGGCAAGATTGCGTGGCTCCAACATTTAACAGCTTTAATACTGCACTAGAATATACTTTTAAAGGATGGCAGGTTCATTCTGAAAAATATGATCCTAATAATCCATACGGTGACTGGGAGGATGCTGCAAGATTCATTGAAGGAAAGTATAGAGCTCTTTTATCAGTTAAAATTCGTGATTGTTACAATAATTATGAATTAGATCCAAATTTTAGACTTTATGTTAATGGTATCGGTTGGCGTTGGGTAGGTACTACATATGATGAGAATTTTAACTTAACTAGCATGACGTTTGCTTCTCCAATATATGAGTTAGAAGCTCCTGAATTACCCGAACCTACAATAATTTCAAAAGCTAATATAAAATCAGATCCTTCGCTTACCTTTACCATTGTTGATTATGGTAAATGCGTAGAACCTACACTTATCCCAGAGACTAATGGAATCAAGGTTACTTTCCTTGAATGGGTAAGAAAGAACGAAGAAGGCGATTTTGAAAGCTATAAAGAAGACAGGTTTGATGTAGGTTATTATAAGGCACGATTCAGAGTAGAAATTGATCCTGAGTATAAAAATAATAATTATAATTATTTATTAGATGCTGATTGTGAATACTATATGGATGGCAGAGATTGTTCTTTAGTATCAAGGGCATATGGACCAGAAGATAAAGCAACTGTGTTATCAGCTGTGGTTGATTCTCCTGAGTTTTACTCAAAATTCACTTATGGAGAGTACCTTTCAAGAGTAAGAGTAGAAAATGGAGTAATACGTTTTGATCCATACAGAGGTGCTGATAAATACGAAATTATTATTGCTCAGGAATCTTTCTATACTGAGGATAATTTCTTTGACCCTACAAATGCATTTTATAAGAAAGGTCTTCCATTTGGTTCCTATACAGTATATGTAAGAGCAGTAAAATCAGATCTGAAGCCTATCTCAGCTCTCACAGAGTTGAGATATCAGTATAGTAAATTGCCAGAAGCGGGCAAGCATAAGATTGAAACTATTAATGCCAAATCAAATATTGAAAAGATATTTGTAGAGGGCCAAAAATATGAAAATCTTACATTTGATGGTCCTGATACCGTTACATTTATGAGCATTCACTGGCAGAAGTATCTGCATGAGCAGTTCATTCCAGTAACCGCAGATGATAAGGATTACTTCTCAGAGGGCAGGTATCGTTTCAAGGTACTGTTACATATTAACAGTGAATATTATTATACACATGAGTTTGCAGATAATCCAAAGCTTATCGTTAATGGCGTAGAGTGGACTTGTGATGGTACGGATGCTTATGATGACGGAAGTATAATGAACATCTACTTCCTGTCACCTGAATATACAATTAAGGGGCAAGATGACCCGGATGAACCAGAAGATCCAGAAAAAATTAAGGGTACATGGACAACAAAGTATGGTTCTGTTTACTTTGTAACAGAAGATGGCCAGTATCTTACAGGAATGCAGAAGATTGATGGAGAATATTATCTCTTTAGTAAAAGAGGCACTCTTCAGAAAAACGTATTCTATACGGAAAATGGCAAGACTTACTACTTTGCTAAGGATGGCAAGATGGTAAAAGGCTTTAAGGACAAGTGGAGCGCAACTTATTACTTCGATGAAGAAGGCGTAATGCAGACTGGATTTGTAGACATTGATGGTGATACCTATTACTTCAAGGCTGATGGTAGACAGACTAAGAGTACATGGATCACTGTTGGCGGAGCTAAGTACTATACTAAGGCTGATGGAAAGCTTGCCAAGTCTGAAACTATTAAGAAGTGGGGCAAGAACTATTCATTTGATGCTGATGGAGTTCTGATTCCTTAAACTTTTAAGGCCAGTTGCTGATAATATTTCAGCAACTGGCCTTTTATATTGCAGAGCCGCTGATATGAAATATGTCAGCTAAGCTGACCAGCGGCTCGCAGACGAGTAGGAAGACTGACCGTCTTCTACTCGATTGTAATAGGAAAATATTAGTGGGTTTGAGCTATTTCTAAAGAAAAAAGAAATAGCTCATTTTTTTGTTGACAAAAATGAATATATGGGATAGATTAAACATATGAACAGATATTCATATGTTTGAATTAAAAGAGGTGATTTCTATGGCAATGAATGATGTTGAGCTGTGCGATGAGTTCTGCACCCACAGTAATGTAGTTCTTAAGACCAAGAGGCTTATGCCTGATGAAGATGAATTATATGATCTTGCAGAGCTTTTTAAGGTTTTTGGAGATTCAACCAGAATAAAGATTCTGTTTGCTTTGTTTGAGCAGGAAATGTGTGTATGCGATATTGCAGAGACACTTAATATGACTCAGTCAGCAATTTCTCATCAGCTCAAGGTTCTTAAACAGAGTAAGCTGGTTGGAAACAGAAGAGAAGGTAAGTCCATAATCTATTTTTTGGCTGATGATCATGTTAGAACCATTATTGATCAGGGACTTAATCATATTGAGGAATGATACAGAATATAGCTTTCAGAATTAAATCTGAAAGTTAATAATAAAAAATTCTAATGTAAAAAGGAGATATAGATATGAAGAAGACATTTAAGTGTGAAGTTGATTGTGCTAACTGTGCAGCTAAGATGGAAGATGCTGTCAAGAAGATTGAAGGTGTTGTAAACGCAAGAGTTAATTTTATGACTCAGAAATTTATTCTTGAAGCAGCTGATGACGTATTTGACAGCGTTTTTGAACAGGCAGTCAAGGCTTGCAAGAAGGTTGAACCTGACTGCGAAATCGAAGCCTGACATATTAAATGGTCTATGAGCTATTCAGACATACTTATAAGTGAATTATATTTGGCAGAAAGACTACATGATTAAGTGTATCAGAGGATACTTGTATGACAAAAAAACAGAAAAAAGTAAGAAACAGAATAATTGCTGTACTAATAGCTTTCGTAGTACTTCTTATACTTGATAAAACAGGTGTGCTTGAGCCTCTTCCATGGTTTGTTACACTAATAATATATGCAATCCCTTATGCAGTTATTGGCTACGATGTAATCAAAAAGGCCTGTATCAACATAAGTCACGGACAGGTTTTTGATGAGAATTTCCTTATGATGATCGCAACCTTTGGCGCTTTTGGAATTCAGGAGTATTCAGAGGCTCTTGCCGTAATGCTTTTTTACCAGATTGGTGAATTATTCCAGTCTGTAGCAGTTGGAAAGTCCAGGCAGTCTATAACTGAACTTATGAGTATTGCTCCAGAGTCAGCAAACCTTGTAGATGCTGATGGTAATGTGACAGAAGTTGATCCTGAGGAAGTTAGCGTTGGAGATATTATTCTTGTTCGCGCTGGAGAAAAGATACCTGTGGATGGCACAGTTATAGAAGGCGAGAGCTTTATTGATACAGCTGCTCTTACAGGAGAGTCAGTTCCAAGAAAAGCAGTTTCTGGAGATGAAGTTATAAGCGGCTGCGTTAATGGGGAGGGCATAATCAAGGTCAAGGTTGAAAAAGATTATGAAAACTCAACAGTTTCTAAAATTCTTGAACTTGTTGAAAATGCCAGCAACAAGAAGTCCAGAATGGAGAATTTTATAACAAGATTTGCAAGGGTATATACTCCGGTTGTGACTATAGGAGCTCTTTTACTTGCTATTATTCCTCCGATTTTTGGCCTTCTTCCATGGGCTGACAGTATAAGAAGAGCCTGCATTTTCCTTATTGTATCTTGCCCATGTGCACTTGTTATTTCAGTTCCTCTTGGATTCTTTGGCGGAATTGGAGCTTCATCCAAGATTGGTGTTCTTGTAAAGGGCAGCAATTACCTTGAATCTGTATCAAAGGTTGACACTGTTGTTTTTGATAAAACAGGAACCATAACAAAGGGTGAGTTTAAGGTTACTGAGATTATTTATAACAAAGGCCTTTTATCATCTGAGGCTGAGCTTTTAAAGATTGCAGCACATGGAGAGTCTTTATCAAACCATCCTATTGCCAGATCAATTTGCACTGCCTATGAAGAGGGAATATTTAGTGGTGGTACTAAAAATAAGATCGATAATGCGCTTATTGATGAGTCCAGAACAAAGGAAGAGTCTGGCCACGGCGTTATCTCTTTTTATCAGGGAAAAGAATTGCTTCTTGGAAATAAGAGACTGCTTGAAAGCAGGAATATAAAGTATGAAGCTATAGACAGAGCAGGAACAGTCGTTTATGTCGCTCTTGATGGAAATTACCTGGGAGCTGTCATAATTTCTGATGTTATAAAAGAGACATCTGCAGAAGCGATAAAGAGCCTTAAGGAAACTGGCGTTAAAAAGACCATTATGCTTACTGGAGATAGAGAAAAGGCTGCAAAGGATGTGGCTGAAAAAGTTGGCATAGATCAGGTAATTGCAGAGCTTCTTCCGGCCGATAAAGTCAGCAGGGTTGAAAAATTACTTTCTTCAATGGATAATGGTAGTAAGCTTGCATTTGTCGGAGATGGTATAAATGATGCTCCAGTACTTATGAGAGCTGATGTTGGTATCGCTATGGGATCTCTTGGAAGTGATGCTGCTATTGAAGCGGCAGACGTTGTCATAATGGATGATGATATTTCCAAGATTGCTTCAGTTATCGGAATTGCCCGCAAGACAATGAGAATTGTAAAAGAGAACATTGTATTTGCGCTGGCTGTTAAGCTTATAATCCTTGTACTTGGAGCGTTGGGACTTACTACTATGTGGCTTGCTGTATTTGGAGATGTAGGTGTTGCTGTCATTGCAATACTCAACTCCATGAGAGCACTTAAATATAAAAAATAATAGACATCTCCCCTTGCGATACTTACTTGATGACTGAAATTTGTTAGGGGGTAATATAAATGCCAAGAGCAGAACTAGACGTCGGTGGACTTTTGATGAAACTGGTAGCCAGAGAAACTGGCGAGATCAGTAAGGTTGATTATCATCCGCAGAAACCGGAATTTTCTCATGAAAGTGTTATTGGAGAAACTTATCTTGAGAGAAGATCACCAGAATCCCAGGGACTTAGTTCTGCTTTTTTTGCGTCCCTTATAAGAGACCTTAATGAGTCAAAAGATTGCAATATTCATAAGTTCATGGCGCTTCGCCATGGTAAGGTAGTGGCAGAATGCGCATTTGAGCCTTACGATATGGACACCTGGCATGTCTCTTTTTCCATGTGTAAGAGCGTTATAGGCATGGCTATTGGTATCCTGGTTTCTGAGGGAAAACTGTTTCTTGATGAAAAATTAAGCGATATCTTCAGTTCCAGAATGAGTCCTTTCGGGTTCCTTAAGAAAAATATTACAGTTAAAAACCTTCTTGTTATGAGCAGCGGAGTAGATTTTAGTGAAGCTGGAGCTATAAGCGGCAACGATTGGAGAAAGAGCTTTCTGGAGGCTTCTTTTAAATTTGAGCCAGGGGCCATGTTTGAATACAATAGCATGAATACTTACATGCTATCTGCGATCATCACAGAAAAGACTGGGATGAGCGCCTATGATTACATAAAAGAGAAGATTTTTATGCCAATGGGAATACTTAGAACCTATTGGGAGAGCTGCCCTCAGAGCATCACAAAAGGCGGATGGGGCCTGTTTATCAGGATAGAAGATATGGCCAAGCTTGGACAGTTATATTTGCAAGATGGCATGTGGGATAGACATCAGATTGTGCCAAAAGAGTGGGTGGAAGAATCCACAAAATGGCAGATTGAGACAGGAAAACCTGATAATGAACACTATGGTTATCAGCTATGGATAAATGACGACAGACCGGGCTCTTTTGCCTATAACGGAATGCTGGGACAAAATGTATTTGTATATCCTGATGTTGATATGGTTGTAGTCACAAATGGCGGAAATAGCGATATTTTCCAGACTAGTAAAATGGCAACAATTATCAGAAACTATATGAAGGAGCTGGTAATAGAAGAGGAATCAAAACCTGAAAATTTTGCTGATCTTAATAAGCTTAAGGCAATTTGTAAGTTTGTAAGTGGCCGCAGCAACAACTATCCAATAATCTGTTCTGGTGGCTGGAAGGAACGCAATATTAAGATGACAAAGGGAACACCTAGAAGATATGCGGTTTCATCAAATAATAAGCGTGCAAGCTTTAAAACAGCTGTGAGATCCTACAATGTCAGAAATGAGAACCACCTTATTTACGAATGGTTATCCAAGCTTGATGGTAAATGCTATGACATAGAACAAAAGGGTGTTGGCATCTTTCCTATCATGATGCAGGTTGTGCACAATAATTTTACAGATGGCATAAACAAGATAGGATTTAGGCTCTGGGATAAGAATTTCTTTTACATAGATATTTATGAGGGTATTGAAATCTACAGCCTTAGATGCGGCTTTGGTGGTAAAAGATATACCAGTAAAATTAACATGCACGGTGAAATCTACGAGGTTTCTCTTGTTTCTGTTATTACTACAGATGAGTATAACAGGCTGGTTATCAAAAATGAGATAAATTTCCTGGAAGAAGCATGTCTTCGAACATTTAATATCTATTTTGAAGATGATGCCTCAGACAGAGAAGACAGGAAAGGAACTTTTATATATCCATCTGTTCCATCCAGGATTGAAGTCAGGCTTCTTGAGACTCCTGGTACAGATATGCTGATTTCCACTATGAAAAGTATGGCACCAGATGCTTTTTCAGGAGTTCAGGGAATGGTTGTTAGCAGATTTTTTAAGGGAGGCCTAAAGGAAGCTCTTGAGCATGCAGTTAAAAATACAATTCAACCTGTTATTACAGGAGTTTTAGAGATCCCCGAACCTCTAGGAATAGAAGATGCAGAGGATGAAGAAAACTTAGATTCTGATGAAAATGGTTTAGATTTGGCAAACGATATAATGCCAGATAAAGCCGATGATGAAAATGGCAAAAATCCTAGTAATTAAGCCATGTTTCATGGTATACTCATATGTGCACTGATAGAAAAAATATCTTTTTGATAAGTATTATAAAGTGAGGTATTAAGATGAAAAACGCAATTTATGAAAAGCTTGAAAGCTGTGTAAAGGCAGTTAGAGAGAAGACAGATTTTGTGCCTGATGTTGCACTTGTTCTTGGCTCAGGCCTTGGTAACTACGCAGATAATATTAAGATTGAGACAGAGATCAGTTATAGCGATATTCCAGGATTTCCTGTTTCTACAGTTCCAGGTCATGCTGGAAAATTCATTTTTGGATATGTTGATAATGTGAAAGTTGTCTGCATGAAGGGCCGTGTTCATTTCTATGAAGGCTATGATGTAACAGATGCTGTTCTTCCTGCAAGACTTATGAAGATGCTGGGTGCAAAGATTCTTTTCCTTACTAATGCAGCTGGCGGACTTGGAGAGGGCTTTAAAGCAGGTGACCTTATGCTTATAAATGATCATGTTTCTATTTTTGCTCCTAATCCTCTTATCGGACCAAATGTTGATGAACTTGGCCCTAGATTTGCGGATATGTCTGAAGTTTATGACAAGGACCTCCAGGAAGTTATCAGAAATGCTGCCAAGGCTGAAGGCATTGACCTCAAGGAAGGTGTATACTGCCAGCTTACAGGTCCATCCTTTGAGAGCCCTGCTGAAATTAGACTTCTTGGTAAGCTTGGTGTATCAGCCGTTGGTATGAGCACAGTTATAGAAGCTATTGCAGCTAATCACATGGGCATGCGTATTTGCGGAGTTTCCTGTATTAGTAACCTTGCTGCGGGTATCAGCGATCAGCCTCTTTGCCACGAAGAGGTTCAGGAGGCTGCAGACAAGGCAGCTCCACTGTTTACAAAACTTGTTACAGAATCAATAAAAGCATTCAATATCTAAAATATAAAAAATGGAAAATGCCTATATACCAACCTATATAGGCATTTGACGTATATGGAGGAGATAATGAGAACCCGTTTTTTTAATGCAAGAGTTCTTACAATGGAGCCGGGGAAAGATATTTTTAAGGGCGAAGTCTGGGTTGTTGAGGACAGAATAATCTTTGTTGGAACAGAAGAAGAGGGAAGAGAATACTTAGCATCTCACAGGGAGGCAATGCTTGTCTGGGATAGAGAAATAGACTGTCATGAGAATCTTCTGATGCCAGGCTTTAAAAATGCTCATACACATTCTGCTATGGCTCTCATGAGATCTAAGGCGGATGACCTTCCGCTTCAGGACTGGCTTGGAAATCAGATTTTCCCTATAGAAGCCAAGATGACAGCAGAAGATATATACCATCTTAGCAAGATTTCTATTATGGAATATCTTACAAGTGGTATTACTGCGGCTTTTGAGATGTATCTGACTCCGTTTTCAGTTGCTGATTCCTTTAGGGACTGTGGTATGAGATGCGTTCAGACTAGCTGTGTCAATAATTTCAGCCAGTCAGTGGAGCTTTTAGAGCGCTACTATAATGAACTAAATGGAAGAGACCAATATAATTTCTTTATTCTCGGAGTCCATGCGGAATACACCTGCTCTAAAGAGCTTTTGGAAAAATGCGCTGACCTTGTAGAAAAATACAAGGCTCCTTTCTGGGCTCATATTCAGGAAACTGAAAAAGAAACAAAAGAGTGCATAGAACGATATGGAATGACTCCTATAGAGTTTTTTGATTCACTTGGCTTGTTTAACTATGGTGGAGGTGGCTATCACCTTGTCTGGACCAATGACAAAGATAGAGAAATCATGAAAAAAAGAGGCCTCTATGCTGTTACTAATCCTGGGTCCAATACCAAGCTTGCAAGCGGCATAGCTCCTATAGAAGAATATTTAAAGTGTGGGATACCTGTTGCAATTGGAACTGACGGTCCTGCCAGCAATAATTGTCTTGATATGTTTAGGGAAATGTTCCTGGTTACTGGCCTTGCGAAACTTCGCAGCATGAATGCAGCATCTGTTGATGCAGGTGAAGTTCTTAAGATGGCTACTGTAAATGGTGCCCGTGCTATGGGGCTTAATGACTGCGACTATCTTGCAGAAGGAAAGCTTGCTGATATCATTATGCTTGACTTACATCAGCCTAATATGCAACCAGTCAACAATATAGTAAAGAATATTGTATATAGTGGTAGTAAGAGCAATGTTCTTTTGACTATGATAGGTGGCATCATCCGCTATGAAAATGGTAAGTTCAATATCGGTGCAAGCCCTGAGGAAATATATCAGAAGGCAGATGAGATAAAGGCCAGATTATATAGTTAAAATGCAGCTTTTGTCAGACTTTATGTGAAAAGGAAAAAGTTTTATGGAGAGTATTATTTTACTTAGTATCTTAGCTGGAATATGTTTGATTGCTTACTTATTAGGGTTAAGGGATCAGAAAATTGCCGAAAAGGTGCTGATAAAGAAATTAAGGGATGGTTTTGGACAGGCGCCTATGAGGGAGTACAAGCAGGATGACTTGGATCATATTCCTGGTTACTATTCCAAGCATAAAGAGAGTTTTCAGATTGATGATACAACCTGGAATGATCTTAACATGGATGGAGTATTTGCCAGAATGAACTATTGCCTTAGTGCGACAGGAGAAGAATATCTCTATCACTTGCTTAGAAGCCCCAGACAGGAGGATGATTTTACTGATCAGGAGTCACATGTTCTTTTCTTTCAGAAAAATGATGAGGCAAGGCTTAAGTGCCAGCTTATTTTTGCGAAGATCGGAAGAAGAATAAGATATTCTATTTACGATTATATTGATTATCTGGACAAAGCTCCTGATGTATCTAATGCAAGGCACTTTTTGATGTTAGGTCTTATGCTTGCTGCAATTATTGGCTGCTTTTTTAATTTTAAAGTATTCTTTATAGTATTTATTTCACTTGTTGCCTACAATATTTTCAAGTATTTTGGCATTAAAAATCAGATTGAGCCTTATCTTGCATCTTTTGCATATATTCTGAGAGTAATCTATGCAACGGAGTACTTTGAAAAACTTGACTACAAGGAACTTAAAGAGGATATAGACAAAATGAGTGCTGCCGCTAAAAAGCTACGCCCATTTACAAGAGGCTCTTTTATCCTTATGAATAATACAAAAGTTAATGCCAGCGGAAATCCTATCGAGATTCTGCTTGACTATGTCAAGATGGCCCTTCACCTTGATCTTATTAAATTCAACCAGATGTACAAGCAGATCATGGACAATAAGGACGTTCTTGATGAGATCATAACAATTACAGGTAAGCTTGAGGCGGAAATTTCTATTGCCTGCTTTAGAGAGTCAAATAGCGGTTTTTACTGCCTGCCAAGCTTTGAAGGGGATAGATATGAAGGAAAAGATCTGATACATCCTCTTATTGCTGATTGCGTAAATAATAGCGTTGATACTAAAAAGGGTCTTCTTATCACCGGATCTAATGCTTCTGGTAAGTCAACTTTTCTTAAGACCTGTGCTATAAATGCTGTTCTTGCCCAGACAATTCATACAGTTCTGGGAAAAGAGTACAAGGCTCCACTATTTAGAATTTACTCTTCAATGGCTCTTAAGGATGATATTTTTGGCGGTGATAGTTATTATATTGTTGAGATCAAATCTATAAAAAGAATTCTTGATTCAAACAATGAGAAAGGCTGCCCAGTTCTTTGCTTCGTAGATGAAGTACTTAGAGGAACAAACACTATTGAGAGGATAGCTGCTTCAACCCAGATTCTTAAGAGCTTTGCAGAATCTAAGGTTATGTGTTTTGCGGCAACCCATGATATAGAGCTAACTGCACTTCTAAAAGAAGACTTTGATATTTATCATTTTGAAGGAAATGTTTCAGACAATGACGTTCACTTTGATTACATGATAAAAGAAGGACCTGCTACTAACAGAAATGCAATAAAGCTTCTGGGAGTTCTAGGTTATGATAAAAAAATTGTAGATGATGCTCAGATAATGGCTGAAAAATTTATTGAATCGGGCGTTTGGGCATAAACAGGAGTTAAATTTTTTATGAGAGTAGAAATATATTCTGATGGATCAGCTAGAGGAAATCCAGATGGACCAGGTGGGTATGGAACAATACTCAGATATGTAGATAGTAAGGGAGAAGTTCATGAAAAGGAACTTTCTGCTGGCTACGATAAGACTACTAATAACAGGATGGAGCTTATGGGTGCCATAGTTGGACTCGAAGCTCTTTTAAAGCCCTGCGATGTAGAAATGTTTTCAGATTCACAATATGTGATAAAGGCCTTTAATGAGCACTGGATAGATGGCTGGATCCGAAAAGGCTGGAAAACAGCTGGCAATAAACCAGTTAAAAATGTTGAATTATGGAAGCGCCTTTTAAAGGCCTGCGAGCCCCATGGCATACGCTGGAACTGGGTAAAGGGACACGCTGGCCATCCTGAAAATGAAAGGTGCGATGAGCTTGCTACTAAAGCTGCAGATCAGGAACCATCACAGCTATTGCACGATGATGGTGGGGATCTGAAGTGATCATCTTATGTGATCAAAAGCGTATATTGTTAAAATCATAAAAATCTCGACAATGCTTGTAATGTCGAGATTTTTTCTTTGTTGCACAAGACCGGCAAGCGAATGGATGCTTGCATACAAATTCATTAGCCGGTCGTAAGAATATGGAGCACTAAGTGCGGAATGTTCGTGTGCGAAATCGAGTAGGAGTCAGCATCTAAGATTATCATTTAATTTGATCCATTCAGATAGAGATAATGGAGTGTAGTCCGAGCGCTTGCAGAAACAATTGATCATATTACAGGGAATTGTGCTTTCATGCTCACTGCCTATTGGATAGTAAGGCGTTTCTCTTATTAGCTTTACTATCTGTTGCATTAGAATTTCATCCCTTGTTTCATGAACATGACCATATAGCATATAGTTTTTAGCGTCACCATTGTGACGCTTCCTGTATTGACCTTCGTAGAAGGGAATAGGATAATGAGAGCAGATAACTTTTTTTTGAGAATCTGTGATTTCACGATAGTTATCAATCCACTCAAATCTACCCAAGTCAAAATCAGGCTTTCCAACAAATTTATCATGATTACCTACAATGAGACAGAGTTTGCCCTTCAGGCGATGAATAAGTTCGTTTGTCTCCTCGACACTTCCAAGAGATAAGTCACCAAGAATGACCACAGTGTCTGACTTGGTGACTTTATTATTCCACTTTTCAATCATGTATTCATTCATTTCTAATACGGAGCCAAAACCACGCTTATCCATCTTCGTATTAAGTGCTCCATGATAAAAATGACAATCTGCAATATAATAGATCAAAATAAAAATCCTTTCCTGAAAACGATAAGATTATGCAAAGCCCGGAATGGTTTACAAAACGGCAAATACTCATTTGATTTATTGGCCTCGACTCCGCAGTTTAAAAAATCGCAAAATAATGAGCATTCTTGCCTCTTTGTAAACCGCTCCGGACCTTTGCACTTCTTTTACTTAGGATAGCATTTATGTGTTGGTATTTGCAATGTTTTGATATGTTGCGTGATGCAGACAATATGAAAATTTGTATTATACATGACTTGATATTTCTGGAATGATGCAAGATTATGTAAAAAACCTGTTATGTATCAATAGATTTAGGTAACGTAATGCAAATAATAGAAATATTTGCATTATACATGACTTGATATCTCAGGAATGATGCAAGATTATGCAAAAAACTTGTTATGTATCAATAGATTTAGGCAACGTGATGCAGACAATATAGAAATTTGTATTGTGCATGACTTGATGTTTCCAGAATGATGCAAGATTATGTAAAAAATTTGTTATGTATCAATAGATTTAGGTAACGTGATGCAGACAATATTAAAATTTGTATTATACATGACTTTATATCTCAGTATTGATGCAAGCAATAGAATAATCAGCATTTTGCATGACATATTCACTTTTTATTTTAGGATGCAGGTTACTTGCGGCTCACACCAAGAATAATGTGGCAAGGCGGATTTTTACTCGCGAGTGAGAAAAAACGCCGCCACAGGAATTCTTGGAAGAGCCGCCCTCAAATTAATATATTCTGTAGTTGCCGGAAAGTGCAAGTAACGCGAACATGTAGAGGCAGTTGTCATAGTAGCGGCGGATGCCCTTTCTAAGTGGCTGATTCCAGAACCATAAAACCCACTTCTTTGCAAGCTCAATTTCCTCTGGAGTAGTTGCTACCAGGGCGCCCTGAGCAATTGTAGATAAGAGTCCAAGAGGGTGGAGAACGGGCCTTTCTGTAGGAGTGCCATCTACCTTGTATGCGCACCTTACAGCTTCTAGACTTGTTCCCAAAAATTTCATCATACGAAGTGGAACTTCTCGCTGGCCCTTATCTTCTGAAAACCATACGCTGTCAAGGCCGATATTTGCTGCTGTTCTGTAGGCATCACTAAAGAAATCTCCAAAGTAGCCCCATGGGAGTTCCTTGTCCATTGGAGTGCCATCAAAATTTCCATATTCAGGACTAAGCCCTGTTTCAGGATGACAAGCCTTTACAAGATATTCTCTGCTAGCAGCTGCTGCCTCCTTAAAGAACTTCTTGTCCTCCTCATTGGCCCAAAGAGCAAATAACTCATAAAAGTGTGGGAGATGATAGGAAGGATCTGTAAAGCCAATTCCTGGAACAAAGAGAATCTGATGATTGTCATGATTCCACATAGGTGAACCTTTTCGTCCATTTTCACCTTTATGGATGCAGGCGCTTAAAATTTCGCGAGCTTCTCTACTATATTCAAAGATTCCTTCTCCATCGCCCCATCTATGGGAAGCAAAGAAAAGAGCCATTGCATAGAACTCTTCACCATCAGGAGCAGGGCCGTCTGCATTCTTTTTGCCATCTGTCTGACATGACCAGGCAAAATATCCTTCATTTTCACCTTCTGTCATGAACATATAGGTCTTGGACCATTTCCAGATACGGTCAAATTCTTCCTTCATATCAAGCTGAACACACATCATCATTCCATAGCTCATGCCTTCAGTTCTGGCATCATTATTGCCTGTATCGCACAGATAACCCATATCAGATCCTGCTTCATGATATATGCGTTCATTTTCATCGTAAAAGAAAGTTTGAACGGCCTCTTTTATTCTGGCCTGAATTTCATTTTCTGGAATTCCAATCTCCCTTAAAAAGTTTCTGTAATTGCCTGTTTTAAATGCTCCCATTGTGTATCTCCTAAATTTAAGCTGTTTTGTCTTTTTTCTGGTCTTTATTATTAAGGACCAGCTTATTTACTTTTATATCAAAAAGAGGCTGAGCCTTCTTTTTTCCAAGTATCACATCGTGCAAGCTCTTGAGAAGGATAGCAGATGGAAGACCAAGTGCAAATACTACAAGAACATATACGATCACGTATTTAATGTGATGTGGGCTCTTTACACCGCCGTCAAACTGCCAACCGAAGAGCTCTACATAAAGACCATGGATAAGATAGAATTCAAGAGTAATCTTGCCCATGAAATCAAGGAACTTGTTGCCAATCTTAAACTTCATTCCAAGAAGTAAAAGACACATTACGAACCAGGTGCAGAGAACTGACTGAGCAAGAACAGTAATTTCCCTGTTCTTTACAATGATTTCCTGTGGAAGCCAGCCTTCACCATAGTAGCCAAACATATTACCTACAATGCCTGTTCCTACGCGGATAGGGTAGTAAGCAAGAAGGAAAAGAGCCAGGTATGCCCAATAGAACTTCTGAACATGAGGAATTATCTTATTCTCAAACTTAGCAAATATGATTCCTACAGGGAATAGAAATACGCAGTTATACCACCACTCACCTCTTATCCAATAGTCGTTATGATTGATCCTTGTTCCAAGGAGCATATAAAGAACTACTAGCAGAGTAGTAGAAGTTACAGCAAGTCCATCCTTCTTAAAGAGTTTAAAGGAAATGTAGAAAAACAGATAAAAGAAAGGAAGGACAATTACGTACCAGGTATTTGGATTACATAGATCCAAACTTGTAAGATACAAAAGGATCTGCCTTCCATCCATCTTTTCCCCAATAAGAAGTCTTACAACAAAGAAGATAAATGTAGTTGTGTAAAGAGCAAGAACTACAGGCAGGATACGCTTTTTAAAGTAGCCCTTAAGATAGTTTTCCTTGGAATGGAAACTCTTGTAAACTCCATATCCATTAAAGAATAGAAACACTGAAACTAAAAGAAATCCCATATCAACGAAAATATCAAGACCATGAACAATTCTTGACTGTGGCTGGATCCAGGATGCACAGGTTTTCTGCGCAATGTGATGCAGCATTATGCAGATTGCAAGAAAACCTTGAAAAGCCTTGGTCTGCCTTAAAGATAGGAATTCTTCGTTAAACTTTTTGGGGCCAGTAAATTTGGCTCCCCATAATAAAATAACTGGTAAGATTACGTAGACTGAATAGATTGCTTGTTTCATACCAATACCTCCATAAAAAAATTTAGTCTAAAGACTAGTAACCCCACATAAATACTAGCTTTTTGAAGTATTTTTTTCTACGCATTTGTTTCTAAACAGTTGTCAGTTATTGCGAAATATTGAGTCCAAATTAGTGATCATAAAAGGTTATAAAAATAAGAAAAAAAAGAGTGACAGAAATTGTAAATCTGTCACTCCATAAACCTTGTTAAAAACTTATGTAAACGGCAATTATATCAATCGCTTACTAAATAATTACTCACCAAATACTGCAAGGTAGTCCTTCTGGAACTTCTCGATACCAGCATCTGTAAGTGGATGATGAACCATCTGCTCAATAACCTTGAAAGGAACTGTAGCGATGTCAGCACCTGCAAGAGCGCAGTCTGTAACGTGCATAGGATGACGGATAGAAGCTGCGATGATCTCTGTCTCAATGCCGTGGATGCTGAAGATCTCAGCAACTTCAGAAATAAGATCTGTTCCACGAACGCTGATGTCATCAAGTCTTCCAAGGAATGGGCTTACAAATGCAGCGCCAGCTCTAGCACAGAGAAGTGCCTGGTTAGCTGTGAAGATAAGTGTCATGTTAACCTTGATGCCTTCGCCTGAAAGAACTTTACAAGCCTTAAGACCTTCCTCAGTCATAGGAATCTTAACAACCATGTTAGGGTGAAGCTTTGCAATTTCACGGCCCTCTTTGATCATGCCTTCTGCATCAACAGTAGTAGCCTTAACTTCTCCAGAAATAGGTCCATCAACGATTGAAGCAATCTCTTTAACTACTTCATAAACGTCTCTGCCTTCCTTAGCAATAAGTGATGGGTTTGTTGTAACACCACAGATAACCCCCATGTCATTAGCTCTTCTGATTTCATCAATATTGGCTGTGTCCACAAATAATTTCATTGTTCATACTCCTCCTAAAGATAAGTTTATTACCAACCTAAATAATAATAACACGTAAATACACCGATTTATAATCTATTCTTGCTAGAACCTTATTATTTTATGCTTTTAAAAATAATTGACTTAAATGATTTAAAGCATTAAAGTAGTAAATAGGTCTATTAAAAATCTTATGGAAAAAAGTGTATTATTTGGGAGGATGTCTATGGTCATCAAAATTCTTTTGCTACTAGTTTTCTTTGCAACTATGCTCACCATTGGCTTTATCTGCCGGAAAAATTCAACTGATGTAAATGGTTTTGTTCTTGGAGGAAGGTCTGTAGGACCATGGGTTACAGCTTTTGCCTATGGAACTTCATATTTTTCTGCAGTCATATTTGTTGGATACGCAGGGCAGTTTGGCTGGAAATATGGAATAGCTGCAACCTGGGTGGGAATAGGAAATGCCCTTATTGGATCACTTCTTGCATGGAGAATACTTGGAAGAAGAACAAGAATCATGACACAGCACCTGGATTCTGCTACAATGCCTCAGTTCTTTGCAGCAAGATTTGGAGGTAATTCTCTTAAGATAGCAGCTTCCATAATAACTTTTATTTTCCTTATCCCATATACAGCATCCCTTTATAATGGCTTATCAAGGCTATTTGGAATGGCCTTTAACATTGATTATTCTATTTGCGTTATCGTAATGGCTGTGCTTACTGGAATCTACGTTATTGCTGGCGGCTACATGGCTACAGCTATAAATGATTTTATTCAGGGTATTATCATGCTCATTGGAATTAGTGCAGTTGTTTTGTCTGTTCTTAGCTCAAAAGGCGGATTTATTGCTTCCCTTGATGGGCTTGCCAGAATTTCTGATGAGGCTGTTTCTACTACACCTGGCGTTTTTGCATCTTTCTTTGGACCAGATCCTGTAAACCTTCTTGGAGTTGTTATTCTTACATCACTTGGCACATGGGGACTTCCTCAGATGGTTCAGAAATTCTATGCAATAAAAAGCGAGAAGGCCATTTCAAAGGGAACAATAGTATCAACTATGTTTGCTTTTGTGGTAGCCGGTGGATGTTATTTTCTTGGAGGCTTTGGAAGACTTTTTTCCGATAGAATAGATATAGCAGCAGGTGGCTATGACAGCATTATTCCGGCTATGTTATCAGGCCTTCCAGATCTTCTTATTGCTGTAGTAGTAGTACTTGTCTTATCAGCTTCTATGTCGACGCTTTCATCCCTTGTTCTTACAAGTAGTTCAACCCTTACCTTAGATCTTTTAAAGGGCCATGTGGTAAAGAATATGAATGAAAAGAAGCAGCTCCTTATTATGAGAGCTTTGGTTGTTGTATTTGTAGCTATTTCAGTTGTGATTGCTATTGTTCAGTATAGGCAGAATGTTACATTTATTGCTCAGCTCATGGGAGTATCATGGGGAGCCCTTGCAGGAGCCTTTCTTGCGCCATTCCTATATGGGCTCTATTACAAGGGTACAACTAAAGCTTCTGTCTGGTGCAGCTTTATCTTTTCAACTGTTGTAATGCTCCTTAATATGTTTGTCAGAAGCAGTTTCCCTAAACTTTTACAGTCTCCCATCAACGCAGGAGCCTTCTGCATGCTTGCAGGCCTTGTAATTGTACCTGTAGTTTCTTTGTTTACAAAAAAGCCTGATAAGGACTTGGTTGACAGTGCTTTTGCGTGCTATGATAAAGAAGTTATGGTACATCAGAGCCTTTCATTATCTGATGATGAGGATGTAGCATAAAAATCTCAACTGTAATGATGCAGGCTGCAGGAAATAAATGACTTCGGGGGGAGAATATGAATATTAGACGCGCGCAAGATAAAGATGCAGAAAAGATTTTAGAACTCTTAAAACAGGTGCTAGAGCTTCATGCACACATTAGACCTGATATATTTGTATCCGGAACTACCAAATATTCAAGAGAAGAGCTTCTTGAAATAATAGCTGATGATAAGAGGCCTATTTTCGTTGCAACAGATGAAAAAGATGATCTGATGGGCTATTGCTTTTGTGTTTTAATGGAGCAGCCAAAGAAAGAATATATGGTTCCTTTTAAGACTATATATATTGATGATCTCTGCGTTGATAAGCATTACAGAGGAAGACAGGTAGGAACTGCATTATTTGATTTTGTAAAAAAGTATGCCAAAAATCTTGGCTGTTATGATATTACACTTAATGTCTGGGAGGGCAATGAATGTGCCCAGAGATTCTACAATAAACTGGGAATGAGAGTTAAGGAAACTAATATGGAGTTTATATTATGATTTCCATCCGACTTTTGTAGCAGGTACGAATATGTGATAATATTAATGTTAAATGCAGTTATTGTTTTTGAGGGGGCTTAGCATGGATAATAACGAGTTTAACGGCGGAAATTCTCTGATGCTCAAGATCTGCGCTTTTATCGTAGATAAAAGAAATCTTTTCTTTCTGATATACGCTATTCTATGTATATTCTCTGCAATTTCCAGAAACTGGGTCAGTGTAGAAAACCAATTGGCTGAGTATCTGCCGGAATCTTCTGAAACCTGGCAGGGTCTTAAACTTATGGAAAAAGAGTTTACGACCTATGGTTCAGTTAAAGTCATGGTAGCAAATATTGATATTGACCAGGCGCTTCTTATCAAAGACGACATTGAAAATATTGATGGCGTCTTTTCCTGTGAGGTAGATGATTCTGAAGATCACTACAACGATGGTTGTGCTCTTTTTAATATTACCTTTGACTACGATGAGAAAGAGGAGATATGCCTTGATCTTTTAGAGCAGGTAAAAAAATATTTTGATAGATATGACTATTACCTATCAACAACCCTTGGTGACACTCAATCTGAGCTTATAGACAAAGAGATGAGTGTTATTTCTATTATTGTCGTTATTGTTGTAGTTGCAGTTTTGCTTTTGACGTCCCAGGCCTATGCAGAAGTTCCGGTTCTACTTCTTACCTTTGGAAGTGCAGCTCTTGTACAGATGGGAACAAATTTCCTTCTAGGAACCATTTCTTTTGTCTCAGATTCAGTAACTATCGTTCTTCAGCTAGCACTTTCGGTGGACTATGCTGTCATATTCCTAAACAGATATAAAGAGGAACATGAGAGCCTTCCCTATAGAGAGGCCTGTATCATGGCCCTTTCCAAGTCAATTCCTGAAATCTGCGGAAGTTCTCTAACAACAATCGGCGGTCTTGTTGCTATGCTATTTATGCAGTTTGGAATTGGCAGAGACATGGGCATCGTTCTAATAAAGGCTATTTTACTTAGCCTTTTGTCTGTATTTCTTTTGATGCCTGGTATCATCATGATCTTTGCCGGACTCATGGAAAAGACCCAGCATAAAAACTTTATTCCTAAGATTCCCTTTGTTGGGAAATTCGCTTATGCCACAAGGTACATTATTGCTCCCGCTTTTATTGTGACAATCATTGTTGCAAGCAGAATTTCAGCGGGAACTCCTTATGTTTATGGCTATTCACAGATTACACCACCCCTTATAAATGAGGTTCAAAAGGCCCAAAATATGCAGGATGAGAACTTTAATTCTGACAATATGGTTGCTCTTGTTTTCCCAAGTGGTGATTATGACAAGGAAAAAAAGCTTATCGAAGATCTTCTTGCTCAGGACTGCGTAACTAAAGTTACAGGTCTTGCTAATACAGAGGCTCTAAATGGCTATACGCTTACAGATAAGCTTACTCCCAGGCAGTTTTCGGAACTACTTAATATTGATTATGAGATAGCAGAGCTTGTTTATACAGCTTATGCCGTCAATGATGAAGATTACGCCAAGGTTGTAAATGGTCTTGCAGGCTACAAGGTTCCTCTTATAGATATGTTCATGTTCGTATATAAAGAAGTTGATGAAGGATATGTTACTTTATCTGACGAACTTATGGATAAGCTTGAAAACGCTAATACAATGATGAACTTTGCAAAAAAGCAGCTGCAGGGAGAGGAGTATTCAAGAATTCTGGTATTCCTTAGCCTTCCCCAGGAATCTGATGAGACTTTTGCGTTTCTTGAAAAAATGCATACTATGGCAGAAAAATATTACGACGAAGATAAAATATATGTAGTAGGGGAATCTGTCAGTCAGTATGACCTTAAAAAGTGCTTTGGAAGAGACAACAAGGTAACTGGCATTATCTCAATCCTGGCGGTTTTGGTGGTACTTCTTTTTACCTTCAAATCTGCTGGAATGCCGGTTCTTCTTATTGCCGTTATTCAGGGGTGCATCTGGATCAACTTCTCAATCCCTGCAATTGAACACGACAATCTCTTTTTCCTGGGATATCTGATTGTAAGCTCTATTCAGATGGGCGCTAACATCGACTATGCAATTGTTATTGCAGGGCGCTATACAGAGCTAAGAGCAGGCATGGGCAAAAAAGAGGCTATCATAAATACCATGAATCTGTCATTTCCAACTATCATAACTTCAGGAACTATGCTGGCTGTAGCTGGAACCTTAATTGGTAAGATGACGTCTGACTGTGCTATCTATGGTATTGGAAAATGTCTTGGCCGTGGAACAATCATATCTATTTTGATCACAATGTTTGTGCTGCCGCAGATACTTCTGGTGGGAGATAAGATAATCGAGCTTACAGCCTTTGTTATGAACATGCCTATGCAGGCGGAAGCAAGATCAGGGTCTATGAGAATTGATGGCCTTATAAGGGGCCACGTAGACGGCAATTTATATGGAACCTTCCATGGTATCGTTAGGGGCAAGATAAATGCTTTTATCGATAATAATGATGTAAAAGAGCTTGATGAGAGCAATGAGCTTTCAAATGATGCGACAACAGAGGAGGGCTGATATGAAAAAGAGATTATTTGCATTATTATTTGCCTTCATGCTTTTTGTTCATCCCGCTATGCTGGTATATGCTGAGAATTCTGAAAGTGAAAGCCTACTTCCTTCTGCTGACGACTTTAGGGATAAGAATCGTGTGGGCCTTTCTGAAAGCGGAGAAGTTGGTACAGGAACCCAGGAAGGAGCCAGGGAAAATGAGATAGACGTTGATGAGGACATCAAGGATGAAGTAAGTGCTCAGATACCTGATGAAATTGAAGAAATCACTATAAACTCTACTGAAGATTTTTTGAGATTTGCTGAAAACTGCAGGCTTGATACCTGGTCGGTTAATAAAAAGGTATCTTTAAATAGCGATATATCCCTTATTGGCACTGACTTTACAAGGATTCCTCAGTTTGGCGGATTCTTTGATGGTGGCGGGCACACCATAAGCGGACTTAATATTGGAACAGGTATTTCTAACTGCGGACTTTTTTCTAACATTCAAAAAAGTGGAGTAGTAATTAATTTAAATGTAAAGGGCACAATAATCCCATCAGGTGAGCAGGTAATGGTGGGAGGAATTTGCGCAGAAAATAGCGGAGTTATCAGTAAGTGCAGTTATACAGGCGTAATATCTGGTAATGACTATGTTGGCGGAATTGCCGGTATAAACCAGCTCTCTGGCGTTATAGATGATTGCACCTGCACTGGATATATTCACGGGGTTCATTTTACAGGAGGTATCTGCGGCGAAAACATAGGCAATATTACTGACTGCGTAAATAACGCTTCTGTTAATACTACAAATACTGATACGAAGATTACTATTGATGCCATGAGTACTCTTAATAAGGTTATTTCCCTTGTTAAAAATATTGATGAAACAAGCACAGAAGCAAATTCTGATGTTACAGTATCTGATGCAGGCGGTATTTCAGGTCTTTCTATAGGTATTATCTCAAGGTGCGTAAATACTGGTGATGTCGGGTATGAGCACGTTGGTTATAATATAGGCGGAATTGCAGGAAGACAGTCTGGCTTTGTTTATAAATGTACAAATAGTGGCTTGATCCTTGGAAGAAAGGATGTGGGAGGCATTGTAGGTCAGGCTGAACCTTATATTACAGTTGATCTTAGCACAGACGTAGCCTATCAGCTCTCTGAAGCTATAGGTAAGCTTCATGATATTGTAACCAAGACCCTTAATGAAACCAAGAATCAGTCCAACGTAATTTCTGGAAGGCTTTCAGTTATCCAGAATTTTACTTCGGGTGCCTTAAACGATGTTAAGTATATTGCAAATGGAACTATAGATTACGCAAATGGGATTTCCGGAGCAACTTCTGAAGCCTTTTCAAGAGTTGAATATGTTCTTGATGAAACCACCAAGCAGGGAGGCGTATTGGATCATACTGAAAGCGCAGCCGGCTATGGTAAAGATACGGCAAAAGAGCTAAAGGAGGCAGCTGATAATCTTGATGTCGACAAGTATCTGACAGGAGATGAGAAGCAGCAGTATGAGGAAGCATCTTCTTTACTTGAAACTGGTAGTGTTCAGTACGGAGAGCTGTATGATAGAGCCTATAGGCCTTTTTATAACTATTATGTTTACAATGGAGCTGGAGGTATAGATGGAGTAAAAGGTAGGACTGATACCTCGAAATTAGATTTTGTCAGGTCAGATGGAAGTGTTGAGACGGATTATACAGGCTGGAATTTGACTTATGAAGATTATCATGGAATTCATGATGGTACTTCTGAACATCCTAATGACGGAACTACTGATGACAAGACAATCTTTAGTTATATCTTAAACAAGCAGAAATTTGCCCAGGATGGAAGCTATAAATATAGTGACGGGACTAGTTTTCCTAATACCTCCGACACGGCTCTTTCAGAAGAAGCAAGAAAGGCTGCAAAGGAGGCTGCAGAAAAGTATGCAAGGTATTACTGGCAAAATCCAACTTCTGGTAAAGAGAATCATACTGGTTTCTACCTAAACGGAAGCGATTATGTTGCCTATTATGATACTGATATGGCCGCAGCTAGAGCTGTTGTAACAACTGTTATAACAAATCACAGACAGGACATACTTGTTGCCTTCGACAATGCAGGTGAAGATGCGGCAGTTGCCATGAGTTCTTTTGAAAAGGCAATGGACGAGCTAAAGACTGCAGGAAGCGGCACCAAGGATATTTTAAAGAACATTGCTGGAAGAGATAATATCTCTTTTCCTCAGTTTACCGATGAATACAAGGCCCGCACCACATCCTTTGTAAGCAACATGCAGGGGATGAACGATAACTTTGGACTTCTTAATAGTGAGATGAATAATGCTACAGGTGTAATAGTAGATGACCTTCAGGAAATGTCAGATCAGTTCAATGTGATCATGAACCTTTTCGCTGATGCGGTAGATGGCGTCCTTGAG
Organism: Butyrivibrio sp. XBB1001; assembly: GCF_000424505.1. Lineage (NCBI taxonomy): Bacteria > Bacillati > Bacillota > Clostridia > Lachnospirales > Lachnospiraceae > Butyrivibrio > Butyrivibrio sp. XBB1001. The sequence goes on along the minus strand of NZ_AUKA01000001.1, from coordinate 238,868 downwards.
ATGGACTATACACAAAGCTTTGAAGATGTCTCTTTTGACGAAGCAAGAGAGTGCACTGATGCCACTATCGATATGTGCGTAAACTATGGACAGGTTGAGGGAGATATTGATACAGCCGGAATTGCCGGAACAATGGCTATTGAATATGACTATGACAAGGAAAGTGATATTACAGGAATAAAAGATAGCAAGCTAAATACTTCCTACATCACAAAATGTGTTATTAGAAACAGCGAGAACTATAACAGTATAACCTCTGAAAAGAACTATGTAGGCGGAATCTGTGGTCTTCAGGAGATGGGAACTGTCATAGGATGCGCAAACATGGGAAATCCAAAATCCAGCTCTGGTGAGTATGCTGGCGGCGTCTGCGGCAGGTCTTTATCCTATGTTACAGAGTCTACCTCTAGTGGGATTCTTGATGGAACATCATACATAGGCGGTATCTGCGGAGACGGCATGCATATTTCTGACTGTATGTCACTTGTAAAGATATGTAATGCAACAAGCTATTTTGGCGCTATTGCAGGGCATGTATCTGATGAGGGGGTTGTAAGAAACAATACTTTTATAAGTGATGAACTTGCTGGCGTTGATATATCAAGCTTTGCGTCCAAGGCTTATCCTGTTGAATTTGATGCAGGGTCTGTACCTTATGATTTTAAGAGCCTTACAATTAGTTTCGTTTTGGAGGATGACGAACTAGATAAGGGAAAAAAGATCATAAAAAAAGCCAATAAAAAGTATGGCGATAGCCTTGAATTTTCTGAGTATCCCCGAATTGACGAAAGGGAAGGATACTACGTTGACTGGGATATAGAAAATATAGTCAGAATAACAAACGACGAGATCGTTACTGCCAGATACGTTAAGTATAAAACTACTATAGGGGAAGTATTTACATCGGGACAGGATGATCTTTATCAGGGTGAAATCCTTGTTGATGGTAGCTTTAAAGCAGATGATAAGCTCGAAGTTGATAGAAAAGCAAACTATACAGTAGACACTATATCTGAAAGGATAGAAAACCTTTCTCAGTTTAGTGATTATGAGACAATAACAGTTAAAGTGCCAGAAGATGGCAATAAGGTTCACCGGATTAGATTTAAGCCAGAACTTGGACTTGGCGTATTGTTTCCTGAGTACAGCCTTTATCTTGTAGATGAAAATGGAAATAAAGTTGATCTTGCAAGCATTGGCGAAAAAGGGAAATACAGGTTATACGAAGTTGAAGGTGATGATTTTACCATTGGCGTAAGGTTTGAATCTACTAAGAAAAGAATTTATATGTTTATTGGATTAGCCATTGGTATTATTCTTGCTGTAATTATCGTAATAATAATTGTAATTGTAGTATTATCTCGCAAGAAAAATAAAATTTCTGATGCTATCAATGTTATTGCAAATAAAGTAACTGAAAAGATTGAAAGTAAAGAACAGCTATTTTATGATGATAGTAAGGATGAAAATAACGTTAAAAAGAATGAGAATAAAGAAAATAACGACATAAATAATTCTGACAAGAGTGAAAATGACGGTGATGAAAGCATGTAAAACAGGAGTATTTATGGAAACTGACCTACAGGCAAATTTGAGAAAATATTATACGAATATCAGACTAAGCGGTGGTTTTATCATAGTGTACATATTCTGGCAGATTTTAAAGATGCTTATGTTAATGTTTTTTGGCTATGAAAACGTGTATGATTTTTTTGAAGTAAGCAAGGAAGATTATGAAAGCTTAAAATATATTTTGATAATTATCACAGTGCTAATATATTTTGTTTTCTTTTCATTTCATTTATATGTTGGAATTGGCGCTTTTAGATTTAGAAGCGGACAAAAGATTAAGAAACGTTTTATTGTAGCCACAGTAATACTTCTTGTTATGTCTGTATGGAGTGCATTTCAGAATTTTTACAAAGATAATATAGATGATACTGTAATAGCCTCATTTATTCTGGATGCTACGCTTTGCTTTATTTTATCAGATCTTCTGATAACTCTTTTTAAAATAAAAAAGTCCCAAAAACTAGTAGAGGGGTAACTTATGCAGGAAGACTTCCACTATTATGCTACATATTGTGCTGCTTTTCTTGCGGGCTTTAGCCATGATGAGAGCCTTGATATTTGTTATAGTGCTCAGTTTGTTGATCTGTGCTCTAAGACTCTTTTACTCAAACTAAAGGCTCCTCTGATTGCAGCTACGACCCAGCTTCAACTTGAAATGATGGATTCAAGGACAGATATCCTTGCTCTTCAGGACATAACAAGGATATGGGCATCTTTTCATTTCCTTCCAAGAGACCTTTATGCCAAAAAGAAGTGGGCGACAAAAAGGTATTTAAATAAGTATCGCCTAATATGTGGCCCTAATGGTGAACTGGTAAAAGAGACAGTTGAGCTTGCCAAGGATAAGTCACTTCAGGCAATTGGCATTGCTATGCATGTTCTTGCGGATACCTGGGCTCATATGTATTTTGCGGGGACACCATCACTTTGTATCAATAATATCACTGGTGACTTTTATGAGAACTATGAAGATGGGGATCGGAAGATAAAGTTTAAACATAACCCTACTTCTCCTGATGACGTAGAAAAAGGAGCATATACAAACAGTCTTTTTCAAAGTAATGAAAATTCTATTATGAACCTTGGCCATGGAAGAGCAGGGCATTTCCCAGACTATTCTTTTGCCAGATACAGATATGTGCCTGCCTGGGGAGACTATAGCCTTATCTATAAGGATAATCCATCTGATTATTTGAAGGCTTTTTCTCAGATGGTCTATGCTCTTAAATATCTAAATGGAAGATTTTTTTCTTTTGACATAGAGCGTTATGACTATGAAGCAATAGAGCCCTATCGGGAAAGAATTGTGAAAATCCTGAAAAAAAGACAGTTAAATGCCTGTGCAGACTGGAAAGCCTTTGGAGAGGAACTATCAGGAGAGAGTATTCCGGATTTTGATATAGAAAGGTATCAATATGAATATATAAAGGCTGACAGAAGATACAAAAATAAAACCTTTTTAGCCAGGTTTTTTGCTGCAGCCATAGCACAGAAAGCCATGGTCACCAATGAAATTTTTAAGTCCGGTAATATTCTTGCGGGATTTACAAAAGAGATCAAGTACCAGGAAAAAGAAGATGATGATGACAAAATTAGAGAGTGGCTAAATAGCAAGATCAGGCAATGACAGGAGCTTTTCTATGACAAATATCCAAAAGATAAATAATGTAGTACTTGGAATTATATCAATAGTAGTAGCCATCTATATGATAATTGATCCTCAAGATGGCTACCTGCTCATGCTCTTTATTTTGTCTTTTAGTCTCGCTTTTAGAGGGCTAAAAGAGCTTTTTTACTTTTTTACCATGGGAAGACACATGGTGGGTGGAAGGTTCTCCCTTTATAAGGGAGTCTTTCTTTTGGACATCGGCTTTTTTACCGGCTCACTTATTGATATACCCAAAACGTACGTGATGATCTATCTTGTTATCATAAATGCCTTTGCTGGTCTTGTTGAAATCTTAAGGGTTATGGAAACAAGGCGCTATGGCTCTAAATCCTGGAAGCTTAAATTTTCTCATGGAATTATAAATATACTTCTGGCTGTTTTTTGTATTGTGTTTATAAAACACCAAAGAACGGTAATCCTGGTTTATGCGCTTGGACTTATTTATTCAGCCCTTATAAGGATCTTTTCAGCATTTAGAAAGACTGCATTTATTTTTATACAATAGATATCATTAAATGTTTGCGATATCTTCCTGGGAAAGGAGCTTAAGACCTGTATTTGCAAGTTTGGCCTCTGCTGCCTTGGTATCTGCAACTCTAAAGATCATGTATGCCTGAGACTTTGCACTGCGGCTTGGGAAGGCGTACATATACTCTATATTTACATCAGCCTCAGCAAAGTAATCAAGAAGCTTATCAAGTCCGCCAGCTTCGTCAGGGATTTCCACACCAAGGACAGAAGTAAGACTTGCTACAAAATCATTCTCTTTTAATGTATTTACTGCTTCGTAGGCGTCGTCCACAATGATCCTTGCAATACCAAAGTCCTTAGTCTCTGCAAGTGAAGTGGCACGCATATCTATATTGTTCTTGGCAAGTACACTTGTTAGCTTTTTTAAGGTGCCTGGCCTGTTTTCAAGAAAAACTGATATTTGTTTAATACTCATAAAATCCTCCGAATGATTTCTTTAAACTACGTTATCATTTGTTGATATACGAAACATACCTTGAACTAACGTCATTTTCGAAGTTCTATATCACTATGATATCATATTTTACGCTTATCAATAACTCTTACAGCCTTACCTTCACTTCGTTCTATAGTCTTTGGAGCAACAAGAGAAATCTTAACCTTGATTCCAAGCATAGCGTGCATGTCTGCTACAAGTTTCTTTTGTCTTTCCTCAATTTCACCCACATTATCAGTGAACATTTCTGGTGTCATTTCAACATTTACATCAAGGGAGTCAGTGTTGTTTTCTCTGTCTACTATAATCTGATAGTTAGCAGCATAACCGTTGTTTAAAAGAACTGTCTCTATCTGGCTTGGGAATACGTTTACACCGCGTACAATAAGCATATCATCGCTTCTTCCCATTGGCTTTGCCATCTTTATAAAGGTTCTACCGCAGGAACATTTGCCTCTTGTGAGCTTACAGATATCCCTTGTTCTGTACCTGATCATAGGGAAGGCTTCCTTGTCCACTGCTGTAAAAACAAGCTCGCCCTGACTTCCCTCTGGAAGGACTTCTTCTGTATCAGGGTCTATGATCTCTGCGATAAAGTGGTCCTCGTTTATATGCATGCCATCCTGAGCAGAACATTCAAAGGCAACTCCAGGGCCTGATAGCTCAGTCAGGCCATAAATATCATATGCTTTGATGCCAAGATTTTTCTCGATGTCCTGACGCATTTCTTCGCTCCAGGCCTCAGCTCCAAAAATGCCTGCCTTAAGAGGAATATCATCAGGGCCGTAGCCTTCTTCCTTAAATCTCTCAGAAAGATATGCTGCGTAGCTTGGAGTACAGCAGAGGATAGTGGCTTTTAAATCCTGTATGAACATTATTTGCCTGTCTGTGTTTCCTGAGCTTATGGGAACTGTAAGGCATCCTACCTTATGAGAGCCTCCGTTAAGTCCGGCGCCGCCTGTAAAAAGTCCAAAACCGTAAGCAACTTGGCACACATCATCTTTAGTTCCACCTGCTGCCACAATAGCTCTTGCGCAGCAATCCTCCCACAGATCAACATCATGCTGGGTGTAGAAAGCTACAACGCGTTTTCCCGTAGTTCCAGAAGTTGAATGGATTCTTACGCATTCAGACTGAGGAACACCAAGAAGACCAGTAGGGTAAGCATCTCTTAAATCTTTTTTAGATAAAAATGGAAGTTTATACAGGTCATCAACTGACTTGATATCATCTGGTGTAACACCTTTTTCTTCCATTTTTTTGCGGTAATAGGGGACGTTTTCGTAGACTCTTTTTACTTGTGCAACTAGTTTTTCGCTCTGCAATTTTTTTAGCTCTTCAGAAGAAGCTGTCTCAATTTCTTTTTGAAAATATTGTTCCATTTTTTTATCCCCCAACAGTTAAGAATGATTTTTGCCAAGTTCAAAGGCTTTCTTGTTCATTTCAAGAAACTTTTCTGGAACATTGGCTTCAAGACTCTTTATCCAGGCATCTTCTGGCAGATCAAAATAGTGAGAGAGCCTTCCAAGAAGTACAATATTCACTGCCTTTGATGAGCCGGCCTTGGTAGCAAGAGATAAGCAGTCAAGAGCATCAACTTTAGCTCCTGTAGCCTTTAATTTTTCTATTATGTTTTCTGGATACTCGCATGCACCTGTAATAACTGGCATTGGATCTATCTGCTGAGTATTTGTCACAATCTGTCCGTCCTTTTTAAGGTACGGAAGCCACCTTGCAGCTTCTAAGGCTTCAAAAGATACTATGAAATCCGCCTGGCCCTTGTCTATGACAGGAGAGTAGACTTTATCGCCATATCTTACGTAAGTTACAACGCTTCCGCCTCTCTGGCTCATGCCGTGAACTTCAGAAACTTTTACATCATATCCCTGAGATAAGAGAAGGTGCCCAAGGAGTTTACTTGCAAGAAGTGACCCCTGACCTCCGACACCTACGATCATTATATTTTTTGTCTCCATTTATTTTTCCTCCATTTTCGACCTAAAAGTGAACCCTAAACTTTTGTCCCCTAGTTCCATTTGCTCTAGGCAAGGGCTGAAACAGGGCAGAGCTGACTGCAGACATTGCAGCCTACGCAAAGAGTTATGTCGATGTGAGCCTTCCCGTTCTTCATTGATATAGCTGGGCAACCGATTCTCATGCAGGACTTACATCCAACACATTTTTCTGTGTTAACAGAAAGCGGAGGATTATGTTTGACGTATTTTAGAAGTGCGCAGGGCCTTCTTGAAATAATGACAGAAGGAGCATCAGCTGAGAGTTCTTCTTTTAAAACCTTGTCGCATTCTTCCAGGTTATAGGGGTCAACTACGCGAACTCTTTCAAATCCCATTGCTCTGCAGAGAGCTTCAAGATCAATCTTTCCAGCAGGATCACCTTTTATGTTGTAACCAGTTGTAGGATTCTGCTGATGGCCTGTCATTCCAGTTATAGAGTTATCAACGATAACTATTGTTGAGTTTGACTGGTTGTAGGCAACGTTTGCAAGGCCTGTCATACCAGAGTGCATGAAGGTTGAATCTCCGATAACAGCAACGGTCTTATGCTCGCTTTCTGCTCCTCTTACCTTGTTAAAGCCGTGGAGAGCGCCTATGGAAGCACCCATGCAAAGAGTCATTTCAATAGCTCCAAGAGGAGGAACAGCGCCAAGAGTGTAGCATCCAATATCACCTAAAACTGTACAGTTATTTTTTTTAAGAGTGTAGAACAAGCCTCTGTGAGGGCAGCCTGCGCACATTACAGGAGGCCTGTTTGGAATTTCAAAGTCTGTGGCAAAAGAACTGTCTACATCTCTGCCAAAAGCCTTTGCTATAAGATTTTGTGAAAACTCGTCAACTATTGGAAGTGTATCTTTTCCAGATACAGAAAGACCCAGGGCCTTTACATGATTTTCTATGATTGGATCAAGTTCTTCTACAACGTAGAGTTTATCTACTTTTGATGCAAAATCTTTTATAAGTATTTCTGGAAGTGGATTTGTCATACCAAGTTTAAGTACAGATACAGTATCTCCAAATACCTCTTTTACATACTGATATGAAGTTGAACATGTGATAATTCCAATTTCAGAGCCTATTACCTCTTCAACTCGGTTTAGAGGACAGTTTTCTGCATATGCTATAAGGTCTTTTGTACGCTGTTCTACGATGGGATGACGCTTTTTAGCATTTCCAGGCATCATAACGTATTTGGCTATATTTTTTTCATAGGGCTTATCTGGAACAAATCTATCCCCAACAGATACAAGGGACTGAGAGTGTGCAACTCTAGTGCACATTTTAAGAAGGACAGGAGTATCAAACTTTTCTGACATTTCAAAGGCGATTTTTGTAAATTCCAAAGCTTCTTCTGAATCAGAGGGCTCAATCATAGGTACCTTGGCTGCAATTGCATGGTGCCTTGAATCCTGTTCATTCTGAGAAGAATGCATGCCTGCATCATCAGAAACATCAATTACAAGTCCTGCGTTAACCCCAGTGTAGGACATAGTATAGAGGGGATCTGCTGCCACATTAAGGCCAACATGTTTTTGGGCGCAGAAAGCTCTTTTGCCGGCAAGGGACGCGCCAAAGGCGGCTTCCATAGCTACCTTCTCATTGGGAGCCCACTCGCAGTAGATCTCATCGTACTTGGCAGCCTCTTCAGTTACTTCTGTACTAGGAGTACCAGGATAACTTGAAATAAAACAGACGCCAGCTTCATATAATCCACGGGCAACAGCCTTATTGCCCAGTAGTAGCTGTTTATTAGTGCTAGAACTCATTAAAAATACCTCCTACCAATACTTTTTTAGGTCAACTTTCACATGCTTATGATTTAAAGTGGTAAAGTGGACCTATATAACAGAATAATAAAAAATAGATACAAAATCAAGCTAAATCTTGATATAGGGAGATTTATAGTTTATAATTTACTTTAGCACTTTAAAGTGCACAAGAAGGGGATTACATTTATGCCAATAACAGATTTACTTGAACGAAATAGCAAACTCTATGGGGATGAGGTAGCTCTTGTTGAGATAAATCCTGAAATTAGAGAGGAACAGAGAGTTACCTGGAGAGAGTACGAGCTGATACAGCCAACCTCCACAGCTTATTACAGAAGACAGATTACCTGGTCTGTGTTTGATGAGAAGGCAAATCGTGTAGCAAATATGCTTATGGAAAGAGGAATAAAGAAGGGGCAGAAATGCGCTATTCTTTTGATGAACTGCCTTGAGTGGCTTCCTATATATTTTGGAATCCTGAAATCCGGGGCTGTGGCTGTACCTTTAAATTTTAGATTTGATTCTGAGGAAATTGATTATTGCCTTAAGGCATCTGATTCTGATGTCTTATTCTATGGTCCTGAATTTATAGGAAGAATTGAGGATATTGCTCAAAAGCTTAAAAAGGAAATGCTTCTTTACTATGTTGGAGATCAGTGCCCATCATATGCAGAGGATTATTTTAGGCAGGTTTCCAATGCTTCTTCTGTAGCACCTAAGGTTTTACTTGAAGATAGTGATGATGCAGCTATTTATTTTTCATCTGGTACTACAGGTTTTCCAAAGGCTATTTTGCATATTCATACAGCTCTTATGCAGTCAGCCAAAATGGAGGCTATGCATCACGAAACAAAACATGAAGACTGCTTTTTATGCATTCCGCCACTTTATCATACAGGGGCCAAGATGCACTGGTTTGGATCATTATTTACAGGTAGCAGAGCAGTTCTTTTAAAAGGAAATTCCCCAGAATCAATATTCAGGGCAGTTTCTGAGGAGCATTGCACTATAGTTTGGCTTCTTGTGCCTTGGGCTCAGGACATACTGGCAGCTCTTGACAGCGGAAAACTTAAGCTTGAGGATTATAAGCTTTCTCAGTGGCGACTTATGCATATTGGTGCTCAGCCAATCCCACCATCACTTGTAAGGCACTGGCTTGAGTATTTTCCTCATCACAAATATGACACCAATTATGGACTTTCTGAATCAACAGGTCCTGGATGCGTACATCTTGGAATGGATCATGTTGATAAGGTTGGGGCAATCGGAGTTCCCGGCTATGGCTGGAAAACAAAGATTGTAGATGAAGAAGGAAAGCCTGTAGAAAAGGGAGAAATTGGAGAACTTTGTGTTAAGGGGCCTGGAGTTATGGTATGCTATTACAAAAATCCTGAGGCTACAGCAGAGATACTCAAGGATGGATGGCTCTTTACAGGTGATATGGCTCGTCAGGACGAAGATGGCTTTATCTTCCTTGTTGACCGTAAAAAGGACGTCATCATATCAGGCGGTGAGAACCTTTATCCTGTGCAGATTGAGAACTTCCTTATGAAGAATGATAAAATACATGACGTCGCAGTTATTGGTCTCTCTGATCCGCGACTTGGTGAGATTGCAGCTGCCATCATTCAGGTAAAAGAGGGAATGACTCTCTCGGAAGATGAAGTTGAAGCCTTCTGCGTGGATCTTCCCCGTTACAAGAGACCAAGAAAGATAATTTTTGATACTGTTCTTCGTAATCCTACAGGCAAGATAGATAAACCAAAGCTTCGCTTAAAGTACTGCGGAGATCACCTTGTTGAGAAGCAAAATAGGGCTTAAAACCTATCATATTTTTTTGTAAAAGAAGCTGCTAAGTCAGCTTCTTTTTTCTTTTTGAAACAATTTGCAAAATCCGATTGTTAGAATATTTAGAAAGATCATGATATATATACATTTAGCCTAAATGTATTTATAATAATGTCTATTTGAGTAGAGCTAAAATAATGAAAAAAGTTGAGGGAAACAATAAATGAGAACTAAGAAATTAAAAGATCTACAAAGTTCAGCAAGGCTTCTTTTTGCCTATCTGATGTTATCACACGCTATTCCGATTACCAGTGGTATTTACTTTGCCTACAAGGTTATTCCAGATTTTAAAGGGCAGTTTCTTCCATGGCTTTTACTATCCTTACTGGCATGTGTTTTGAACTTTATTCTTTACATTGTCTCTGTTGTTGGGATTATAAGAAACTCGACTCAGGTAGGGATTGTAACCAAGACAGTTGTATATTTCTGGGGATGGATATGGCCTTTTGATCTGTACATCTTGCCAAAGATCATTAAAACTGCCAAGGAAGAAGCTAAGTTTGAAAACAGCAAAATCATAACAAATGAGCAGAGGGCACCATATAGGATATGTCAGACTAAATATCCAATTCTAATGGTTCATGGAGTTTTCTTTAGAGACTTTAAGCCTGCTTTTTTAAATTATTGGGGAAGAATTGCTCCTGAACTTCAGCAAAATGGTGCAACAATATATTTTGGAAATCAGCAGTCTGCAGCATCTGTAGAAGAGTGCGGAAGAGAACTGGCTTTTAGAATAAAGCAGATCGTACAAGAAACGGGCTGCGAAAAGGTAAATGTAATTGCACATTCCAAGGGAGGACTTGATACAAGAGCAGCAATAGCAAGGTACGGAGCTGATGAGTATGTTGCAAGCCTCACAACAATCAATACACCTCACAGAGGTTGCGAATTTGCAGATTTTCTTTTAGATAAGATAGGACAGGGCTTTAAAGATAAAGTGGCTAATTCCTACAATGCAGCCTTAAGAAAGATTGGAGATCCTAACCCTAATTTCATTGAAGCTGTAACTGATCTTACTCATTATGCCTGCTCTGAGTTTAATAAAAGAACACCAGATTCTCCAAAGGTTTATTATCAGAGCGTTGGAAGCTATATGGGAAAGGCTTCTGGCGGAAGATTTCCTCTTAATTTTTCCTACCACCTTGTTAAGTACTTTGATGGCAGAAATGATGGCCTTGTTGGGGAGAAGTCTTTTAGCTGGGGATCGAATTTTACTTTCCTGAATCCGCCTTGTAATAGAGGTATATCTCACGGCGACATGATCGACCTAAACAGAGAAAACATACCTGGATTTGATGTCAGGGAGTTTTATGTTCAGCTTGTAAGCAATTTAAAACAACTTGGCTTTTAATCTTTTAAGGTCTTGTCAATTACAAGTGCAAGTAGAGCACCAAAAAATGCCATAAAAAATGAATCAAAATTAGAAATCAGATATTGTAGAAAACCTTCTGTGACATCAATGCCCTCGAGTCTTGCTACGGAAGGTTTTCCGCTTACTACAAGGTCTGCAGAATCTCTGCCATAAATGTACGTGGTCTTTAACTCTTTACCAGCTGTATACAAGTTCTGGTTCCCGCAAAAGAAACTATTCTGGGAAGCAGAAGATGTGTAATAAAGCTCAGCATTATCATTTTCTAAGGTGCCATAGACTTGTTTTACGGCTCCATTTAAGTAAAAATCATCATTAGAATCAGAGAGAGTCATCTGTAAGCTTTCTGAATCACCAATAGTAAAGCTGCAGCAATCTTTTAAATCTAGTTGTCCGCCGTTTTCGCTAATAACTTCTCCCTTTAATTTAATAACAGTATTAGAATCTGCAAATAATGGATATTCATTCCATATATGCAAATAATCAGAAGATAAAAAGCCTGACATATAAATCTCTGTATTATTTATAACTGTTTTCTGGCTTGTGCTGGCTTCATCAGTATAACCTTCAGTCAAACGATCACCTTTTTTTATTCTGATGGTATCAGCAAAGACCGAGATTGATTCAGAATCGGAGGGTGTAAAATGCATCTGAGGGCTTGAAATGCTGCCGGAAATGTTCTGCCCATAGTCAGAAACAGCATTTTTAAATTCTATAACAAGGTCATGAGGCTGTGCGCTATAGGTCTTTTCATCCAAGGAAAAAGAAATAGCGTCTTCGTTTGTTATAAAGCCGCCTTCAGCACTTACTGTAACGGCAACGAAATCAAGATTACCTTCAAAGCCATCAAGAACAATGTTTTTAGGATCACCCTGGATTATTATGGATGAATTATTTCGTTTTACAAGATACAAAATGCTAATGATTAAAAAAACGATAATAAAGATTCCAAGAAGAATAAAATAGATAAGATTTTTCTTTTTGCTAGTCATTATTATTTCCCCCGAAACACGTATTCTCATGGATAGAAGATAACTAGAACTGTAAATAGACTACTTTTATTACATAATAACATGATATTTATGCTGATTTGAAATTTTTCTAGAAAAATATTATTATAATAAATAATTGTACAAAATCTTTTTACTGGAAAAGGAAAAATTATATGGATAAATATATAGTAACGGGCATGAGCTGTGCTGCATGTCAGGCTAGGGTTGAAAAGGCCGTAAGTGGCCTGGAGGGAGTTGATAGCTGTAGTGTTAATCTTCTTACTAACACGATGTTAGTTGAGGGTAACGCAAATAGTAGTCAGATTATAGATGCAGTCGAGAAGGCAGGCTATGGAGCAAGCTCCATGAATGGTGAATCTAAAGTTTCATCAAGTGAAGCAGGCGCTGATAGTGGCAATTTATATGCTGCAGAGGAAGAGGCTCTTAAGGATCATGAAACTCCTGTATTAAAGAAAAGACTTATTTATTCTATTGGCTTTTTGATTGTCCTGATGTATTTTTCAATGGGGCATATGATGTTTGGATTTCCGCTTCCAGGCTTCTTTGATGGAAATCATGTGGCTATGGGGCTTGTACAGATGCTTCTGGCCATAATAATCATGTTTATCAACAAGAAGTTTTTTGTAAGCGGCTTTTCTTCTCTGATACATAGAGCGCCTAATATGGATTCCCTGGTTGCACTTGGAAGCGGTGCGTCATTTTTATACAGCCTTGTGGCTTTGTTTTTGATGACGGATGCTCAGGTAAAGGGCGATGCTGATGCAGTTATGGGCTATATGGACAATCTATATTTTGAATCAGCAGCTATGATCCTGACTCTTATCACTGTTGGAAAGATGTTAGAGGCAAGGAGTAAGGGAAAGACAACGGATGCTTTAAAGAGTCTGATCAAGTTATCTCCCAAGGAAGCTGTAATTTTAGATGATGCTGGAAAAGAGATAACTGTTCCAATTGAGAATATCAAGAAAGGAGATATTTTTGTTGTCAGACCTGGAGAGTCCATCCCAGTTGATGGCGTCATAGTAGAAGGAAACAGCGCTGTTAATGAATCTGCCCTTACAGGAGAAAGCATTCCTGTAGATAAATCTATAGGAGACAATGTTTCATCTGCAACAATAAACCAGGATGGCTTTATTAAGTGCAGAGCTGTCAGAGTCGGGAAAGATACATCTCTATCGCAGATAATCCAGATGGTAAGTGATGCTGCATCAACAAAGGCTCCGATAGCCAAGGTGGCAGACAGAGTAAGCGGTGTTTTTGTTCCTGTAGTTATAGGAATAGCTCTTTTGACCTTTATAATATGGCTACTTGTGGGAGCAAGTTTCCCGTTTTCTTTATCAAGAGCGATTGCAGTTCTTGTAATAAGCTGTCCATGTGCCCTTGGCCTTGCTACTCCAGTTGCCATCATGGTTGGAAATGGAATGGCTGCCAAAAACGGCATAATGTTTAAGACCGCTTCAGCTCTTGAAAATGCAGGAAAGACCAAGATAATAGCTCTTGATAAGACAGGAACTATCACAAAGGGTGAACCTGTTGTGACTGATGTTTTTACAGCAGAACACTTTTCGTCAAGCGGTTACTCAATTGGAAGACTTTCTGAGGATGAGCTTTTGGAAACTGCTGCAGCCCTTGAGAAAAAGAGTGAACATCCTCTTGCTAAGGCAGTTGTGAAATATACTGATGAGATAATTGTAGATTTAGAAGAGGAAGTTACAGATTTTAAGGCATATCCAGGAAATGGGCTAGAGGGATACTTTAACGGAAATCTGGTAAGGGGCGGTAACCTTGAATATATTAAAGAAAATGCAATTGTCTCTCCTGAAGTAGAATTGCGAGCCAAGGAACTTTCAAAAGAGGGTAAGACACCTTTGTTTTTCTCAAAGGGCAATGCTCTTTTAGGCATTATTGCTGTTGCTGACACTATTAAAGAGGACTCAGCCACAGCAGTCTCGCAGCTTAAGAATCTTGGTATTCATGTTGTCATGCTAACAGGCGACAATGAAATGACTGCCAGAGCAATTGGCCAAAAAGCTGGCGTTGACGAGATAGTTGCCGGAGTAAAACCTGAAGGAAAAGCCCAAGTGGTAAAAGAACTGTCTAAAAAAGGAATGGTTGCAATGGTTGGCGATGGAATAAATGATGCACCAGCCTTAACAACAGCAGATTTAGGAATTGCAATTGGAGCAGGAACTGATGTAGCTATTGATGCTGCAGATGTTGTTCTTATGAAGGATTCACTTCTCGATGCTGCTGGTGCCATAAGACTGTCCAGACAGACACTTAAGAATATCCATGAGAATCTTTTCTGGGCATTCTTTTACAATGTACTTGGCATACCGCTGGCCGCTGGAGCTTATTATCATGCATTTGGCTTGTCCTTAAGCCCTATGATAGGAGCTGCAGCTATGAGCTTATCAAGCTTTTTTGTAGTTACAAACGCCCTTAGACTTAATCTTTTTGATATAAAAGATTCTTCAAGGGATAAAAAAGTAAAGAATCCTGTTACCATAGATATCTATAGTAAAGATGCAAATAGTGATAAAATAGATACTAGTAATGAGGATTTAAATATAAAAACGGAGGAAAAACAAATGACAAAGACAATGAGAATTGAGGGCATGATGTGTGGCCACTGCGAAGCAAGGGTTAAGAAGGCTCTTGAAACAATAGAAGGAATTACACTTGCTGAAGTTAATCATGAAAATGGAACAGCTGTCATAACACTTACATCAGATGTATCTGACGATAAGCTTCGCCAGGCAGTAGAAGATCAGGATTACAAAGTTCTTGGAATCGACTGATATCATCTGTAGTGCTTGATTCATTAGCTAAGAAAGTATGGGCTGTTATCATTTTTGGTAACAGCCCATATAATTTTGGTTTATTGTAACATGGCGATAATAATGATATTCTAATTCATGGATTAGAAATATGAAAATGGGAGAGTGTTATGGAGAAGACAATAAAGATCAAATATTTTAATGATAAGCTTCAAAAGCTTGAATATATAGATGGAAAATCCGATTGGATAGATCTTAGAAGTGCAGAAGATGTTGATCTTAAACAGGGAGAGTTTAAGCTTATTCCACTTGGCATTGCCATGGAAATACCAGAAGGTTATGAGGCTCATGTGGTACCACGCAGTTCTACTTTTAAGAATTTTGGAGTGATCCAGGCTAATTCAATGGGCATCATAGATCATTCCTACTGCGGAGATAATGATCAGTGGTTTATGCCGGTAATTGCAATGCGCGATACTCATATTTCTTTTAACGACCGCATTTGCCAGTTCCGCATTATGGAGAATCAGCCAACTATTGTATTTGATGAAAAAGAACACCTTGAAGGCGCAGATCGTGGCGGCTTTGGATCAACTGGCAAAAATTAAGAGTTCTTTTGACACAGATTTCTTATTGTGCTATAACAGAACATTGTGACAAAAAAGTTTTTATGCTTCAATTTTGGAGCTTACAAGAATAATAAAACAAGGAGAACATCATGAAAATTCGTACAAGATATGCACCTAGTCCAACAGGACGTATGCATGTAGGTAACTTAAGAACAGCTCTTTATGCTTATCTTATTTCTAAGCATGAGGGTGGAGATTATATTCTGAGAATTGAGGATACAGACCAGGAGCGTTTTGTAGAAGGTGCTACTGAGATCATTTATCAGACACTTAAGGATACAGGTCTTGTACATGATGAAGGTCCTGATATCGGAGGCCCTGTTGGTCCTTATGTTCAGAGTGAGAGACAGAAATCCGGCATCTATATGCAGTATGCCAAGGAGCTTGTAGACAAGGGCGAAGCTTATTACTGCTTCTGTGATGAGGAGAGACTTGCTACTCTTGTTCAGGAGATTGATGACGGAAACGGCGGCAAGAAGCAGATCAGTGTATATGACAAGCACTGCCTCCACCTTTCAAAAGAGGAAGTTGAGAAAAACCTTGCTGAGGGTAAGCCTTTTGTTATCAGACAGAACAATCCTACAGAGGGAACAACTACTTTCCACGATGAGCTTTACGGAGATGTAACTGTCGAGAATAAGGAACTTGATGACATGATCCTTATTAAGTCTGACGGATATCCAACATATAACTTTGCAAACGTTGTTGATGATCACCTTATGGGTATCACACATGTTGTTCGTGGTAACGAGTACATTTCATCATCACCTAAGTACAACAGACTCTATGATGCATTTGGATGGGAAGTTCCTAAGTATATCCATTGCCCACTTATTACAGATGAGGAGCATCATAAACTCTCTAAGAGATCTGGTCATTCATCATTTGAGGATCTTATCGAGCAGGGCTTTGTTGCAGAAGCTGTAGTTAACTTTGTAGCTCTTCTTGGCTGGTCTCCAGAGGATAATAACGAGATCATGAGCCTTGATGATCTTATCAAGAAGTTTGACTATACACGTATCAACAAGTCTCCAGCTGTGTTTGATTATACAAAGCTTAAGTGGATGAACGGTGAGTACCTTAAGGCTATGGATGATGACAAGTTCTTTGAAATGGCCAAGCCTTACCTTGATAAAGCTATTACAAATGAGGCTCTTAAGTCAGATGACAAGAAGATGCATCAGATTGCATCAATGGTCAAGACCAGAATTGAGATATTCCCTGATATTGAGGGTATGGTGGATTTCTTTAATGAGATGCCTGAGTATGATACAGCAATCTTTACACACAAGAAGATGAAGACCAATGAAGAGACATCACTTGCTGTTCTTAAGGAGGTTTTACCTCTTCTCGAGGCACATGATGACTACACTAATGATTCACTTTTTGCACTTCTTTCAGACTATATCAAATCTCACGAGTACAAGAACGGATATGTTCTCTGGCCAGTTAGAATTGCAGTTTGTGGTAAGGAGATGACACCATGTGGAGCTACTGAACTCATGGAAGTTATCGGCAAGGACGAGACGATCGCCCGTATGAAGAAGAGCATAGCACTTCTTGAAAAATAATATAAATGGTAATGCCGCTCAGATGGAGGCAATTCTTCACGAGGATGGCCCTGCAATGATTCTTGCAGGGCCAGGGAGCGGCAAAACCTTTGTTATTGTCCATAGACTAAGACATCTTGTAGAGGAGTGTTCAGTAGATCCTTCACAGGTTTTAGTCATTACATTTACAAAAGCTGCCGCCCTTGAGATGCAGCACAGATTTTTAAAGATCACTGATTCTAATTATCCTGAGGTGTGTTTTGGCACATTTCATTCTGTTTTTTACCAGATCATTCGATCGTCGAATCCATCAAACAGATTACAGATCATAAGTGAGATTGATAAGTACAAGGTTGTTAAGGATATTATCTTAAGATTATCTAATAATGCCGGAAGTAACAGGCAGGATTTTATTGACTCTTTAGATATGATAGGAGATATACTGTCAGAAATATCGAGAGTTAAAAATGTAGGTTTTTCCAAGGAGGATAAGCACGAGAATGTCCCTCTTGGCAGTTATTTTAATGTGATATTTGAGGAGTATAACAAAGCTCTTAGGGAATTTGGACTACTGGATTTTGATGACATGATAATTGAATGTTACAAGCTTTTATGCGAAAACCAAGGCATACTTGAGAGTTTTAGTGAACGCTTTAGATATGTTCTGATTGATGAGTATCAGGATATAAATATGATGCAGTATAAGGTCATAAGACTCCTATGCAAAACTAATAATCTCTTTGTTGTAGGAGACGATGATCAGTCAATTTATGGCTTTAGAGGGTCGGACCCTTCAATCATGCAAAAGTTTGAGACTGAGTTTGATGGTATAAGTCCTAGGATCATAAATCTAAATATAAATTACCGTTGCGGTAAAAAGATATTATCAGCATCTAACAAGCTGATTGCAGATAATACAATCAGGTTTAAAAAAGAACTTGTTGCAGATGATTCAAATGGGGAAGGCTATGTTTATCCAAGGAGATATATTGATAAGGCTCAGCAGAATAAGGCAATCATAACCTTTTTATCTGATCATATGCATGAACTTGACAGAATTGCCTTTATCTTCAGGACAAACTCTGAGGCAATGTTCCTTGCAAATACCTGCAAAATGGCAGGTATTCCAACAAATCTTGATACAAAAGCAAAAAGTTTTGCGGACTCAAAAGCTGTAAGACTCTGCGAAAATTATTTAAGGTTTGTGTATGAGGGCAAAAAGAGGGAGTTCTTTTTCAAGATCATGAACAGTCCTAAAAGGTACATTAGTAGGAGTGCAGTAACGCAGAGCATTGTAAATGAGGCACTTCTTAGAAACTACTATCGGGGAAATTCAGAAAAGCTAAAGGAAATAGATAAACTATTTAGGCAACTTAATATGTTAGGACACATGAGGCCTACACTTACTATTAGATTCCTTAGAAATGAAATAGGAGTAGATAAGCTTTATCCTGGAGAAATCGATGCTTTAAACGAACTGTCAGAGCTGGCAACAAAATTTGAGGATAATAAATCTCTTTTAAAAGAGCTATCTGATATACGTGAGAAAAGTTTTCAGTTTCTCAAAAATCCTACAGCAAAAAGAAATGGAAAATGCGTATCTCTTCTAACGATGCATGGCTCTAAGGGGCTTGAATATGACTATGTTTGGCTTCCTGGACTTAATGAGGGAATAATTCCTAGTAGGAGTAGCGTGACCTTATCACAGATAGAAGAAGAGCGCCGTATGCTCTATGTCGGGATGACCAGGGCAAAACAGGCGCTCATAATGTCATATATTACAGGAACAACAGAAAATCCTATGTTGCCGTCAAGATTTCTAAGGCCCATAAGATATCTATGGGAGAAGGATCATTCTTCCCCGTCAAGTCCTTCCTCAGGAAGCTCTACAAGTTCATCAAACTCAACGTCATCAAGATAGAGGTCAAAGGCTTCAGATACAGCTTCATATTCAGCATCATCACTGATGTAACCAAGCTCGGGCTCCTTGTCATCTGAACCATCCCAGATAAATTCGTAGAACCAGACATTACCATCATTATTCTGACCATTTTTATCAAGTGGCAGAAGAACAATGTAATCTTTATTGTTAACTGTCAGAACAATCATAATAGCGCAATTGACAACCTCGCCGTGATCTAGCTCGATTTCTACGGTATCCTGCTCGCCATTTTCTATTCTGGTGTTCATTTCAGTAGCTACTTTTGAAAATTCCATAAATAGGCTCCTTTATATGTGTTTTACTAATTACACCTAGATTATAGCATAGATTGTGTGCATATAAAGCAAATATGTGATAAAATAAGACGGCTATTGTGAAAAATAAGGAAGTGTATCATGCGGGGAAAATTCGAAATTTGTAATGAAAAGCCATATCCTCTTGGCTGTTATATTGACTATGATAAGAGTCTTGTTGTAAGAACAGTTTTTTCAGAAGATGTAAAATGCGGTATTACTCTGTATCCTGAGTCTATGCAGGATGGCCTTGAGCCTTTATCCATAACCTTGCCCTCATCTCTTAAAAAGGGTGCTATTTATTCTGCCAGAATAAAGGGTATTGATAATATCGACAAATACAGATCCTACAACTATTTTCAGGGAAATTCATATTTTTGCGATGCCTATGCAAGGCATGTGATAGGCCTTGAGAGCTTTGGCAAGGATGTTCCTGACAATGAGATCAGGGCTTTTCTGACCAATAAATCCCGTTCAGATTATGATGTTTCTTGTTTTGATTGGGGTGGAGACGTATCCCCTAATATTCCTTACGAAGATAGCTTTGTTTATCTTTTGCATGTGCGCGGATTTACTAAGAGTTCTGGCAGCGGTGTTACACTTTCCAAGAGAGGAACTTTTGGAGGAATCCTTGAAAAGATCCCCTATCTAAAAGAACTTGGTGTTACAACACTTGAACTGATGCCTGCTTATGAGATGAATGAGGTTGAAAATCCTTTAAAGAGTGCCAGTAGCCTTGAAAAGATAGTTTATTCCAGAGATGGTTCTTTAGTTGATGGAAAAGATATCACAAAGAGGCTTAACTATTGGGGCTATAAGAGAGGTTACTATTTTGCTCCAAGAACTGCCTATTGTGAAAAACCAGAAATGGCAGAAACTGAATTTAAGACCTTTGTAAAGACTCTCCATGAAAATGGAATGGAAGTTATTATGCAGTTCTTCTTCCAGGACAATGAAAATGAGTCGCTTATTATAGATGCTCTTAGATACTGGAGATGTTCCTATCATATTGATGGATTTCATCTTAAGGGCGGACGTATCCCTGTCAGGCATATAGTGAAGGATCCGCTTTTTACAGATGTTAAGATCTGGTATGACTGGTTTGATACAAGAGATATTTATGGAAATATCATTCCAAAAGAGAGAAAGCTTGCTACATATAATAACGCATTTTTATATGCGTCCAGACGCTTTTTAAAGAGCGACGACAATACAGTTTCCGATTTCTTTAAGGCTGAAACCTTAAATGATGAGAGTCAGGGAAATATTAATTATATCTGTGATTATGAGGGCTTTAGATTAGCCGATCTTGTGGCCTATGAACACAAGCATAATGAAGAAAATGGAGAAAATAATAAAGACGGTTCTGACAATAACCTTAGCTGGAACTGTGGAATAGAAGGTAGGACCAGAAAACACAGTATTCTTGCACTTAGAAACAAGCAGATAAAAAATATTCTCACCATGCTGTTCATGGCTCAGGGAACACCTATGATATTTAGCGGTGATGAGTTTGGCAATTCTCAGGGAGGCAATAATAACCCTTATTGTCAGGACAATGAGACTGGCTGGGTAGATTGGAAGGCTCTTGACAAGAACAAAGAGATATATGAATATGTTAAATTCCTTGTGGGCTTAAGATTTTCTCACAAGTTCTTACACAACCGCAGACCGTTTAAACTTATGGACTATATTTCCTGCGGATATCCGGATCTTTCATGTCATGGCAAGGAAGCCTGGAGGCCAGATCTTTCTGGCTATAGTCATGTCCTTGGTATGTTATATTGCGGGCAATATGACAAAGATGATGATGAGAAGCCTTTTATCTATATCTGCTTCAATATGCACTGGAATATGACTGAATTCGCTCTGCCTAAGCTTCCAGACGGGCTAAAGTGGAGTCTTTTATCTGATACAGAGAGTTCTAATGCAAGTTATAAGGATATTGAGAGACCTGATAAAGATTTGCTTTCAGAGAGAAGCGTCAGGATCTACAAAAGTGTTAAGGACCCTGAATACAAAAAGAAAAAGGAAGTCAGGAGAAAGAAAAATGGGAAAAATTGACGTAATAGAAAAATTTTTAAGATATGTAAAAATTGATACTCAGTCAGATGATACTACAGGTACATCTCCATCTACAATGAAGCAGCATGACCTTGCCAAGTTACTTGCGGATGAGCTGACAGCTATTGGAGCCTCTGATGTTTATTATGACAAGGACCACTGCTATGTATATGCCAGCATTCCATCCAATATTGACGATGGTAAGGAAAGACCTGCTATCGGTTTTGTATCACATATGGATACATCTGATGAAGTAAGTGGCAAGGATGTTAAGCCAAGAATAGTAGAGAGTTATAAGGGAGATGATATTGTTCTTTCTGCAGATGGCAAAGTTGTCCTTTCTCCAAAGGATTTCCCTGAGCTTTTAAATCATGTTGGAGAAGACCTTATCGTAACAGATGGAACAACTCTTCTTGGTGCAGATGACAAGGCAGGAGTTTCAGAAATCATGACAATGGCTGAAACTCTTTTGACAGATTCATCTATTAAACATGGTGATATCAAAATTGCCTTTACACCTGACGAAGAGATTGGAGCAGGCACAGCATTCTTTGATATCAAGAGGTTTGGAGCTAAATATGCCTATACTGTTGACGGTGGCAAGCTTGGAGAGCTTGAATATGAGAACTTTAACGCTGCTGAAGGTAACATAACAGTTAACGGCAGAAGCGTTCACCCTGGTGATGCCAAGAATAAGATGGTGAATGCGGCTCTTATCTGCTATGAATTTCATTCACTTCTTCCTGTGTTCCAGAATCCTATGTACACAGAAAAGAGAGAAGGGTTCTTTCATTTAACAGAGGTAAATGGTGGATGTGAAAAGGCTACAGCTTCCTATATCATAAGAGACCATGATGAGAAGCACTTTGAGGAAAAGAAAGCTCTTTTTGCTGCTGCCGGAGAATTTCTAAACAAGAAGTATGGCGCCGGAACTGTGGAGGTAGAAATCCATGATCAGTATTACAACATGATCGATAAGATACGTCCTCATATGCACCTTGTTGATAATGCCAAGAAGGTTATGACTAGTCTTGGGATCACACCTATTGATTCTCCTATACGTGGTGGCACGGATGGAGCTGCACTTTCATATAAGGGACTTCCTTGTCCAAATCTTTGCACTGGTGGTTACAACTATCATGGCAAATATGAGTATGCTTCAATCCAGGAGATGAAAAAGGTTGTTGATATTCTTCTTAGAATAGTAGATGCCTATGGCAAGGATTATTAATTAGTTATTGTTTGATTTAGAAAGAGTTAGTAAATGAGTAAAGAAATAAATATTTTAAATAGTAATAGATCAGAAGTGTCAGATAACGAGAGCCTTAAGCAGCTTGAGTTTATTGAAAAGGCCAAGGTTTATGTATCTGACCTTGAAAAGGAACTAGGAAGAAAGCCCACAGCCTGTGTTGTAACCTTTGGATGTCAGATGAATGCCAGAGATTCAGAAAAGCTTCTCGCTATCCTAAAGCTTGTTGGCTATGAGGAGACTGAATCTGAAAAGGCGGATTTTGTCATCTATAATACTTGTACAGTCCGTGATAATGCAGATCAGAGAGTTCTTGGAAGACTTGGCGCATGCAGCAATCACAAAAAGAAAAATCCTCATATGAAGATTGCTATATGTGGCTGTATGATGCAGGAACAGTCAGCTGTTGAGAAGATACAAAAGAGTTATAGATTTGTTGATCTTATTTTTGGAACACACAACATCTATAAGTTTGCTGAACTTTTATGTACATGTCTTGAATCAGACAGAATGATAATTGATATCTGGAAGGAAACAGACAAGATTGTAGAAGATCTGCCTGTTCTTCGTAAATATCCATTTAAGTCAGGCGTTAATATCATGTTTGGTTGTAATAATTTTTGCACCTACTGTATTGTGCCTTATGTACGAGGAAGAGAGCGCTCAAGATCTCCAAAAGATATTATTAGAGAATGTGAGAAGCTTGTGGCTGATGGAGTTAAAGAGGTCATGCTCCTTGGACAAAATGTTAACTCTTATAGTAATGATTTTGCAGATAATGATCCAAACAAGATCACATTTCCTCAGCTTTTAGAGGAAGTATGCAAGGTAGAGGGACTAGAGAGAGTTCGCTTTATGACTCCTCATCCAAAGGATTTTTCCGATGAACTTTTGGATGTTATCGGAAGAAACCCTAAGATTGCAAGGCATATCCATCTGCCTCTTCAGTCCGGAAGTACAGAAATCCTTCGCAGGATGAATAGAAAATATACTAAGGATCAGTATCTTGAACTTGTAGATAAGATCAGAAACAAGCTTCCTGATGTAGCTATTACTACAGATATTATCGTTGGTTTCCCTGGAGAGACACCTGCAGATGTTGATGAAACCATAGATGTAGTTAAGAAAGCACAGTTTGACAATGCTTTTACATTTATTTATTCAAAGAGAACAGGCACTCCTGCTGCCGGCTTTGCTGATCAGGTTCCAGAAAAAGAAGTAAAGGAAAACTTTGACAGGCTTCTTAAAGTTGTTCAGGAAACAGCGAGAGTACAATCTGAAAAAATGACTGGAATGAGTGCTGATGTACTTGTTGAAAGCGTCAATGATCAGGATGCATCTTTAGTAACAGGCAGGATGAGCAATAATACACTTGTTCATTTTCCTGGTGATGAGTCACTAATAGGGGAAATTGTTAAGGTGAAGCTTTCTGAATGTCATGGCTTTTATTTTTCAGGGGAAAGAGTATAAATATATTTTGTATTAAGGGGAAATTTTGTTGTGGAGAGCTTAAGCACAGCTTCGTATAACACAGTAGATACAGAAAAAGTATCACCTATGATGCAGCATTATCTGCAGACCAAAAAAGAGAATAAGGACTGTATTCTCTTTTACAGGCTAGGAGACTTTTATGAATTGTTCTTTGATGATGCTATTGTTGCATCCAAAGAGCTTGAATTAACACTTACAGGTAAGGCCTGTGGCCTTGAAGAGAGAGCTCCCATGTGCGGAGTTCCTTTTCATGCTGTAGATTCTTATCTTACAAAGATGGTTTCAAGAGGGTATAAGGTTGCAATCTGCGAGCAGACTGAGGATCCCAAGCTTGCTAAAGGTATCGTAAAAAGAGAAGTCACAAGGATTGTAACTCCTGGTACTAATCTTAATATGCAGTCCCTTGAGGAGACCAAGAATAATTACATAATGAGTATCCTGTATACTCCTGATAATGTTGGCATTTCCATAGCTGATGTAACAACTGGAGATTATTTTCTTACAGAGGTTTCAACCTTAAGAGAAACTCTTGATGAAATTGGCAAATACATGCCGTCCGAGATTATCTGTAATGAAGCATTTTCTTTTAGCGGAGTAGATATTGAGGAACTAAAAAACAGACTGCAGACCTTTGTTAATCCTCTTGAAGCAAGATACTTTGATGAAGACAGTAGTAAACGTCTTATCATGAGACATTTTAAGGTTTCATCCCTTATTGGCCTTGGACTTGATGACTTTCCTAACGGAGTTGTTGCCGCAGGAGCTCTTCTTCAGTATCTTATCGATATGCAGAAGTCAGATATTTCAAATATCACTCATGTATATCCTTATCTTGCAAGCAAATATATGCTTCTTGATAGTTCCACAAGGCGTAATCTTGAGCTAGTTGAGACTATGCGAGATAAGCAAAAGAGAGGATCTCTTTTGTGGGTACTTGATAAGACCAAGACTGCAATGGGAGCAAGAACATTAAGGAGCTTTATAGAGCAGCCTCTTATTGACAAAGAAGAAATATTAAAGAGACAAAGCGCAGTTGGTGCTCTGGTCAAGAATGTAGTAACAAGAGAAGAAATCAGAGAGTATCTTGGGCCTATATACGATTTAGAGAGACTTATGTCCAAGATTGTATATAAAACAGCAAATCCAAGGGATCTTTTGGCTTTTAGAAATTCAATAAAAATGATTCCTGCCATAAAGACTTCTCTTTTAGATACTGCAGACAATGAGGAGCTTTCAAGACTTCAGGATGAGCTTGATCCTCTTCATGATATTTACGAACTGATCGACCAGGCAATTGTTGAGGAACCCCCTCTTGCCATAAAAGAGAGCGGTATCATCAAGGATGGCTTTGATCAGGATATTGACCATTTCAGAGAAGCTGGAACCAATGGTAAACAGTGGCTTGCTGAAATGGAAGACAGCGAAAAAGAAAAGACAGGCATAAAGAACCTTAGAATTAAATATAGCAATGTATTTGGCTACTCCTTTGAAGTAACAAATTCCTTTAAAGATAAGGTTCCTGACTACTTTATCAGAAAGCAGACTCTTACTAATTGTGAGAGATACACTACTCCTGAACTTAAGGAACTTGAAGATACAATACTAAATGCTCAGGACAAACTAAATAACTTAGAGTATGAGATGTTCTGTAAGATAAGGGATTCCATTTCACTGGAGATAGACAGAATCCAGACTACTGCCAAAGCAATTGCGCTACTTGATGTCTATGCTTCACTTGCTTATGTGGCTGAAAAGAATCACTATGTTAAGCCTTCTATAAACGAGAAGGGGGCAATAAATATCAAGGACGGAAGACACCCTGTAGTTGAGAAAATGCTAGATACATCAGATATGTTTATCTCAAATGACACATATCTTGATAATAAAAAGCACTGTATTTCTATTATCACAGGCCCTAATATGGCAGGAAAATCAACCTATATGAGGCAAACTGCACTTATAGTTTTGATGGCTCAGATAGGAAGCTTTGTTCCTGCATCAAAAGCAGATATGTGTGTCGTTGACAGGATATTTACAAGAGTTGGAGCTTCTGATGATCTTGGTAGTGGTCAGTCTACATTTATGGTTGAGATGAATGAAGTTGCTAATATCTTAAGAAATGCTACTCCGAATTCTCTTTTGATCCTTGATGAAATTGGAAGAGGAACCAGTACCTATGATGGACTTGCTATAGCATGGGCTGTTACAGAACATATCAGTAATAGAAAAATCCTCGGAGCCAAGACCTTGTTTGCTACTCACTATCATGAGCTTACTGAGCTTGAGGGCAAAATGGATAATGTCAATAACTACTGCATTGCAGTTAAGGAAAATGGTGATGATATTGTCTTTTTACGAAAGATTGTAAAGGGCGGTGCAGATAAGAGCTATGGTATACAGGTTGCTAAGCTTGCCGGAGTTCCTGATATGGTAATTGACAGGGCAAAAGAGATTGTGGCTGAGCTGTCTGAAAATGATATTACAGAAAAGGTTCAGGCTATTGCCAGAGACAATAAGAGCGATAAAAAAGTTAAGGTCAAGCACTACGATGATGTTGATACAAATCAGATGGCGCTGTTTGATACAGTGACGGATGAGGATGTTTTAAAGAGGCTTCAGGAGATAGATATTACTACGCTGACGCCAATGGATGCTTTAAACACGCTTTACAAATTACAAAGTGACTTAAAGAACAGGTGGAAAAACTAAATGGCCTTCATAAATGAGCTTGATAAAAATACTATAGATCAGATTGCAGCTGGAGAGGTGGTAGAAAGACCTGCCAGCGTAGTCAAGGAACTTGTTGAAAATGCTATTGATTCAGGCGCCACAGCAGTTACTGTTGAGATTAAGGGCGGCGGAATCGATATGATACGTGTATCGGATAATGGAAGCGGTATAGAAAAAAGTCAGATCAGAAAGGCTTTTAAGCGTCATGCCACAAGTAAGCTCAAAAATATAGATGATCTTTTTAGTATTCACTCCTTGGGATTTAGAGGTGAAGCTCTTTCTAGTATTTCTTCTGTAGCACAGGTTGATATGATAACCAAGACAAAAGAAGATCTGACTGGAACAAGGTATTCTATAAATGGCGGAGAAGAAGTTGCCTTTGAGGAAATCGGTGCCCCAGAAGGGACAACATTTATTGTAAGAAATCTTTTTTATAATACTCCAGCCAGAAAGAAGTTTTTAAAAACACCACAGACGGAAGGAAGCTATATAGGGGATGTTATGGAGCACCTTGCTCTTGATAATCCATCTATTTCTTTTCACTACATAAATAATAAGGACGACAAATTCTCAACTTCAGGAAATGGCGACCTTAAGGAGCTTATATACAGGATCTATGGTAGAGATGTTTCTGTAAGTGTAAGACCAATAAATGTAGAAGAAAAGGGAATAACAATTGAGGGCTACCTTGGAGAGCCTTCTCTTAACAGGTCTAACAGGAACTTTGAAGTTTTCTTTGTTAATGGCAGATATGTTAAAGATAAAGTGATTTCAAAGGCTTTGGAAGAAGGATATAAGGAATATCTTATGATGCATAAGTTCCCCTTTGCTATCCTTCATATCAGAATGGACCCTTCCATGGTTGATGTAAATGTACATCCTGCCAAGCTCGAAGTGAGGTTCGACAATCAGGCTGTTATTTATGAAGTCATAAGGTCTAATGTTGAAAAGGTGCTTAGTACTCAGGAGATGATTCCAGATGCTCTTTTATCCAGTAAAGAGGATGAAAATGAAGAGAAGAAATCTCAAAAAGAAGAAGCACCTGTAGAAACAAATGAAAAACCTATTACAAAGCCTTCTGCTCCTCAACCTTTTGAGAGAGTTCGCTTTGAAGAGAACATTATTTCCGAGAAGTCAACGCCTGTATATGCTACAGGAGTTAAGGAAGAACCTATAAAGATTGAAGACGTCAATAAATCAGCGGTATGGACCAGAATTTTCGGTGACTTGGACGGAAGAGAGGCAGAAAAGAAAGAAAAGCCGTCTCCTATAATCAAAAGTTCAGAGGCTATTGTTATTGAGAAAAAGCCTGTTCAGCTGGATCTTTTTGAAGAAAAGGTATTATCAAAAGAAAATGTCAAGGAATATGAAATTCTGGGACAGATTTTTGGTACATACTGGATCATTGCTTTTAAGGATAAGATGTTCATGGTAGATCAGCATGCTGCTCATGAAAAAGTAAACTATGAGCGCATGATAAAGAGATACAAGTCAGGTGATATGCTCTCGCAGATGGTCAATCCGCCAGTAATAGTGACATTATCTTCTGCCGAAGAGGAAATCTTTTTACAGTACAGACAGTATTTTGAAAAACTTGGATTTAATATAGAGAACTTTGGTGGTCATGAATATGCCATGAGAGCTATTCCAATGGACCTTTTTGGATGTGATAACGAGAAGGATATGTTTATTCAGATTCTTGATGAACTTTCTCATGAAACAAGCATGGACAGAACGCCAGATGTAATAAATTACAAGATAGCAAGTATGGCCTGTAAGGCTTCTGTAAAAGGAAATACTAAGATGACCAGGCAAGAGATGGAAGCTCTTTTGGATGAACTTCTGACACTTAATAATCCCTATAACTGTCCTCATGGCAGACCAACAATCATTTCAATGAGCAAATATGAAATAGATAAAAAGTTTAAACGAGTGGTTGAATAATATGCAAAAGCTTATAGTTTTAACTGGCCCTACAGCAGTTGGAAAAACTAAATTATCAATCGAACTTGCAAAGAGACTTGGCGGAGAGATCATCTCCGCTGATTCTATGCAGGTTTATAAGTATATGAACATAGGCACAGATAAGATAACTCCTGATATGATGGAGGGGATACCACATCATCTTATAGATTTTTTAGAGCCTTCTGAGGAATTTAATGTATTCATGTTCCAAAAGCTGGTAAAGGAAGCAATACAAGACATCGCATCAAGGGGAAAACTCCCTATTATTGTTGGGGGTACAGGCTTTTATATACAGGCTGTATTATATGATATTGATTTTACTGAAACAGACGAAGATGACTCTTTTAGAAAAGAACTTGAAAAAAGAGCGATAGAAGAAGGTAATCATGTCCTTCATGAAGAGCTTAAAGATATTGATTCTGAATCCTATGCTGGAATTCATGAAAACAATGTTAAGCGAGTTATCAGAGCACTTGAATATTACCATAAGACTGGTAAGCCAATATCAGAGCACAATAAAGAGCAGAAAGAGCGGACTTCGCCTTACGACTTTAAGTATTTTGTCTTGACAGATGATAGAAAAACGTTATACTCACGCATAGACAAAAGAGTGGATATGATGATGGAAGAAGGACTTTTAGAGGAAACCCAAAAGCTTATCCAAATGAATATCCCCTTTAGCTCTACGGCTTCTAAGAGTCTCGGCTATAGAGAAATGTTTGACTACCTTGAGGGAGAATATGACCTTGATAGGGCAGTATATCTTATAAAACAAAACACGAGACATTTTGCTAAAAGACAGCTCACCTGGTTTAAGGGTGAAAAAGATGTGATCTGGATCGATAAAAGAGATTTCGGACACGACGATGAATTAATTTTGAAAGAGATGATTAGGATTTATGAACAAGGAAATGTATAAGGCACTTGGTATTTCAGAAAAAGTAGTTGATTTTGGAGAAAAGATATTAAGTGACCTGGAAGTAAGATTTAAGAAAATTGATGAAAATGCAGAATATAATCAGCTTAAGGTTTTGAAGGCAATGCAGGAGAACAAGGTTAGCGAAGCTTGTCTTCTTGGAACCACTGGCTATGGATATAATGATATAGGTCGTGAGAAGCTTGAAGCAGTTTATGCGTCCGTCTTCCATACTGAGGATGCTCTTGTAAGACCACAGATTACTTGTGGAACACATGCGCTTGCGCTTGCTCTTATGAGCAATCTTCGCCCTGGAGATATGCTTTTTTCACCTGTCGGCAAGCCTTACGACACACTTGAAGAGGTTATTGGAATAAGACCTTCCAAGGGTTCTCTTGCAGAATATGGTGTAAGCTATAGCCAGGTAGATCTTTTACCAGATGGCTCTTTTGACTTTGAAAATATTAAAAAGACTCTTCTTGAAAATGATAATATTAAGCTTGTTACTATACAAAGGTCCAAGGGATATCAGACAAGACCTACACTTTCAGTTAGCAGAATAGGGGAACTGATTTCCTTTATCAAAGGCATCAAAAAAGATGTTAAATGCATGGTAGATAACTGCTATGGTGAATTTGTAGAAGAGAAAGAGCCTTCAGATGTAGGTGCTGATATGGTTGTGGGCTCACTTATCAAGAACCCCGGCGGCGGACTTGCACCTATAGGTGGTTACATCGCTGGAACAAAAGAGTGTGTTGAAAATGCAGCTTTCAGATTAACTTCTCCAGGACTTGGAAAAGAGGTTGGTGCTTCACTTGGAATTCTTCCTCAGTTTTACCAGGGATTTTTCCTTGCTCCTACTGTTACTGCATCTGCTCTTAAGGGTGCTATTTTTGTAGCAAATATTTATGAAAAGCTTGGTTTTGAAGTTTGTCCTAATGCAACTGAGGACAGACACGATATAATTCAGGCTGTGACTTTTGGAAAGCCTGAGGGTGTTATTGCTTTTTGTCAGGGAGTACAGGCGGCTGCTCCTGTTGATTCATTTGTAGCCCCTGAGCCTTGGGATATGCCAGGATATGATGCACAGGTCATTATGGCTGCAGGTGCTTTTGTTTCTGGCTCTTCAATAGAGCTTTCAGCAGATGGTCCTATAAAGCCACCTTATTCTGTATTTTTCCAGGGAGGTCTCACATGGCCTCACGCCAAGCTTGGAATACTTAAGACTCTTCAGAGTCTTGTTGATGCGGGACTTATAAAAGAATCTAGTTTAAACTAATCACTATTTGTGGTAAAATACATAGTGGTCTTTTTCTGATTGTCTGGAGTTGTTATCAGAAGGAGACAATATGAAATCATTCAACAAACTACTTGCAGAGAATACTGTTTATCAGGAATCTCTTCCTTACGAGAGATTTTTAAACTTTGGGCCTGAGAGTCTTACTGATGCTGAGCTATTGGCGATAATAATCAGAACTGGTACTAATGTGAGTTCTCCAGTTGATATAGCAAATCAGATAATCAGTATGGGTCGAGGCAAGGAAAGAGGGCTTAATGCACTTTTTTCTTTATCCCTTGATGAACTTATGAGTATTCACGGAGTGGGTCAGATCAAGGCTGTTAAGCTTAAGTGTATAGCTGAACTTGCCAAGAGAATGTCTTATCATAAAAATCTTGAAGAGCTAGATTGTAGTAATTCGCAAAATGTTGCAGATTACTACATGGAGAGGATGAGACATGAGGAACAGGAGAAGGTAATTCTTTTGTGCCTTAACACTAAAATGGGGCTGATCGAGGAATGTCTGTTATCAATTGGAACAGTTAATTCTGCTAGTCTTTCCCCCAGGGATGTATTTATGCATAGCCTGAAATGTGGAGCATCTAATCTTATACTTCTTCACAATCATCCAACAGGCGATCCTACTCCCAGTAAGGCTGATGTAGGAGTAACTAAGAGGATCATAGAATCAGGCAATATGCTTGATATTCATTTAAGAGACCATATTATTATTGGAAATAAGTCATATTGCAGTCTTTTGGAAAAGGGACTCTTGTGGCTATAAGGAGGGCGTTTTGGGTAATATTTTTGGAATTGATCTTGGAACAAGTAACATCAAGATCTACAACAGAGACGAGGATTCATTAACAGTTGAGAAGAATATGATTGCCATTGAGAATAAGACAAATGTCTTTGCATATGGTAATTCTGCATATGAGATGTATGAAAAGGCACCAGATAAGATCAAGATTTCTTATCCTCTTAACAGTGGTGTAATTGCTGATATTGAGCATATGGAGACTTTGGTCAAGCTCTTCTTGACAGATCAGATGAAGGGCTCAGTTAAGCCTTGTGAAGTTTATATTGCTGTTCCCAAGGATGTTACAGAAGTTGAGAGAAGGGCCTTCCATGACCTGATAAATGATGCTGGTATCAAGGCCAAGAAGATCATGATGGTTAAAAAGCCACTTGCTGATGGACTTGGCATGAATGTAGATGTTATGAATTCCCAGGGTGTTCTTGTAGTTAATGTGGGATATGACACAACTGAGATTTCTATCTTGTCTCTTCGAGGAATTGTTGTTAGTAAGCTTATTAAGGTTGGTGGCAAGAAGTTTGATGAATCTATCAGAAACGTTATCCGTAAGGAATTTGGTCTTCTTATTGGTGAGAAGACATCAGAAGCTGTAAAGATTTCTCTTAAAGACCTTGAAAAGGAAGGCAAGGATGCTGTTGTTTATGGTAGAGATATTGTAACAGGTCTTCCTGTTGAGCGTAAGATTCCTACTGAACTTCTTAATCAGGCACTTATCGAGAACTTTGATGCAATTCTTGATAACATCAAGGCAGCTCTTGAGAAGACTCCACCAGAACTTGCTGCTGATATTTTCAAGCATGGTCTTTACCTTACCGGTGGCGCTTCACAGGTATGCCATCTTGCACAGAGACTTAGTAATGGTGTCGGCCTAAATGTAAATATTGCTGAGAATCCAGTGGGTTCAGGAGCTCTTGGACTTGCAAAGATCATCAAAGAAGACCAGTATAAAGCTCTTGCATATGGAATTGAAGAGGATAAATAATGAGTCCCATTATCAAGAGAAGAGGAGAAGAATTTACTCTGCCAAGTAAATATCTCCTCTTTATTTTAACATTGTTGTGCATTGGCACGATTGTCATAACTTTTAATACTAATCTTTTTACAGGCCCGCTTAATTCTTTTGCTGGCATTTTTGTTGTACCTTTTCAGAAGGGGATCACAACTGTAGGAACGTATATGAGAGAAACTTCTGACAAGCTTTCCTCTATAACAAAACTTCTTGAAGAAAATGAAAGATTGAAGAAGGAAATTGATGATCTCACAATTCAGAACACTACTCTTGAACAGGAAAAGTACGAACTTACTGAGCTTAGAAATATGTATCAGTTGGATGGTCCATATGAACAGTATGAGAAGGTTGGAGCCAGAATAATAGCCAAGGATGCTGGCAACTGGTATCACTCTTTTGTCATTGACAAGGGGTCTGATGACGGCCTTGCTATTGATATGAATGTTATGGCTAATGGAGCTTTGGTAGGAAGGATCATTGATGTTGGTCCTGATTGGGCCAAAGTTCAGTCAATAATTGCAGATAATGCTTCTGTCAGTGGCATGGTGCTTGCTTCTTCTGATAATCTTATTGTTTCCGGCGATCTTGAACTTTACAAGCAGGGATTTATCAGATTTTCCAAACTGGTTGATGATGTTGATAAGGTGAGCATAGGAGATAAGGTTGTAACTTCAAATATCAGTGACAAATATCTCCCAGGCATCCTTATTGGCTATATCTCAACTATTGATGATGATTCCAATAACCTTACCAAATCCGGAACTATAACGCCTGCCGTTGATTTTGAACATATGAATGTTGTTCTTGTACTTTTGGAGCTAAAAAAAGATATCGGTGATTAAGGGAAATATAAATGAATATCAGACGTATAATTTACAATTTCATTTTGGTGCTTGTTTCCTTTATTTTACAGACTACTGTCTTTAGAGCCCTTGACTTTGGCGGTATTGCGCCAAATCTTATGATAATAGTAGTAGCTTCTACTGGATTCATAAAGGGAGACCGGTCGGGTCTTGTAATTGGCTTTTTTAGTGGACTTTTGATTGATATCTTTTTTGGTACATATATTGGATTTTTTGCTCTTATATACATGTACATTGGGTTTATTGTCGGGAAATTCCATGAGATATTCTTTTCACAGAATATAGCTATTCCTATTGTTTTTATAACTATAGCAGATTTTCTTTTTGGATTTATCTGTTATATTTTGATGTTCTTGTTCAGAAATAAGTTTAACATTGGTTACTATATGATGAGTAATATCATTCCGGAAATGGTGTACACTGCACTTATTGCTATTTTCTTTTACCCTGTTATCCTGCATATGAATAACAGGTTTGATGAGAGAGAAGAAAGGAACGCCAAGAAATTTGTTTAGTGAGATTAAGGATGCGGTTATAAAGTTCATAACGTCCAGGGCTGTTATTGTTTGCGTTGTTCTTACTTGTCTTGCAACTATCATGATATACAGGCTGTTTTCATTGCAGATAGTAAATGGTGAATACTATCTTGATACTTTTAAACTTCGTATCAAGAAGGAAAAGAGCATTGCTGCTACAAGAGGTAATATTTATGACAGAAATGGTAAGCTTCTTGCTTATAACGAGCTTGCGAATTCTGTTACTATCGAAGATGTCTATAAGTCAGGAAGAGGCAAGAATAAGTCCATCAATGAAACTTTGAACAGACTTATTGATATTATTGAGGATAATGGCGATTCTGTAGATCAGGACTTCAAGGTTGTAATTAATGAGAATAATGACTTTGAATATACTGTTGAAGGTAACAGTCTTTTAAGATTTTTAGCTGATATTTATGGCAGGACCTCAATTAATGACCTTAAATATGAGGAAAAGACAAAGACAGCACAGGAAGTTGTCGATGATATGTGCAAAAATTTTGGTATTGGTGAGAACGAAGTAGAAGGAGATTCGTCTACATTTGTTCCTAGAAAAGGTTATACCAATGACAGAGCACTTAAGATTCTCAATGTAAGATATAACATGAGCACAAATAGTTATCAGAAATACATTGATACTACAGTTGCTTCTGATGTAAGCGATCAGACTGTAGCTGATGTCATGGAAAATGCTGATACTCTGGCAGGCGTATCTATTGAAGAAAGTACCGCTAGAAAATATGTAGATTCTGTATATTTTTCTCAGATTCTTGGTTATACAGGTAAAGTTTCTGAGGATGAACTCTATGCTCTTCAGCAGGAGAACAGTAATTATGGCTTAAATGATACAGTTGGAAAATCTGGCATAGAACAAGCCATGGAAAGTGTTCTTCAGGGAACAAAAGGCTCAGAAACAGTATATGTTGATAATACCGGTCAGGTTATAGAAACCAGTAACTACGTTGACTCTGTTGCTGGCAATGACGTATATCTGACAATTGACAAGGATCTTACAGAGGCTTGCTATAACATTATCGAGCAGTCGCTTGCTGGTATTCTTGTTTCAAAGATTCAGAATATAAAGACCTATACTTTTACCGAGACATCAAGTTCCAGTAATATTGTTATTCCAATATATGATGTCTATTATGCTGTATTTGATAATAATATTGTAGATGTAGAGCATTTTTCTCAAGATGATGCTGGAGATAATGAGAAGACCGTTTATGATGCATTTACTGGCAAATATACTACTGTGACTTCGGAACTTAGAAGTGAGCTTACTGAGAAAAAAACAAGCTATGATCATCTTTCCAAAGAATATCAGTGGTATATGAGTCATATTGCTTCTCTCCTTTATAACGACGGAATATTGGATTCATCCAAGGTTGACAGAGATGATTCAACTTACATAGCCTGGACTACTGATGAGACCATTTCTCTAACTGAATATCTTAAATATGCTATAGCCATGAACTGGATTGATGTTTCAAAGCTTAGTATAGATAATCAATATGCTGATTCCGAGGAAATTTTTGGTCAGATAACAGATTACATCATTTCTTCGCTTGAAAATGATGCTGAATTCAAAACAAGGCTATATAAATATCTTTTACTTGATGGTTATATTTCCGGAACACAGGTATGTGAGATACTTCTGGAACAACAGGTAATAAATATAGATGAGGATGAATTATCACTTTGGAAAAGAGGCGGAGAGTCAGCCTACACATTTATGATCAACCGTATTTCCAATCTTGATATTACTCCAGCTCAGCTTGCGCTTGATCCTTGTACTGGTTCTATGGTCATCACAGATGTTAACACGGGAGATGTACTTGCTCTTGTGTCATATCCTGGATATGACAATAATATGATGGCCAATGGAGTTGATGCCGAATATTATGCCAAACTGCGTAATGATAATTCAAATCCTTTATACAACTATGCCACACAGCAAAAGACTGCTCCAGGATCTACCTTTAAAATGGTTTCTTCAACTGCTGGTCTTATGGAGGGAGTCATTACTACAGATTCTGTGATCTACTGTGGTGGTATTTATGATAAGCTTGATAATCCGCCTAGATGTTGGATTTATCCAAGAGGTCATGGAGGACTAAATGTTACAGGCGGCATCAGAAATTCCTGTAACTGTTTCTTCTATGAAGTTGGTTTTAGACTGGGACTTGATGAGAACAACAATTATAAGCCTGATATAGGTCTTGAAAAGCTTGCTAAATATGCTGAGTTATATGGCCTTACAGCCAAGTCAGGTATAGAAATTGCTGAATCTGAGCCTCAGGCATCTGATATCGATGCTGTTCGTTCTGCTATTGGTCAGGGTACAAACTCTTATACAACTGTAGGACTTGCCAGATATGTTACAACTGTTGCCAATAGTGGTACTTGCTATAATCTTACTCTGATAGATAAGACTACTGACTCTAATGGCAACTTGCTTCAGGATTACTCAGCAGAAATAAGAAATGTGATTGATATGCCTCAGTCATACTGGAACGCCATACATCTTGGAATGAGGCAGGTAGTACAGGACAAAGCTTATTACTCAAATCTGGGTGTGTCTGTTGCAGGTAAAACTGGTACAGCCCAGGAATCAAAGAGCAAGCCTAACCATTCTCTTTTTGTTTGCTATGCTCCTTATGAGAAGCCTGAAATTGCTGTTGCCACCAGAATAGCTAATGGTTACACATCAAGCTACGCAGCACAGATTACCAAAGAGGCACTGGCTTATTACTTTGATCTTAGAGATGCGGATGATATAATTTCCGGAACAGCTCAGACTCTTCAGGATGGCGCAACAAACGCTGACTAAGTTTACGAGGAATTCTTTTGATGATTAAAAAATACAGGATCATTGATTACGACTTTATACTGGTGATCATGATAATGGTACTCACAACAATTGGAATAATGGCTATAAATTCAGCGGATCCTTCTTCTCGCAACAAGCAGATTGCGGGATTTGCACTGGGTGTAATTTTGATGGTCTTTATTTCACTGCTTGATTATCTTTTTATCATAAAACTATATTTGCTTTTTTATCTGATAAATGCAGTTTTACTGGCTTTGGTTCTATCACCACTTGGTAGTAGTACAAATGGTGCACAGAGATGGATAAGTCTCTTGGGTATTAAGTTTCAGCCTTCTGAGGCCGCCAAAATTTTATTGATTTTATTTTATGCACAGTTTATTATGAAATATAAGGATAGAATAAAGTCCTTTGGATTTGTTCTCGTTTGTCTTGTGCTTTTGGCATTGCCGCTTGGCTTGATAGCTATGCAGCCTGACTTATCTACCTGTATTATGGTCATGATGATCTTTAGCTCGATCATGTTTGTAGCTGGTATCAGCTGGAAGATTGTTATAGCAGTTCTATCTGTTTCGATTCCATCTGTTTTATTTGTTATCTATAATGCAGTACAGGGAGAGAGTAGTCTTTTGCATGATTATCAGCAGCGTCGTATCCTTGCTTGGCTTCATCCAGAAGACTATGCCAATTCAGAAGCTTATCAGACTCTGAATTCCATGATGGCTATTGGCTCAGGACAGCTTTATGGAAAAGGTTATAATACTAATGAGATAAGTTCTGTTCTTAATGGTGGTTTCATTTCTGAATCACCGACAGACTTTATTTTTACTGTAATCGGCGAGGAATTTGGCTTTATTGGAGCCTGCATCGTTGTCGTTCTTATACTTCTTATCTCTACGAGATGCTTTTTGATCTCTATGAGAGCCAGAAACAGGGCAGGAGAGATTATTGCCGCTGGTGTTGGTGCCTGGATTGGATTTCAGGGATTTATCAATATTGGTGTTGCAACTGGTGTAATTCCTAATACAGGAATACCGCTTCCCTTTGTTAGTTATGGACTTACATCTCTGCTTAGTTCATATATGGGTATCGGTTTTGTATTAAATGTCAGATTACAGAGTAATAAGTATAATTTGGGGAGGGTTTAGCCCATGAATATCGCACTTATAGCACACGATGCTAAGAAAAAGCTTATGCAGAATTTCTGTATTGCTTACAGAGGAATTCTTAGTAAGAATGACCTTTATGCTACAGGAACTACTGGAAGGCTAATAGAAGAAGTTACAAATCTTACTGTTCACAAATATCTTGCAGGTCATTTAGGTGGTGCTCAGCAGCTTGGAGCAGCAATTGAGCACAATGAAATTGACCTCGTTATTTTTCTTAGGGATCCACTTACTGTTAAAAGTCATGAACCTGATGTTAATAATGTAATGACTCTCTGTGATATGCATAATATTCCTGTTGCTACAAATCTTGCATCAGCAGAGCTTTTGATCAAATCACTTGACAGAGGGGACCTTGAGTGGCGTGAAATGTACAAATAAAGGCCTTTCACTTGTGGCCATTTTATTGATAACTGTATCTTGTCTAACGGGATGTTTTGGTGGCGCGACAGCTGCCAAATATTCCGTTAGTTCTTTTTCATCAGACAGCAAGGAAAGGCTTGTATATCCTACCTATGCTTCTGATCTTTGTGTCGTTAATTCCGACATCAATAATTCCGATTCTTCTATAACAGAAAAAGTTAGTGCAGGTCTTTTTGATCTTACCAATAAAGAGACTCTTTATGCTCAGAACGTTAATGAAAGAGTAATGCCTGCAAGCCTTACTAAGGTTATGACAGCCTACGTAGCTCTTAAATACGGAAGCCTTGAGCAGGTTCTAGTTGCAGGACCTGATGTTTATGTCAATGAAGCTGGCGCACAGAAAATCGGGCTCAAGGAAGGTGACAGGATGACCCTTGATCAGGCGCTTCATATACTGCTTATCTATTCAGCAAATGATGTAGCCAATCTTATAGCTACTAATATTTCTGGCTCTATTGATGATTTTGTGGAACTTATGAATCAGGAAGCCAGGGCTATTGGTGCTACAAATTCTCACTTTGAAAATCCGCATGGACTCACTAGTGATGAGCATTATGTTACCGCTTATGATATGTATCTGATTTTTAATGCAGCTATGCAGTATGATACTTTTAGTGAAACTATCAATATGAATACCTATACTACATCTTATCTTGATTCTACCGGTGCTTCCAAGGATGTAGATATAAAAAATACAAATGCTTATCTGGCAGGCAACCAGCAGGCTCCAAATGGGGTCACTGTAATTGGAGGGAAAACTGGTACTACAAATGCAGCTGGCCATTGCCTTATTTTGCTTGCAAGAGATACAGCCGGTAATCCTTACATCGCAGTGATCATGCGTGATACAGACAGCGGTACTTTGTACGCAGATATGTCAGAATTGTTAAAGGAAATCGTTAATTAAGGTTGTCTTTTAACATTCAATAAACTATAATTAATACATCAATAAATTCTTGCTTGCAGGAGGGTATGCCGATGGTTCAGTTAATTGTTGGGAAAAAGGGTAAAGGAAAGACCAAATGCTTATTGGACAAGGTAAATACCGAGGTGCAGAACGTACTCGGAAGTATTGCCTTTCTTGATAAGAACACTAAGCACATGTATGAGCTTAACAACAAGATCCGTTTAATAGTAGTATCAGATTTTATGATCTCAAATGCCGATGAGTTTATCGGTTTCGTCAGTGGTATTATTTCTCAAGACCATGATCTCCAGCAGATGTATTTTGATAGTTTTTTAAAGATTGCTTGCCTTGAAGGTGAGGATATTTCTGAAACTATCGACAAATTGGAAAAGCTCTCTGAGAAGTTCAATATTGATTTTGTTCTGAGCCTTTCAATGGATGAGGAAGAGGTTCCAGAATCCGTAAGATCAAAGATTGTTATTTCACTTTGATTATTTTCTGTTATAGCGAGTATTGTGATAAGCCGCGGAATACCGCGGCTTATCTTTTGAAAAGTATTTTTGGAATGGGGAAATAGGATTTGGCAAAGGGACGAAAAGTCACAAAATATCCTAGAAATCTTAATAACATAAATATTGGTGTAGTTATATTTGGTTTTATACTTATTTACGTTATTATCAGTGTTATCACATATTTTCGTAAGGATCATATTGTCGGTTATGAGGTCAAAGAGGGGGCGCTTTCTACCAATAATATTTATGATGCTGTGGCGCTTAGGCAGGAGACTATTGTAGAGAGTGATACAGCTGGCTATGTCAACTATTTCGCGGCTGAGGGAGCTCGTGTGGCTTATGGTAATCTTGTATATACGGTTGATGAGTCTGGCCAGCTTCTAGAATTCCTTAAATCTCAGGGTTCTGATGATGTTAATTTAAGTGATGAAGATCTATCTGAGCTACGTTCTCAGATTGTTGACTATATGTCCTCTTTTGACAAAGAGGAGTTCTATACTGTATATGACTTCAAGATAGGTCTTGATGGTACTGTACAAAAGCTTTCCAATAACTCAATACTAAATAACATCAATTCGCTTAATTCTAATAGTGCCGCATTGGCCGCCATAAATTATAAATATGCGACAGGGACAGGAATAGTAGTATATTCTACAGATGGATTTGAGGATAGAAATCCTTCTGATCTTACTGTAGATATGTTTGATCTTAATAATTATTCCAAAAATCAGCTTATAAACAACACTCTTGTAAAAGCTGGAGATCCAGTATATAAGCTTTGTACCAGTGAAGACTGGTCTATTGTTATCCATGAAAGCGATCCTGACAAGGTTCAGGAACTTTTGGATCTTGGCTATATCAAGGTTCGATTTCTTAAAAACCAAAATGAATCATGGGGTAAGGTATCAAGCGTAACTAATGCTAATGGAGATACTTTTCTGGTCCTTAGTTTCTCCAATTCTATGATTACTTTTTGCAGAGACAGACTTCTATCTGTAGAGTTGATCACTGAAGATGAGACAGGGCTTAAGATTCCAAATTCATCTATTGTAAATAAGAGTTTCTTCCTGATTCCTAAAGAGTATATTATAAAGAATAATGATAATACCACAGGAGTTCTGCGTGACAAATATGACGAGCAAGGCAATGAAACGACTGAATTTGTATCTTTATCTCTTTATAATGAGAATGATACTGAATACTACGCTGATATGTCTACGCTTAGATCTGGAGATGTACTGATCAAGCCTGATTCTAATGACAGATTTGCTGTGGGCAAACAGGATACTCTTGTAGGAGTTTATAATATTAACAAGGGATATGCAGACTTCAGGCAGATTCGTATCTTATATCAAAATGATGAATATTCTATTGTAAGATCCAATACCATGTATGGTCTTAGTGTTTATGATTATATTGTGCTAGATGCAGCTGCCGTAAACGAAGATGGAGCAAGTGCTGCTGGCAAGACTTCTGGTGGTACAGATGATAGTGTTCCAACAAGCGATAACTCCAGTAATCTAGGTGCAGAAGAGGGCTCTTTAGGCGATTCATCAGCTGAAGGTAGCTCACAAGAGAGTACTTCTGATAGCTCATCAGAAAATGACAGTACGCAAGGATCTTCAGAAGAAACTTCTACTGAATCTTCATCTTCGGAATAGCTTGATTTTCGGGCTTATAAATTTGACAGATTCTGTAATATTACGTAAAATGATATTTAGTTTTGTTGGGAAAATAGTTGCGAGGAGTATAATAGCATGAGCGTAATGGATAAATTTTTAAAAGCAATTCAGCTAAATGGGGATGATGATAGCGGTTATTATGATGACTATGATGAGGGTTATGATAATACCACATCCAAGATTGAATCAATCAACAATTCCGCGCCAATTGGAAAAGATGATCCAAGTATAGAGATTTCTGAGGAGAAGATTAAAAAGGCATCTCCTAAGGTAGTACCTGCCCGTAGCAAGAAGAGCGTTTCTGGTGCAGGAATGGAAGTTTGCGTTATTAAGCCAACTTCTGTAGAGGATGCCAGAGAGATTACTGATACTCTCTTAGCAAATCGTACAGTTGTACT
Source organism: Butyrivibrio sp. XBB1001 (assembly GCF_000424505.1). Taxonomy (NCBI): domain Bacteria; kingdom Bacillati; phylum Bacillota; class Clostridia; order Lachnospirales; family Lachnospiraceae; genus Butyrivibrio; species Butyrivibrio sp. XBB1001. Next base: position 196,615 of record NZ_AUKA01000001.1, on the reverse strand, counting down.
TAACCTTGAAGGTCTTGACGTTGACATTGCCCAGAGAATCATAGATTTTACTTCTGGCTCAACTTACGCTATAAGCGGAAATCTTCAGAAGATTTCCAGGTATATTTTTATTATTACACCAGCTTCTGTTGATATTTCAGGTGATTTCCAGTCTATGATCAATGGTGCTTTTGGTTCTGGCATTTCCGATGGACCTCAGCAGATAGACTGATCAGTTTGATATTATTAAGGCTGTTGACATGCCAGATACTCGTCAACAGCTTTTTCTATTTTTTTTATTTTATACTAAAACTTTGGAGACAAGATATGAGCGATACATTAGAAATAAACTACCAGGGCAAACCTCTTTATAATATAGTTTTTGAAGAATCATTTAGCAGACTATCTGAAGAGATTAAGAGAATTGGTTTTGAGGGAAGAAAGATTGCAGTTATAACAGATAGTAATGTAAAGTCCTTATATTTGGATGAAGTTTATGAAAATTTAAAGGGTAGCTTTGACAAGATTTTCAGTTTTGTTATTCCTGCAGGTGAAGAGAACAAGAATCTAAAAGAAATAGAGAAGATATATGAATTTCTGATTAAAAATAAATTCGACAGACATGATTTGTTATTAGCACTTGGTGGCGGTGTAGTTGGCGATATGGTAGGCTTTACAGCTGCTACATATCTTAGGGGTATTTCTTTTGTACAGGTTCCGACAACGCTACTAGCTCAAACAGATAGTAGTATTGGCGGCAAGACTGGTGTAGACTTTAATGGTTATAAGAATATGATTGGTGCATTCCATATGCCAGCTCTTGTTTATACAAATATTTCTACTCTTAATTCCTTATCTGGAAGGCAGTTTGCATCTGGTTTTGCTGAAGTTATGAAGCATGGACTTATCAAGGATGCTTCATTCTATACCTGGCTTTTAGAGAACATGTATGAAATTTCAGACAAGGATCCTGAGATTTTGCTTTCTATGATAAAGAGAAGCTGCGAGATCAAAAAAGCTGTCGTTGAAAAGGACCCAACAGAAAAGGGAGAAAGAGCACTTCTTAATTTCGGGCACACCTTAGGCCATGCTATTGAAAAGGCCAAGGATTTTTCTTTGTTCCATGGTGAATGTGTTGCTCTTGGCGCCGTAGCTGCAGCTTTTATATCCTGGAAAAAGGAATATATATCTATGGAAGAGTATTATGAAATCAGGGATATGTTTGTTCCTTTTGATCTTCCCATTTCTGTAGAGGATCTGGATGTAGATACTGTTATAAGCCTTACTAAAAATGATAAAAAAGCTGATAGCAACAAGATAAAGTTTGTTCTTCTCAAGGGTATTGGTAAAGCTTTTATATCTACGGATGTCACAGAAGATGACATGAGAAAAGCTCTTGAAGAAATCATTTATATAGAAAATAACGACTAAGAAGGAACCAATTTCATGAATACACTTACAAAGAAAAAGAAAATATTTCTTGCAGTAGATTTTTGTCTGATCATTTTTTTAGTATTTCTTGATCAGTTTACCAAGTATCTTGCTGTTGTTCATTTGCAAGATAAGCCTGCTTTTAAGATTATTAATGGTGTTTTAGAACTTAACTTTTTAAAGAACTCTGGAGCTGCTTTTGGTATGCTTCAGAATCAGAAAGTCTTTTTCGTTCTTGTGGCTGTACTTATTCTTCTCATCATAGCTTATGTATTATTCAGACTTCCAGATGATAAGAAGTACAATATAATGCATTTTCTTCTTGTATTTATAGCAAGTGGAGCAGCAGGTAATATGATTGACAGGGTCAAAAATGACTATGTTGTTGATTTTATCTATTTTGTATTAATTAACTTCCCAATCTTTAATGTGGCTGATATATATGTTACTGTAGCCACTTTTGTGTTTATCATCTTGTTTTTGTTTTATTATAAAGAGAGCGATTTTAATTTCTTAAGCTTTAGACAGCAAAAGAAATTCAGGGAATTTAAGTAATGGAACAAAAAAGCGATTTTTTTGAAGTTACAGTTACAGATGAATATGATGGGATGAGGATTGACAAGCTTATTAGTGAGTTAATTGATTCTTTATCCAGAACCTATATTAAAAAGCTTATTGATGACAAAAAAGTTTTTTGTAATGGTAAAGCTGTTAAGGCTTCTCTCCATGTTTCTGATGGTGATGAGATCAAAATGGAAATACCTCCTGTTGAGATTCCAGAAATCCTTCCTCAGGATATTCCGCTTGATATCATTTACGAGGACGATGATGTGGTTGTCGTAAATAAGCCCAAAGATATGGTTGTTCATCCAGCGGCTGGCCATTACAAGGATACTCTTGTAAACGCCATCATGTTTCATTGCAAGGACAATCTTTCTGGAATAAATGGTGTTATGAGGCCAGGTATTGTACATAGGATTGACAAAGATACAACTGGTTCTGTCATTATTTGTAAAAATGATAACTCTCACAAGGTAATAGCTGATCAACTAAAAGAACATTCCATAAACAGAGTTTATCATGCTATATGCTACGGTATTCTCAAAGACGATGAGGGAGATATTACTGCACCTATTGGCAGAAGTCCTCAGGACAGAAAGAAGATGGCTGTTGTTCCAAATGGCAAATTTGCATCGACCCATTATAGAGTTTTAAAGCGTTTTGAGGAGGATGGTTTTACATACATAGAATGTAAATTGCAGACTGGACGAACTCATCAGATCAGAGTTCATATGTCATATATAGGTCATCCGCTACTTGGAGATGAAGTTTATGCTGGTGGCAGACACTCTAAATTTAAGACACAAGGACAGTGCCTTCACGCTAAGACACTAGGTTTTATACATCCTGTTACTAGAGAGTATATAGAAACCGATGCGCCTCTTCCAGAGTACTTTAATCATTTGCTAGATGTGCTTAAATAGGGTAGAATAAAACAAAAGACAGCTTTATGTTTCACACACATAGGGGGATACAGTATGAATACTATTATTACTATTGGTAGACAGTTTGGTTCTGGTGGAAGAGAGATAGGCGAGATGCTTGCTAAGCAGTATGGCATCAAGTGCTATGACAAGGAACTTCTTAGCAGAGCAGCCAAGGAGAGCGGATTCTGTGAGGAAATGATTCAGAATCACGATGAGAGACCTACAAATTCGTTTTTGTATAATCTTGTAATGGATACTTATTCCTTTGGCTATAATGCATCCAGTTTTGTTGATATGCCAATTAGTCATAAGGTGTTTCTTGCTCAATTTGATACTATCAAAAAGATTGCTGAGGAAGGTCCTTGCGTAATTGTAGGAAGATGCGCTGATTATGCTCTTTCAGATTTTGATAATGTCCTTAATATTTTTATACATGCTGATGAGGAATCCAAGATAAAGCGTATCAAGGAACGCTTTGCCGATGTTAAGTCTGACGAACAGGCAAGAGATATGATGAACAAGAAAGACAAGCAGCGTCAGAGCTATTACAACTATTATTCTTCCAAAAAATGGGGAAGAGCAGACAGTTACGATCTTTCTATTAATTCAAGTATCCTGGGAATTGAAGGTACAGTTAAATTTATCAGTCAGTATATTGAAGATTTTGAACAAAACAGGAAATAACATATTACGATTTATAATTATATTATTGAAATTTTGCTTCCAGATAACCTTGTTTATCTGGAAGTTTTTTTCGCTATGACAATTATTTAATAGATATTTTATTGTTATTTCGAAAGCATAATGTTAGGCTCAAATTAACCATAAGGAATAATAGGTTTTTTTATTCTTATTTTGATTTTGGGCTCGTAGAATGGATTCTGCGATGAGAATTCAAGGAGGAAACATATGGCTAATAACGTTAATGGTAACATTAATTCGTTACTACGTGGTATAGATAAACCGCAGGGTAACGTTGCCAGCAAGATCAGAGGGCCATCATCGAAAGCTTCAGATGATAAGAAAATCTCTTCACTTAATGCTAAGTTTGGCGAAAGCGCCAAGGTAGAGTTTTCTCCCGAAGTTGAGATGTATGGTAAAGTCGTAGATCTTTTGCAAAAGAAATACGACAATGCTGATGTCTTTGTAGCTGGTCCGCAGGATGATCTCTCTCAGATTGGCGGAGATCTTGAGTATAGCATTATTTTATCTGAAGATGAGTTAAAATTATTGTCTTCAGAAGATCCTAAAGATAAAAAGGAAAAAGATAATCTGTTATCCCAGATTGATGATGCTATGAATAAGATCACGGACTTTAGTAAAAAGATAAGTGAAAATACAAATGAAGAAGATTCCATTTCGAATTTTGGAATTCGTATGGGCAAAGATGGAAAAATAGATTTCTTTGCTGAGATAAATGGAAAATCTTACGCTGATACATCAATGGATGCATTGGTTAAAAGTTTAGTATCTGACAAAACAGCAAACTGATCTGTCATAAAAATAAAAGGTTAAAAAACGAGTAGAAGACTAACAAAAAGCCTTCTACTCGTTTATTATTTTTTAAATGGCTTTCTTTGACTCATCAACCTTGCGCTGAGCAGTAGAAAGCATAAGCTTGATTCTATTTAGCTGGTTAACTTCAGAAGCACCTGGATCATAGTCAATGGCAACAATGTTACATCCTGGATATAAATGACGCATCTGTTTTATAACACCCTTACCTACAACGTGGTTTGGAAGACATCCAAATGGCTGTGTACAAACAATATTATTTGCACCCTCCATTATAAGCTCAACCATTTCACCAGTCAGGAACCAACCTTCACCAGTCTGGTTACCTATTGAAACAATAGGCTCTGCATATTCTACAAGCTTGTAAATACTTGTTGGTGGATCAAAGTGCTTACTCTTTTCAAATGCTCTTGAGGCACCGCCACGAAGCTTTTCAATTGCCCAGATAGCAGCCTTCATAAGAGTAGCAGTCTTCCTTGAAGTTCCAAATTCCTCAGCCTTATAGATCTGGTTGTAGAAGCAATAGAGCATAAAGTCAATAAGATCAGGTACTACAGCCTCAGCGCCTTCAGCCTCCAACAGATCCACCAAATGATTATTAGCAGCTGGAGCAAACTTAACAAGAATCTCTCCAACGACGCCAACTCTTGGCTTAACTTCATCTGTGATTTCTATTTTATCGAAGTCTTCGATAATCTGTCTGCATAATCTCTGGAACTTGAAAAAGCTCATGTGTTTGGCTGTAACAAACTCTTTGACTACAGGAAGCCATTTTTCATGACAGGCATTAACAGAGCCTTTTACCTTTTCATAAGGACGCATTCTATATACGCACCTCATAAAGATATCACCAAATACTGCGCCATAAGCTGCTCTCTGAAGCATCTCAAAGTTGATATGAAATCCTGGATTTGATTCGAGCTTGGAGAGATTAAGTGAAACAACTGGAATCTGCTCCATACCTGCCTTTTTAAGTGCTCTTCTAATAAATCCTACATAGTTAGTAGCTCGGCATCCGCCTCCTGTCTGAGACATAATGACAGCTGTTCTGTTAAGGTCATATTTACCAGAATGAAGTTCATCCATTATCTGTCCAACAACCCAAAGAGAAGGATAGCAGGCATCATTATTTACATATTTAAGTCCCATGTCTATAGCATGTCTGTTGTCATTTTGCATTACTACGAAGTTGTAACCACAGGCAGCAAAGGCAGGCTCTAAAATGTCAAAATGAATAGGAGACATCTGTGGGCATAAAAGAGTGTAATTCTTTCGCATATCCTCAGTAAATAAAACTCTATGGTTAGAGCAGTCATTTACAGTCCTCTTTTTATTCTTTTGTTTACGGACTCTAATAGCAGCAAGAAGTGAACGAACTCGTATTCTTGCGCTTCCAAGGTTATTTACTTCATCAATCTTTAGGCATGTATAGATCTTATCCGAGCCTGAAAGAATATCATTAACCTGATCTGTTGTTACTGCATCAAGGCCGCATCCGAAGGAGTTTAGCTGAATAAGATCCAGGTCATCTCGTGTACGAACATAGCTTGCAGCAGCATATAATCTAGAATGATACATCCACTGGTCAGACACTATAAGTGGTCTCTCAGGAGTTCCAAGATGAGATATGCTGTCCTCCGTAAGTACTGCAACACCATAGGAACAGATCATATCTGGAATTCCATGATTTATTTCAGGATCAACATGGTAAGGACGCCCTGCAAGGACAATACCGTGACGGCCATTTTCTTCAATCCATTTAAGAGTTTCTTCACCCTTATCCTGAACATCTTTTCTGGCCTTGGCCATTTCTTTCCATCCCTCGCTTGCTGCGGCTACGATCTCCTCAGCAGGGATTTCTTTAAACTCTTTAACCAGAGCGCTTGTAGCTGTTTCAAGAGAAGTGAAAGCCATAAATGGATTTCTAAGTCTTACACTTCCATTAGTAATAGCTTCAACATTATTCTTTATGTTCTCAGAGTAAGAAGTAACGATAGGGCAGTTATAATGGTTAGTTGCGCCTTCTACTTCCTCACGCTCATAGAAAAGCCCAGGGTAGAAGATAAAATCAACCTTCTGTTTAATAAGCCATTCAATATGGCCATGGCTTAGCTTGGCTGGATAGCACTCTGATTCACTAGGGATTGATTCAATACCAAGCTCATAAATCTGATGAGTTGATCTTGGTGATAGTACAACCCTATAGCCTAGTTTAGTAAAGAAAGTAAACCAGAAAGGATAGTTCTCGTAGAAATTAAGAACTCTTGGAATACCTACAGTGCCTCGTGTAGCCTTGTCTGCTGTAAGAGGCTCATAACCAAATATTCTCTTATATTTATAATCAAACAGGTTAGGAATTCCCTCGGCATTTTTTACCTTGCCAATTCCTCTTTCACAACGGTTTCCTGAGATATGCTGACGGCCGCCAGTGAACTTATTGACAGTGAGCCTACAGTGGTTAGTACAGCCCTGGCAGGTTGTCATGCTGGTAGTATACTCAAGACCATTTATCTGATCGATAGAAAGCATAGTTGTCTTGTAATCAGTAGTTTCGTTATATCTGTCCCTGGCAATAAGAGCTGCTCCAAATGCACCCATGATACCAGCGATATCAGGACGTATAGCTTCAGCCCCTGAAATAATCTCAAAAGCGCGAAGAACAGCATCATTATAGAATGTTCCACCCTGAACAACGATATGCTCGCCAAGATCCTTAGCATCAGAAACTTTAATAACCTTAAAGAGGGCGTTCTTGATAACTGAGTACGCGAGACCTGAGGAAATATCTGCGACATCAGCGCCTTCCTTCTGAGCCTGCTTGACCCTGGAATTCATAAATACAGTACATCTTGTTCCAAGATCCACAGGAGACTTGGCATACAGAGCAACCTTAGCAAAATCCTGAACACTATAGTCCAATGATTTGGCAAAGGTTTCTATGAAAGAACCACATCCTGAGGAACATGCCTCGTTTAGCTGAACTGAATCTACAGACTGATTCTTGATATGGATACATTTCATATCCTGACCACCGATATCAAGTATGCAGTCAACCTCAGGATCAAAGAAAGCTGCCGCATTATAATGAGCGATAGTTTCAACTTCTCCGTCGTCTAATAAAAGAGCTGATTTAAGAAGCGCCTCACCATAGCCAGTAGAACAAGATCTTGCAATTTCTACCCCCTTAGGCATAAGCTTGTATATTTCCTGAATAGAAGAAATAGCTGTTTTAAGAGGACTTCCATTGTTACTGGAATAAAAAGAGTAGAGCAGATCTCCATCCTCACTAATGAGGGCACACTTTGTCGTAGTAGAACCTGCATCAATACCAAGGAATGCCTTGCCTTGATATGAGTCAAGTTTCCTTGTCTTTACCTTGTACTGATCCTGCCTGTTTCTGAAAGCCTTGTACTCATCTTCATTTCGAAACAGAGGATCAAGTCTTGAAACCTCAGCATCCATAACTATCTTATGAGAAAGCTTGCCCACCATTTCATCCATTGTATAGGATGTTTCTTCTTTTGCATTGAGGGCTGAGCCTATAGCTGCAAAAAGATGAGAATTATCAGTATCAATAGTATGTTCGTCATCGAGTTTTAAAGTACGGATAAAAGAAGCCTTCAGCTGATCCAGGAAGTGAAGAGGGCCGCCTAGAAATGCAACATGTCCTCTTATTGGCTTACCACAAGCAAGGCCAGATATAGTCTGGTTTACAACAGCCTGGAAAATAGAAGCTGCCAGGTCTTCCTTGGTGGCACCTTCGTTAATAAGTGGCTGAATATCAGACTTAGCAAATACGCCGCATCTTGCTGCAATTGTATATAATGATTTGTAATTTTTGGCATATTCATTAAGACCAGAGGCGTCTGTCTGCAGAAGAGCAGCCATCTGGTCAATAAAAGAACCCGTACCACCGGCACAGATACCATTCATTCGTTGTTCAACATTACCATCTTCAAAATAAATGATCTTGGCATCCTCACCACCAAGCTCAATAGCAACGTCTGTCTTGGGTGCAAGTTCTTTAAGAGAAGTAGAAACAGCTATAACCTCCTGCACAAAAGGAACTTCCAGGTGCTTGGCAAGAGTAAGACCACCTGAACCAGTGATAACAGGATGCAAAATAACATTTCCGCTGACAGCTCTAGCTTCTACAAGAAGATCTGAAAGAGTTTCCTGAATGTTAGCAAAATGCCTCTTGTAATCTGAAAAAACTATATTGTGCTCAGAATCTAAAAGGGCTATTTTAACAGTGGTTGAACCAATATCTATACCTAATGTGTAATCTTTGGATATCATTGAAAAAATCACCTCATGTCTATTAAATGTAAGTCTTTCTTCTAATTAAATGTATAAAAGACAATCTCTATGATTATAATGCACAGATTGTGAAAAATCAATTGATGGAAGTTGCACAAAAAATACGATGTGTCTAAAACTTTATAGAAAATTTCTTGACATTTTATGATATCATTGTCTTATGAAATATTGAGGGGTGTATAGTAATGTTCAAAAAAATCACAAGAAGATTCTTTCTATTTTTCTTGATAATTATTCTCAGTTCTTTATGCATACCAGTCAGATCTTATGCTGCATCAGAATCCAAAATCATAAAAGTTGGATATTATGAAAATGAAGTGTTTGAAGAAGGTGCTTCAGATGACAGCATTAAAGCTGGCTATGCTTATGAATATTATCGTAAGTTATCTGAGTTTACTGGATGGAAATATGAATATATCTATGGGGATTTTGTAGATATATATAATATGCTTCTTGATGGTGAAGTCGACATGGTAGCCGGCCTTGCATTCCTTGAGGAAAGAGAAGATATGATCCTTTATCCCGACAGGCCTATGGGAACAGAAAGCTATAGCCTTGTCAAGCATGAGGATGATGATACTATTTCAACTCATCTTACTTCTCTTAATGGCAAGAAAATCGGAGTCCTTGATAGTGCCATAAAGAACAAACTTATAGATTTTCTTTCAGAAAAAAAGATAAACTCCAACATCATTACCTATACTAGTTATGATGCTCTTTTTGCTGCCTTTGATAAAAAAGATATAGATGTAATGGCCGCTGAAACAGATGGTACAAATTCAAGAACTCACGCTGAAATTCTTTCATCTTTTGGATCATCAGATTATTACTTGTGTGTTTCTAAGAATAATCCCAAGCTGTTAAAAGAATTAAATGCAGCTCAGGAGCAGTTGTATTATGAAGATCCAAATTACATTAGCCTTTTACGCAATAAGTACTATGCATCAAGTCTTACTAGCAGAGCCTTTTCGGAAGCTGAGAAAGAATGGATTGCTGAAAATACTGAGTTAAGTGTAGGCTATCTTGAGAATTATCTTCCATATAGTGACACTGATAAAGATGGCAATGTAACAGGTTTCGTAAAAGATCTTGTGCCTGAGATTTTCAAGAACTTAAGCCTTGATTCAGTAAAAGTGAGTTATCAGGGGTATCAGGACTATGATGATCTGACAGAAGCTCTTTCTAAAGGCGAGATTGATGTTGCATTTCCTGTTGGTGGAGGTCTGTTCTATTCTGAAGAAGATGGTTTGTATTTGACTAGCGCTGTTACTTCAACTGCAGTTAACCTTATATATAGCGATGATTTTATCAGCGCTTCTAATGCTGATTTTGCCATAAACAGAAACAATAAAATGCAGTACTACTTTGTAAAAACGCATTATCCTGATTCAACAATAACCTATTTTGATTCTACAAAAGACTGTTTGACAGCGGTTTTAGATGGCAAAGTTAAATGTACAACATTAAATGGTCTTAGAACGAATACCCTGCTCAAAAACAGAGCTTATAGATTGTTGTCATTTAGACAGCTCCCATACACTGATGATAGATGCTTTGGCGTAAAAATCGGTAACGAGGGACTATTAAAGCTTCTAAACAGAGGAATGAGTGTTACCGGGCAGGAATTTTCTCTAAATCTTGCATATCAGTATTCTGAAGGCCTTGCAAAATATACTCTTGCTGACATGTTTTTTGATAACATATGGGCAATATTTGTATTTGCGCTTCTGATTCTGGCTGTTATTTTGTTCTTCTCACAAAAAGATCGTCATAAATCTTTAAAAGCAGTAAAGGAGAAGGAAAAAGCCCGTATTGAAATGGAAAAAGCCAACATTTCAAAGACTCTTTTCCTAAATAGATTATCAGAAGATATGCATAACTCTGTTGACAGTATCATTGATTATGCTAATATAGCAGGAAAAGACAAAAGTGGCAGAACGGATGAATATCTTGGTAAGATCAAGGACCTGAGCAGCCATCTGTTGTGGCTTATTGATGATGTCCATGATTTTAGTAGTGTAGAGAGTGGACATTACAATTCCAATGATCAGAACCTGAAGTTCAGACAGTTTATCCTGGATATAAAGGAAGCTACATCAGAAAACATAGAAGAAATTCTTTCTGCCTATGACTTTAGCGGTAATAGGACACTTATTGTTGATTCTATTACAAGTGTCAGGAATAATGTTGCAGCTCTTCTTAAAAAGACAGGCTTTGAGGTTCAAGTGGCCAACGATGGAACTGACGCAGTCAATAAGATAGTTGCTGCGCCTGCAGGATATTTCGATCTATTGATCATTGACATTCAGACACCTAATGTGGATGGATATGAGGCATCAAGACAGATACGTAACCTTGGAAATTCAGAAAAAGCAAGAATTCCTATAGTTGCTGTGTCTGGAGATGAATTTAAAAACATTAAAGAGGTAAATAAATGAACAAATTTATAAATAACCTGGAGAAAAAATTTGGAAAGTACGCAATTCCAAATCTAACTCTTTACCTGGTTGTTCTATATGCTATAGGATATGTACTTGAACTTGCACCAGCGCAGGTTAATATTATTAGTTTTCTTACATTAAATCCTGAAATGATATTGAGAGGCCAGATTTGGAGACTTGTTACCTGGCTTATAATTCCTCCTTCAAGGGTTAGCATTCTGGTCATTATCACGTTGCTTTTTTACTATTTTGTTGGATCCAATATGGAGAGAACGCTTGGGACCTTCAGATATAACCTATTTATCATATCTGGTGCGCTACTTATGATAATAGGTGCATTTTTGGCGTATTTCCTTAATGTAAGTATGTATGGCATAGAGTTTACACAAACATATATGCCAATTATTTCATTTACCTTTAGTAGCTATTACCTGCAGCAGATAGTGTTCCTGGCTTTTGCTATATTGTATCCGAATGTTCAGGTACTTCTTATGTTTCTTATACCAATCAAGGTCAAGTACCTTGGATATTTTTACGGAGCATTCCTTGCATATCAGTGTTTTATAGCGTTTATTCAACGTGACTACGCTGTATTTTTTGCAATTGGATCACAATTTATTAATTTGCTGTTGTTTTATGCTGCTCTTGGTAAGTTAAATAAATATAAACCTGGTGAGATGCACAGAAGATCTGAATTTCAGAAGAATGTTCGCATGGCGCCAAGGGGTGTGACAAGGCATAAATGCGCAGTTTGTGGCAGAACAGAAGTTACAAATCCAGATCTGGAATTTAGATTCTGCTCTAAATGTAATGGTAATTATGAGTATTGCCAGGAGCATCTATTTACACATCAGCATGTTAAATAAGGAGTATTATGGGTAACATTGACAATAAAGAAAAAGAGTTTGCAGAAATATTAAAGCTTGTAACAAGAACTGCAAGAGAAAATAAAAATGTAATATCAAAAGAACAGGTTGAATCAGCCTTTTCAGAGCTTGAGCTCGATGACAAGCAGATGGAGATGGTTTTTGAATATTTAAAAAGCCACAAGATCGGCATTGGCGAGGCTGTAGATACAGATGAATTTAATCTAACTGATGAGGAAAATAATTATCTAAATAGCTATCTAGATAGTCTTAAGGATCTTCCAGCATATACAGATGGAGAGAAAACAGCTATTAGTATGTCAGCAATTTCAGGAGATAAAGATGCTCAGAGAAAGCTTATTGAGTGCTATCTCCCTTTGGTAGTAGATGTAGCAAAAATGTACACCGAGCAGGGAGTTTATCTTGAAGATCTAATTGGTGAAGGTAACTTTGCCCTGACAAGAGGCGTAACTATGCTTGATGCAGTTGGCGAGCCAGAGGAAGTTGAAAGCTTTTTATACAAGCTTATGCTTGATGCGATGGAAGCAGCAGTAGAGAATAATCTTGCGGAAGATGCTGGAGAGCAGAAAGTTTTAAAACTTGTTCAGGAAGTAGCTGACAAGGCAAGCGAACTTGCTGAGGACCTACGAAGGAAAGTAACCGTCAAGGAACTCATGGATGAGACTGGATGGGATGAAGATAAAATTCGAAGCGCTATAAAATTTAGCGGAGATAATATCGAAGATCTTGATAGTGGAGAAAAAAAGAATTGAACAATATTGTCAATGAAAATGACTTTAAGTACTATATGCAGGATATAGAGAGATATTATTTTGGAGCACGCTATAATTATAACGAGCTTTTGAATAATGAGATGGTTCCTTTTAAATTTAAGACAATTATTTCTAAATATTTAAAGGATGATGTTGATCTTGATACTACTTTAGAGAGTCATTTCTTTTACTTAAACAAGGATAGTTTTGATTACAGAGTATTCAAACAGCTAAGGAGCAGGATAAGAGTTTCTGAATACAAAAACAATGTAGATGAGTCAAAGGGCTTTAAGGAAAAGGTCTACACAGTAGAGCAGCTTACAAAGATGAGTCCCGAAGAAAAACTTTCTAAAGGAATCATAATAAGAGAGCTTATAGTTTCAAAGCTTGCACTTTTTGCATTTTCTGTCTGAAGAAGATAGAAGATGCATTTTTTTTAATAAAATATGGCAACAAGCAATTTCTTATCCAATAAAAAAACCACCTGAATAATCAGGTGGTAATTTTTAATACTTAATTAACTAAACAATTAAGCTCTTTCAACTTTGTTTGATCTAAGGCAGCTTGCGCAAACGTGCATTCTCTTAGTAGAGCCATTAACCTTACAAGCAACGTGCTGAACGTTTGACTTCCAAACTCTATTAGATCTTCTATGAGAATGGCTTACGTTGTTTCCGAAATGAACGCCCTTGCCACAAATATCACATTTAGCCATTTTGACACCTCCTTATAAGCCATGTAATGTTTAAATCTAATCAATTTCATTGCGGTTTGCGTCCGCAACATTGATATATTAGCAGAAAGTAAATATAATTGCAAGTAAATCTTACAAAAAATATGGTTTATTTTTTATTAAACTGCTATTATAATACTATATGTATGCGATAAGATGGCTATTTAGGCTATCTTCTATAAACGCGTTAAGGAGGAAATATATGAAGGCTTCTGTAGTGAATACGCATATGGGAAATATTTCTATTGATAACGAAGTAATTGCCCAGTACGCAGGTGCTGTAGCAATGGAGTGTTTCGGCATTGTTGGTATGGCAAATGTTAATGTTAAGGATGGACTTGTTAGTCTTCTTAAACTGGACTCTATGACAAGAGGAATCAACGTAACTCTTGACGAGGGTGATAAACTTAGACTTGACTTCCATGTTATAGTTGCTTATGGTGTTAGTATTTCTGCTGTATCAGAAAATCTTATAGATACTGTTAAATATAAGGTAGAGGAATTTACGGGGCTTGAAATCGAGAAGATCAATATCTATATCGAAGGCGTCCGTGTAATTGACTAATTCGATTGCAAGTTCTAGGAGGAATTTATTTTGAGTAACAATTGTTTAGACGCTAAGATGCTGTCAAAGATGTTTTTGACTGGTGCCAAGAACCTTGAAGCCAAGAAGGAATGGATAAACGAGCTTAATGTTTTCCCAGTTCCAGATGGAGATACAGGTACCAACATGACAATGACAATCATGTCTGCAGCCAAGGAAGTAAGCTCCCTTGGAGAGAATGCTTCCATGGAAGCCATCTGTAAGGCTATTTCTTCTGGCTCACTTCGAGGGGCTAGAGGTAACTCAGGTGTTATTCTTTCACAGCTTCTTAGAGGATTTACCAAGGTTGTTAAGACCCACGATGAAATTGATGTAAAGATTCTTGCAGAAGCATTTGATAAAGCTGTAGAGACTGCCTACAAGGCAGTTATGAAACCCAAGGAAGGTACAATCCTTACCGTAGCCAAGGGTGCTAGCGAGAAAGCTAAAGAGCTCGCTGTAGAAGGTACAGAGGATATTGAATATTTCTGCAATGAAGTTATTAAATATGCAGATGAGGTTCTAGCCAAGACTCCTGATATGCTTCCTGTTCTAAAGCAGGCTGGCGTTGTTGATTCAGGCGGACAGGGTCTTATGCAGGTTCTCAAGGGAGCTCTTGATGGTTACCTCGGCAAAGAGATTGATCTTTCTATAACAGAAGAACAGGTAACACCTGGAGCCAGAACCAAGGCAGAGCCCAAGGAAGAGGATATTAAGTTTGGCTATTGTACAGAGTTTATAGTTCTTTTAAATAAGCCTTTAAATGTTAAGCAGGAGATTGATTTTAAGGGATTTCTTGAATCAATCGGTGACAGTATTGTTCTCGTTGCAGATGATGAAATCTGTAAGGTTCATGTTCACTCAAATGATCCTGGACTAGCTATTCAGAGAGCTCTTATGTATGGTCAGCTTTCAAACATGAAAATTGATAACATGAGAATGGAACATAGAGAAAAGCTTTTCCATGAAAATAGCGATGGGTCCTGGGCTGAAATCAAGACGGAAATCAACGGTGCTGCTGAAATGACTCCAACTTACTCCAAGGATGATGAGATTCCTCTTGGAAACAAGGTTAATATGGATAGCAAAGAGGAAAAGGCGCCTGCTGAGCCGCCTAAGGAGATTGGATTTGTTACTGTTTGCGCAGGAGCAGGCCTTGCTGATATCTTCAGAGGACTTGGCGTTGACTACGTAATAGAGGGTGGTCAGACCATGAACCCAAGTACTGCAGATATTTTAGATGCAGTTGAGAAGGTTAATGCTAAGACAGTTATCGTTCTTCCTAACAACAAGAATATTATTCTTGCTGCTAATCAGGCTGCAATCATGTCTGAAGATAATGCAGATGGAAAGAAGATTGTAGTCGTTCCATCCAAGACTGTTCCACAGGGAATAACAGCTATTATTAACTATGTACCTGAGACTCCTGTAGAGGAAGTTGTAGCTGCTATGACAGAATCACTTGGCACGGTTAATACAGGTGAGGTAACTTATGCTGTAAGAGATACTAAGATTGATGATGTTGAGATCAGACAGGGCGACTACATGGGTATTGGTGATGCAGGTATTCTTGCAGTTGGAGGAGAAATAGCTGATGTCACATTTGATATGCTTGATAAGATGATGTCTGAGGAGCTAGAACTCATCAGTATTTATTACGGAAGCGATGTAGATGAGAAAGATGCTGATGCTCTTAGAAGCAGAGTCTCTGAGAAGTTCCCTAATTGTGATGTAGAACTTCAGTATGGCGGACAGCCAATATATTACTACATAGTTTCAGCTGAATAATAAGAACATTTTTGCCGGGCTTTTTAGCCCGGCTTTTTCTTTATGCACAATACAATGTATAATAGTTTTATCTTTGATTTTAGGAAGGTGCCATTATGGGGAGTGGTTATTCTCAGGAACTAGTAATAAACTTAAAAGGAGTCGGGGAGAAGACATCTAAACTTTTTGAAAAATGTGGTGTAAGGACTGTTGGAGATCTTTTGTCCTACTATCCAAGAGCCTATGACGGTTTTCTTGCCCCTGTAAGAGCATGTGATGCCATTTCAGGCCAGGTTAACGCTGTAAAACTTACTATAATTGGCAGTATAGTGAAGCGTCGTGTCAGAAACCTCTCTATTATTGCTTTTGAAGCTGCTGATGAAACTGGCAGAATAAAGATGACCTATTTTAATGCTCCATATCTCGCTTCTTCTCTTAAAAGCGGAACAACTCACATATTTAGGGGCCTGGTTCAAAAG
Organism: Butyrivibrio sp. XBB1001; assembly: GCF_000424505.1. NCBI lineage: Bacteria > Bacillati > Bacillota > Clostridia > Lachnospirales > Lachnospiraceae > Butyrivibrio > Butyrivibrio sp. XBB1001. The sequence goes on along the minus strand of NZ_AUKA01000001.1, from coordinate 180,241 downwards.
AAGGGCTCATTTTTAACTATGGATCAGCCCAAGATGTATAGCATAGAAGAGTATTCATCTCTAATTGGAAAGCTTCTTCCAAGATACCCTCTAGTAAAAGGACTGACTAATAATGCGGTTATGAAAGCAATGGAACAGGCCTTTCTAGGAGCTGAAGCCTCTAAAGAGTATATTCCAAGCGATATTCTGGACAGATTAGGGCTCATCGGGCTTTCAGAGGCTGTCAGAGGCATTCATTTTCCTGCAAATGAAAAAATGCTTGAAGATGCCAGAAGAAGGCTTGCATATAATGAATTTTTACTATTTGTGTTAAGACTAAGGCTCCTTAAGAAGAATTCTGAAGAATTGTCTAATTCTTTTCCTATGCTCGAAACATCAGAAACCAGACGTTTACTAGAAGTTTTACCATATAAATTAACAAGTGCTCAGCTGCAAGCCTGGGAGGATATACTTCATGATATTTCAGGGCCTTCTGTAATGAACAGGCTAATTCAGGGTGATGTGGGATCTGGTAAGACAATCCTGGCTTTCATGGCTCTTTTAACAGCTGCAGCAAATGGCTATCAGGCAGCCCTTATGGCTCCAACTGAAGTCCTGGCAGCCCAGCATTTTGAAAGTTTCAAAGAGCTAATTGATAAATACGATATAAAAACTTTAAAACCAGTTCTTTTGACAGGTGCACTTTCTGCCAAGGATAAAAGAGAAGCTCAGCGCCTTATAAGTCTTGGGGAAGTTAATTGCATTATCGGGACAAATGCACTTATACAGGATAAAGTGGATTATAAGAATCTGGCCCTTGTAGTCACCGATGAGCAGCATAGATTTGGAGTTAGGCAAAGAGAAGCTCTTGCAGGCAAAGGATTTAATACACATGTTCTTGCGATGAGCGCAACTCCAATACCAAGGACCCTGGCAATAATTCTTTATGGAGATCTGCACATATCCATAATTAATGAGCTTCCTGGCGGACGTCTCCCTATAAAAAACTGCGTTGTGGGAACCGACTACAGGCCAAAGGCTTATAAATTCATAAAGGATCAGGTAGAAGCCGGAAGACAGGCTTATGTCATCTGCCCTATGATAGAAGAAGGAGAACTAGATGGCGTCTGCAATGTAACTGATTATACCGAAATCCTGCGACAGAACTTGCCAGAGAGTATTCGCATAGAAATGCTTCATGGTAAGATGAAGCCAAGGGAAAAGGACGAGATAATGGAAGCCTTTGCAAGAAAGGATATTGATGTTCTTGTTTCAACCACAGTTATAGAGGTTGGAATAAATGTCCCTAATGCAACAGTAATGATGATCGAAAATGCTGAAAGGTACGGTTTATCTCAGCTGCATCAGTTAAGAGGAAGAGTTGGACGTGGAAAGCATCAGTCTTACTGCATTTTTCTAAATACCTCAGAAGGCGAAGATGCAAAAAAGCGTCTCGATATCATGAATAAGTCAAATGATGGATTCAAGATAGCAGAGGAAGATTTAAGACAGCGAGGGCCTGGCGACCTTTTTGGAGTTCGACAGAGCGGAGACCTTAATTTCAGGGTAGGGGATATCTATCATGACAGTGATCTGGTAAAAGAATCTGCCATGGACGCTGATAGAATTTTGTCCGAAGATCCAGATCTAAGTCTTCCACAATATCGTGTACTTAAAGAGACACTAGCCACAAAATCTGCAAATTTTATTGACTTTGCTACTTTATAAAAGTAAGATATCTTTAGTTGAATAAGAAAATAGGAGTATTATCGGCACAAGCCGGGACAGGGGAGAAAATGTCTAAGATAGCAGTTATAACTGATAGTAATAGCGGAATCACACAGTCTCAGGGTAAGGAACTTGGTATTTTTGTTGTTCCTATGCCATTTACAATTAACAACGAAGATTATTTTGAGGACATAAACCTGACTCAGGATGAGTTTTATAACAAGTTAGCAGAAGATGCTACTGTTTCTACAAGCCAGCCATCTCCAGATTCTCTTATGACTCTTTGGGATAAGGTTTTAGAGGAGTATGACCAGATAATTTATATTCCGATGAGTAGCGGCCTTTCTGGATCATGCCAGAGTGCTTTTATGATTGCATCTGAGGAATATGAAGGCAAGGTGTTTGTTGTAGACAATCAGCGAATATCTGTAACTCAGAGACAGTCAGCCTTAGATGCCAAGGAAATGGCAGAGGCCGGACTTTCTGCAGAAGAAATCGTTGAAAAGCTTATGGAGAATAAGTTTGAATCAAGCATATATATTATGCTTGATACTCTATATTACCTTAAAAAGGGTGGCAGGATCACGCCTGCAGCAGCAGCACTTGGTACACTGCTTCGTTTGAAGCCAGTTCTTCAGATTCAGGGCGAGAAGCTTGATGCTTTTGCCAAGGCAAGAACAAGTTCTCAGGGCAAGAATATCATGATAAATGCCATTAAGGCAGATATAGAGAACAGGTTTGGAGGCATGGAAGCCAAGGACTTCTGGATTTCCTGTGCCTATACCAAAGACTTAGAGTCTGCAAATGCCTGGAAGAAGGAGCTGGAAGATGCTTTTCCGGGATTTGATATAAATATGGATCCTCTTTCATTATCTGTTGCATGTCACATAGGACCTGGTGCACTGGCAGTAACAGTAACGAAAAAGGTTCATTTCTGATTTACAAATTATTATTTTAGAAAAAAGTTTTATTAAAGGGGTTTTATAGCATGGCATCATTTGAACAATATGACGCTTCCAGTATTACAGTACTAGAGGGGCTTGAAGCAGTTAGAAAGCGTCCTGGTATGTACATTGGAAGTGTTACCACTCGTGGACTTAACCATCTGGTTTATGAGATCGTTGATAACGCGGTGGACGAACATCTGGCAGGATTCTGCACAATTATCCATGTTACTCTTGAAGCTGATGGTTCAGCTACAGTTGAAGATAACGGAAGAGGTATCCCTGTTGGAATGCACGCAAAAGGCATTACTGCTGAGCGTGTAGTTCTTACTATGCTACATGCCGGCGGTAAATTTGATAATAATGCATATAAGACAAGTGGTGGACTTCATGGTGTAGGTTCATCAGTTGTTAACGCGCTTTCAACGAGAATGAGCGTTAGAATTAAAAAGGATGGCTTTATCTATGAGGATTCCTATGAGAGAGGAATTCCTACGACCAAGCTTGTTGATGGGCTTCTTACACCAGTTGGAACAACTAGGGAAACAGGAACATGCATAAATTTCCTGCCTGATGATACTATTTTTGAAAAGACCAGATTTAAAGAGGATGATATTAAATCAAGGCTTCATGAAACTGCTTATCTTAATCCTGAACTTACCATTATTTTTCAGGATAAGAGACCAGGCGTTGAGGAATATATAGAGTTCCACGAACCCGACGGTATCACTGGCTTTATCAAGGATATGAATAAGTCAAAAGAGTCTGTGCATGAGGTAGTTTCCTTTAGCGGTGAATCTGAAGGTGTAGAGGTTGAAGTTGCCTTTCAGTATGTCAATGAATTCCACGAAGAAGTCCTTGGCTTTTGTAATAACATCTACAATGCCGAAGGTGGTACACATCTAACCGGCTTTAAAACTATGTTTACTAATATCATCAACCAGTATGCAAGAGAACTCAATATCCTAAAGGATAAAGACAATAACTTTACAGGTACTGATGTTAGAAATGGTATGACTGCAGTTGTATCCATAAAACACCCTGATCCTAGATTTGAAGGTCAGACCAAGACTAAGCTTGACAATCAGGACGCTGCCAAGGTTGTTTCAAAGATAACTGGCGATGAGATGACAAGATTTTTTGATAGAAATCTTGAAGTCCTTAAGTCCATTATTGGCTGCGCTGAAAAAGCTGCCAAAATCAGGAAAACTGAAGAAAAAGCCAAGACCAACATGCTTACCAAGCAGAAATATTCCTTTGATTCTAATGGTAAGCTTGCAAACTGCATCAGCAAGGATGCTTCTAAATGCGAGATATTTATTGTAGAGGGAGATTCTGCCGGCGGCAGTGCCAAGATGGCAAGAGACAGGAATTTCCAGGCTATTCTTCCAATCAGAGGTAAGATCCTAAACGTTGAAAAGGCTAGTATCGATAAGGTTCTTGCCAATGCTGAGATCAAGACCATGATCAACGCCTTTGGCTGTGGCTTTTCAGAAGGCTATGGCAATGATTTCGATATTAATAAACTTCGATATGACAAGATAATTATCATGGCGGATGCCGACGTTGATGGTGAGCATATAGCAACGCTACTTCTTACCTTGTTTTATAGATTCATGCCTGAACTAATATTCCAGGGGCATGTTTATATTGCCATGCCGCCTCTTTACAAGGCTATTCCTGCAAGAGGTAAAGAAGAGTATCTATATGACGACTCAGCTCTTGCAAAATATAGAGCTACTCATAAGGGCAGCTTTACACTTCAGAGATATAAGGGTCTTGGTGAAATGGACCCTGAACAGCTGTGGGAGACAACTCTGGATCCAGAAAAGAGACTTTTAAAGGCAGTTGAGATTGAAGATGCCAAGATGGCTTCTCAGATGACTGAGCTTCTTATGGGTGTTGATGTACCTCCAAGACGAGAATTTATTCATCAGCATGCCACAGATGCTGAACTTGATATTTAACATGATATAGGTTAAGCATTTTGACTTTACATAGTATTACTCGGGAGAAAAAATGGAAGATAGAATTATCAAAACCGAATATTCGGATATAATGCAAAAATCATTCATAGATTATGCTATGAGTGTTATTGTTGCCCGTGCGCTTCCTGATATCAGAGATGGTCTCAAACCTGTTCAGAGAAGAACTCTTTATGATATGTATGAACTGGGCATCAGATATGACAGACCTTACAGAAAAAGTGCCAGAATTGTGGGCGATACCATGGGTAAATACCACCCACATGGTGATAGCTCTATTTATGACTGTCTTGTAGTAATGACTCAAGACTTTAAAAAGGCTGTACCCCTTGTAGATGGTCATGGTAACTTTGGCAATATTGAGGGTGACTCGCAGGCAGCCATGCGATACACCGAGGCTCGTCTAGCCAAGATTACCCAGGAGCATTTCCTTGAAGATCTGGACAAGAATGTTGTTGATTTTGTTCCAAACTTTGATGAAACTGAAAGAGAACCATCTGTACTACCAGTTAAGATACCTAATTTCCTGATAAATGGATCTGAAGGTATAGCTGTAGGTATGGCAACCAGCACTCCTCCTCACAATTTAGCAGAAGTTATTGATGCTGAAATTGCCTATATGCAGGATGATACTCTTACTACCAAGGATCTTATGAAATACATAAAAGGTCCGGATTTCCCTACAGGCGGCATAGTCATCAATAAAGATGAACTTTTAGAAATCTATGAAACTGGTGTTGGTAAGATAAGGATCAGAGGTAAGGTAGAGACCGAAAAGGGCAAGAATGGTCATATCAATCTTGTTATTACTGAAATTCCATACACCATGATAGGTATGGGAATCGGTAAGTTCATGTCTGATGTAGCTGAGCTTGCTGAAAAGAAAGTTACAAACGATATTATTGATATTTCTAACCAGTCCTCCAAGGAAGGTATCCGCATTGTTATCGAACTTAAGAAGGATACTGACGTAGAGAACTTCACTAATCTTTTATACAAAAAGACCAAGCTTGAGGATACTTTTGGCGTTAACATGCTGGCCATCGATAATGGAAGGCCAGAGACCATGTCCCTTAAGGAAATCATGAGGGCCTGTGCCGATTTCCAGTTTGAAGTTGCTACACGTAAATACACAACACTTCTAAAAAAGGAACAGGATAAAAAAGAAATACAGGAAGGTCTCATAAAGGCTTGTAATGTAATTGATCTTGTTATTGAAATCCTTAGAGGTTCCAAGGATAGAGCTATGGCCAAGAATTGCCTTGTAAACGGAATCACTGATGGTATCAACTTTAAATCAAGAGAATCCAAGGCTATGGCTGCTCAGCTCATGTTTACTGATGCTCAGGCTGATGCAATTCTTGATATGCGTTTATATAAACTGATTGGTCTTGAACTTGAAGCTCTTGTTAAAGAGCACGAGGCTACAGTTGCAAATATTTACAGATATGAAGATATTCTTGAAAGCCACGATTCTATGTCAATGGTAATTCAGAATGATCTTCAGAAGATAAAAAAGGAATTCCAGTCTGCAAGGAGAACTGTTATCGATAACAGAGAAACTGCAGTTTATGAAGAAAAACCAGTAGAAGAGATGGACGTGGCTTTTATCATGGATAGATTCGGCTATGCCAAGACAATTGATGCTTCTACCTATGAAAAAAATAAAGAAACCATCCTTGCTGAGTTCAAATACTCATTCATAATGAAAAATACAGGAAAGGTATGTTTCTTTACAAATACCGGTAATCTTCATACAGTCAAGGCAATGGATCTTCCACAGGGCAAGATGAGGGATAAGGGAGTACCTATCGATAATGTAAGTAATTTTGATACTTCCAAGGAAACAATCATTCTTGCAGCCAGTCAGTCAGACCTTAATCTTTACAGAATTCTTTTTACAACCAAGATGTCTATGATGAAAATTGTAGATGGCGGAGAATTCGATGTTTCAAAGAGAACAGTAGCTGCCACAAAGCTTGCTGATGGGGATGAAGTTGTAAATGTTGAGATACTTCATGCTCAGAAGACTGTTATACTTAGGTCTAATGACGGATTCTTCCTTAGATTCTATGTAGATAGTATACCAGAGAAGAAGAAGGCTGCTGTTGGTGTAAGAGGAATGCGCCTTGGCAAAAATGATTATATTAGAGATGTCTTTTACCTTAACGATATGGAAGAAAGAGCAATAGAACATAACGACAAGGAGCTTCAGCTTGGACATCTTAAGGTAACCAGTCGTGATACAAAAGGAACAAAGGTAAGATTATGAGAGTAATTGCAGGTAGTGCCAGAAGACTTAAACTTGTAACTCCTGAGGGAAATGATACAAGACCAACTCAGGACAGAATCAAGGAAACATTATTTAATATGCTTCAGATGCAGGTTCCAGGGGCCATTTTCATTGATCTTTTTGCTGGAAGCGGTGGAATCGGTATAGAGGCGCTTTCAAGAGGAGCCAAAAAAGCTTACTTTATTGAAAATGCTCAGGGCGCTTATAAATGCATAATGGCCAATCTTAAGACTACTCATTTTGAGGAAAATGCAACAGTTCTCAAGCAGGACGTTGTTATAGGACTTAGAAATATTCATGAAGAAGAAGCTGACATAATTTTTATTGATCCTCCTTATCATGAAGATCTGTACGAGAGAACTTTAATGCAGCTTTCATCTATGGATTATGTTACTGAGCATACCATGATCATTTTGGAAAGCCCTCTTGAAATGGACTTTGATTTCGTAAATGATCTTGGTTTTGAAATCAGAAGAGTAAAAGAGTATAAAACAAATAAGCATGTGTTTATATATAGAAAGGCAGATTAAATGAAGACTGCATTATACCCAGGTAGTTTTGATCCAGTTACTTACGGACATTTGGACATTATAAGACGTGCATCCCGTATGTTTGATACAGTTATCGTGGCTGTCATGTGTAATTCCGCGAAAACTCCATTGTTTACGCTTGATGAACGTGTTAAAATGATAAGAGAGTCTGTAAAGGATCTTGATAATATCATTATTGAGTCTTTTGATGGACTACTTATTGATTATTGCAGGGAAAAGAATATTCATACAGTTGTAAGAGGCCTTCGCGCCATTACAGATTTTGAATATGAACTGCAGATAGCTCAGACTAACAGGGAATTATCCCATGGTGAAGTAGACACAGTTTTCCTTACAACTAATATCAAATATTCTTATCTTAGCAGCTCCGTTGTCAAGGAAGTTGCAAGCTATAATGGGGATATAACACCATGTGTTCCGGATTTTGTAGCAAATGCGCTATATAGTAAATTCGGATTTGACAGATAATTAAGAGACTAATTTAGGGGGATAATAGTATGACAAGTAGGATTGAGCAGCTGATTGATGAAATCGAAACCTATATCGATAACTGCAAGCCTCAGCCACTTTCACAGACGAAGATAATCGTCAACAAAGAAGAAATCGACGAACTTTTAAGAGAACTTAGAAGCAAAACTCCTGAAGAGATCAAAAGATATCAGAAGATCATCAGCAATAAGGAAGCCATTTTAAATGATGCAAGACAAAAGGCTCAGAACCTTATTGATGAGGCTACAGCTCATACTAATGAGCTTATCAACGAACATGAGATCATGCAGCAGGCCTATGCTCAGGCTAATGAGGTTGTATCTCAAGCCGCATCTCAGGCCAAGGAAATCCTTGATAGAGCCATGAATGAAGCCAATGACATGAAGGCTGCAGCTGTACAGTATACAGACCAGCTTCTTGCAGGTGTTGAGGATATTATTTCTCAGTCTATAGATGCAACAAGCAAAAATAACGATGATATTATAGCTAATATCAAACTTAACAGCGAAAATATGGTCAAATCAATCAACCAGAGTAATGACAGCATCCTGTCTGCTCTTACTCAGTACAGCGAAGTCATCAGATCCAACAGATCAGATCTTCGCCCGCCAGAGGTCGTTAAACAGGCTCCTGAGCAGGTTGCAGCTCCAGCTGAGGGTGGAAGCGAGGCTGTTTCCAATACAGCACCTTTAGATATCGATCTTCTTTAATGAGCAAAAGGCTGTCGCCATCGGCGGCAGCTTTTCTTAGATTATAGAAATTAGATTTTTGCTAGAATGATATTTTATAGGGGGATTTATGAAAAGATTTGTATCAGCTTTTTTCAGCTTTATTTGTGTTTTTATACTCGTTTTCTCTGGATATAGCACCACTAGTATTGCTGCTCCAAAGACCTACGTAATAGTTATAGATCCTGGCCATGGCGGAATTGGAGACAGAAATCTTGGAGCTCAGTATAACGGCTTTTCCGAAAAGGAATTAACCCTGATGGTTGCAAATGCCATGAAGGCAGAACTGGAAAAATATGACAATGTATCTGTATACCTTACCAGGGAAACAGACACTATTGTAGGTCTTGATACAAGAGCTGCAATAGCCAAGAATCTTGGCGCTGACTTTGTTTTCAGTATCCACTTCAACGCTTCTTCAGAGCATTTATACTACGGAAGTGAGATATGGACTTCTGCATTTGGCTCTTATTATCAAAAAGGCTATGATTTTGGCCAGATAGCAAGTAATGAACTGGCATCTCTTGGCTTATATCAAAAAGGTGTAAAGACTAAAATAGGAAATTCTGGGAAAGACTATTACGGAATTATCAGAAACTGTGTTGCGAGAGGAATCCCTTGTGATATAATTGAGCACTGCTATTTGGATCATGCTTATGATGTTCAGCACCTTAGTCAAAAGGATTTCTGCACTAAGCTTGGAGTATCAGATGCTACAGCAGTAGCTAAATATTTTAAATTAAAATCATCATCCACAGGGGTTGACTATTCAACCTTCTCTTATAAATCGGTTAAAAAGCCTACTAGTACTGTTTATCATGACACTACAGATCCTGATACATGCCAGATAAAGACTTTGGCCTATGACAGCACTAGCAGAAACGTCCTTGTAGAAATGACAACAAAAGACAAGCAAAGCCCCATAATTTATTTCTCTTATAGTTATGATGGTGGTACAACATTCTCATCTCTTCAAATGTGGGATAGGACCAAAGAGACTCAATCTTTTAACGTTAAGATTCCGGCTTCTGTAAAAACTTCTAAGATAGTATGCAGAGCTTATAATAGCTACGAACTGTTTACACAGAGTAATGAGGTAACAATTGAGACTAGATAAATTTTTAGGACTTATGGGCGTTGGTACCCGTAAGCAGATAAAAGAATATGTAAAAAACGGAAGATGTCAGGTAAATGGCATTGTAGTTTCCAAAGCTGACATCCATGTAAATGAGAATGAAGATGAAATAGCTTTTGACGGAAATGTCCTTGGGTATAGCAAGTACCATTACTTTATGCTGTACAAGCCTCAGGGAGTGGTATCAGCAACAACAGATGGAAGAAACACAACCGTTTTAGATCTTCTTGCAGAAGAAAATGTTAAGGGACTTAGTCCCGCAGGAAGGCTTGATATTGACACTGAAGGTCTTTTACTTTTGACAGATGATGGAGGTCTCATTCATAGGCTTCTTTCTCCAAAAAAGCACGTGGATAAGGTTTACGAGGTGCATCTAGCCAGCTCTTTATCAGAAGATGATATAGATAAGCTTCAGAAAGGTGTAGATATAGGAGATAAGAAAGATAACGGCGATATAGACTATACACTTCCAGCAAAGGTGATAGATAAAGGCCTGGATAGCGAAAATAGGCCCGTTGTGCATCTTATTATCCATGAAGGACGTTTTCACCAGGTTAAACGTATGATGGAAGCAGTGGGCAATGAAGTTCTTTTCCTAAAGCGTCTGTCAATGGGCCCACTTGTTCTTGATGAAAAATTAATGCCCGGAGAATACCGTAAACTAACAGATGAAGAACTTTCATCTCTCGGGGTAAAATAACTTGAAAGGTTTTGTTTTATGAAAAAGATTTATAAAGGGGATTTCGGATATATCAGATATAACAGGAAAAAAGCTATTATCAGGACAGCGATTTCCCTTGCGATTACACTACTTATCTTTGCAGCAGGTCTTATTATTTATCATTCTCAAAAAAGCGTATTTAGTATTATTGCAGCTCTAGGCTGCCTTCCTACAGGTTGGAGCGCAGTTAATATGATAATGCTCCTAAAGGCAAAGCCCTGTTCTGAAGAAGATCACAAGAAAATCTTAAAGCATTGCGGAGAACTGCTCATTCATTATGATCACGTGATCACATCCTATGACAAGAATTTTTACGTAAATGCTTCAACTGTTCTTGATAAAAATATTATTTGTTATACGGCTGATGAAGACATGGATATCGCTGACTGCGAGAAGCATATTAAAAAGATGATGGCCCCAAGCGGTTATTCAAGCTACAGCATTAAAATCTTCGACAATATAGATAAGTTCTGTGAAAGGCTTTCACAGCTTGAAAAGCTTAGAAGCGAAAAGGGCATAGACATGCAGAAGATTGAAGACTCCTGGCAACCTGGTACTGTACAGACGCCTGCGTCCATTCTTTTATCCATATCACTTTAATGGAGATAGCAGATCATGAAAGAAATCGTAATTGGGAATAATGAGGTAGAAAAGCGTTTAGACAGCTTTTTGAAATCATATCTTCCAAACGCATCCGCTGGCTTTATTTACAAGATGCTTCGCAAAAAGAATATTACTCTCAATGGCAAAAAAGCTGATGGCAAAGAAAAACTGTTAAAGGGCGATAAAATTGCAATCTTTTTTGCTGATGAGACCTTAGATAAATTCAGGGGCTCAAGTTCAAATACTAAAGAGTCTTCAAAAATTGCCTCAACAAGCGAATATAAAACTGCCTATGAAAAAATTGGAAATCTTCAGGTAGTATTTGAAAATGATCATGTTTTATTTGTAAATAAGCCTGCTGGAATATTAACCCAAAAGGCGCAAACAGGTGACCTTAGCCTTAATGAATGGCTAATTGGCTATATGCTTGAAAAGAAACAGATTTCTCAAGAGGAGCTTGAAATCTATAAGCCATCTGTCTGCAACAGGCTAGATAGAAATACAAGCGGCCTTGTTATTTGCGCAAAGTCTTTAAAGGGCGCAAGAGTTATGAATAAAATGCTAAAAGACAGAACTCTTGATAAGTATTATAGAACTATAGTTTCTGGGCATATTCAGGAAGGATCAAAGTTAAAAGGCTTTTTGTATAAGGACGAAACTCAAAATAAGGTCATTATCAAAAAAGATGATCCAGGGGATAATAAGTATTCCTATATAGAAACTGAATATATTCCTTTGAAATATCTTAAGGAACAGGATATGACTTATCTTGAAGTTAAACTAATTACTGGTAAACCGCATCAGATCAGGGCACATCTGCAGAGCCAAAATACTCCAATAATCGGGGATCATAAATATGGTGGCAAAAGTGTATATGGCCTTAAATTCCAGCTTCTTCACAGCTACAGACTTATTTTTCCAGATAAGATGGATGCTGAACTATCTGATCTATCTGGAAGAGAATTCATTGCAGAACTGCCAGATATATACGGCAGAATTCTAGAAAAGGGGTAATATGCCTACTTGGAAATCAAGAGGCCTTAGGGGGTCAACCTTAGAGGAACTAATAAACAGATCTAATGAGAGGTATCAAGAGCTATCTCTTGCACTTATCCAGAAGATTCCTACACCTATTACACCCATCAACATCGAAAAAGAAACACGCCACATCACTTTGGCATACTTCGACCAGAAGAGTACAGTTGATTATATCGGAGCTGTGCAGGGTATACCTGTTTGCTTCGATGCCAAGGAATGTGCATCTACAACTTTTACTCTTGAAAATATCCATCCTCATCAGGTCAGATTCATGGAAGACTTTGAAAAACAGGATGGAATCGCTTTTTTCTTAATATATTTCACTTCACTAAATGAATTTTATTATCTGCCCTTTAGACGCTTACTAGAGTTTTGGAAAAGAGCAGAAAACGGCGGCAGAAAGAGCTTTAGAAGGGACGAGCTTGATGACGGATATGTTATCAATTCTCCTGGGGAAAGCGGAATTCTAGTACCATATCTTGATCTTATCCAGAAAGATCTTGATGAAAGAGACTAATTACTTTTTTGTTGACATAGAACCAACCATCAGTTAAACTTTTTACTATGATAACATGCTAATGAATTAGCACTGTGCAGCGCTAAAGCGTTGTTTTTATAGAAAGAGGTGTTTATGACAAAAGTTCTTTTACATACTCCAGATGGCGTAAGAGATATCTATGGCAAGGAATGCAGCGATAGAAAGCTTATCTGTAACAGAATACATGACAAGATAAAAAGCTTTGGTTACAAGGACATAGAGACTCCGACCTTTGAATTTTTTGATGTATTTGCAGAAGAAATCAATGCTGCTGATACCAAGGAACTATACAAATTCTTTGACAAGGAAGGTAATACTCTTGTGCTTAGGCCGGACTTTACTCCTTCCATTGCCCGCTGCGCTTCCAAAGTAATGCTTGAGAATGGTAATCCTGTAAAGGTTGTTTACCAGGGCTCATCATTTCTTAATGTTTCAAACCTTCAGGGGAAGCTCAAGGAAAATTACAATATCGGCGTGGAGCTTATGAATGATCCTTCTGTCTATGCTGATGCTGAGGCCATAGCTCTTTTGATAGAAACTCTTAAATGCTCCGGACTTTCAGACTTTCAGGTCAGCATAGGAGATGCTGATTATTACAAGGGAATCTGTGAGGAAGCCGGCATTGACTCAGATACAGAAGAGGAGATCAGAGCCCAGATAATTGGTAAAAACTATTTTGCTGCCGAAGCTATCATGAGGGAAAAGAACGTTCCTAAGAAATATACCAAGCTTATCGTCAAGGTTTCAGAGTTTATAGGCTCAGACAGCGCTCTGGACAAGGCAATGGATGAAGCTTCTAATGAAAGATCTATATCTGCAGTTAAAAGATTAAAGGATCTCTATAAAGTACTTAGCTACTACGGCGTTGAGAAGTACGTATCCTTTGACCTTGGCATACTTTCAAGATTTAACTATTATACAGGCGTTATTTTTTCTGCCTACACTTACGGCGTTGGTGATGCAATAGCCAAGGGCGGCAGATACGACAATCTTCTTGGCAAATACGGAAAAGAAGTTCCATCTATAGGTTTTTCTATTGTAATAGATGACCTCATGTCAGCTCTTTACAGGCAGGGAATATCAGTAGAAAACAAGGAAGAAATACAAGTTTTAAAATATTCTCCTGATAATTTTAGAGAAGTCCTTGAAAAAGCCACAGAGCTTAGAAGAAGCGGACAAAACGTGAGCATGCAGATGGAATGATGGAGGCATAGGATTATGAGATATTTGACTTTTGCCCTTGGCAAGGGAAGACTAGTGGACTCCACAATGGAGCTTTTGAATAAATGCGGGATTACCTGTGATGAAATATTAGACAAAAAGACAAGAAAGCTTATTTTTACAAATGAGGAGCTAAAGCTTAAGTTTTTCCTTGCTAAGGGGCCAGATGTTCCAACTTATGTAGAATACGGCGCAGCAGATATCGGCATTGTAGGAGCAGATACAATTCTTGAAGAAAACAGAAGAGTATATGAAGTTTTAGATCTTGGCTTTGGAAAATGCAGAATGTGCGTCTGTGGCCCTCATGAAGCAAAAGAGCTTTTAGCCCATAGAGAGATGATACGAGTAGCCAGCAAATATCCTAATATTGCCAAGGATTATTTCTTTAATAAAAAGCATCAGACAGTAGATATCATCAAATTAAACGGATCAGTTGAACTAGGTCCAATAGTTAATCTTTCTGATGTTATCGTAGATATTGTTGAGACAGGCTCCACACTTCGTGAAAATGGCCTGGAAGTTCTTGAGGAAATCTGCCCATTATCTGCAAGAATGATTGTTAATCAGGTCAGTATGCAGATGGAAACAGAAAGAATCAGGAAACTAATAAATGATATGAAGGAGAAGTTAGATACATGAGAACTTTAAAACTTACAGAGGAGACAAAAAAAGAACTTCTCGGAAATCTTTTAAATAGAAATCCAGGAAGTTTTTCGGAATATGAGAATATTGTTAATGATATAATAGAAAATGTCAGAAATAATGGAGATAAAGCTCTTTTTGAGTATACTTCCAAATTTGACAAATGCCAGCTTGATAAGGATTCTGTTAAAGTAACTTCACAAGAAATAAAGGACGCATACAAAAAGCTAAATCCAGACCTTATAGAAGTAATGAAGAAAAGCGCTGAGAATATAAGAGTTTTTCACGAGAAGCAAAAGAGAAATTCCTGGATTGAAACCAGAGAAGATGGAAGTATTCTTGGAATGAGAATTATTCCAATCGAGATTTCAGGTGTATATGTACCAGGTGGAAAGGCAGCGTATCCATCAAGCGTTCTAATGAATGTTGTTCCAGCCAAGGTTGCAGGAGTTGAAAGAATTGTAATGTGCACACCTCCCGGACCAGACGGACTTGTTAATCCAGGAACCCTTGTTGCTGCTGATATTGCTGGGGTAACAGAAGTTTATAAAGTTGGCGGAGCGCAGGCAATAGCAGCTATGGCCTTTGGAACAGAGAGTATACCTAAGGTTGATAAGATAACAGGTCCTGGAAATATCTTCGTTGCCCTAGCCAAGAAAGCCTGCTTTGGACATGTTTCCATTGACTCTATAGCTGGACCAAGTGAGATTCTAGTTCTCGCAGATGAAACAGCAAATGCAAGATATGTAGCAGCAGATCTTTTATCACAGGCTGAACATGACGAGCTTGCAAGTGCGATTCTAGTTACAACTTCAGAAAAGCTTGCTGAAGATGTTTCAAAAGAAATAGATGAGTTTTTAAAGACTTTATTAAGGGCTGATATCATCAAAAAATCTCTTGATAACTATGGATATATTTTTGTTGCAAATAATAAAGAAGATGCCATAGATGCTGCTAATGCAGTAGCTTCAGAGCACCTTGAGATAATAACCAAAAATCCTTATGAGGATATGACAAAGATTAAGAATGCAGGAGCTATTTTCCTGGGAGAATATTCATCTGAGCCTCTAGGAGACTATTATGCAGGCCCAAATCACATCCTTCCAACAAATAGAACCTCTAGATTCTTTTCACCACTTAACGTAGATGATTTCCTCAAAAAGAGCAGCATTATATCCTACTCAAGGCAGGCCCTTTCAAAAGTACACCAGGATATAGAGCTCTTTGCCAAGGAAGAAGGACTTACAGCTCACGCCAATTCTATAGCTGTAAGATTTGAATGATTTACAACATTCATTAACCCAAATAGTCAACAATAAATTTGTTGACCGAGTTGGTTAATACGAATTTAGCTAAATGATAAACTGTTAAATAGCCTTAAATATTGCAAGTTAACTTTCTAAATAGAACATAAACTGCAAGTTATTTAATTTTAATAAATTAATTTAACAATATTTTGTGAAATTAATTTAAGGAGACACAATCTATGGAAAACCGAGAAGCGACAATTGCAAGAAAGACAAAAGAGACTGATATTTCCATTTCTCTTAATATTGATGGAAAAGGTAACAGCAATATTGAAACTGGCAATGGTTTCTTTGATCATATGCTGGATGGATTTGCAAGACATGGCTTTTTTGATCTTACAGTAAAAGCCCATGGAGATTTAAATGTGGATTGCCATCACACAGTGGAAGATACAGGAATAGTACTTGGCCAGGCTATTGCAAAGGCTATTGGTGATAAAAAAGGTATAAAGAGATACGGAAGTATGATCCTTCCAATGGATGAAACTCTTGTAATGTGCGCCATAGACCTTTCCGGAAGACCTTATTTTGTGATGGATGGCGAATTTACAGCGCCTATGGTGGGAGATTTTGATACTCAGATGGTCAGGGAATTCTTTTACGCCATATCCTATAGCGCTGGCATGAATCTCCACCTGCGCATCATAACTGGACAAAATGATCATCACAAAATTGAAGCTTTATTTAAGGCCTTTGCCAAGGCTCTGGATGAAGCCACTACTATAGACCCAAGAATAGAAAATGTACTCAGCACAAAAGGAGCGCTTTAATGTCAGAGTTTAAGAAAATTTATGCATCAATTTATCTGGAAAATGAAAAGGCCACAAAATCCCTCATAAGTTCGGACTATCTTGCCGAGTCTCCTGTTGAACTTGCAATTAGATATTCCAATGACAACGTAGATGGGATAATTGTTTTTGACAAGTCTCCTTCAGGTGATGACAAAGCCCACGAAAAAGCTCTCGATATTATAAAAGAGATCTGCAAAAACAGTGATGTTCCAGTCATAGGTGCTGGAAATGTAAAACGTATGGAGGACATAAAAAAGCTCCTCTACGCAGGCTGTAAAAAGGCTTGTCTTAATTTTTCCAAAGCCGGAAATATAGATATTCTCAAGGAAGTATCTGATAAATTCGGCAAAGATAAAATAGTTATCTGCTACAAGGATGAAGCTCAGATCATAGATAACAAAAGTGCTGTAAAAGAGTTTTCTAACGAGCTTATATATATATCACCTGGAAAGGCAGATACAACTATCAGTGATGAGATTGTCCTTCCTGTAATTGTTTTAAAAGATAACCATGAAGTTTCTCCTCTGGATATTTTTAAAGAAAATGATATAATCTTTGGAATTTCAGGAAATATAATAAACGACAATTCTAAAGACGTTTCAAGCATAAAAGCTGCCTGTCTTAAAGAAGGCCTTAATATGTTCAGATTTATTCCAAAATTTTCCTGGGAAAATCTTAAGAAAAACTCTGATGGAATGGTACCTGTCATTGTACAGGACTACCGCACAGATCAGGTTCTTATGTTGGCATATATGGACAAAGAGGCTTATAATAAAACTCTAAGTACAGGAAAAATGACATATTTTAGCCGCAGCAGAAATGAGCTTTGGATAAAGGGTGAGACAAGTGGCCACTATCAATTTGTTATGTCGCTTACAGCTGATTGCGATCTTGATACAATCCTTGCCAAGGTAAAACAGGTTGGAGCAGCCTGCCACACTGGCAGCTACTCATGCTTCTTTAACGAAATCGCTAAAAAGGATTATAGCGAAAAGAACCCTCAGAAGGTACTTGATAGTGTATTTGAAGTGATAAAAGACAGAAAGGCAAATCCAAGAGAAGGCTCCTATACCAATTATCTTTTTGATAAAGGGCTTGATAAAATCCTTAAAAAGGTAGGGGAAGAGGCCACAGAAATGGTAATTGCCGCTAAAAATGAGGGTTCAAACGAAATAGTTTACGAAATGTCTGATTTCCTGTATCATATGATGGTCCTCATGGCTGAGAAAAATGTCAGCTGGGAGGATGTAACAGACGAACTATCTAGACGATAAGGGAAAAATATGAATTATAATTTAGCACTTTCAGATGAGATACTTCTTAGCATCGAGAAGCCAGAAAGATACATTGGCAATGAGGTCAACAGTGTAGTAAAGGATAAATCCAAGGTTGATATCCGATTTGCCATGTGTTTTCCTGATGTATATGAGATTGGAATGTCTCATCTTGGAATCCAGATTCTTTATGGAATGTTTAATTCTTTTGATGATGTCTGGTGCGAGAGGGTTTATTCCCCTTGGACCGATATGGACAAACTCCTCAGGGAAAAAGACATTCCTCTTTTTGCGCTTGAATCTCAGGACCCTGTAAGGGACTTTGATTTCCTTGGCTTCACAATTCAGTATGAGATGTGTTACACCAACATTTTGCAGGTGCTTGATCTATCAAAGATTCCGCTTCTTTCCAAGGACAGAACCTGGGATGATCCAATTGTTGTCGGCGGCGGTCCATGCACCTATAATCCAGAGCCCATCACTGATTTCTTTGACTTTTTCTACATTGGAGAAGGCGAGACAAGATATAGAGAGATTTTCGAGCTTTATAAAAAAGCCAAAAAAGAAGGCTATTCCAGACAAGAATTCCTAAGAGAGGTATCCCATATTCCTGGAATGTATGTGCCTTCTCTTTATGACGTCAAATACAAGGAAGATGGAACAATCCTTTCCATGGACCCAATCTATGAAGATGTTCCTAAAACTATTTATAAAGAAATGTGCAGAGACCTCTCACATGAATTCTACCCAACAAAGCCTGTTGTGCCTTACATTAAGATCACACAGGACAGAGTTGTTCTGGAAGTTATGAGAGGTTGCATTAGAGGCTGCAGATTTTGTCAGGCTGGCCAGCTCTATAAGCCTCTTAGAGAAAAGGACGTCGATCACCTTAAGAAACTAGCAATTGAATCCCTGAAGAACACAGGTTATGAAGAAATTTCACTGAGCTCCTTAAGTTCTTCTGACTACAGCAAGCTTCCTGAGCTTTTGGATTTCCTTATAGAAGAATGTAATGACAAAAAGGTCAATATTTCTCTGCCTTCTCTTAGAATTGATGCATTTTCACTTGATGTAATGAGTAAGGTGCAGGATGTTAAAAAGAGCTCCCTCACCTTTGCTCCAGAAGCAGGAACTCAGCGAATGCGTAATGTTATAAATAAGGGCCTTACTGAGGAAGATATTCTTAGAGGCTCCCACGAGGCTTTTCTTGGCGGCTGGAATAAGGTTAAGCTTTACTTCATGCTGGGACTTCCTACAGAGACTGACGAGGATATTCTAGGAATTGGCGATATTGCCAATAAAGTTGCTGTTGAATATTTTGAGACTGTTCCCAAGGAAAAGAGAAACGGCAGAACTATAGACATCGTTGCCTCCACCTCTTTCTTTGTTCCAAAGCCCTTTACTCCTTTCCAGTGGGCTCCAATGAACACCAAGGAAGAGTTCCTTGAAAAAGCAAATAAGACAAGAAAAGGCATTATGTCTCAGCTTAATCAGAAGCATATCAAGTACAACTGGCATGAGGCAGATGCTAGTATGATGGAGGGTATCCTTGCCAGAGGCGACAGAAAGCTTAACGAGGTAATTTTAAAAGCCTATCAGAGAGGCTGTATTTACGATGCCTGGGGAGAATATTTCAAGTTTGATGTCTGGATGGATATCTTTAAAGAATGCGGAATCGATCCTTTCTTTTATACAACAAGGGAGCGTGCAGAGGATGAGATATTCCCTTGGGATATCTTAAACTGCGGAGTTACGAAGGCATTTCTTTTAAGAGAGTGGAAAAACGCCCTTGAAGGCAAGCCATCTACCAACTGTAGACAAAGCTGCCTTGGATGTGGAGCTACCTCCTATAAGGTTGGAGTATGTATGGAGGATAGAAATAATGCATAAACTTAGACTTAAATTTTCTAAAAACGGTCCAATCAAGTTCATAGGCCATCTGGATGTTATGCGTTATTTCCAAAAGGCCATAAGAAGGGCTGAAATTGATATTAAATATTCAGAAGGTTTTAGCCCTCACCAGGTTATCTCTTTTGCCCAGCCTCTTAGCGTTGGCGCTACAAGCGATGGCGAATATATGGATATGACCGTAAATACCATGGCTAGCTGCGAAGATATTATGAACAGATTAAATGCTGTCATGAATGAGGGAATTTCAATACTTGCTGTAGAGGAGCTTTCAGATTCCTCTGAAAAAGCCATGACCGCAGCATATGCAGCCAAATATATAATTAAGTTTAGAGAAAGTCTAAAGCCTGATTTTGACTGGATTGCTGACTTTAAAGCTTATTTGTCACAAGATAAGCTCCCAGCCATTAAGAAAACTAAAAGTGGTGAAAAAGAAATAGATATGAAGCCCATGATCTTTGATTATTCCTTTGATGAAGAGCATGAGTCTGTAACAATGCTCCTAAGTATGAGCAGCCTTGCCACTTTAAAGCCAGCACTTTTATTTGGTGGTTTTATGAAATCAAAGGGGCTTGAACTTGACAACAGTGCTCTTGACCTTCACAGAGCTGATATCTATAAACTGTGCGAAGATGGAGAAAAGAGCTATATTGAGCCATTTATAACTGACGATACTAGTAAGAGGTTTTATTTAAATGTCTGACGGACAGATAATTCTTTCAAAATATCATAATGCACCTGTTATAACAGGCTTTATTGATGGAAAAATGGAATTTCTTTCTTTTGACAGAAAAAGCCAGGTACACGAAGTATATCTTGGCAAGGTCGATCATATAGTCAAAAACCTGAACGCTGCTTTTATAAGATATGGTCAGGATAGTATCGGCTATTTGTCCCTTCAGAATATATCAAATGTTTGTGTAACTAACAGAAATATTGAAGAGAAAGCCGCCTTAAAAAGCGGAGACGAAGTTATAGTCCAGATTGAATCTGAGGCCATTAAGAGCAAAAAGTCCAAGCTCACAACCTCAATGTCTATATCTGGTAAATACTCTGTTATAACCCTCGGAAGAAGCGGTGTAGGTGCTTCTTTAAAGCTAAATGATGCTAAGAGAAAGGCCCTCATAGATATAACCAAGCCTGTTTTTGAATCTACGCTTGAAAGATTCCAAAGGGAAAAGAATTTATCTTTTAGCGCAGGACTTATTGTAAGAACAAATGCTGTAGATATTCCGGAGGAAAGCTACATATCCGCCATAACAGAAGATATTGCAGAATGTCTCATGCGCATAAGCTTAATACTTACAGAGGGCAGGAAAAGAACTATCTACAGCCTTCTGTATTCTCCTGAAAATTCAAGTCTTGATAAAGCCAGGGCATTTCTTAGAAACAGAGGTATAACTGACTTTGAAGTCATAGAAGATACTGGTATACATGGTATCAATTCTAAGATAGACAGCCTTCGCCAAAATAAGATCTGGCTTAAAAGCGGAGCATTTCTAATAATTGAGCAGCTTGAGAGCTTTAATGCAATAGATGTAAACACCGGAAAGGCCATAAAGGGCAAAAAAGACATATCTATGGCTGTAAATCTTGAGGCTGCAGATGAGATCATGCGACAGGTAAGACTACGTAATCTTACAGGTATGATTCTTATAGATTTCATAAACATGAAAGATGAAAAGAATTATGAAATCTTGATAGGGCATATGACTGAACTATGCAGAAAAGATCCCATACACACTAACTTTGTAGATGTGACGGGGCTTGGCATTATGGAGCTTACAAGAAATAAAAACGATAAATCATTAAAAGAAATTTTGCAAGAAGTTGAAAATGCTGTTGACAATAGATAAATACAGTGTTATATTATTATGGTATGCCGCTTAACTAGGCTTAAGTGAATCTTTTGATTCCGCCAAAGTTAGCGAGTTTTTTGAAGAAGGAGGTAACTTATGTACGCAATTATTGTAACTGGTGGTAAGCAGTACAAAGTTTCCGAGGGCGACGAGATCAGAGTAGAGAAGCTTGATGTCGAGTCTGGAAAAGAAGTAACATTTGATAATGTTATCGCAGTAAACGACGGAAAGGCACTTAAGGTAGCTGGCGATGTTAGCTCAGCTAAGGTTAGCGCAACAGTTGTTGAGCAGGGCCGTGCTAAGAAGGTTGTTGTTTACAAGTACAAGAGAAAGACTGGCTATCACAAGAAGAATGGTCACAGACAGCCTTTCACACTTGTTAAGATTGACAAGATCACACTGTAATTATTGAAAACGTCTAAATAGCATGACTACTATAACTATTACAAAAAAATCTGATGATACATTTAAGAGCATTGAATGCAATGGACACGCAGGTTACGCAGAGTATGGCGAAGATATTGTTTGTGCTGCAGTATCTGTTCTTACGATCAATCTTGTTAATTCCATCGATTCTTTGACGGAAGACAAGATCATAGTTGATCAAGACGAAGACCAGGGTCTTATCAGGATTAGATTTGAGAATGAGCCTTCTCATGATGCAGATCTTCTTCTTAAATCTTTCGAGTTAGGTGTAGACAGCATATTCAGACAGTATGGTAAGAAATTTTTGAACATTAAATTTAGGAGGGAATAAGTCATGATGAATATGAACCTTCAATTTTTTGCTCATAAGAAGGGTGTTGGATCTACTAAGAACGGTAGAGATTCAGAATCCAAGAGACTTGGAGCAAAAAGAGCTGACGGACAATTCGTAAAGGCCGGTAATATTTTATACAGACAGCGTGGAACACACATTCATCCTGGTGTAAATGTAGGCATCGGTAGCGATGATACATTATATGCACTTGTTGATGGTGTTCTTAGATTTGAGCGCAAGGGCAGAGATAAAAAGCAGGCTAGCGTTCATCCTGTAGAGAATAAGTAATTATTTTTGTTTAATCGGGCTTCAAACATGTTTGTTTGAAGCCCTTTTTCAAACTTTTGTGTTTCTATATAAAAAGGAGTAATATGCCTGTATTTGTAGATAAAGCAAAGATATTTATATCTAGCGGGAAAGGTGGCGATGGCCATATTTCCTTTAGAAGAGAAAAATTCGTAAATAACGGCGGCCCAGACGGCGGAGACGGCGGTAAAGGCGGCGATATTATATTTAAAGTCGATGAGGGTATCAACACTCTTGCCGATTTTCATTATGGTGGAAAATATAAGGCAGAGAATGGTCAGGATGGTAATAAGAGACGTTGCCATGGCAAAAATGGCCAGGATCTTGTCATTAAGGTTCCAGAGGGAACTGTAATAAAAGAAGCTAATAGCGGCCAGGTTATTGCCGATATGAGTGGTGATAACAAAGAAATGGTCATCTTAAAGGGTGGCAGAGGCGGAAATGGAAACATGCATTACGCAACCTCTACAATGCAGGCTCCTAAGTATGCTCAGCCTGGTCAGCCTGCCCTTGAACTTGAAGTTTTACTTGAGCTTAAGGTCATTGCTGATGTAGGTCTTGTAGGCTTTCCTAATGTTGGAAAATCTACTTTCCTGTCCAAGGTTTCAAATGCTAAGCCAAAGATTGCCAATTATCATTTCACAACTCTTTCTCCAATGCTTGGAGTTGTTGATCTTAAGGATGCAAGAGGCTTTGTAGTTGCTGATATTCCTGGTCTTATAGAAGGTGCTTCTGAAGGCCTTGGTCTTGGTCATGAGTTTCTGCGTCACATAGAGAGAACAAGAGTAATGATCCACGTGGTAGATGCAGCTTCAACAGAGGGCCGTGATCCTTTAGAGGATATCGAAGCCATCAATAACGAGCTTAAAAATTACAACGCTGATATCACTCAAAAGCCACAGGTTATTGCAGCCAATAAGATTGATATGCTTCCTGAGGGAGAACAGGCCGAGATCATACAGAAAATCCGTGACAAATATGAACCTCTTGGAGTTAAGGTATTTGCTACTTCCACACTTACTGGTCAAGGGATTCAGGAACTGTTATACTATATTAGTAAGGTATTATCTGATATTAACGAAAAGCCTGTTGTATTTGATCAGGAATTCTTCCCTGAGACAATGGCTAGAACAGCAGATGATGCATTTACAGTAGAGTATGATCCAGAAGAGAAGGAATACGTTGTAGAAGGCCCTAAGATTGAGAAAATGCTTGGCTATACCAACCTTGAATCTGAGAAGGGCTTTGCTTTCTTCCAGAAGTTCATGGCTGACAACGGCATTTTGGATGAACTTGAGAAATTACATATCCAGGAAGGCGATACCGTGCGCATGTACGGCTTTAGCTTTGAGTATTACAGAAATGCTGATACAGCACCTGGAGATTTTGAAGAGGATGAAGAAGAATGACATTAACTAGTAAACAAAGAGCATATTTAAAAAGCCTTGCATCTGATCTTGAGCCAGTTTTTCAGATTGGTAAATCAAGTGTAAGCCCAGAAGTTACAGAGGCTATAACAGAAACCTTTAACACTCATGAGCTTGTTAAGATAACAGTTTTAAAGAACTGCTTAGAGGATGTCAATGAGGTAGCCAGAACAGTATCTGAGCGTACAAGATCAGAACTTGTTCAGGTTATTGGTAGAAGATTTGTGCTTTACAAGCCTTTCAAGGATGATCCTAAGATTGTTTTACCTAAAGCTAACAAGAAGGCTTAAATGAAACTGTCACCTATTTATACCAAAAGGAGGCCTGGCTATGGAATGCAGAAAGATTGGTATACTTGGAGGAACATTTGACCCTATTCACAATGCACATTTGCTATTAGGCGAAGCTGCCAGAGAACAGTTTGGGCTTGACAGAGTTATCTATATTCCCAATTATCTGGCTCATATGCCTAACAGAAAAGAGGTATCTGGAACAGAAGAGCGTTATCAAATGGTCAAGATGGCCATAGAAGATAACCCTTATTTTACATGCTCCAGACTTGAAATCGATAAAGAAGGCGGCTCCTACACCGTAGATACAATTAATGACTTAAAAAACATGTATCCCGGAGATGAGCTTTATCTTATTCTTGGCGCTGATTCTGTACTTGGTATTGACAGCTGGTACAAGGCACCAGAGCTACTTGGCTCATGTATTATCCTTGCAGCCACCAGACGTGAGGATGACACAGCTGCCCTTGATAAAAAGAGAAGTGAGCTTAAAGATTTATATAATGCAGACATCAGACTTTTGACCTTTAATCGTATTGATATTTCCGCTACGGATATCAGAGAACGTATAAAGAGTGGAAAATCTGTAAGATACATGCTACCTGATAAATGCATTGAATACATATGTATAAAGGGGTTATATAAATGAGAACACTTGAGATTTCACAGAAATTAAGAAAAGAGTTACAGGAAAGTCTTAAGCCAGATAGATTTGATCATACCCTTGGAGTAGCTTATACCGCAGCGGCTTTGGCTTTTGCCCATGGGGCTGATGCTGAGAAAGCTCTTATAGCTGGTATGCTTCATGACTGTGCAAAATGCATGAGTCATGACGAGCAGATAAAAATATGCGAAAAGAACAACATTGAAATATCAGATGTAGAGAAAAGAAATCATTCTCTTTTGCATGCTAAGGTTGGAATGTATCTTGCAAGAACTAAATATGACGTGTATGATACAGAAATACTGAATGCAATAAGATGGCATACAACTGGAAGAGAAGATATGTCTCTTTTGGAGAAAATTGTTTACATCGCTGATTTTATAGAACCCAATAGAAAGCCTCTAGAGGGGATGGATATTATCAGAAAAGAGGCATTTACAGATATAGACAGATGTCTTGCTCATATACTTCATGATTCTGTGATCTATTTGGATACAATAGGCAAGGAAGTAGATGAAGCTACAAATAATGCATATCAGTATTACAAAAAGTACTACAAATAAGATTGTTTTAAAGCGAGGTATTTAATGGCAGATTTAAGTGTTTCAAAGAAAATGGCCAGCATGGCTGTAGACGCCCTTGAAGATAGAAAGGGAGAAGATGTTAAGGTTCTTGATATCAGCGAGATTTCAACTCTTGCAGACTACTTCATAATTGCTGGCGGTACTAATATAAATCAGGTTCAAGCTATGGCCGACAATGTACAGGAAGTACTTGGAAGAGCCGGACATATGACCAAAAATGTTGAAGGTTATGAATCTGGAAATTGGATCTTACTTGATTTTGGCGATATTATTGTTCACGTTTTTGACAATGAGAACAGATTATTCTACGATCTTGAGAGAATCTGGAGAGATGGAAAAGTCATCGACAAGGAAGATTTAGATAAATAAATATATTACGCTCAGCCCCAAGGTGTCCATTCGGAAATGCTTGTTTTCGTCTACGGTGTGATTTTCTAAGATTCATAAATGAAGAGAGCTCTCCTCTCAGCGTTGTTCGTATCAGTCGAGCTCCCTTCATTTATTCATCTTGAAAATCATCATCCTCGTCCGAGAACTGCACATTTCCAAACAGGCACCTTGGGGCTGGGTTGTCTATGATATAGTCATTAAACAAAAACCGAGCTTCGAAAAGCCCGGCATTTTGTAAAATATGTTTATGCGACTAAACAAAATCATATAATAAGAATCAATAAAATCTCATAACACCAAAGACTTTACCAAGTATCTGGCAATCATCTACTATAATGGGATCCATAGTGTCATTTTCAGGTTGAAGTCTGATATGTCCCTTTTCTTTGTAAAATGTCTTAACAGTAGCAGAATCGTCAATAAGAGCTACGACCTGTTCACCATTCTTGGCAGTATTACACTGCTCAACAAAAATCTGGTCCCCATCAAAGATTCCAGCATTGATCATTGATTCACCCTTGACCTTAAGGATGAAAGCATTGGCTCCCTTAGGACACATGCTTGCCGGAATAGGAATATATGAATCAATATTCTCCTCAGCAAGAATAGGCTGTCCAGCTGCTACCTGCCCAATAACGGGAATACTAACAATTTCAGATCTAACCATATTAAAGCCATCATCACATATCTCAATAGCGCGGGGTTTAGTAGGATCTCGTCTGATATATCCATTCTTCTCAAGGGTCTCAAGATGAGAATGTACAGAAGATGTAGACTTAAGATTAACAGCCTTGCATATATCTCTTACAGCTGGAGGGAATCCTCTCTGCAGAGTCTGCTCCTTGATATAATCAAGAATCTCCTGTTGTTTCTTAGAAATATTACCTTTCTCCATTGGCACCCTCCTAAAATTTATTAAATCGGTTGAAACTCACGACATCTCTTAATTAGTATAACATTCGCATTTGCAAAAAGCAAATATTTGTTCGGAAAATATGTTCGATTTTTGTTGACAAACAAATGTTTGTTTTATATTATTATATCAGAACAACCGTTCGCAACAAATGTTCGTTTTTTATTAGAGAGGTGATGAGATGAGTAGTGCAATGTATGCAGCAGCAAGTCTTTACAATGATCCCAGATATTTTAGTAAGAGCGAAGTTCGAATTAGAGCCAATAAGATACGCAGGCAGCGCATTTTTAGGAAGCAGATCATTATGCTTTTACTATTAGTAGCAATCATTTTATTCTCTGTAATATTTTTAAATAATTCAATTTCTACAGATGCGCAGTCAGATGATTACGCCCCAGAATTCAAATATTATACAGCTGTGACTATTCATGCCGGAGATTCTTTATGGAGTATAGCTTCAGAGCATTTCAATCCTGATCATTATGAAGATTTGGGCTCTTATGTAGGAGAAATCTGTAGTATAAACAAACTCTCTACAGATTCAGTTGTAAACGCAGGAGAATGTATTATTTTGCCCTACTATGAAACTGAATATAAATAAGGAATGAATATTTTTATCAGCAATTTATCTGCTTCAATGCTCTTATTTTCCCAGATTTAGTTACTAAAATATTTCATTTATTTCAAATTATTAGATTTTCTGTTTATAAAAGTCTCCTTCCTGATATATAATAATATGGTTAAGGAGACTTTTTTTATGAAGCTTTCAGCATTACTAAACTTCAAGTCCATAGTTATCCAGTGTCACGATAATCCTGATGCAGATGCTATCTGTTCAGGATACGTGTTATACAGATATTTTCTGGCACATAATAAAAAGGTTCGATTTATCTATTCTGGTAATTTTAAGATCAGTAAGAGTAACCTTGTATATCTTATCAAAGAGCTTAAGATTCCTATCGAATTTGTGACAACCCTGAAGAACAAGCCAGATTTACTCCTATTAACTGATTGCCAATACGGAGAGGGTAATGTAAGAAAATTCCCTGCTAAAGAGGTCGCCATAATCGACCATCACCAAGTCTACGTCAACCTTCCCAAACTCAACGAAGTGAGGAGTAACCTTGGAAGCTGCTGCTCAGTAATATGGAATCTACTTAAGATTGAAAATGACGAAGACATTGTAGACAAGAATATTGCGACAGCTCTTTATTATGGTCTATATTCTGATACCAACGCATTTTCCGAGATGTCACACCCTCTTGATAGAGATATGGTTGAATCTCTTGACTATGACAAGAACCTCATTCAGAAATTAAAGAACATGAACCTCACTTTAAGAGAAGCGAAGATAGCCGGAGTTGCAATGCTTGGCCTTGAATACCATGCCGAAAACAGATATGCTATTTTGCGCTCAGATCCTTGCGATCCTAATATTTTAGGGCTAATTGGAGATTTCATTGTTGCTGTAGATAATATAGATGTATGCCTTGTTTATAGTATTTTGTCTTTTGGTGTTAAGTTTTCAATAAGAAGCTGTTCCAACGAAACAAAGGCTGATGAGCTTGCAACTTTCCTTGCTCAGAAGATAGGATCTGGAGGCGGACATACTGAAAAAGCCGGAGGAATTCTTAAGAACGAACTTATTATCAAGCAATATCCAGATTATATCGAGATTGATGATGATTCAGCTAAACACTCTATATCAAATATAATAAGAGAGAGAATGGCTGACTATTTTGAAAATGCTGAGATTATCTACGCTAGCAATGCAACTCTCGACGTGTCTCATATGAGCAAGTATGAGAGATCATCGATCACGCTTGGTTACGTAGAAGCATCTGATAGTATTCCTGCAGGAAATATGGCAATCATCAGAACTCTTGATGGAGATAATAATGTCGAGATCAAGGATAATACAATCCTTATCATAGATATGACAGGCAATGTTAAGGCTATTTCCCTTGAGAAATTCAATAATAGCTTTAAGAAATCAAGGAAGAAGTTTAAGCTTAATATTGACTATAGTCCTGTAATCAAGAACGCAGATACAGGCAAATCCATATCACTTCTCCCCATAGCCAAGAGCTGTGAATCTACCAATGATATCAGGATTTATGCCAAGAAACTGACCAAGACCACCAAACTTTTCTCATATTGGGATCTGGACAGATACATGGTAGGACAAAAGGGTGACTATCTATGCGTCAGTCAGGATGATCTTCACGACATGTTTATAGTTGAGAAGAATCTATTTAAGAAAACATATAAAGCAGTGTAAAAAAAAATCTTGAGTAAACCGTATATTTACTCAAGATTTTTTTAGTATTTAATTATCCTCACGTAAGTGTACCATTCTTGCAGCTTTTCGCCTGTTTGCATCCTCCTGGGCTGCATAGTGCTTACGGGTAGTATTAACATCTTTGTGCCCAAGAACATCTGCAACAAGATATATATCGCCAGATTCCTGATATAGATTTGTACCAAAGGTACTTCTGAGCTTATGTGGCGTTATCTTTTTTAGAGTAGTGACATTCTGAGCGTATTTTTTTACAAGTTTTTCTACGGCTCGAACTGAAATTCTCTTATTCTGAAGAGAAAGAAAGAGTGCATTTTCGCTGCCTTCTTCTGGTATTACAGCCTTTCTCTGTTCAATGTAGTCTATGAGTGCTGTACGAACTTCATCAGGAAAATACACTATAGTATTGTATCCACCTTTTCTATGAATCCTAAGGCCGTTAGTATCAAAATCAATATCATCAAGATCAATTCCTACACATTCAGAAACTCGGATTCCAGTACCAAGTAGAAGTGTCAATAGAGCTACATCTCTTAGCTTAGTCTTATTATGGTACCGCAATTGAGCTTTTGTAAGCTTTTCCCCAGCTTCGACCTGATCAAGGAGGGTAGCAACTTCATTGGGTTCAAGGCGAATGATCTCATGTTCATGAAGTTTTGGCATGTTCACAAGTTCTGGTGTATTCTTTTGAATAAGCTCTGCCTTATAGAAATAGTTGTACATGGACCGAAGCGCTGACATTTTTCTCTTTTTGCCCTGCTCAGCGTTAGTGATCTCTTTATCCTCCTTCTCATAAAGAGAGAGGTATTCAAGATATTCCTCAATATCTTCACGCTGTATCTGATCAAGAAGTCCTATATCAAATTCCTTAATATCAGTTTTGGAAAGGGCAGGATTTTGGGTATGAAGATACTCAAAAAAAGTTCTCAGATCGTAGGCGTAGCCAAGCCTTGTCCTTGCTGATGTTGTAGGCTCAATTCCCCTAAAGAACTGCCTGCAGAATTTGGGAAGTGTATCAAGAACCTCACGCATCCTTAAGATATTTATCTTATCTTGCTCTGTATAATATTTTTCTTCGTTTCCATTATTGTTTTTCATAGATTTAAGTATATCACACAAAAGTACCATAACCACAATATTTAGTGCTTTATCATCATTTAAATTATCAGTGTGCACAAATTTTGATTCCAAATTTGTCCATATTATAGGTTGATGAATCTTTTACATAAATGTTACAATTTTAAAGTACTTCATTTTTTGTTGGGTGGTTTTTGTTTTGGGAAATAAAGTTAATTATAGAAAAAGAGACGGCAGTAGGCTGTCTATTTCTGAATATAAAGAGAAAAGAAAAAAAGAAATCATAAGGCGAATGGCACTTCTTTTATCCTCAGTGGTATTAGGAATAGTGCTTATTTCTTCAGCCATAATTCACCATAAAACAAAGAATAGCAGCGTAGTAGAAGCTGCTGAAATAGCATCTGTAGAGGCTTCAGATACTGTAGAATCTGAGATTGTAGATACAGTTGTGCAGGATGTAGAAATAGAGGAAGAGAATCCTTTTATGACAAAATCAGAGGATGCTTCTTCGTTTTTTGAAGGCTACAATGTCGAGCTATCAGAAAACACCTCTTATATAAGCAGTGAGAATGTTCTGAGTACTTATGCCTTATTAGTTAATCTAGATAATGGAACTGCCGTTGCCTCCAAGGATGGAAACGTTAGGATTAATCCAGCTTCTATGACAAAGATTCTTACTCTTTTAGTTGCCTGCGAGCATATAACAGATCTTGATGATACTTTTGAAATGACTCAGGCAATAGGAGATTTTGTGTATAGCAAAGATTGTAGTGCTGTAGGCTTTCAGGTTGGGGAAGTCGTTACAGTAAGAGATCTTCTCTATGGCACAATCCTTCCAAGTGGTGGTGATGCAGCAATGTGCCTTGCTGAGTATGTGGCAGGTTCTCAGGAAGCCTTTGTAGATATGATGAATGATAAATTATCAGAACTTGGCCTTTCTGGCACAGCTCATTTTACTAATTGTATTGGTATCTATGATGAGGATCATTACTGTACTTTGGTTG
This sequence comes from Butyrivibrio sp. XBB1001, assembly GCF_000424505.1. Taxonomy (NCBI): domain Bacteria; kingdom Bacillati; phylum Bacillota; class Clostridia; order Lachnospirales; family Lachnospiraceae; genus Butyrivibrio; species Butyrivibrio sp. XBB1001. The sequence continues at coordinate 148,793 of NZ_AUKA01000001.1, read as the reverse complement.
ATATGGCCATGATCTTAAAGGCGGCAGAAGAGAACGCTTTATGCCACGATGTATTACAGGCAAGGACCTATACAACTACCGCTACAGAACAGCATCCAGAGGGTATAACAATTTCAAACTGGTTTATCAGACGTATTGAAGATAAGGATACTCATGGAGAAGTTGTTGGCGCCAAGACAGGTTTTGTAGTACAATCAGGTTGTTGTGGCGCAAGTTACCAGATTTCAAACGATGGATCTCATTATATCTGTGTTACAGCAGATGCCTGGAGTTCCTGGAGGTGCATCTACGACCATGTTGAAATCTACGACACATATACAAGTTAAAGGAAGTGATATAAATGCATTTAAAGAAATACAGTAAGATCATTGCATCCATAGCTCTTTTGCTGATACTGGCTATGGTCCTGGGGTCTGTTGCAGGCTCATTTTTATCTTACTAAGTATCACCAGCCATCAGAGAATATGATGGCTGATTTTTTTTGAACAAAACGTATAATGGAGAAAATTTATATGAGCAAAAACAACGATGAAAAAGAATATGTGGACCTTATCGATAAGCTTTTTCCCGAGAAAGTTGCTATGAAGGTCGCAAAAGTAATAGTCTTTTTATTTATTGTAAGTATCATAATCGCCGGCGGTGTATTTTGTTATAGATGTTATCAAGACAGGAAAGAGTCAAAAGAAAATCGTATTGCGTACTTGTATTACTGTCAAAATAAAGCCTTTGCAATGGACGAGATTGAGCAATTCTATTTGGATAAGACCCATGTACGAGAAATTGAATTACATACTTATCTCTTAGCTTATAAGTTTGATCATCCTGATGAGAATATTACAGTAACCGATATAGAAGAATACCTTGGAAATAGCGAATTTGACGAAAATAAAAAGCTTCGTGTTCTAAACAGGCCAGAAACAATTGAAAATTATATTAAATGGTATAATTCAAATAGCAGTAAATTCTTAGTAAATTATGTATCAGCCCTTGCACGCTACTATAAAGACACTACCGGGAAGGACTTCAATGATATAAATGAGTATGATAGCGATGCTTTAGATAAACTTGGTGAGGATTTCTATAATTATCCAGATAAAGAGAATTATTTATATTTAAGCTCTGACCAGAGAAAATACTTTATTGATAAAGAGACCCTTAGTCTCTTTGAAGGATTTTCAGAAGGCGATACTAGAGCAGTTTTCTCAGCTGCCATATCAGATGAAAGACTTACCTTTAACAAGAATTTTGAAACAGGAAAAGATTATTCCATTTCAGATATAGAAGCTCTTTTTGAGGAAAAAACAGGTGAGGGGGACTTTATCTGTAACAAAGAAGGTATCGAAACAGAGTATGTGGATTTGGGCTGCGATGGGAAATATGAGTATCGCGTAACACTCCCATATTCCAAGATAGGCCAAAATTTAGAACCTCCATATCAATACAATCTGAAAATGCTTCTAAAAAATATAGATGGAAAGCTCCATATTATTTTTGCCTACGGATATTATTGGGATTCAACAACAAACATTGATTCATCCATTGTTTATTCTAACAGTGGCGAGATAAGATTTGAATTTGGAGATAAAGAAGAGCCTTTTAACTACGTGTACTTTTTGTCAACTGATGGAAGCCTTAGCTACTTGTATACAGAAGGGACTACATGGACCACTTCTGAAAATCTCAGCATAATTTATAGAACTGGAGCAGATACTTCATTTACTTTGAAAGGGCAAGATGGATCTGAGACCGCAGTAAATGGCAGAGGATGTCAGCTGGTATATTTCTATGTAGATAAAGACACTCAATATGTACAGACTCTTAATGTGTACAATAATGAAGGAAAAAAATACTCACAAACTAGCGACGAGTACCAGACGGTTCAGCAATTCTATGAGAATGAGGGATATATATTCCTGCCAGATGATGGTGCTTATGAGCTAAAGGAAAGCATTAAGAAAAATGCCGTATTAAACTGATTAAAGAATTCTCAGACTAAATGCAACATCTGTTTTGATATAACTATTCGTTAAACATGTGTTTTGCGAATAGTTATGAGTGTGGTGCAATACACATTGTCCCTTAAATGAAGAATTTATCGCAACTTTAGGCTTTTTAACACCCTAAATTGGTTGCGTTAACCTCTTCACTGTTCGTGGTATAGGTTGCGATCTATAATTTATCTATGGATAAATTATCTAAAGATCAACTTACAATTCAAAAAGCTAACAAAATGATTGATGAGCATATGCCGGAATTTGCCAGAAGGTTCTTTAATGACAAGAAACAAACCATTAAGGCAAGTTCCTATTATGCATATACTTTAGAGCTGAAGGAATTCTTTGATTACCTGGGGACTTCATCTTATGACATAAGTAAGATGAAACTTTCAGACATAAATAAGATTACATCAGAAGTGATTGAAGAATATGTTGAATACTTAAGATCTGCAACTGTAAAAGGAAAGCCAAAGCTATCCTCAGAACAGACTCTTAAAAGAAAGCTATGTGCGCTATCTTCTTTCTTTGACTACTACTTCCGGGAAGGCTTCATTGATTATAATCCGCTTTTGAAGGTAAACAGGCCAATGGTATCTAATAGGCCTTCTGAAGGATCAAATATGCAGGACAACCTTAAGCTACTGGAATATGTCGAGAAAGGTGATCTGCCAAGCGATGATATGATGAAGTATCAGAGTAAACTCAGAAACCGTGATACTGCTATCCTGGCGCTTATTTTGGGAATAGGGATCAAATCATCTGAGTGTATCAATTTAAACATTCAGGATGTCGATCTGGAAAATAACTGTCTTACCATTAAATCCAGGCGAACAACTAATAAGATCCATTTTTCAGCATATATAAGCAAGATTCTTGGAAGATATCTGGATGAAAGACTCGAAATGATAACTTTTTATGGCCATGATGATGCTTTATTCTTGTCTCTCCAAATGAAACGACTTGGCGTAAGATCAGTTGAACTTTTGCTAAAGAAATACTCTTCAATCCTGTTTGGAGCTGAGAACAATATCAGGCCGAAAGATATGCGGAATGCATTTATGAAGGATGTATTTATAGCTAATAAGAATCTTTTTATAACATCTGAACTCACCGGTAATACAACAGGCTCTCTTCTGCTCTCTTACTCGCCGTATATTGAGGACTATGAGGCTGAAAAAGGAAATGATTTTGATCCTGAGAAGTATAGATCATAGACCTGCAAGCTTCTCAATCTGCATGGATTCTAGATAAAATGAGTACTGAGATCAGTGACAATATGAAAAATGCAGACAGTGCAAGCATCGAACCCTGTAGTCCGATCCTGTCTGCCATAAATCCGGTCAGAGCTGTGAAAACAACGCCACCAATTCCGGTTGCCGTAGTTATCATGGCTGTGGCCGTTGCTTTTTTGTTCCCGGAGAATGCTATGAGCGTCGATAATACACTGGGATAGATAGCTCCGCATGCAAAACCAAGCGGGATTATCAAAGCTATAACAAAACGAGCGTCTGTCATCATGGTTATGAGCCAGGTTATCAACGGAATAGCTATTATGGCTGCTATAAGTATCTTTTTTGCATGTCTTGAAAAAAGACCTACCAGTACCCTTGAAGGTATCATTACTACCCAGAACAGCGAAATGGCAAACTTGCCACTTGAAGAATTCAGCACTTCTGCAAACATAGTGTCCACAAAGAACGCAAAACCATTCTCGAATCCTACATATATGCACATGACAACACATAGGAGCAGAACTCCTGTTATTACAAATCTTCCGCCTACGAAATCTGTATCTTCACTCTGCCCCTTCTCTTCTGCTTTATAATTCCTAAGAGCAAATACCCCTAAAAAAGCAATAACAGAACCGACCATCAGTGCCAGGAAAACCAGTCTCCAGCTAAATCCATGATCAAGGAGTCTGTCAACAATCAGAGGAGCTACAAACGCACCCAGAGCATACATAGAGGTCATAAAGCCGATCTTTCTTTTACCGCTTACAGGATACGCCTCCATAAGTGCAGCTATGGAAATAAACTGCAAGGCACTGGTTGTAAGGCCTAAAAAGAAGATGCAGCCTATAAACAAGGGCTCAACGCTGCTGGCAAACAGTGTAAATGCGAATACTATCTGTATTCCCAATAAAACAAGAAGAAATTTAAGCTTATGGCTCCTGTCTGCAAGGCTACCCAGTACCAGAGGCGCCAGCATAGTCGCAAACAGCTCAACGGAGGCAAAGAGCCCCATACTGGTCACCGAAAGGTCATATACCTGGCCAATACTGTACAGACTTGCCTGATATCCTCCGGCTTCAAAGCCATTAAAGAACACTATCAAAAACAGGTATAACCAGAGCATAATTCCCTTCCTTTCATGAAATATATTTATTTATAATTATACTGGAATTTATTGATATTTAATATACTATGCAATGATATTTGGTATACTTAAATCATGGATAATAATGCGATTTTTGAATACGTTACTACTCATATAGACGAAGCTATTGAAAAGGAATGGATCAAGGTTTACTATCAGCCTGTTGTACGTTCTCTTACGGGACAACTATGCAGTGCTGAATCTCTGGCCAGGTGGATCGATAATGAAGTCGGATTCATTCCTCCTGATAAGTTTGTCGGTGCTTTGGAAGAAAAAAAGCTCATCTATAAACTTGACTGTTTCATTGTAGACAGAGTATGCCGTGACATCCACGACCATCTTTCAAATGATCTTCCCACTGTTCCTGTATCCATAAATATGTCCAGACTCGACTTTATCATGTGTGACATGCTTAAGGTCTTGGAAGATGCTGTTGAAAAATATGATATTCCAAGGGATTATCTTCATGTTGAGATAACAGAGAGTATGATCGTTCAGGATGAAGACCTGATGATCGACATAATAACAAAGTTCCGTACCAGAGGATATGAGATATGGATGGATGACTTTGGAAGCGGCTACTCTTCTCTCACACTGCTAAAAGACTATGAGTTTGACCTTCTTAAGATGGATATGCGCTTTCTTTCAGCAATGAACGAGAAGGCCAAGACTCTGGTGCGTTATACAACCGGAATGGCAAAAAGCATCGGTATCAAGACCCTGTGTGAGGGTGTTGAAACAGTTGAACAGATCGAATTCCTTAAATCAATCGGATGTGGAAAACTTCAGGGCTACTATTACAGCAAGCCTCTTCCTCTGGAAGAAATGCTGGAAACAATAGATAAAAAAGGTATCACTATTGAAGAGAGACAATGGCGGAATTATTATGAAGCTGCAAGTATCACTGTCCATGACACTGATTCACCACTGGCTATAGCAGAATACAAAGAAGGTCATTTCAAGACACTTTTTGTAAATGATCCTTTCCTGCAGCAGATAGGGATTAAGACAAAAGACTTAAGCCTTATTGATGCATCTTTATATAATCCGGATTCTCCTTCCATGAAGAAATACATCAGCTTTGTTCAAAAGGTTGTTACAAGCAAAAGCCAGGAAAGCTTTTATTATACAAACAACGGAAACTACTTCCAGTTGAAGATCGGTCTTGTGGCTGAAAATGAAGGAAGCTATCTGTTCAAAGCTTCAATCAATAACATTTCTCATGACGAAAACGCTGTAGAAAAAGACAAGCTGGATCTTAGGCTACGAGAGCTCAATAACCTTTATGAAGTAGTACACCTGGTAAACTACAGGGAAGATGTTATCCTTCCTCTTGTAGGCAATTACATCTACATGAGCGGAATGCCTGTTACTGAGATGCGCATGGAAGATACTCTCCGCCATTTCGCTGAAAACTATGTATATCCTGATGACAGGGAGAACTACCTTGCCTTTATGAACCATGGTAAAAACATTTCCCGCAAAGACATACCATCCCGGGAATTCATAAAGATCTGCATCAGGATCAAGCAGAGAAATGGAGCATATGAATGGCGTGAGTTTTCTCTCCTGGCTATCCCCGGAACTGATGGCGATGAATTCCTTCTAACTGTCGGCAAGGTAGCTGATGATATATCCGAAGCGCTTAATGCAAGAAAATACTCTCATTTATCAGGCTCAGACAATGATCCGAATTCAGTAAGGAAAGAATATGCTCTTATCTGGGATACGCTTAAGAACAACTCTTCTTATAAGCTGTTCTGGAAAGACAGAGACAGGCGCTTTAGAGGCGTCAGCAATGCATTTCTTGATTTCTATGAGATTGATTCTCTGGATGATATCATTGGCAAAACCGATGAAGAAATGCACTGGCATGTAGATGACGGGCCATATCAGGGCGATGAACTTGATGTGCTCGGCAAGGGCAAGGTCGTATATAATGCGCAGGGACAATGCATAGTGAACGGCGTTGTTCATGACATCATATGTAACAAGATGCCCATATATGACGATGGTAAGATCATCGGTCTTGTTGGTACTTTCGATGACATTGACCAGGAAGTATACAGGGTTCAGAAACTGATCAACCCTTCCCGAATGGACACTATCACCAGACTGATGAACAATAAGAGTTTCATCAATGTCATGGTCGATTACTCGGATCAGTATAATGATGGAGGCAGGAACTACGGATACATTGTTCTGCATAACGCAAACCATCATCGACTTGAGGCCACCTACGGAAGTAAGTTCTCTGCAAAGGTCCTAAAAGAGATCGGTGAGCGAATCATCGATGTTGTCGGGCAAGGGGGGGTGGCAGCCAGGATCAAGGAAGCTTATTTTGGTGTTATGCTTTATGAAGATTCCAAGGAAAAGCTAAAAGAATTTGCCATGAGACTCAAGGACCATATCGAAGAGGTCAACGCCATAGAAGGCAAGAATGTAACACTCAAGATGACTACTGTATATCACCTTCGTTCAGATGAAGGTATCACCGATGAGTCAATACACATGATCTCGATCAGTGAGATCGATAACTTAGAATCAAAAAGCACCAAATGATCAAAGCCCCTGATCGGATCAATTCCGTTCAGGGGCTAATCTTTGCGTATGTAAACTCTTCTGTTCACAGTTCAGAGCAAAAGAAATAATTTGATTCTATGATGGCCAAGGGCCTTGCGCAGGCAAAAGCAAACGAAAGCCGCCCGGCATCAGAGGTTCTCTCAGACATAAGAAACAACATCAAGGAGTGGACTAAATGAATGTATTTAACGTGAAAGTTACCACTCAGGCCGAGGAACAGATACTAATAAAAGCAGCCAATAACGGCTGCTTTTATTCTTTATTGTCAACAAAAGTATCAGCGTGAATAATTCCCGCATCAAGAAGTGAAAGAAGTCTTGCAGAGGGGCCATTTGGTATGTTTGTTCCCAACTCCCATGCCTGTACTGTTTTTTTTGATACACCCAGCCATTTAGCCAGGAACCCTTGTGTGGTTCCTGTTTTTTTGCGGATGTCTTTTATGTCTTTTGCAGTATACTCTTTCACCGGTTCTACCATGCAATATGCATTGTACTTATCTTTCATCTCTCACTCTTTATCCGAAAAATGTATTTTGAGCCATAGATTATTAGTATGACTAATATTTGCCTACTCTTAATTATATTTTCTCAGGAGCGTTTTGTATACTCATCAAAACAGTACCATTTAATAGTATTGATTTGCTTTAAAATGTGCCTATGGGGAAATCTAAAACTGCTCAAGATTGGGGGAATATGTCTGAAAAAATATCCAGAATGAAATTTGATGACAGAGAAACTATCGAGATCGGCGTTGCCAGAATGCAGCCTTTACAGCGGATTGCCGAGCTTTTAAATCGCCATGTTGCTTCTGTTGCCCGGGAAATAAAAAGACATCGTATCTTTATTCCTGGCAGCTATTTTGCCGGTAACGACTGCAAAGGAGCAAAAGGATGCACTAAGAGGCACCTATGTGGAGATGATTCATGTCCGATGTACTGTTACACATGTGCAAAAGACTGTCATGTTTATTGTGATGAATATATCAGCACTAAATGCACTAAATATGATTTTCCGCCTTATGTGTGTAACGGATGCGAGAAAAGACGCAACTGTAGCGATGACAGGTATTTTTATGACGCTAAAGTTGCTGACAGAAAATCTATTGATACAAGGAAGACATCGCGCGTGGGTATACATCTGTCAGATGAGGAACTTGCTGATGTGAACAGGATCCTATCAGATGGAATAAAGAAAGGTCAGCCACTTGCTCACATATTTGCAGTACATGAACAGGAAATACCGATAACCAGCCGAACAGCATATATTTACATAAATGATGGCATTCTCGATGTGCGCAACATAGATCTTCGCAGACAGACAAGATACAAGAGAAGAAGGAAAAAGAAATCCGAATCAGGTATCCTTACGCAGAAATTCAGACAAGGACGCACATATTAGGACTTTATGGCTCTTATGAAGAATCGCTCTGAAAAGGGCGTGTGTGAAATGGACACGGTCAAGGGAAAAAGAGGTCAGAAAAAAGTATTGCTGACTATGCTCCTTCGAAGAAACAGCGTGATGATCGCATTTCTTATTCCTGACTGTACAGCTGATTCCGTTATAGACAGAATCAACTACCTTGAAAGAGGACTTGGAAAAGACTGCTTTAACAGACTGTTTGGAATTTGCCTCACAGATAACGGCAGTGAGTTCAAAGTGGTAGATGGACTTGAGGCTTCAATCGAGGTTGAAGGAGCTCTGAGGACCAATGTCTATTTCTGCGATCCGATGCAATCCGGACAGAAAGGGCGACTGGAAAAGAACCATGAATATATCCGCTATGTTATCCCTAAAGGGACCTCATTGAATTCCTACACACAGGAAGATATCACTCTGCTTGTCAATCACATCAACAGCACAAAAAGGCCTGGTCTGAACAACCTATCGCCCTATGAAATGATCCCGGATGATGATGAAGACATGCGCAGGCTTATGAAGCTTCTTGATCTTAAGGAGATTCCTGCTGATAAGGTTAATCTTACAAAAGAACTGCTGAACAAATGATTTTTGATTAAAAGTGTTTTCTGAGCAGTTAATATCCCCACCAATTTCATAATTCGTGATGCAAATGGGTTGCGATAACTTTTTCAAACTTATCGTGAGTCGTCTTCTTAGATTGCGAACTTAACAGGGTGTATTTTTTAAGTTGCCCATTTCTAGGCACTTTTAGAAATAAAAAATGACCTGATCATAACATTTTTCAGGTCATTTCGTAATACATACGCTATTTGGTTGCGTTGACTATTTCATTCAAGCAATACACATTGTCGCACAATACACAATACCCTCATACGAACCTCATACGAACTCAGTAAAATCATTTATTTATCAATACAAATAAAGAGCCCAGAAACATCTCTGTTTCAAAGCTCTTATCATTCGTTATTGTACTTCCAGTTTGTAAAGGCGAATTCTTGAATCTGCCTTGTAGTTCTCATAAGGCATATCCCAATAGTTTTTCAAAGTAACATAGATTATGCTACCTTTTTTATCGCAGTAATAAGCATAGATTCTGTCTGAAGACTTTACGTGATATACCAGCTTCAAGTTTTCATCAAGAATATATATGATCTTATCAAGGATAACTGCGATCATAGTCTTGCCTGCCTGATTCTTAAAGAGAAAACATGAAAAAATCTTTCTTCTGAGTTTTTCCGGGAGTTCACCGATAGCTCTTATCTTTTTTCCTGACAGATCAATACCATAGCCACCTATAAATATAAGGTTTTTCTCACGGTTATAAACATATCCGCTCCAAACAGAATTAAAATCGAATTCACCAGTTATAGGAACTGTTGTCGTTTCCCTAAGAGTATAGTCATGATCATAAAAGTCCACCCTGACATGGCGGCAAACTTTTTTGTAGTCCACGATCATGCCTACTCTCACTACACCTTCGGCGTCTGCGTAAAAGCTATTAGGGCCACTATACTCCATGTCATTATCTTCAAAGAAGTCACCAGTTGGCTCAAATTCTCGCTCTTTACGAATTTCTTTGTAATAATCACCTTCCCTTACAAGGTATCTGGCGTCATATTGGTTGTATGAAACAAGTCCCTCAGGAGATTCTGCTTTGGGGTCTTCACACACATGCATCACCTGAAACATGGGGAGGACCCTCTTTTCTATGGGAACGAGGATTTTATCCCTATACTCGGAACATTTCTCACCCTGCGCAATGTATCCTATCGAATTGGTATCGTCATTAACAAGCAACGCTTCTTGCTGAAACGGAGTTTCCTGATAATACAAAAAACTCTTTATGTTTTTCATCGTTGACAGTTCGTTAAGATTAAGCCTGATATCATGACTTTTTTCGAGACGAGGAATATCATCCTGTATTAGCTGATAGCAGTGAACGTGGCCTCTATCCAATTCTCCGTCCTCTTCAGGTCTCAAGATGGAAAAAATGCCATTCTTGGGGTCTATATATCCATTGAATACTCCTGGGATTTCCTGTAACAACTCTGCTTCTTTTTTCTCACCGAATGAAGCAGATGCCTTCTTTGTTTTTGGAGCAGAGGTATACTTTTTTATCACATCTTCCCTACTAAGCCCTGCAATTTCTACAGCACCAGAGTCATGCATCTTTTTATCCATGAAAAGAGGAATCTGGCTAAGTGCACTGATCAAACCGATAACCTCACTTGCATCAGGCTCTTTTTCTATGATCTTCTTAAAGGCCTTCGTCGCCTTTTCATCGAGCTTAAGAGCCGAAATAATCTGAGGTAAGCCACTCTTTTTGCAGAAACCATTATCCAACAGATATTCGCCTTTCTTGGCTCCATCAACAAACACTGTCAGATTCATGGCTATGTCATCAAAATATGTAACTAGAATAGCAGGACTTCCTACAGCAGTAGATATATTCTTGGCTATTTTTGTCATCATTTTGGGATCAGGAACAGAATCTACCTGAAAAAGAGTGTCCCATTCTTTTGCAATGTTAACTACCGTCAAGTCCTCATTTGTTTCGTATTTTGTTCCATTTGGATTATGAATATTGATATTACAGAATGATGTCCCCATTTATACTCCCCATATCTTTACGATTTTATTGTTCCATCACAGATTAGTACTACGCACCTATCTTAATCATAATCCTTACTTTTCCCTATTCACAGCCTGTAAAAACGCTGTGCTCACAACCAGGTAAATAATGTAAGTGATCAGTGTTCCAAAGCATACATCAGAAAGAAAATGGTTTGTCATATGAATTCTGTTATAGCCGTAAAGCACAACAAAGCATGCTGCAATCACAAAACAGACAATATTCTTTTTCTCTGAACGTTTTTTAAGAACATCCGAGAGCATTGGCAGCGAAAACATCATGCTTGCTATTATCATATTTCCACTGGGCCAGCTCTTATAACTGTCATTTGATCCGGCGAGATTAGGAATCATCTGCCACCAGTTCCTGAACTCCGACATAGGGTCATCAAGGGTTATCAGGTACTTATATCTTGGTCTTGATGCTACCTGCTTGAGCCAGAGGTTTGTATTATCGGCTACAATCCCGGCTACCAGAATAGCTGCACCTGTCATTATCAACTTGTCCGGACTCACATCATCAAATACACGATAGCAGACAAATGGCACCCAGGCATACAGTACTACCCAGAATCCCCAGCTTACTACTGATAAAAGCGGTGATGCATCTCCCGCTGTGTATCCAAACAGCTCTCTTACCTTTGATCCGTTGTAATTATTGCTGTAGTAAACAGCCATAAAGTATGAGATCAGCATTATTGTCCAAGCTAGCATTTTAAATCTGTCGCCCTTTTTCATGAGCCCCTTAAAGATGCACATCCCAGCTGCAGGATATAAGCAATAGGGAAAATAAGAACCATAGGTAGCAAAAAAGGTTCCAATGTCAGTCTTGTTCGCCAGTGCTACGTTAATACTGTAATCAAAAATAGAGCCCACTATAATCCCTAAAATACAAATTACTATCACAAGATACGCACAAATCCTTGGAACAGCCATAACTTTTTTGTTTTCCATAACCAAAATTCTCCTTACCAAACGCTAATTCTATCTTCAGGAGCAAGATACATTCCGTCTCCTTCCTTAACGTCAAAGGCCTCATAAAACTCATCAAACTGCTGTACAACTACATTAACTCTCAGATAATACAGCGGGTGAGGGTTCTGGGTAAGTTGGGAATAGTCTGCTTCATAAGTGCAGATTTCTTTCCACATATTTGCGTAACTTTCAAAAAACAGTTTGTAATTGAAATCTTCCTCCTTTGAAGCAAGGAGCAACATTGCCTTAAGCCCTGCTATATCCGCAACTGCCTCTCCCTGAACAATGCTGCCGTTTACTTTTTCATTTCCAAATGCGGTTATTCCGTTATAATAATCAATCAGCTTTTGTGCTTTTTTCTGAAATGCCGCGGTATCATCTTCGGTCCACCAATTATTATAGTTCCCGTCCTTATCAAACTGAGAACCACTTGGATCAAATGCATGACTAATCTCATGGGCAATAATAGTTCCAACTGAGGCATAAAGCTGCTCCTTTGACATATCTTCCCTGTAGAAATCACCATCAAGGATTCCAAGCAAAATATTTATTGAATTGTTTGTGGCATTGTAAAAAGCATTTGTTTTAAGTGTTGAGTTATCCCATAAATTTCTGTTTACTTCACCTCCGGTATTAGCAGCATTAAGCTTGTAATAGTAATCCTCCACAGCCATACTGGCTTCAAAATATGAAAGATTGTTAAGATCAAGATTGCTCAGGTCCTGATATTCTTTTGGCTCAATAACATTAATCCCGATGGCATCAAGCTTATCCATGGCATACTGCCTTGTTTCATCAGATAGCCATTCTTCATTTGAAAGCATCTCTCTGTAAATCGCACAAGTCTCTTTGCATATTTCCGTGATAGTATTCTTTGTTTCTGTGCAATCATACTTTTGTATATATATTTTTCCGATAGATTCAGGCAAGGACTGAAGTACACAGCGATATGCATATTGTTTATCAGCAAGTACACCTGCCACACCTTCTATTTTATTCGTCGCAGAAATGCTGGCATCAAAAGCCTGCTTGTCAAGATATTCCGCGCATTTAATAACTCCATGAACTATTAAGTATGCTTTGATATTCTCTGCATTTTCATCTGTATATAGCTCAGATATCTTTTTAATATTTTCCGGTAACATGCACCAAATTTTCTTTGTGCTGCCAAAGCCCCTTACTTTAATGAATTCTTCCATAGGAAAATTTGGTGTAAGACTATAAAGCTCTTCCGGATCATAGTAATTGAGTATCGTTTCATATATATCAGGTTGCTGAAGTTCAGCATTTGTTAAGATAGAATCTGCAAGTGCAGTTTCATATGCAATAGCATTATCATAAAGCGCATCAGCTTCTTCCCTGGAATACCCCATTCTTACATATATTTCTGAAAAAAGTTTCCTGTATTCCGTATCTGCTATTTCTCCTACTACACTTTTGTTTTTGTATTCAGCAGAATCATCTAAAATAAGGTCACCAAAATTAAGTGCCGTTACATACTTTGTAGAATCAATAAGATCAGCAGTGTTGACTATTTCAAAAATAGAAGGTAAAAATACAGACCTGTTGGGGTCGCAAAGATATTCTGAAATATCCCTGGTACCGGACAGGGCTTCAATCTCTTTCACAATGACTTCAAGAGGAGCAAGCGCTTCTTCATTCCTCTCATCCCAGTTAAGAAATCCCTGATATACAGCTCTGACCAATTCAGCATCGTGCCCTGTCAGAGTGTCATCATCCAAAGCTGCAATAGCTTTTTCCTCTACAATTTCGCCTATTTTCGTAAAAGAACTATATCTGCTGTATCCTTCAGGAATATCATGGCTAATTATCCAGTCATAATTAATTGCCACGTTAAAATCATCTTTTTCAGATAGCTTTCCGGTATTTATTACATTATCCTTAAGATTGGAATCTATCCATGGGTCACCGCCATTTATAACATATGCTCCGCCATCCGATCCTTCGGCTGTTTCTTCGGCTGTTTCTTCGGCTGTTTCTTCGGATGTTTCTTGCACAGTTTCTTCAACTGGTAACTCATCACCTTCTTCAGTATAATGCTCATCTGATGTGCTTACATCTGCAGCAGAATCATCCTGCGATTTTTCATCAGAAATGGTGTCCGGAGTTTTTTCCCCACAGCCTGCAAGAAACATACTTCCAATCAGCAATATAACCAATATCTTCTTTGCCATCATAATCTCTCCTTACCATTCTCGTCTGATCTTTTCAAAATCAATAGTCTTACCGACTTTCTTCCACACAATAAACGTCAGAACTGCATTTATTGCAGCAATTATAAAGTATGTGATAAGGATTCTCACGCCATCTTCACCGGTATTAATATACGATGAACCTGAATCTCCCGTCGGAACAAACAGACCTTCTGTATAACCGGCAAAAAAATCAAACAGTCCGTGAGCCAGGCCGCAGGCCCAGATATTTCTTGTCTTCCAATACAGTATAAGGAGGGCCAGACCAAAAACGCCTGATTCCAGTGTTTTGGCGACCGCCTGTCCCCATGCAACAGGCGATGAGGCATCAAATCCCAAAACATGTGCAGCTCCGAATACCAGTGAGGAAACCACTGCACTCAGAACAAAGACATATTTCTTTTCCCTGAACTTATAGATAATCGCATCGTTTATAACTGCCCTGAAAGCCAGTTCCTCAAAAAGTCCCACAGAAATAAACATAAGAAATATAATGATAAATCCCAATATCGGATTTTCCTTCAGGGGTACCTTTTCTTCTATATTCGAAATCAGCAATACAGAGCCCATGATAAGGGACATCAATAAAAATCCAATGGCGTTCTTGATGACATATCCTGTAGAAACATAGCAGGAGGCAAGCGTCTTATCTCCGGATATCTGGTACAGGAAAAAGCACGACGCTCCGCAGAGCAAAGTCCTCACTATAAAAAACTGGAAATTTGTCTCTGTAGGTACCGTATTGAAACACACAACCACGTATATTATGCAGAGCGCAGCAGTTATCAGTGGCGATTTTTTCATAAATTCAATATACTTTTTAAGCATTGGTATTCTCCTGCTCTGTACTGTTTTCAGCAATGAAGGAAAGCGCTACAAGGTTTGCGGCATTTTTCTTAAGTCGTCTGAATATGTAGAACTGGAAAAAGAATATCGGAATTACCGCAATTAACACCATACCAGCACCAATATATGTTGTTCTTTGTATTTCCGCTGTCATAGTCTCTACATTATCCCCGGCATGTATGAGCATGTTTGCACCAAAAAAATCAAAAACAGTATGCCAAACCACAGGGACAAAAAAAGCAAGAAGATATTCTTTTAATACAGACCCTCTGCCTGTTACTTTGTTATATCTGGCAAGTCCAAGATGTCTTCCCATGGCAAGCCCCAGCATCATATGCACTGTTATACCCGGCAACCTCATCAAGAGAACAGGAAGACTGACACTATATACAAAGTCTTCTATAAGAATAAACCCGAATCCGACAGCACCTGCTATCAGCATATATTCATATACATTTCTAATTTTTTTCCTATAGATGCATAATACAATAAGCGTAATGATAAGTTTTGCCAATTCTTCATTCAGCGCTGCAGAAAAAAGCGCATGATTGAAACTGGCAAGTAATAGAGGTCCATCTGTAGGTACAAATCCGGTTACAGCCCTGAATGTAAGTCCGATTATCAGGAAAAAGACAAATGAAAGCGGCACTGATAATAGTCCAAGTAATACCGGCAATAATGCCTGTCCTCTTGAAATTCTGTAATCTCCTTCCCAGGCAATCATATTCTTATAAAGAATCCCCACAATAATCAAACTTAGAACAAAACTGATAATCGATGTCATATTTTTCTCCTTTCTTTGTTGGTTGCTATAACTTAATACAAATTATGGATATACTCAGTCAGAGCTTTTCTGCCAAAATAATGCTCCGGCTGATGGATCACCAGATCAAAAGCCTGTCTTCAGGAGCAAGGTACATATTATCGCCTTCTCTTACATCGTAGGTTTCATAAAACTCTTCAAACTGTTGAACAGGGACATTTGTTCTTAGATAGTCTCTTGGATGCTCATCCTGTAAAAGGTTAGTTAATTCAGAACTGTAAATAGCAAGATTAGCATTAATCTGAGCATACTTTGTAAAAAATTTATCATAGTTAAATCCATCTACTTTTGAAGCCATCCTAAGAGCACATTGAAGTCCGGTTATATCAGCCACCATTTCAGTATCAATATTCGTACCTATGCAATTGTAATCTCCAAAGACAACTATACTATCAAGGTAATCATCCAGCTTTTTTACACGTCTCATAAATTCTGCCTTATCATCTTCTGTCCACCAGTCTTTATATTTTCCTTCAGCATCAAACTGTGATCCATAGTTATCAAAAGCATGTGACACTTCATGTCCCACCCAGAATGCTCCAATTGAGGCGTACATCTCTTCCACGTCCATATCACTTGAATAGAAAGGTTCTCCCATCATTCCTATGATCATGTTAATAGTGTTGGCAGACGGATCATACCCGGCATTGCAGGTTAAAATATTAAAGCCTTCTGCCCACATGTCCTTATCAAGGTTTTGACCTAAACAACTCATATCATGCTTTGTCTCAGCCATCCAGATGCGCTTGGTAGCTTCAATAAGTGAACAATCAGAAATATCAATATCGGAAGTGTCTCTGAATTTATCCGGGTAAGCGGCATGAATGGCTATCTTATCCAGTTTTTCAATGGCTTTTTTCTTAACTTCATCCGAAGCCCAGCTATTCTCATTAAGCAGCTCTCTATAAGTATCGATAACCTGCTGACACAAATCTTCCATTCTCTTTTTGTCTTCTTCAGATCCGTACTTTGCAATGTATACTTTCTGCATTGATACCGGAAGTAAATCTGTGACAATATTATAAGCGTTCTCTTTATCGGATAATGTCCCACTTGTACCAAGATACTTGGCATTCAACTCATTTGTTTTATCGTAAGTTTCTTTATCGAGGTATTTTGCATACTTTGAAAAATAATTGAATAGCAAGATTCCCTTGATGCCATCCAAATTGTCATCTGTGTACACCTCATCAAGAGTTTTAAAATAATCAGGAGTAGTAACAAGATATATGCCATCATATTTATATCCGACCGCCTCAATAATGGCTGCTATAGGAAGCTTCACAGAAAGTGCAGCCAGTTCCTCAAAGCTCATCTCATTGTTTACCTTATCCAGATATCCTTCACCTTTCTTCTCCATTGTGGTATATATTGATCCTGAAAGCTTTCCTTCCAATTCAATCGCTGCATCAAAATACTTAACAGCATCCTCCGATGACATTCCCAGTTTCCCCGACATAAACGAAAACAATTCTTTTCCCGAATTATAATAAATATCTCCAATTTCTGTCCTATTAGAATACTCAGCAGAATCTTTCAGAATAAGCTTCGGTGTATCCACGCAAAGCAGGTATTTACTCGGATCATTAAGGCCGCTTCTTACAGCATATGCCATAAAATTGTAATACTCAAAAGCCGTATCTTTGTCCGTGATAAGTCCGCTTATGTCTTCAACACTACTTGCTTCGAGAATTTTCTCATAGCCTTCTTTTATATCCGTATATCCGGCTTCATTTCTGGCATTCCAGTCTAAAAGCAGATTATTATATGTGCGGACTACTTCAGCATCATGGCCTTCTATGGTCTCATCTTTAAGCAGTTCCATGCATTGCTTTTTTATTTCAATTTCCCGCTCATGGTAATGAGACCATATCGTATATCCATCTGGGATATCATTCTCCAAAAGCCATCCTTTATTTACATAGAGATGAAAATCATCCTTAGGAGAAACCTCCATGTCAGGAGTAACATTCTCTTTTATGTCCGAGTTTATCCACGGATATCCTCCTGTCGTTACCGTCTCTTTTTCCTCTTCACCTGCCGGTGCGTCTGAATTTCCTTCACTGACGGACATATCTGTTTCTTCATTTTCAGTGCTTTCTTCCACCACTGATATTGCTTGCGGCGCTTCATCAACAACCTCCAAAGGAGCCACGTTATTACCACAGGCCATAATAGTTTCTAACATAGCCATACATATAATTGATACCACTCTCTTTTTCATGCTAGAAATTCCTTTCTTCTCCACCTGTTAAAATCAGAAGTCCAGCTCTTTCTTCCTAAAGAGCAGATATGCCAGAATGATCTAAATTTCAGAAATTAGACAAACTTAAACACGATTTCTGACTCAATTTCCTGCTGATGATATTCCGCTAAGTTGCATAAATACTACATATTTATTGTAAATGATATTGTTTCATATAGTCTACTAATCGGAACATTGTTTTCCATTTTTAAGAGATTTTTTATATTTTATTTCGTTTTGTTTTGCTTTACACCTTCTGTAGAATGTGCTATGACTCATGCCTGCTGTCTGCCGAAATGAACTCCCTTCTCCTTGGCAATGGCTATAGATTCAGAAACTCACGCAAAATAATTCCTGCTATGCCAACCCTGTCCAAAGCCCTTGCAAAAATAATTTGGATAAAAAAAAGACCAGATTTTACTCTGGTCCGGAAATACATGGTAGTGCCATTCAAAGTACAATTATTCAGCCCCGTTTTTCATATAATTGAACACATTTATTGATTCCAGTGGGCGTCCTTCAAAGTCGAAGAATGCCTGATTATCCCATGAGCATCCACCATAATATACAGCTGCATCCTCAGGATCATAATCAGAAGCATAGCTGCTTGCCCAGCCACTTCCGTACTGTTCCCATATTGCTGAATTGTCAGCACTGGCGGGTCCCACAGGAATCCATGCTCCTTCCCAATAGAACATTCCTATCCCACCAACATTATTTACATACTGGCATATATCATGAAGAATGGTTGCCTGTCCTTCAGGTGATGCCGGATATCCATCAACAAGATCTTTTTCTGTGAGACTGTTCCCTGAACCATCACCATCTTCAGTAGTATAGCAATATGAAGTTTCAGCAAGAAAAGCTTTTTTGCCATATCTTTCCTGGATAAGTTCGAGAACACGGCTCATATTATCCATACCACCATCCCAGAAAGGATAATAGCTCATTCCAATCATATCGAAATCAAGCTCCGCATTAACAAGCTTCTCCACAAGGGTAAGAACATCTGCCTTAGCTGTGATTCTTGTGTAATGAACAACGATGTCAATGTCTTTACCATAATCTTCCGAAACCTCGCGGATAGCTTTGCTTCCGGATTTAAGAAGCTCTATTACATTTTCCAGCCTGGTTTCTCCGGACATACCATAGTTGATCTCATTTCCAATCTGAATCATGCCAACATCAACACCTGCGTCAAAGAGCTTTGTTAAGCTATCTTTTGTGAAGTCATAAAGCGCTGATGATTTTTCCTCCACGCTCATTCCCTCCCAGGCCTTTGGCGCATGCTGTCTTTTAGGATCAGCCCAGAAATCAGAATAATGGAAATCAATCATAACTCTCATCCCATATTCAGTAGCTCTTTTACCAAGTTCTATAGCTGTAGGAAGATCATTGTTACCGCCACCATATCCATTGCCGTTTTCATCATACGGATCATTCCATACACGCAGGCGAATATAGTTAATTCCAGAATCAGCAAATGTTTTGAGCGGATCCTGCTCATTACCATCAAAATCATAATATTTAACACCACTCTTTTCTTCTACAAGAAGTGATGAAGCATCCATTCCAAATATAAAATCATCCGGCAGCCCATCAATCGCGGTTTTCCAGGTTTCCTCCTCTGGCTCCTTTACTTCATTTTCACTAGCTACCTCGCTAGAATTATCGCATGCTTCAACACTTTCCATGGCAACAGGTGTTTCCTGAACGCTTGCCTCTGTATCTGCATTAGCGCTCTCCACATTACTATTGCATCCATTTAAAACTCCCAGCATCAAACCTGCAGTCATAATCAACGAGCAAACTCTCTTCCCTTTCATCATTGCCTCCCACCGTTATTAATAAAAATAGCCTAATATGCATTCTATCAACTATCTATGATAAAAAACATGAACAAAGGTGTATAATATATGCACATTCTTACCAATTGGAGCACCTATGTATATAAACTACGGAAACTATCAGGAAGATATTCAGGAAGGCTATATAAACAAAAGCGTACCTTTATGGATCAATAGCTGTGGAACATATAAGCTAATTACCAAAAAAGAGATGCCTACATTCAGGCCAAAGGGGAGGCTGGATTACCAGCTCATATATATACATTCCGGATGCGGTCATTTTATATTTGAAGGCTCCAATAATGTGACTGTCTCTGCAGGAAACATAGTAATATACCGTCCTGCCGAGACACAGAACTATATTTACTACGGAAACGATACGCCAACCGTGTATTGGATTCATTTCTCCGGTGCCGAAATAGATAATCTGCTCAGAAGGCATGGTCTAGAACCAGACGGCAGAGTTCTGTCCGTAGGTGTAAGCGGAGAATACGTCCAACTTTTTAATAAGATCATTCTTGAATTGCAATTAAAAAGGGACTTCTATGCCACACAAACAGCTATCCTTTTCATGCAAATCTTAATCCTTATGGGAAGAATAAATAGAAGTGGCGAACACAGTATACTTGCAACAGATCGTCTCGAGATTGAACATGCTACAGATTATTTTCACGAGCATTACCATGATCAGATCTGTATAGAAACATACTTAAAAAATAATAACATCGGTAAAAATGCCTTTTTCCATAAGTTCAAGGCATTAACCGGTGTTACTCCTCTGCAATACGTTCTAGATATAAGGCTGTCCACCGCCAAAAGATTATTGGAAAATACTGACTATTCCATATCAGATATAGCTACAATTGTCGGATATGACAACGCTCTTTATTTTAGCAGACTATTTCATAAACACGTCGGAATTTCCCCTCGAGAATACCGCTCAGTACATTTATTTTTTTAATAACAGATGGTTCTGTTCCAGGTCATAAAAAAGAGTACACTCAGCTTCTTCCATGTCATAAACTTTTACGATCTCTTTGTCACTTTCACGGTCAACAAAATCTAAGATTATGTTTCTATAACCGGTAAACTTATCGGGTGAAAAGCTACGTGTCTGGTCATTAGCAAATACGGCTGTATATAAAATATCAGCCTCAACAAGGTCTTGGAAAATATGGCTTCCATAAGAAAGCTCTGGATTATACCCAGCTTCCTTCTCCTCCACTTCACATACCACTTCAAATTCACTAATATCAGAAAAAGACGTTGGAACTCCAAGTTCAGGTGATGAAGTGCCAATACGTCCTGGAACAATCAGCATCATGTGTCTTTTCTGCCCTCTGAATGTCCAGTTCACCTTACCAATAATTCTCGCTATTCGTGTTTTATCTGCGTAAGGCATGTTATAGTATGCCTTAGGATCCACATAAACTACTATATCTATGGAAACGCTTCTTGAAAGCCCCATTGAAGATCCTACACTTTCAAGAATAATGTCCTCTTTAGGAATCTCAGGCACTGATACATTCACTGTATCCTTAGCTACCTGAAGGGGTCTGCATTGTAAAAGATTTATAGAATATTCCCCATTCTCAGAAAGATTCATAGTAAACTCAATATCAACAGGATGTTCATATTCCTGCTGGATTAACTGCATAAGCCTTTGCATCTGCGACATTATTATTTGTTTTTTGACAAGCCCTCTACAGGATATAAACCTTACATCTCGATAGATTCCTCGTTCCTTTAATGAATTCTCAACCTCATAATCATGCTCAAGAAGAGTATTGATCAAATACATCGGCATTTTGCCTTCTATGTCCCTAAGCTCTAGGCGTTTCAATACATGATCACTTACGTCCATAGCCTCTACTGCCCTCTGTGAGAATTGGTGCTTCTCTGCTATTGTAACGGATGAAGTAGCCTCCGGCATATCAAGACTCACAAGTCGTGGGTATGATCCCATTGTCCTATCAACAGCTGATGTTCCAAGTCCCATTACTAGTCGCAGCATTCCGGCTTTTTGATCTATTCCTGCAAGGAATTTGTATGGACTGTAGGAGTAGCCAACTCCTGCAGCACACGGCATATAGTAAGGACCATAATAAGACCCCGATACTCTCTGAATAAGCAGTGCCATCTGTTCATCTCTTTTATCCAAACCTCTTCTTTTTCTGTAATCAAGCGCAGAAAGACTCATAGTACTGGCATATACAGTTCTTATGGCATTCTCAAATTCATCTAGTCGCTCTTCTAAAGTTCCTCTGTTAGCACAAAATACAGATTCATACTTTCCGGCGAAGGCATTTCCAAAACCATCCTCCAGAATACTGCTGGAACGTACGATAAAAGGATCCTGTCCATAGTACTCAAGGATGTGCTTAAACTGTGTCTGAAGATCCTCAGAAAAAGAACCCTGCTTCAATTTTTCTGCAAACTCATCAGCCAGCGAAAAATATTCTTCATCAGTTCTCTGGCGTATACGCATATCCCAAAATTCATTGTCTACAATATAGGTATAATAAACATCCGAGCCCACAAAGAATGAATCGTGAGGTTCAAGTACTTCATTTATCTCCTGACTCATGTTTCGGATTATTGCCCTGGCAAGGAGCATACCACAGGATTTACCACCAATAAGCCCGGTTCCTATCATATGATTTCTGACTGCAAAATAGTCCTTTGGCTTAAAATGCTTTTTTACCATTAGCCTCATCTTCTCATCTCTGGTCATCATGATATTACACATAATATTGCAGGAATCAGTCAAATCCATATTGCTTTCAAACTGCATCTTAGCAGTGTTAAAAAACTTGTCCCAAAAATCAATGTACTGATCTTCTCCGGGTCTCTGACAATCGTCCAGAAGCTGATAGAAACGGCTTGACTGAACTCCATCCAAAATTGGTCTAAATGTCCTCTTCTCCTTTTGGTAAATATGTGGAAGGAACATGGTCTCTGAATTTCTGTTCCAAACCTTCTCCGGACGGACATATACATTTTTTGCATCAGAATACACATCAAGAAATAGCTGCGTTGTATTTAAGATTTTGTTTATTGCATGAAAGGAGTGCTTTCCCCTAATTATTGGAAAGAATGCAACAGTATCAAGAATAAACAAAAATGGACATGTCACTCTGAAGAAATTACCCATCATAAGATCAGTAGCCCAACGTATCTGAAGTTCTGACAGGCAATCGAAAACATAAAAAGCGTCCTTTCCCTCTTTTTCAATAACATTATGAATATCTACGGTAAACGTCTCAAAACGATGAGTCAGAGGCACAGAATATGTCTTTACTTCAGGACAGTCTTCAACTAATGGCTCATGGCTGGCAAATCTGAAATATATAATATTCCGACCGTCTTTTTTAGCCTGTTCTACATAAGGATCTACGAACAGCTTAAACTCTGCAAGGTCAGAAACTCTGAAAACAACATTGTCTCCAAGTCTTATGTTATCAAGAGCTTTATCCATTTCCGGAATTCCAGATAATACTCGTTCAAATGCAGCCATGACTCTTTCCTCCTGTCTTTATTACAAGTTCATTAATGGAAAAAGGCAAAGACCACCATCATCTCTGAAAGCGTCTTTGCCTCTAAACAATAGGATATCACATTTTTAGTTTTTTATTTTACACTCACCATTCTCTCCTTATAGCTTCATCCATGATGGCCTCTACATCTGCCCCTGCAATATCCAGACCGACTGCCTTAAATATTTCCACATTATCTATCCCGTAGAAATTCTGAGCAAGTGTTTTTATATAGCCAAATCCAAACTCCAACGGAACAAAGCTTCCACCTGCCGTCGTAACATAATAAAGCTTATTTGCTCTGCATAAGCCTTTGGGAATTCCTTCAGATGTGTATTCAAAGGTAACTCCAAGCACATTTATGGCTTCAATATACTGTTTCAACATAGCCGGAAAAGACAAATCCCAGAAAGGCGCTGCAATCACAATAGTATCTGCTACTGCAAACTGCCTGGCTAAGGCAAACATATCATCGTCAAACAATCCTTGAGATATCAGATCATCTCTCTTTTTCAGGTAAGCCTCATCTGTCACATCAAAAGAAATCTTCTCCAGCGCTATATGAACAGTCTCATCATTTAGTTTTGACAGCAGAGCCTCCGCAAGCTTTTTCGTCCTAGAATGTGTTCTAACACATGCATCTACAAATAAAATCATATTACTCACCCGCTTCGACCGACCATTTCTACTACAAATTTTAGTCAAAACGAGCTGTATGACAGTAAATATACCATCATACAGCTCGTCAAATATCTTAGTGTATCTAATTATTTAAGCTTAGCATTAAGCTTCTCGATTGCATCCTCATGTCTCTGGATTGCAAAGGTTGCTGATTTGATCCTAAGCTCAGTATTCATACGTTTCTTATGAATTTCATTTCTCTTAACATAGTACTCGTAGATAGCTTCATCAGAAACTTCAAGGAATTTATCAGCAATGCAGCCAGGAAGAACAAACTTCTTGACTACGTCTTTGAATTTAACCTCAATATATTTGCCATCCTGAGTAATAACCTGGCCTTCACCAAACTTCTTGTGAGAAACCTTCATCTTAAGCGCAGATTTCTCACCAAGAGCTTCCTCTTCTTTGTCCAGATCACTCAAAGCAGCTGCAAGATCTTTCTGCTCAGTTTTGAGCTCCTCGATCTTATTAGAATTCTCTTCAAGCATTTCCTTAGTCTTTTTAGTTGGCTTTTTCTTGGTATCAGTGCTTTTTACTTCAACTTCTTCGTTATCCATACTAAGGCCCATAATAAAAGTCTCCTTGTTAAAAAACACAAATAAATTATCGACTTAACAATAATATTTTATCGTATTTCACAGCAAAAGACAAGCCGAAGGCTCGCACAAAAAGCTTGAAAACACGGTATTTTTCTATAATAAAAATATTAAATTTCTGTATATTTTCCTGGAAGTAACTCTACTGCTTTCTTATCTACTTCAATCCAAACAGGAATTGCACTAGGATTATAAGCAAATGTTCCATCTACAGAAACCTGGATTCTGTCAGAAGCATCCATATAGTCAACTATGTCAATATTAGTTGCATACCAGATATCTTCATGTCTTCCGATATCCTTGGCAAATTTCTCCATGATTTCCCAATTATTATCTCTGTCAAACTCATAACTGTGTCCCCATACATAGAACATCTGCAGGTACTGAGTTTTATGGAATTCAGAAAAGGCCTTAGTAAGTCTTTCTAAGTTTGAATCTCCATGTCTGCAGGTAGGATTCCATCTAAGGAAATCTGAAGGCATGTCAAATGAAAGTGTCTGATTTACAGTGCGGGCGTGAACTATTCCGCAGCTCTTAAATACATCAACAACCTTGTCATCAAAAGAGCCATTAGGATAAGCCATTCCTCTTACAGTTCTGCCTAATATCTTTTCAAGCATTCTTCTGTCCTCGAGCACCTGCTGAGCTATCTGTTCTCTAGGGCATCTGGCGATTGTAGGATGTGTAAAAGTATGACATGCGACTTCATGACCTTCGTAAACATCTTTTATCTCTGAAAGAGGTATATGCTCCTGATAGAATTCTGTAAAAGGAGCATTTTCAAGACCACCATTAAGGTTAAAGGTGCCTTTAAGTCCATATTCATTAAAAAGTGCTACAAGTCTCTTATCTGGGATCTTCCCATCATCATAGCTAAGCGTCAGTACTTTGTGTTTACCCTCAGGAAATGCAGTATATATATTTCTCAGCTTCTTATCCATTTTTCAATTTCCTTTTCTATAATGATTTTTTTCATCCTTCTACTCTTTTAGTAAGTGTCTTGGAGGCAAGCTTTATCTTTTCCTCATCAAGAATCTGCCCCCATTTATAAGGAGTATTCTGATATACATAATAGTTAAGCCAGTTTGTGTATAGGTTATTGGCATGTGAGCGCCATAAAAGATCTGGCCTCTTATCAGGATCATTATCAGGATAATAATTTTCAGGAACATGAATATCAAGGCCCTTGGAAAGGTCTCTTCTATACTCACTATCAAGGGTTAATCTGTCGTATTCTGCATGTCCCATTACAAATATCTGACTACCAGATTTATTCATACACAGGAATATTCCAGCTTTTTCTGATTTAGCAAGTACAACAAGGTCTTCACATTTTTCTATATCCTGTGTGGGGGTCTCTGTGTGTCTTGAATGAGGCATATAAAAAGTATCATCAAATCCTCTTACAAGAGGCACTTTTCTGTTCATCACACGGTGCTTAAATATTCCAAAGAGTTTCTCATCTAGGGGCTTTTTGTTAATGCCATAGTGATAATATAATCCTGCCTGTGCCCCCCAACAGATATGAAATGTGGAAGTCACGTTGGTCTTGGACCATTCAAACACTTTGCAAAGCTCATCCCAGTAGTCTACCTGTTCAAAGTCCATCTGCTCAACAGGCGCACCTGTGATAATAAGTCCGTCATAGGTGTTATCCTTAAGTTCATCGAATGTGTTATAAAATCTGTTCAAATGGTTAGGTGATGTATTGCTGGAATGATGGGAGCTCATTTGCATAAAGGATACATCAATCTGCAGCGGTGTATTTGACATGGATCTTAGTAGCTGAAGCTCTGTATCCTCCTTAAGAGGCATCAGGTTAAGGATACAGATCTGAAGAGATCGGATGTCCTGGTGAAGCGCTCTGTTCTCATCTACAGCAAATATATTTTCCTGTTCAAGTATTTCCCTTGCAGGAAGATCATTTTGAATTTTAATTGGCATGTTACAACCACCTCACACATATAAAATCTAGTAATTATCTATTATATCAGCATTGAGCATTATGAATAAGTGATTTATTTAAGCATTTCTAGAAATTCTGCTTCTGTAATAACCTTAATACCAAGATCCTGAGCCTTTGTAAGCTTACTACCAGCTGCTTCTCCAGCCAGAACAAGGCTTGTTTTCTTGGATACGCTTCCAGATGCCTTTCCACCATTTTTAACTATAAGCTCTTCTGCCTCTTTTCTTCCAAGTGTAGGAAGAGTTCCTGTGACAACAATTGTCATTCCTGAAAGCTTATCTGAGGCGTCTTCATCAGGAGTAACTTCCATATTAAGGCCAAGAGACAGCATTTTTTCCAAAATATGGAGATTATTCTCGTCATGGAAAAACTCATAAAGATCATTAGCTGTAGTTTCTCCAATATCTGGTATTTGTAAAAAGCCTTCTCTCGTAACCTTAGCAAGATCCATTAGATTATTAAAATGCTTCATGATCTCTCTGGCTGTTGATTTTCCTACGTTTCTGATTGCAAGACCAGTAAGGAGGCGAACAGGATCATTTTCCTTACTCTTTTCGATTTCTCCAAGAAGCTTTTCTGTATTCTTAACTTTTCCGATTATGCCCTTTTCAATAAGTTCTTCCTTGTGTTCATAAAGAGTGTAAATATCAGCGTAGGTCTTAAGATAGCCTTCAGATACAAGTGCATCTACAAGTGTATCTCCAAGTCCCATGATATTCATGGCATCTCTACTTGTAAAATATGCAATGGTTCTTGTAACCTGTGCAGGGCATGTTGGATTTATACATCTGATATCTGCTGTATCCTCTTCTCTTACAAGGACAGAGCCGCAAACAGGGCACTTTTCAGGAGCCTTATAAACGATTTCAGGAGCCCTTACGCAACCATTTAGTTTTGGAATGATCTCGCCACTCTTAAAGAGCTTGTATTCTCCACCAATACCAATCTGCATCTCGTTTATGTAGTCCTGATTGTGAAGAGTAGCCCTTGATACACTTGTTCCGCAAAGTCTAGCGGGTTTACCAGTTTCTCTGTCGTGGAAGCTACCAGTAAATGTAAGCTTACCAGTTCTGCCTACATCTACTATAATTTCATCCATAACTACGACACGTTCTTCTGGCGGATACTTATAGGCTATATGTCCACTAGAATACTTGGAGCCTGCCGGAAAATCAGATCTCCAATCAGTATGATCAACCTTAATTACCGCACCATCAAGGTCAAAATCAAGTTCTTCTCGCATAGAGCCAATTTTATCGATAGCTGCTATAACCTCAGAAGCCTCACAACATTTTTCGTGATAAACAACAGGAACACCAGCTTTTTCCAGGATATCAAGGCCGCCGCAGTGAGATTCAGTAATTTCTGCCGGACCATCCTGAATATTAAAGATAAACATTCTAAGACCTCTGTCCCTTGTAACTGTAGGATCAAGCTGACGAAGCGTTCCTGCAGCCAGATTTCTTGGATTTGCAGCTATCTTTTTTCCAAGCTTCTCCTGCTCCTCATTAAACTTATCAAAGTTCTCATGAGACATATAAACTTCGCCTCTTAGCTCAAGATAGTCATAAGGGAGGTCGATTACTCTTTTTACATCAGGAATCATAAGAGCATTTGCAGTAACATCCTCTCCAATAAGTCCATCTCCTCTTGTTTCAGCAAGCTCTAAATGAAGCTTATCGTCAGAAGTATCCTTCCTGTATCTTAATGACATACTAAGACCATCTATCTTGATCTCAGCAGAAAATAAAGCCTGTGGGTGAAGAGTGTGAACTTTATTAACCCACTCAATTACAGCTTCCTTGGTAAATACATCTTCAATTGAAAGCATGGGAACATTGTGTGTGATCTTAACTCCAGCTTCTCTCTTGGCAACTCCGCCAATTATCTGACTTGGTGAATCCTTCGATACTAGCTCAGGATAATCTGCCTCATACTTCTTTAATCTGATCATAAGCTGATCATACTCATAGTCTGAGATTTCAGGCTCATCCTGATTGTAATATAGATCCATATGATGCTTTATCTCTTTTACCAGAGCATCATAGGCATTTTTGATTTCATCTGTGATCTGACTCATTTTTCCCCAACCTTTTCGTTTATTATCAGAAGTCAAACTTACTTTTGACACCTGGATTATTAAAATATTCAGGACAGTCTACACTCCCTGTATAGCTTGTCTATTTCAGCCTTTGGAAGTTCTACATATTGGCCGCTTTTCAAATTATAGTCTGAAAGTCTCACAGTCATAACTCTTATTCTCTTAAGAGAAACAACTTCATAGCCAAGAGCCTGACACATACGTCTTATCTGCCTGTTAAGCCCTTGTGTAAGAATAATTTTGAAACTACGCTTTCCGGTCTTTTGAATCTTGCAGCCCCTAGTTGTTCTGTCAAGCTCCTCAAGATAGACTCCGTTAGCCATGCGATTTAGAAAATCGCCGTTTATTTCCCTGTCTACCTCTACCTCATATTCCTTTTCATGCTTATTGGCAGATTTCATCATGGCTTCGATAAGCTTTCCATCGTTAGATAAAAGAAGTAGCCCCTCTGAGTCTTTATCTAGTCTCCCCGCATAGGTTACTCTAGTATGATATTTTATCTCTGAAATTACTGTTCTTTCGGCGTGAGCATCTTTCTCAGTACAGACAACTCCAACAGGCTTGTAGTATGCGAGAACTATTCTAGACTCAACCTTACTGATCACCTTTTTATCAACCTGCACTTCATCCTCAGGCGATACCTGCATTCCAGGGCTTGGAATCACCCCATTTACAAGTACACGACCTGCTGCTATCAGTTTATCCGCTTCTCTTCTGGAACAAACGCCACAAGATGCAATATATTGATTTAATCGCATTTTACTCCAAACCTTTAATTAAGAATCCTATGATATAAAAAGAAGCGGATTAGCTTTAAATCTAAACCGCTTCCAATAATATGCTATAAGCTATCAGCAAACCTTAGAAAGCTCTGAAAGAGCGTTGTCTTTAATGATACACTCAAAATTCTCTTTATAATGGGCAATTACATTTTGATTAGTTGCCTGGAAATGGCCAAACTCATAAGCCATTGTGAAAAGAGCTGCAAAAGCCTTGGGGTCTTCCTCTCCACGAAGAAGATCCAGATAATACTTGCCATCTGTCTCATTCTTATAAAGAGAACTCTTGATCTGAAGATTTGTAGGAGCCTTTCCGCAAAATGAAATAACAGTCCTGATATCATCAAAAGTAAATACATACTCATGGAACTTAAGTCTTGCAGCATCTGAATTCTTGTCAGATGAATTCTCAGGCGCCTTTCTCGTTGCCCCATTGGCTATTGAAGCAGCCTTTTTCCTGCCATCCTCTATAGATGCATTCTGATTGATGATTGCCTTATCATGATTCTCAGCTATACCGCTTTCTTCCATGATATTCTTGACTGAATTAGTAAGCTGCTTAAGACTCTTCAAATACTCATTTAGACGATTAATTCTCTCTTCATCAACAGAATCCCCTATGTCCTCAAGAACATTTTTAGGAATCTTAATTCCTGCCTTGTCTGTGAGATTCTTTAAAATCTCACCAAAAGAAGCAGAAGCATTTTCAGATAATGTAAGCGATATTGAATGGTCTGGAAGAACAGTAATCTGCATTGGCATAAAAGAACCTGTTGGCTTGTAATCAACCTCTTCTTCTGCCTTTCTCATAACCTCATGAAGAAAGTCCATAGCTTCCTTCTTTTTCTCAAAAAGATCCTCGAGCTTGATGCCCTGTTCATCCATATCATCTTCAGTAATGATACAAGTTACTGTATCTTTATTTATTCTCTTAAACTCCATTAAATATATCTATCCTTTCAAAATTCAAAACACAAAAAATCTCTTTTAAAAGTCAAAACATATTGTACAACATTTAGCAAATTCTTGGAAGACCTTCTCCGTACATCAGACCAATTATGCGTTTGCCTCCAATTTTAGTGTTAAGTACCACATTATTATTATCGGCATTTTTCTCATCTTTATGTACCTGGCCAATAATGCAGCAGTTTTCGCCATATTTTGATGATTGTATAAGAGAAACTGCTCTTTGAGCATCGTCCTTATGTACAGAAAGAACCATTTTTCCTTCATTACCCATGTACATTGGATTGAGCCCTAAGATACCGCAAAAATCTCTAACTGCAGCAGATACTGGAATATCTTCCTCATTAAGCTCTATTGAGCACTTTGAAGCTTCGCTAAATTCATTCAAAACAGTTCCAAGACCGCCTCTTGTGACATCTCTCATGGCATGAACACGAATTCCCTCTGAAAGGAGCTTACCTACCATCTCGCACAGAGGCGCTGCATCTGAATGTATATTGGATTCAATGCCCATTCTTGTACCAAGAATAGCTGCATGATGATCTCCGAGATTGCCGGAAATAATGATCCTGTCCTCATCCTGAAGCTTAAATGGTCCAGGAACATCAAGATCATCAGCAATAAAGCCTACTCCGGAAGTATTGATAATAAGACCGCTTTCGCCGCCCTTGTTCTCAATAACCTTGGTATCCCCAGTAATTATCTTAATTCCAGCCTCTCTGGCTGTCTCCGCCATAGAAGCAATTACCTTATCAAGGATCTCAATATCGAGACCTTCCTCTAAGATACAACCACAGGTAAGATACATAGGCTTGGCACCGCTCATAAGTAGGTCATTAACAGTGCCACAAACTGAAAGCCTTCCAATATCTCCACCTGGGAAAAGAACTGGTGTCACCACGAAACTATCAGTAGTAACAGCAAGTTTACCTGATCCTGGAACAACCGCAGAATCCTCGAGTCTATCTAATATTTCATTGTGAAAGTGCTTGGCAAATACATCTCTGATAAGCTTGGATGTAGATTCTCCGCCGCTTCCATGAGCCATTGTAATCTTCATTTTAAAACTCCAAATCCGTTTCTATAGATATCTATATATTTAATACAATAATAATCGTCTTAGTTGTTGCTTGTTATTGCTTATTTGCGGCCTGATACAAAATAGTTGTAGCAGCTTCCCTCAGTAGAAACCATGCATGCTCCATGGGCATTGTCAGGTGTGCAGGCCTTTCCAAATAAAGGACAGTCGCAAGGCTTGATCTTACCAACAAGAACGCTTGCGCAGCAGCATCCAGCCGGCATATGGTCTTCATCCAAAGACATACTACCTGCATCAAACTGACTGTACTCTTCTTTTAAGACCATTCCTGAGCCTTTGATCTTGCCCATACCACGCCAGGAGGCATCAGCAGGCTCAAAGTATTTTTTCACAAGCTCTTTTGCCTTGAGATTTCCCTCTTCAGATACGGCAGCCTTATACATATTCCTGATGCCAGTCTTGCCCTTCATTGAAACCAGCGCATAGATTGTAGCAAGAAGCTGTGGTCCTTCAAAACCAGAAACTACAAAAGGAATTCCAAGCTCCTCTGAAAGCGCCTTGTATTCATCGCTGCCTGTAATGGTTGCCACATGACCAGGTGCAATAAAGCCGTCGATTCCTCCGCCATTTTTCACAACCCATCTGATAACTTCAGGCATTGTCTTAAGAGAAGTAAGGAGCTTCAAGTTCTTCAAATTCTTCTCAATAGCCTTTTCAAGCACTGTTGCGTAAACCGGTGTCGTTGTCTCAAAACCAATTGCCGCAAAAACAAAGGTGTGGGCTGGATCTTCTTCCGCAAGCTTAACTGTCTCCATAGGGGAATACACCATCTTTACATGGGCGCCCTCTCCCTTTGCATCAGCAAGAGACATGTTTGTTCCCTTAACTCTTATTAGGTCACCAAAGGTACAAACAATGGTGTTTTCCTGCATCGAGAGCTCTATAAGCTTGTCAATTACTGCAGTTACAGTAACACATACAGGACAACCTGGCCCTGAAATAAGCTTTATCTTATCAGATAGCATTGAAGGAATGCCGTTTTCAGAGATTGCTGCTGTATGAGTTCCGCAAACCTCCATAATACGGACTTCTTCGCCATCGTATTCCTTCAAAGCCTTGACTATATCCTTAAGTTCTGTATTTGCCATATCAAATAGTGAGTCCTTCTATTTCATTAAAAAGTTCATTCATCTCATGGGCCATCTTGTCATCCATCTTCTGGATTATGCAGCCTGCGTGAACAAGAACATTATCGCCAACACTTACATCAACAAGGCCGGAATCAGCCTTAACAATATTGCCGTTGAAATCAACTGTGGCAATTCTTCCATTCATTTCAATTACTTTTCCGGGAAGTGCAACGCACATATATAACCCTCCTTAAGACTGAGCCAATAAGCCTGGCCCACTGAAATTCCAGCATCTCCCGCTGGAACAAATCTATTACAATATACTTCAAATCCAAGTTTATCAAGCTCAGAAATGGTCTTTGACAGCAAAAGCCTGTTTCCAAAAACTCCGCCGGAGAGACATATCTTTTTCTCAGAAGTCTCCTGACTGACTCTAGCGCAAACCTTGCAGATAGCTGAAACTATTGCCATATGGAAACCATAAGCAAGTTCTTCTCTGGTATATTTGCCACTTTCAAAAGCTTCGCTAATATCCTCAAAGAGTTTAACTTGATCCAGTAACAGACATCCGTCAGCATCTTCTGTGACGTCAAAAGATAAGTCTGCATTTCCACCAGGATAATTCCTGCTTTCATTACTCTCCAAATAGTCCCAGGCTGCCTTTTCGAGAGCTATAGCACATTCTCCCTCGAAGGAATTAGCCTCTTTTATGCAAAGAACCGCACATACCGCATCAAAAAGGCGTCCCATACTGGAGGTCTCGAAGCAGTTAATATTATTTGAAAGAGCTGCCTT
Organism: Butyrivibrio sp. XBB1001; assembly: GCF_000424505.1. Lineage (NCBI taxonomy): Bacteria > Bacillati > Bacillota > Clostridia > Lachnospirales > Lachnospiraceae > Butyrivibrio > Butyrivibrio sp. XBB1001. The sequence continues at coordinate 115,250 of NZ_AUKA01000001.1, read as the reverse complement.
TACCAAATCTGTAGTCTTGTCATTTTTGCCTGTTGCATAATGATAACACTCTTTGACAAGTTTTGCATTCTTTGATGCATTATCTCCGCCGCATAGCTTAACATAGGACAAATGGCCTTTTCTGTCAAAATTCTGCCCCTTGCAGTACAGAATTTCTCCGCCCCATACCTTTTTATCTGTTCCAAATCCCGTTCCGTCAAAAGAGATTCCTATGGCGCTTTTTAGAGAATTTTCCGCCATAACGGAAAGAATATGGGCATAGTGATGTTGAACCTGTAAAAGGGGCAAATTTTGCAATTTACAATAGTCTGTAGCCATTCTCACAGACTCATATAAAGGATGCATATCACAAACAACAAATTCCGGATTAAATTTAAAAATATCACGGTACTGACTAATGAGTTTTTTCAGGTTCTCGTTAACTCCGTAGTCCTTCAAATCCCCTAAATACTGAGATGTAAGTATCTTATCCTTGTAGCCAAAAGAGAAAGTGCTCTTCAGATCTCCTCCAAAGGCCAGAACTCTTTTGCCAATTCCAGAGGTGTTTATTGGAAGAGGTACATATCCCCTTGCTCTTCTATTAAAGCAGGTTATTTCCTCTCCGCTATCTGTCTTTACAACAAATACAACAGAGTCGTCCTGAGGCATATTGATGCGTCTTTTATGAGTAAGAACACCCTTAACTGCAGTACTTCCAAAGGCTTCATCAAAGGCCTTATCTTCAGTGATAATAGGTTCATCAGATTTATTGGCACTAGTAACAATCAAAGGTCCACATCCATCGCACAAAAGCCTGTGAGCTCCGGTTGATGGAAGGAAAGCCCCGATATATCTGCTATCCTTGCAGACTTCGTAAGGGAAATCCTTTTTCTTTGTCAAAAGAACTATTGGCCTTGCGCTACTTACAAGCAGTTCCTTTTCTTTATCTGAAATCTGGCAGTACTCAGAAACAGCCTCCACATCTGAGAACATAACCGCAAAGGGCTTCTTCTCACGGCCCTTAATATTCCTTAGCAAAAGAGCTGCCTCATCCGTAGGCTTGCAGATAAGCTGGAAACCTGAAACTCCCTTAAAACCTAAAACAGCGCCATCATTAAGCAGCCTTATAGCTTCGTCTATGGAAGAGTCAAGACCAATTACCTTCTGTACATTTGTATCGCTTGCAGAATCCAGCTCATCACTTACGCCATATAGTTTAAGCTCAACCTGAGGTCCGCAATCAAAACAGGAAATAGTCTGGGCATGTCTCCTTCGCCCTTTTCCATATTCCGCAGCGCATTCAGGGCACATATCAAAATCTATCATAGCTGTGGTATCTCGGTCATAGGGAAGCTTATCAAGAATACTTATTCTTGGACCGCAGGAAGCACAGCTAATAAGCGGATATCTGTATCTTCTATTTGTCTCATCCAACATCTCCGCCATACAGTCATCGCAAATGCCAATATCCGGCAAAAATACAGGAATCTCAGAAGTAAGGTCAATCTCGCCGCTATTTATAATACAAAAACCGGACTCAACAATATCTTTTTTAAGATCAAGGACCTTTAATAAGTCCTCATATTCAATATTATCCAGTTCATTTTTTTCAACACTCAAAATAAAAGCACCTGCTGGATACTCGCGTGACAAATCTGAAGTGAATTCAGAAATTACATTTTCTTCACCAATCGCAAGTATTTCAACAGCTGCCCCAATATTCTTAACATAGCCACGAATTCCATATTCAGTTGCTTTTCTTAGAATAAAGGGGCGATAACCAACTCCTTGTACCGCCCCTTTAACTGTAATCTTAGAAATCATTATTTCTCTTCTGTCTTATTCTCAGACGCTTTTACAGGTGCCTGAGCTGGCGCACCTTGAGCTGGTGCTGTTCCTGTAGCATTTGTTTGTGCTGCCTGAGCTGCCTGTGCTGCTTTTGCAGCTGCAGCAGCTGCTGCACGCTCCTTGGCTGCCTTCATAAGGGCCTCCTGCGCAGCTATAGCTTTCTCAGACTGTTTGAATGTGCGTGTGACCTTCTCTGAACCTGGTTCCTGGAAACGAAGGCCCATAGAAAGACATTTCTTTGGACAGTTATCTACACAACATCTACACTGAATGCAGCTCATTGGTCTGATAGACCAGGTCTTAGCAACCTTATCTACAGTAATAGCATGTGTAGGGCACTTAATGGAGCAAAGTCCGCAAAGTACGCATACATCCATATCATTTTCAACATGTCCTCTTGTACCAGCTGGATATTCCTTCTCAGTTCTTCTGGTCTTTGGCTTAGATACAAGATTATGAAGAATTGTTGATTTAAAACTTGCAAGTGACATCTTTTATCTCCCATCTATTACAACTCATAATATCAAAAGTTGTAATATTACCTTTCTGTACAGCTGATACAAGGATCGATAGTAAGTACAAGAATCGGAACATCAGCAAGGTCGCAGCCCTTAAGAGTCTCAACCATTCCTGGAAGGTTAGAGAATGTGGGGGTGCGGACACGAAGCCTGTCTATAAACTTTGTTCCGTTAGCCTTAACGTAATACAGAGCCTCACCTCTTGGCTGCTCAATACGCATCATGTACTCGCCATTTGGCATTCCCTTAACAGGAACATCTATTTCACCGCCCTTTGGCATCTTGGCGATACACTGGCGGATAATATCAAAGGCCTGGAAAATCTCTTTTATACGGCAATCTGTACGAGCATAAGAATCACCTTCTGTGCTGATGATTGGTTCAAAATCAATATCGCCATATGCACAGTAACCTGTAGTTCTGATATCTCTGTTTACACCACTGGCACGAAGGAAAGGTCCTGCACAGCCGAGAAGGTCAGCCTGTTCTGCAGAAAGATATCCAACACCACGAAGACGAGTCTGTACTGCCTTGTCGTTAAGGAATGGCTTGGCAATAGTCTTAAGATCTTCCTCCATCTTATCAATGCGCTTAGAGAAATCTGCAAGCATTTCATCGGAAACATCTCTTCTGATACCACCTACCTTCATTACGGAAAAGATAACTCGTCCGCCTGTAGATGCCTCAAACATATCAAGAGCATCCTCTCTTAGTCTCCAACAATCCATGTAAAGAGACTCAAATCCAAAAGCATCAGCCAAAAGGCCAAGCCAGAGAAGATGTGAATGTATTCTTGAAAGCTCTGACCAGATTGTTCTAAGGAATTTAGCACGGGCTGGAACATCAATATCCATAATATGCTCAATAGCCTCAGAATAGCCAAGGCCATGACCTAAAGAACAGATACCGCAGATACGCTCTGCAACATATACCATCTCATTAAAATCTTTTTTATCAACCAGCTTCTCAAGACCTCTGTGAATAAAACCGATAGATGGAATAGCTTCTACAACCTTCTCATCCTCAAGTACAAGGTCTAAATGTATTGGTTCCGGAAGAACCGGATGCTGGGGTCCAAATGGAATTACACTTCTAGTAGACATATGGTTCCTCCAATTACTTGAATGGTGTTTCGATCGCTGTACGATAGAACTTACCTTCAAAGTCTAAATTAATCATTTTTATGTTAACACCGAAAAGATCATGCATCTCATTCTCATGAATAAAGGCACAAGGAAACGCACTTGAAATACTTGAAACTTCCTGATCCTCAGAAAGAGTTACCTTGAGCTGTTTAACTTCGTAATCCTTACCAAATGTATATAAAAGCTCATATCCATCAGGAATACGAGTAGCACACTGCTGCATCAAATGGTATCCTGCAAATTTAAGTTTGTGTGCTTCATCCAGAATACTTTCAGGAGCAACATTAGTAAAATCCATATTCATTATTTGTCATCTCCTTTCTCAGTATTAGCAGTAGCCGCGGCCTTAGCTGCTGGTGCAGCCGCAGGAGCCGGCTTAGCAGCTGGAGCAACTGGCTTATTGGATGCCTTTATCTTTTCCTCAGCCTGCTGTCTAAGAGCTTCCTCAGTAAGAACTGCATCATACTGAGTGCTTGGATCATAGTCATCAGCTGTCATATGTACAGCCATCTTGCTGTAGTCAACAGCACAATAACCAACTTTCATAGATTCCTTGAGTTTCTTTCTCTTCTCCTCAAGGATTCCAACTGCCTTGACAACGCCTTCAATCAAGGCTTCTGGTCTTACTGCACATCCAGGAACATATACGTCAACTGGAACAACCTTGTCAGCGCCTCCAAGAATGTTGTAGCACTCCTTGAAAATGCCGCCGTCGCATGCACAGATACCACAGGCAACAACTACCTTTGGATCAGGCATCATGTTGTAAAGCTGCCTGATTACAGGAGCAGTCTGAGCATTAACACCGCCTGTAAGAAGCAAAACATCAGCATGCTTGGGATTTCCAGTATTTATAATACCAAAACGCTCTACATCATAAAGTGGAGTCATTGTGGCAAGAACTTCTATATCACAGCCATTACAGCTGGAGCCATCATAATGTAACACCCAAGGTGATTTAGAAATATTCATCGATCTTCCTACCCTTCATTTATTAGCTTAAAACATCTTCAGTACGTTAAGAATCAGCAGATTAGTTCCTGCAAATACTAAGATAACACTCCATGTAACAATTAACATTGTCTTGTACTTAACACGTGGAAACAGATTATCAATAAGTGTTTCAAGGAAAAATACAACAGCACATGCAATAATTGCCCAAACAACACTGATTGGATTCTCAGTGATAAAGAACATTCCAACAATACCCATCATCAGAACTACATCATACCACTCTGCTATCTCAACAAGTGCCAGGTTACGACCTGACAGATCAGTAGTAAGACCCTTTACCATCTCCTGATGCATATGATGTGAAGTACTAAGGTCAAATGGTGACTTACGAAGTTTGATAATAAGGATAAATACAAATCCAATAAAGAAACCAGGAATCTGTGCGATTGCTGGAACCTTTGCATGGATAAGATCATCGACCATGAAACTTCCATTTGCATAGTAGAAACCAATTGCTACTAAAAGAGTCATTGGCTCATAACACATCATCTGTAAAAGCTCACGCTGTGCGCCCATGATACTGTAAGGTCCATTTGTAGAAAATGCTGCAAGAACAAGCATAACCTCAGACATTGAAAGCGCAAAAAATACAAGGAGCATATCTCCGCCTGCAAAGAACAGCGCGCCTGTAAATACAGTAAATATAAGGTATACAGTTACAAACAGAACCTGAATGCTGTTAACAACAGTAGTCTGCTTGTGAAGGAGCTTGTTAACATCATAAAATGGCTGAATAAGTGGAGGACCTACTCTTCCCTGCATACGTGCAGAAAAGACTCTGTCCATACCGGATAATAATCCTCCTACAACCGGTGCCAGGATTATATAAAGTAAAGCCTTCAAAATCATTTCTAGTGTAATCATAAAGCACCTCCAACAACCACAATAAGCATAACCAGAACAAGTACTGTTGAAATCCAGATGCAAGGCCAGAGTAGTTTCTTTTCACCAAAGAAGTCCTCCATATACCAGTTAGACATATAAAGAGCTCTCTCTCTGCCAAAAGAGTCAATGTAATGTCTGTCATCACCAGCATTAACACCAGATACATAAGACATAGTCATCTTGGAGTTCTTACCAATTGATAAGAATCTTGCTCCGACTGGAATCAGGAAGATCATGATTACCATGATCATCATGATAATGACATCGCCTCTTCCAATAACATCAGGTATATTGTCGTTAAATGCTTCATTAAGGATTGGCTGTACCATATGACCAGACATCCATGGGAATGCAAAGCACATGATAACGATCATTGCTGTAAGAGGGAAAATTGATACCATTTCACTCTTAGGTGTAATATCCTCAAGCTCGAATGACTGATGGATTACTGTACAAATCTTGCCAAGCCATTTTGCCCAGTAGAAAAGAGTTGATCCTGAACCAAAAACAAGGAAAAGGACAAGCCATACTGAGCCTGAATCTACGAAAGACTTAAGAGCAGCCCACTTAGAAACAAGCATACCAAATGGAGCCATGAACATGCCACAGATACCAATGATCATGATAAAAGCAAGTCTTGGAAGCTTGATGATAAGTCCGTGCATATCCTCGATATCACGGCTGTGCATACAGTTCTCGATATCACCAACAGTCTGGAACAGAAGTGACTTGGAAACAGCATGGAATAATACAAGCATTACAGCAGCCCAGACACCCTCTCTTGTACCAGTGCCAGCACAGGCTGTAATAAGTCCAAGGTTTGAAATTGTTGAATAAGCAAGTACCTTCTTGCCATCGCTTACAGTAATTGCTAAAAGAGATGCGGCAAAGAAAGTAAATCCACCTATAACAGTGATCATAATACCTGTAAGAGTATTCTCCATAACAGGTGAAAGTCTGATCAGCATGTAAACGCCAATCTTAACCATTGTAGCTGAGTGAAGAAGTGCACTTGAAGGTGTTGGTGCAACCATGGCACCAAGAAGCCATCTTGAAAATGGGAACTGTGCACTCTTTGTAAGAGCAGCAAAAGCAAACAATGTAACAGGAATGATTATAAGCTCAGAAGATACAGCGCTTGTAACCTGGCTCAGATTAGAAATACCAAGAGCCATATTGCAGTACATAAGACCTGCTGCAAAGCCGCATCCACCAAGAAGGTTCATCCAAAGAGCTCTAAAGGAATTATCAACAGCCTCCTGAGTTCTTGTATAACCAATCATAAGGAATGAACATACACTAGTGATCTCCCAGAAGAAATAAATCCAGGAAAGTGAATCAGATGAAATCAGACCAAACATTGCTCCAAGGAACACAAACATAAGAGCAAGGAAATAGTTAGAGCGGTCCTTGACATCTGTGTGATGGTGGTGATAGTCCTTCATATAGCCAGAAGCATAGATACAGATAAGAATACCAACAACACCAACAATAAGATACATAACAGCCGCAAAGGTATCAATACGTAAATGAGTATTACCCTCTACTGCCTTACCTGTAAGATCCATCCAGAGAACTGGAATTGTACCAGCAAATGAAATAAGTATTGCATAGTACTTCTTGTACTTGATACTAAGGAAACATACAAGACACATCAGGAATACTTCTCCTGCCATAACCAAATGATCAGGGATTTGTGTCTCCTCCAAGTACATAAACTGAGATGTATCACCGGACATTAGTACATTTACAGCAGCATAAATAGCCACACCCATAATTGCAAAGCCGCCTACAATAATTGTAAAGCTTCTAACTGGTGTAGCTTCCTTCTGAATGAAAATCAACGCTGCCATCAAGAAAGGAAAAAAGATCAGAAAATTAACTAAATTAGGAATTGCCAAGATGTTACGCCCCTTTCAAAACATTTTTTTCATGATACCTCATGAATTTTTCATAAATTTGTCGATAGCCTCATTTAATTCAATGATAGCTTCCTCATCCCCATCCTCAACTGCGTGAACAATGCAGTGACTAATATGTTCCTTGAGTATCTCCTTCCCTGTATTGTTGATCGCAGAGCGAACTGCAGACAATTGTATTAGAACCTCAGCGCAGTCCCTGTCATCCTCAACCATTTTCTTAACAGATTCAAGATGTCCGATAGCCTTGGATAGTCTGTTAGAAATGGCCTTAGTATGCTCAGAATCATGATGATGGTGATGGTGGTGATCATGGGTATGAGAACTCATAAAAAACCTCCATACAAATAAAAAGTGCGTTTTAGCTAAGTAAAACGCACACAAAGCCGCTATTTATTGTATTCCCTTGTTAAGAAAAAATCAATAATGATTATCTTACATTTCCAATAATCTTATATAAAAGAGAGTACAGTAATTCAGCATCCTTTGAAGTTAAGCTCACGCAACTTCCTATTTTACTAGGAATATTAAGAGCTTTTTCCTTGAGTTTCTCACCTTCAGGAGTAATTGTGACAACTAGATTTCTCTCATCCTCATTAGATCTTACTCTGCTGATGTAGCCCTTAGACTCAAGCTTCTTAAGAACAGGTGTAAGTGTTCCTGAATCAAGATACAGACACTCACCTAAAGTTTTTACATTGACGCTCTTCTTCTCCCAAAGAACCATCATGGTAATGTATTGGGTATAAGTCAGATCGATCTCATCAAGATATGGTTTATACTTTCTGATGATTTCCTTTGAACAAGCATACAGAGGAAAGCAAATCTGGTTCTCCAGTTTAAGTGATGCATATTTGTCTTCTTTTTTATCCATAACAATCTCCCTGATAAATAATTGAATGCTATTTAATTATATCACAAGCCATAATATAATTCACATTTAATTTTTAAATTTTATCGGAAATTAAGGCTTTTTTCTGTATTTTTTTCTCAATACTGGTAAAAATTTTAGTAAGGTAACGCATAAATGGTTCTGTTGCTATAGCAAACAAAACAAAAAGCATAATACACTCAACTGAAACATAACTGATTGAAAACAGATCATGGAAGAAAAATGCTCCCGCCATCATCCCGATAATACATCCTAAAAGAACCTTTACCCTATATGCATTAAATGGAGCCGAAATATTGGCAAGAATAATAAATCCTACAATTGCCAAAAGAAATGTTGATGCAACAGATATATCCTCCGGATTAACACCAAAAGTATTTCCAAACACAACAAGGGCAGCTATTGCAAAAAAGTCCGTCAAAGCCGCCGGCATCGCCTTTAATAATACCTTTACAAGGAAATGACCTTGTATCCTTTTGTTATTGGGCTCCATAGCCAGGAAAAATCCTGGAATTCCAATATTCACAAGGCTCACCATAGTGATCTGTGAAGGTTGAAGCGGATAAGTAAGTACACTGATTATAGAAAACAGTGCAAGTAGCAGTGAAAAAATATTCTTAACAAGGAACAGTGTTGCTGTTCGCTCTATATTATTTATATTTCTCCTGCCCTCTGAAACAATCCCTCTCATTCTGGAAAAATCGCTATCCAAAAGTACAACCTGTGCTGCCTGGATTGCAGCATCAGACCCGGCTGCCATAGCTATAGAGCAGTCGGCATCCTTCATGGCAAGAATATCATTGACGCCATCACCAGTCATGGCAACTGTTCTGCCTTTTTTCTTGAGAGCATTTATTATCTTCTGCTTCTGCTCAGGAGATACCCTTCCAAAGACAGCTGTATTCTCTACAAGTCCTGGAATATCCTCGTCCAGCATTTTGCTGGCATCAACATACCTGTCAGCATTTTCAATCCCTGCATTTTTGGCAACTTCAGAAACAGTAAGCGGGCTGTCACCAGAAATAACCTTAACCTCTACTCCCTGCTTTCTAAAAAATTCAAATGTCTCTTTTGCATTTTCCCTGATAGGATTTTGCAGCAAAACAAAAGCTATTGGAATATTTAGTGCCCCATCAAGACTCGTCTGTGGAACAGGAAGCGAAACAGGCCCATTGACTGGATCCAAAACCGTAGTCCCATCAGCTCCTCCATAGTACCTTGCAAAGCAAAGTACTCTAAGTCCCTTCTGGGCAAAAGAGTTTATCCTATCGCTATAGCTCTCATACAAGCCTCCTAGCACAAATTCAGGAGCTCCAAGAACATAGGTTGAATCCTCAAACTGAACAGAACTATATTTATACCTGGACGAAAAAGCATGAAAACTAATGCATGTCCTTCCTGTGGCAGATTTAAAATAATCCTCAAGGGCATGCATTGTAATATTATCATCAGGAACGCATCCTATATAATCTGAAATAAGCGTATTTACAGCCTGAATCTTGCCTTCAGAATCATCTATATCCGGATCAGCAAGAACAGCATCTGCTACAAGCATGCTATTATCTGTAATAGTACCTGTCTTGTCAACGCATATAGTATCTACCCTAGCAAGAGTCTCAATGCTGCGCATATCATGAAGCATTACCTTGTCCTTGGCAAGCCTAATGGTGCTAAGACCAAGCGTAATACTAAGAAGAAGATATAATCCCTCTGGGATCATACCAATAAGAGCCGCAACAACAGAAGGTACTGTTTCAGCAAAAGAATTTCCCTGAATGTAAAAACTCTGTATAAAAAGAGCTATTCCAATAGGAATAATGGCAATACCCGCTGCTATTACTATCCTGTTAATAGACTTGACCATATCAGACTGGTCAGAAGCAGGCATCTTCTTGGCTCTTAGCATGAGCTGTGATATATATGAGTCAGCTCCCACCTTGGTTAATCTTGCAAGACATTTTCCAGAAACCACAAAGCTTCCAGACATGAGTTCAGATCCTTCCCCCTTAATGATCTCATCTGCCTCGCCTGTCAAAAGAGCCTCATTGACAGCAATTTCACCTTCAACCACAACTGCATCTGCGCAGATCTGGCTTCCAGCAGTCAAAACTACTACATCTCCAAGGACAAGCTTGTCTATAGAAACAATATCCTCGGAGCCATCTCTTATAGCAGTGGCTGTAGACTGATTCAAAACGTTTAAACGATCCAATACCTTTTTAGCTTTAAGCTCCTGTGCTATACCTATAAGAGAATTACAGATAATAACTGGTAAAAAAGTAAGCGAATTAAAGGCACCAGAAACTATCAGCAGAATAGCCATTATAAGGAAGATTAAGTTGAAATATGTAAAAACATTTTCCTTAATGATATCTGCTGTAGTCTTGGCGGTATTATCTACCTGAGTATTACCATACCCCTGGGCATGGAGTTCTTTTGCCTTTGCTGTCGAAAGTCCAACGTTTATCTCTTCGTACATATTCATTTCTTCATGTTATGATTCATATTCTTGATAGGGATGTTAGCATAAAGAGCTGGCACAGTCTTGCCATCATTTTCCTCTGTATCCATCTGGGTAAAGTTAATATCAATACCCTCCATATCAATCTCAGCGTATTTAGAAAGTACCTCTATGATATCGCTTCTGATTCTCTGCATTATTTCAGGGGAACATGTGGCACGATCTGAAACAAGTACAAGCTTAAGTCTGTCTTTCGCAACATCACTTGAAGATTTCTTTTTGAAAAAATCTGATAGTTTCATTAGTCCCTCCCCCTAATTATTTCTTCTTAAACCAAGAGAAAATTCCTTTCTTAGCATCAAGATCTAAAAATGGAACCTGTTCACCTATTACTCTGCGACAAATATTCATATATGCCTGTCCAGCAAGTGAATTATCGCCAACTAAAGGCTCACCGTTATTAGTAGCAACAACAATGTTCTCGTCATCAGGAACCTGGCCGATCAGATCGATTGCAAGGATATCGATTACATCCTCTGCAGACATCATATCCCCTCTCTTGACCATATCTGGACGAAGTCTGTTGACAATAAGGGCGGTCTGCTTGATCTCATTGGCTTCAAGAAGGCCAATGATCCTGTCTGCATCACGTACAGCAGAAACCTCAGGTGTTGTAACAACAAGTGCTCTATCAGCACCAGCAATGGCATTCTTAAATCCCTGCTCGATTCCAGCCGGGCAATCCAAGATTATATAGTCATATTCCTGCTTGAGTTCTTCTGTAAGTTTCTTCATCTGCTCAGGAGTAACGCTTGTCTTATCCTTGGTCTGAGCAGCAGGTAAAAGAAATAATGAATCATATTTCTTATCCCTGATAAGAGCCTGCTTGAGTTTGCAGTTTCCCTCAATTACATCAACAAGATTATATACAATCCTGTTCTCAAGCCCCATGACAACATCAAGGTTACGAAGTCCTATATCTGTGTCAATAAGTACAACTTTCTTGTTAAGTTTGGCAAGGCCTGTACCAAGGTTAGCAGTTGTAGTAGTCTTACCTACACCGCCCTTACCAGATGTTATTACGATAACTTCTCCCATATTATCCTCCAATAATTTACTTACTAAACTGTCTAAGGAACGAAGGTCCATAAGAGGTCTTAACAATATGACCATTCTCTATGTAAGCAACCTCCGGCTCATTCTCATCAGTTTTTAGTCTCTTTTTCTTGAATTTGAGCTTAGGCCCTTTCTCGGCATCAGGTGAAATAGCAATAGCATCCGCAATCCTGACCTGAAGAGGGTTGAGTTTAAGAGCCATTACTATGGCGCCATGATCTCCGCCAGCTCCAGCAAAAGCATTGCCTCTTAGCTCACCAAGGATAAAAATACTACCATATGAAGTAACACTTGCGCCTGGCTTGACATCGCCAAGTATCACCACATTTTGCTTGCAGGAAACATCCTGACCAGAACGAAGATTACCTACTAAAACCTGCGCATTATTATCGCTGCCTGAAGGTACATCTGTGGACTTAACTTCTACAGGAACAACATCTTCGTCAGCTTTATCCTGATGGCTCTTCATAGTGAATAGTCTCTCTGTCTCAGATTCCTCATCAATTATGCAAGTAATCGTCAGCTGAGTATTATCTGCAATTATCTGCATAACTTCCTGTTCCTCTTCTTCAGAAAGATTTCTCCCTCTAACGATAAGTCCCATCTTGTTCTTGCCAAGGAATGAAGATGCCTCAATAAAGTGGCTCTTAATTTCCCCGCGAAGATCTGAAAATGCCACGTCAGGATCGAGTACTAGAATTATCCCCGATTTAGTGCCTTTAATAGTTACAGAACTGTTCAAAACTTAATACTCCCAACAAAATCTTCTAAAAAATCGTACCTTATTAGTATACAACAAAATCCTAATAAGAAAAGAGCTCCGGAAAGATTTCCGAAGCTCCGTAAAAATCTAATTATAAATTAGTTAAGACCAGCTGCCTGCTTAGCAACTTCCTCAGCGAAGTTCTCGTTCTTCTTCTCTATACCTTCACCAGTCTCGAAACGTACAAATCTCTTGATTGAAAGGTTAGCATTGTTAGCCTTACCAACCTGTGCAAGGTACTGTCCAACTGACTGCTTGCCATCCTCAGCCTTTACATAAACCTGATCGTTAAGGCAGATTTCCTTGAACTCCTTGTTAAGACGTCCAATAAGCATCTTCTCGATGATCTCCTGAGGCTTTCTCTTGCCTTCTGGAAGCTCCTCGTTCTCCTTCATAGCCTGTGCAAGAAGGATCTCCTTCTCGTGATTTCTGTACTCCTCTGAAATTTCATCAGAAGAAACAAATTTAGGATTAAGAGCTGCAACCTGCATAGCTACGTTCTTAACAGCTTCTTTGATTTCATCGTTAACAACATCTGTAGCAGCCTCAACGATAACAGAAATTCTTCCGCCACCATGTACATAAGGAACTACAATACCATTCTCTGCAACAACCTTCTCAAATCTTCTGATAGAAATCTTCTCAGAGATAACTGCTGTGATCTCTACAAGTGCATCATTTACTGTCTGAGCCTCGTTCTGGTTCCACTTCTCAGCCATGAATGAATCCATGTCCTTAGAATCAGAATTAACTGCCTGTGTAGCAACTGCCTCAACAAATGCCTGGAACTTTTCGTTCTGAGCAACGAAGTCAGTCTCTGAGTTAACCTCAACAACTGCTGCTGTCTTGTCGTCCTTTGTAGCTACTCTTGTAAGACCCTCAGCTGCGATTCTGCTAGCCTTCTTCTCAGCCTTCATAATACCATTTTTTCTAAGATACTCAACGGCTGCATCCATATCTCCGTTAGTCTCTGTAAGAGCCTTCTTGCACTCCATCATACCTGCGCCAGTTGACTCACGTAACTCTTTAACCATTGCTGCTGTGATAGCCATTTTGTTTTCCTCCGTATATTTGATTGTATAAAAATCATGAGACAAGACTCAGAATCACAAAGGATTCTGAGTTTCGGCATCCGCCATCACTTGTCTCATTAAAAAAATTACTCGTTAACTTCCTCAGTCTCTGCCTCAGCATCCTCTGCAACATAGTCAGCTGCAGCGTCAGACTCAGCACCCTGATTAGCCTCGATTACAGCATCTGCCATCTTACCAACGATAAGCTTAACAGCTCTGATAGCATCATCGTTACCAGGAATGATGAAATCAAGCTCTTCAGGATCACAGTTTGTATCACCGATACCGATAAGTGTGATTCCAAGAGACTCAGCTTCCTGAATGCAGATTCTCTCCTTCTTAGGGTCTACTACGAAAATAGCGTCAGGGATTCTCTTCATATCTCTGATTCCGCCAAGATTAGCCTGAAGCTTAGCAAGCTCTTTCTTGAGCTGAGCAACTTCCTTCTTAGGAAGAACATCAAATGTTCCATCTTCCTGCATCTTCTCGATAGCTTTCATTCTAGCGATTCTGCTCTGGATTGTCTTGAAGTTTGTAAGCATTCCGCCGAGCCATCTCTCGTTTACATAGTACATACCGCAACGCTCTGCCTCAGTCTTAACTGCGTCCTGAGCCTGCTTCTTAGTACCTACGAAAAGGATTGTTCCACCCTGCTGTGCAATCTCGAATACTGCCTTGTAAGCCTCATCAACCTTAACAACTGACTTCTGAAGATCGATAATGTGGATTCCATTTCTCTCTGTGAAGATGTAAGGAGCCATTTTAGGGTTCCATCTTCTTGTCTGGTGACCAAAGTGTACACCTGCCTCAAGTAACTGCTTCATTGATACAACGCTCATGTTATTACCTCCATTTGGTTTAATCTTCCGCACATCCCTGGTCAGGTGGTTCGCAGAAAGCGTCATCTCTGCGCCTGGCTCTCTGGCTGATCAGTTATAACTGACACCGGCTAGAGAATTAGATATGCGTGTATAATATTGTTACTGCCATTAGCAGTCTGTAATTATGGGCATAACTATCCCACAAATCAACAGCTTTCTAATATTAGCATAGCATTTATCAGATTTCAACACTTTTTTGAGAATTTAAAACGAAAAAAAGAGATAGAAACACCATTATCATGTTCTATCTCTTATCCCTTACATATTATTCTGGCTATATCTTCATAAGAAGAACCTGCAGGAATGGTCTTAACTCCAGACCTGATGACCCGGTCCATCTTTCTTTCTATCAGGTAAGTATTAAAACTGGCAGCATTATCAATAACTCCTTCTTTATAAAGAATCTGCGCCACCTGATCAGATCCAAGTCCTCCCGGAATAGTAACTGTCTTGGTAGTAGAAGTTGTACTTCCAAGAACAGAACTTGTTTCTGTTTGGGTACTTGTCGTCAATTCTGCAGCTGCGGAAACTGTCTCTTCATTTTTTTCCTGTGAAATACCTGCAGTAGCATTATTGGAAGATTCAACTGCGGTATCAGAATTAGTAGAAGTCTCACTGGAAGTTTCTTTTGTAGATTCAGTTTCTGTTTTTCCCTTTTCTGATTCCTTACTGCTATCCTTTTTTTCATCTTTAGCCACTTCCGAAAGTGGTTTACTTGCACCAGCGACCCCTTGGTTGATTTCTTCAGAAATTTCTTCTCCTTCTTTATCCAATGACGTAACGGATGCAGATGAATCATCTGTGATTTCCTCACTTTCGACAGTAGCTTCAGAGTTAAAACTACTGCTAGTTTTGATTTCCTGTTCAGCTTCAGATGACTGGCTCAAAACGCCGCCATCCACCATTCCAAGAGCCTTGGCTCTTTCTATAACCTCGGCATCACTAATGGTAGCTTTCCTGCCACCAAGAGCAAAGCCCATAACAATCGCAGTAAGTATTATGCCTATACCCATTCCGCGAAGATAGTACTTTAGTTTCATACGTTTCTGTCCTTAATTGTAATGTAGTAAAAAAATCATTTAACTTTCCTGTGTTTATTGGAAAGATCAATAACAAGCTTAACTTCTCCAATTCCAAGCCCCAGCTCTCTTGCTATTACCATATTGGATTTGCCGGCTTTGTGCATTTCAATTATGCGTCTGTTCTGAGAAATAGGGTCATTAGCAGTTAATTCCTGCATATTTCTGTCAGGATTATCTATTCTGTCTGTTATTGGAACCACCTTGGAATTTTCAGGCTTATGGCCGATAACCCTAAGCTTTTTAACCTCTTCTTCAGGTATGACCTCAGCAGCGATGTCATGAAGTTCCTTTATATCCTTTTCAGAAACATATCCGCTTTCTATGGATGTATCATAATCCTCTTCATCATTGACAGGTCTGGCAGATATTTTTTCAACCTCATTATCTCCATGATCTTTAATGTCTTCGCTGTCATTATCTTTTTTGTCTGAGTCTTTCTCCTTATAAGGAATTCTGATACCACTAAGTTTATCTTCATCCTCATCAAGAAGGATTGCTCTTACATTTTTTTCTGGTTTATTCAAAGAATTAGTAAGATTTGTACTAGCTTCCTGAGCCATAGAAACAGAAGCCTTAGCATCTCTTGCAGCATCTTCGGCATCACGAACAGTAGCCTCAGCGTCTCTTACAGCTTGCTTGGCTTCATCTGTCTTTTTGGCAACCTCAGATACAACATTAGTAAGGTTCTTGTGCTTGTCATTTAGCATATCGTACATAAACATGACTTCATCATGATTCTTGTGAATGTCATTTATGACAGTATCCGAATATTCGTTTATTGCGGAAAGTTTCTCATTAGATATGCGCTCCATAGCGCGCTCTGTACGATCAAGAGAATTATCTACGGTGTTATCCACCATGTTTTCGATGGTTTCCTTCTGATCCTCAACTTCACGACGAACAAGCTCACGAATCTCCCTCTCCATGAGCATTTTGTCCTCCTCGTCCATCTCTTTTCCAGCTGGTAGAAGGTACCCTAATATGATAGCTGCAAATCCTGCAACTATGAGAACAATCTCAGTAATGCTAATCATCTCCGCCCAATCCCCTAAGTAAAATCAATTACTATTATACCGTAAACATATCAAATCTTCAAATCAAAACCTGACGAAATACCAAAATCTACAGGCTTGCCATTCCGGTCAAGAACATGGCCTGCAATCTTCTCCATTTTGTCGGCAGACAGCTGTTTTTCAAGGATAGGATTCTTATCTTTACCCTCTTTGGATCCGCGTCTATTCCTGCCACCATCGCCCATGTACTCGTTGCTACCCTTGTCCTCGGCGTCTGAATGAAGTTCCCCCGAACTTACATTTTCTTTTTCGGTAACCTGGCTTCTCTGATTGTCTACTTCCTGATTAAACTGAGCCTGGAAATTGCGCTGATCCATCAAAGGCCGCGCATCTTCCGCCGCCTTGATAGTCCCCACTTCACTTGTGGCCGCCATCACGCCAAAATCAATATGGTTAATTGACATGGCACCCACCTCCTTCCAAGCTTATTTTATCATATTGGAGCCAGTCTTACATCACCTTCTTTTATAATAAATCGGCTATATTGGACTGGTTTTTTAACAATCATTGATAATTCTCCAATATTTACAATAGTACCTGGATATGCAGTTCCTTCTACGATTACATCAGCCTCCTTTTGCTCAGCAAGCTTTTCCATTAGTTCCTGATATTCTGTAGAATCATCCTGAATCTTCTGAGTCAGAGTTTTATTAAGTCCAATAAGTTTTTGAACGTTAGCAACCTGATCTGGTGTAAATTTTGCTCCTGCTTTTAGCATCTTGGAAAAGCCTTCAACAGTTGGCTTTATTCCCTCAAGAGTCTTTTGAGCCTCTGCCATACCTTTTTGAAGTTCTTTGAGTCTTAGCTTAAGCTGCGGATCAGCGCCAACTTCAATTACTGTGTTTGCTCCCATTTCAGATCCCAGGATCTTGGCCTGAATCCTATCAGCAGCACAAACCTTGCCTCCTGCAATAAAACCTCTTTTACCTGTAACATTTATCTCTGTTCCTGAAGTTACTGTAGAATGAAGGATACATTCACTTGATATACCGCCCTTTGCTGTCACGGTGGCATTTTCTATAAACTTGGCTACAACATTCCCATCGGCAGTGATCTTGCCACCCGCCTTAACACCACACTCTAATATAACGTCAGCGCCGGAAATTATAGTTGCATCCTCAACTATACCTTTTACAACAACGTTTCCGCCAGCCTTTATAGAGAAATTGGAGGCAACAACTCCTTTTACTTCTACGCTTCCCTCCGCATCTATGTTTCCAGTAGAAACATCGACGTTTGCCAGGACAAGTACATCTGAAACTGTTACCTTGCCTTCTTTTATAGTAACATGGCCTGCCTTTGCTGCTGTAAGTGTCATTTTATCTTCGGAAAGAACTGTATTTTTTCCAAACTTGATGTAAGTAGACTTTACATTGGCAGGTTTTATATTTTCACCAAGAGTATTTATGCCAGGTTCTCCGGGGACTTCCGGATGAAGGGTTGCAAGGAGCTGTCCCTCCTGGACATTATGGATAAGATCAAGGTTAAAATAGTCAACACTTCCATCTTCTTTTACAGTTGGCTTTGGTCGTTTATTAACGCTAAAATGATATTCCACCTTGGCATTAGTTCCCTGCTTGACCGGTTTTCCCTCGGCGACAACAATCTCTGTGCAATACTGTCTGTGTTCAAAGAACTCATGGATATTTTCTGTTTGTACACCATAAACGATTTTTCTGTAGGCAAGCGTATCCAGGATTTCTTTTTCTGTGAGCAATTCTGCTCCCTCTGTAGGAGGATAAAAAACAGCTGTGACAGTCATCCTATCCTTGGAAGATTCAATCCTGCAGTATTCTCTTTCGGGCAATATTTTAGCTTCCGTAAAAACAACCACAGTCTCATCCTGATTTGTCACAGCTTCGTTTATCTTAACAACGTCATATTGAATTTTCTTGTCATCCAGATAGTCCCTGACCATATTTACATCCAAAGGAGTTCCGTCACCTGTAGGCTTGTAAACCTTGATTCCTGTTCCTTCTTCAGTAACAACAAGCTGAAAATATCCGTTCATATAAGCTACCTCGAATTTGTTAGTATGCCTAAATAATCGCCAAGCTTCTCACGCATTTTTTGAAGAGCCTTAGTGTGGAGCTGAGATACTCTGGACTCAGACACTTCCAGAACTTCACTTATTTCTTTCAACGTCAGTTCTTCGTAGTAATACAATAAAATAACCTTCTTTTCTTTATCAGTAAGAGACTCAAGGGACTGAGCCAGCATTTTCTTAAGTTCCTCTTTTTCTATTGCCTCTTCAGGTTTAACAAAGCCAGAGCCCCTGTTATTAGAATCTTCAGGAATGTCTGCTCCCTGATCCATGAACTCATTTAAAGATACAACGCCTGTAACCTTCATCTGGTTCTGCCAGTTAGCATATTCATCTTCGGAAATTTCCATTTTTGCAGCTATTTCAGCATCAGTAGCTACATGGCCTCCATCTCTCTCGATTTCCCGGATAGCAGCCTCTATCTTTTTCTGTCTCTGCCTGATGGTCCTTGGTATCCAGTCCATCTTGCGGATCTGGTCTAAAATGGCACCTCTAATACGAAGGCTTGCGTAAGTCTCAAACTTAACATCCTTCATAAGATCAAACTTATCGATTGCATCAATAAGTCCAAAGATACCATAACCAACAAGATCGTCGTACTCAACATTAAAGCCAAGATACATACTAAGTCTGCCAGCTACAAGTTTAACAAGTGGAGCATACTCAAGTATCAGCTTTTCTCGAATATCTGCTGATTTAGTATTATGATATTCTTCCCATAATTTACTTCTTTCTGCTTCATCCATTAGTCATGTCCCCAAGTCATATATTTTTTTAGAATTCAGGCGGAACATAATTCTCATCATCAACTCTGATATTATCAGAATTAACGTCTACGCCTTCAGCTTCCATTGCAGCCCGAGCTTCATCCTCTAGTCTTCGGGCTTCTTCTAATTCTGCCATTTGTTTTTCGTAGTTTATATCAACGAACTTTGTTATCATCTTTTCAACGATGAGGCCTATAACAAGAAATATAACTACGCTCATACAAACAATAACAAACCAATCCCCCACTGGATAGCGCTTAAAGTAAGCATAGATTGCAATGATAGCAGTACAACTAAGCACTATCAGTGGTGTGATCAGTTTAGTGTTAGGTTTTTTAATTTCTTCAGTGTCGGTATTCATATGATTTTTTCAGGCTTTCCTACAGCTCTGATTACAAAATTACCATTTTCTGGATAAAATATGACCGTTCTTCCATACGAATCGCCAGTGTCCTGGGCCAGAACAGGAATATTCATTTCTTTAAGTTTCTTTAAAGTAGCCTGAACATTTCTGTCTCCAACTCTCATAGTGTTGTTATTAGTCTGGAACGCGAACATCTGCGCTCCTCCGGCAATCTTGGCAACAAGCCTTGATCTGCTGGCGCCTTTAGCAACTATTTGCTTTATCAGTTCTTCTATACCTGTATCAGCAAACTTCGGAATATTGGAGTTATTCTTTATCTCAGTGGAATCTGGCAGCATTATATGCGCTAGGCCCCCAATCTTAGTGACGGGGTCACGAACAGCAATACCAACACAAGAGCCAAGGCCCAGCGTAGTAATGCCATCGGGGCTTACACAAATATTCAGATCAGCCATACCAACCTTAATTATTTGACTCATATTTGCCCCTTCGCTTTATAAAGAAACATCGCCTAATCCAAGTGATGAAAGAATCTTTTTATAACCATCCATATCCGGCAGCAGGATAAAATAGCCACTAAGCTTAAGTTCATCAAAGAACTGGGTCTCGATCAGAAGAATATTATCTCCCATCATTCCAAACTGAATAGCAGGAACAGAAAGGATCGCACCAGCCATATCAATTGCTACAAAAGGAATTGACGGAACAAGCTTAAGATTGGTCATCATGGAAAGGGAATTCAGGTATGATCCGGTAATAATATTTCCTACCTCTTTAAGGGCAGAAAGCTCAACTTCGTCAAACTCAGCCTCCTCTGGCTTTGGTCCCGTTCCCATAAGTTTATCAACAAGATGTCTGGCTGCATTTTTGTTTAAAAGGAACATGATACTTCCATCAATATCCCCCTCAACAGCCAGGTAAATGCCAGCCATTATCTGTTCTGCACCGCCCATCATATCCCCGACATCCTTAAAATCAAGAAGTCTTACCTGGGGAACTGACATATCAACCTTAGTTCCAATCATCTGTGCCAGAGCTGTCGTCGCATTCCCTGCACCAATGTTACCCAGCTCTTTTAGTACGTCAAAGTACTGGTTGGATAACTGGTCTAAACTCATATCACCCATTTATAATCCTCCGATCAACTTGCGGTTGTAGCTGCCTCTTTTGCCTGCCTCTCTGAAACAACAGCTTCAAGATCAAGAATAGAAACAAGACCACCTTCATAGTGTCCAACACCACTTACAAATGAAGCATTTGTCTTATCCTTCTTGTCGTCATAACGCATCTTCTCAACGTTATTAGAATCAAGCGTCAGAACCTGATTAACCTGGTCAACAATAATTCCTACAAGATCACCGCCTTCTGTCTTTAAGATAATGATCCTGGACTTATTTGTGATCTCGTCCTCGGCAAGTCCCATTTTCATCCTGACGCTCATTACAGGAACAATCTCGCCTCGAATATTGATCACGCCCTTAAGATAATCATCAACCTTAGGTACACGAGTGATCTGCTGCATTCTTACAATATTGTCAATGAATTTGATATTGATACCATACTGCTCATCATCAATTTTGATTACAATGTACTGAATAAGTTCGCCTACATCAGCACCTTCTCTAAGTTCATTCATTTGCTCTTCTTCCTTTCTAAAAGTTAACGGTCTTTAGTAACTATCAGAAAATTGAGTTAGTATCAAGGATAAGTGCTATCTCACCATCACCAAGAATAGTAGCACCGCTGATAAGCTTACATTTATTTGTGTACTTACCAAGAGGCTTGATAACGATTTCCTGCTGTCCCATAAGTTCATCGATAACAAGGCCAGCAAGCTGATCGCCCTTTCTTGCAATAACAACAACCATGTCCTCATCAGGTGCTTTGGTTGAATCTGTATCAAGAACTTCATTTAATCTTATAAGAGGAAGAACGCTACCACGAAGATTGATAACTTCTTTATTCTCTACAAACTTAATATCTGAAGGTGAAACATCCTCAATACTCTGAATAGAATCAAGAGGAATAGCATATTTTTCTTCGCCAATAATAACCATCAGTGCCTGGATGATAGCAAGAGTAAGAGGAAGTCTGATAATCCAGGTTGATCCTTCACCAAGTTTTGTCTTAACTGTTACTTCACCAGAAAGAGACTCAACCTTGGACTTAACTACATCAAGACCTACACCTCTACCAGAAATTTCTGAAACCTGCTTGGCAGTTGAGAATCCAGGGTGGAACAATAGCTCTACACACTGTTTTTCTGTCAAAAGAGCTGCCTGTTCAGGAGAAACAACCCCCTTCTCAATGGCTTTATTCTTGACAGCTTCTGCGTCTATACCATTACCATCATCGCCAACCTCAATAACAACGCTGTTACCATCCTGGAAGGCATGAAGGAAAATCTGTCCAACTTCAGGTTTACCACGCTGAGCACGAAGATCAGCTGACTCAATACCATGGTCTGCACTATTTCTGATAAGGTGCATCAAAGGATCACCAATCTCATCAACCACAGTACGGTCCATTTCAGTATCTTCACCAGTCATGGTGAGTTCCATCTTCTTGTTAAGAGTCTTGTTAAGATCTCTTATCATACGTGGGAATTTCTGAAGTACACTCTCAATAGGAACCATTCTTACCTTCATAACTGATTCATGAAGATTTGTAGTTACACTCTCGAGGTACTCAATCTGCTCATTTACATTGCTGACACCGGAGGTATTAGCTGCGGAAATAAGCGAGTTTTTAGCGATGATAAGCTCGGAAACAAGGTTCATGAGAACATCAAGCTTTTCTATATCTACACGGACTGTTCTGTTAACAACTGGCTTACCAACAGCCTTCTTGTTGCCAGCGGCTCCACCGCCTGCCGCTGCTGCAGGTGCAGGAGTATTTGCAGCTGGTGCTGCAGGTGCTGCAGGAGTTGCTGCCGCTGCTGTTTCAGCTGCAGGTGCTGCCTCATCTTTTTCTTCTGCAGGCTTAGCGCCGCTTGGATCAAACTCACCACATTCGCAGCCATCAACTTCAGAAACAGCCTTAACAATCTCTTCAACCTTTTCCTTAGATTCATCTGTTATAAGGATAAGACTGAATGAGAATTCAAATTTTTCATCTTCAATATCTTGTGTATTAGGCTCAGAACAAGCAATCTCTCCGATTTCTTCCAGGCCTTTGAAAACAAGGAAGCCACGAGCAGCCTTAAGAATACAGGATTCCTGAATGTGAACTGTCACACCATAAATTTTCTTACCCTGTGATTTAGCTTCCTCTAAAGTAGATTTTACTGATGGATCAAGACGAATTGCCCTATAGTCTGTTGTGCCGTCAGCACCAGGTGCAGGGCCATCCGCAGATGCAGGCGCAGCTTCATTAGCAGGAGCTGCAGCAGGTGCAGGAGCAGCAGCTGCATCGCCAGCAGGTGCTCCGCCGCCACCATTTCTGATGTCTGCAAGAGATTTAATGATATCCTGATGTTCTTCAGTACCCTCGTCCTGATTCTCTGTAATACTGTCAACATATGCCTGAATAGCATCAAGACACTGTAACAGAACGTCGATATCAGCAGACTTGATCTTAATCTTGCCCGCACGAACATCTGAGAATACATCCTCCATGTCATGAGTAAGATTCTGCATTCTGGTATAGCCCATGGTTCCAGCCATACCCTTCATAGAATGGGCTGATCTGAAGATTTCATTGATACAATCTTCATTTTCAGGATCCTGCTCAAGAATCATGATGTTGTCATTGAGAGATTGAAGATGCTCTTTAGCTTCATCAAGAAAGACACTTAGATACTGGGAAACATCCATAACCTATTTACCTCCATAAGAAAAGTGATAGTATTCAAAAGTAAACGGTATATCGCATACTCCTGAATTTATTATCGGCTTTTGAATGGAGGAATAAAAGAAAATAAGCATTAAAGAATAATTAAAAAGTAATGAAATACCTCAATTCACGC
Organism: Butyrivibrio sp. XBB1001; assembly: GCF_000424505.1. NCBI lineage: Bacteria > Bacillati > Bacillota > Clostridia > Lachnospirales > Lachnospiraceae > Butyrivibrio > Butyrivibrio sp. XBB1001. The sequence continues at coordinate 91,459 of NZ_AUKA01000001.1, read as the reverse complement.
CGACATGCATTATTATTTCCTGGGCAACGTTCTCAAGTTTTACAACCTGATCCACAAGTCCAGCTGTAGCAACTGCCTTAGGCATCCCGTATACGGTGCAGGTACTTTCGTCCTGCCCGATCACAAATACTTTTTTCTTACCCTTTAAATTCTTTATTCCCTCGGTTCCGTCAGCTCCCATTCCTGTCAGAACAACGCAGCATATTTCATCGTAATCCGAATCCATAAGAGATTCGTACATAAAGTTGGCACAAGGTCTTACGCCTTCTCTTGTAGGGCCATCCATGTAATGGATAGTACTCTTTGAACCACTTTTAATTACATGCATATGCTTGCCGCCCCTGGATATATAGACTGTTCCCGGAGCAAGTACATCGCCTTCCGCAGCTTCTTTAACTTTCACCTCCGAAAGAGAATCAAGCCTCTCTGCAAGCGAAGCTGTAAAGCCCTCTGGCATGTGTTGTACCAGGACAACAGGGGTCTTTAGATTTTTAGGTAGTTTAGGAATAACAGATTGAAGCGCTCTTGGTCCACCGGTAGAACTTGCGATTGCAACTATTCTGTTACCCGTTATCTTGCTGGCTGATTTGCTGACTAGCTCCACAACCTTTTTGGTTTCCTTGGCTTCCACCATTGAGAAAGCCTTGGCAGGTGCGGGAGCTTTTGACTCAGCAACAGCTGCAAGAGTATTGATAAACTGCTGTGTAAAGTTTTCGCCTCTACATTCAGAAGCCCTGTCAGGCTTATGAACAAAATCGAGAGCTCCAAGATCAAGACAGTCCATGGTTACCTTGGCACCTTCTCTTGTGTCGGTGCTAGCCATCATGATCTTTGCTTTGATCTTTAACTTCTGAACTTCCTTGAGCATCGTAATTCCGTCCATTCTAGGCATATTAATGTCTAGAACAACCGCATCATACGTATTCTTTTTTAGAAATTCCAGTCCCTCAAGTCCGTCCTTAGCCTTATCAACTACCTGAAATCTAGGATCTGAGTTAATAATATCACTGAGAACGGTTCTCATGAGTGCAGAGTCATCAATTAATAAAATTTTTCTCATAATTAAGTTTGCTTCTTTCTTATTTTTCGTTCTTCCTCGAAGATAAAATGAATAATATCTTCTCTGGAAGACTCATCAATAACTATGTATTGGATACGATGTTCAAAGAGTCCTGGTCTACTCTCCAGCTCATTAACCTTTAAGACATTACATATCATTTCGTACTCTTTATCGTTGACATTTCCAGGTAATCGATAAGCGCAATAGATTGTATTGCCCTCCTCATATCTGAAATTAGCCACAAATCTAAGCCCGCCTCCACTTATATCAACAACTACGCTCTTTTGAAGGGACTCACCCGGGTCTACCAAATATTTTCTGTTCATCTCATAAGCTTCAAGTTCCTCCTTGGTACAGAGTCTTGATTTAAGCTCAAGAGCACAACTAAATCTGTAATATTCGCGCCTCTGAAGCTTTGAAAGTTCGCTCGTAAGATCAAGGACCAGAATATACATATTGTCGCTTCTGTATCTGTCTACAATCCTTGAAAAGCACTGGAATAAACCTTTTTGGCTGTAAAAACAAAGGCTATATTCTCCATCCACCGGAAGAAGTACAAGTCGCCCTTTTTCATATGGCATCAATACCTCTATACGGTCATCTGAAGTAACATCCATAACCTTGCTCATATATATTTGTTTTGTCCTGGCATCATCATCCATCCATATTTTGCCAGTTGCCTTAAGTTCCACCCTGTTGCCGGGAGAAATATAATCTGCCAACATACTTTTTTAGTCTCCATTCTTAGGATATAAAATTAAGCTGGTAAATTTGGTGTAGTATTTAAATTCTGAGGTGTAGCACTTAGTTTCCTGCTGTTTATGATGTGTGAAAAGAAAGCAGCCATTCCTCGTTGCTTAACCTCAGCAGTATATCCCGGATTCATAAGCTTACCTGCTATAGTCTCAAAAGCCTTAACGGATTTAGCGTTTGGATAAGCAAGTGATACAGGACTCTGCTGCATAACACCTCTTGCAAGCATCTGATCCTGCGGGATAGCTCCCATATATGTCAAAGGAAGTTTCAAATACCTGGCTACAACAGCATTTAACTTATTAAAAAGCTGTTGTCCCTCTTCTTCTGACGAAACTCTATTTGATACCACTTTTACCTTCGTATCCTCTCTTGAAAATCTCGGGCTCTGATTAAGAGCCTTTAAAAGAGAATATGAATCCGTTATAGAAGTTGGCTCAGGAGTTGTCACTAAAATAACCTCTCCACTTGCCACTAAAAACTCCATTACTGCATCTGAAATACCAGCTCCCGTATCAATTATAATCACATCTGCGATAGCATCAAGTTCTGCCAGATTAACTATAATATAAACAAGATAATCCCGGCTTAAATTATACATTCCTGAAATTCCCGAACCGCCAGAAATAAAACCAACGCCCTCAGGTCCCCAGGTAATGATCTCTTTTATGTTCTTGCCCTGATATATCAGATCGCATAGATTATGCTTGGGAACTGTTCCAAACATGATTTCTATATTAGCAAGGCCAAAATCCGCATCGAGAATTATCACTCTTTTACCCATCTTGCGAAACTGGATTGCAAGATTTATGGCCACATTAGACTTTCCAACACCGCCTTTTCCACTAGTCACAGTAATGATCCTGGCTAGCGGTCTTTGAGGCTTATTGGTATTTTTAATAATATTTCTAAGCTGCGTAGCCTGGTCCATAATATACCCCGTTAACTCTTTCCACCCAACAGATTCTTGACAATACGCTGAGCATCAAATACAGCAATATCGTCAGGGACATTCTGTCCATTTGTGATATAGGCAATTGGCGCGCCCGTATGCATCCTTACATTATAAAGATTTCCCTTGGCGCCAGTTTCATCCATCTTGGTAAAAATAAGCTTATAAGCTACAACCTCGGAATAGGAATCAGCAATTTCAAGAAGATCTCTATACTTGGTGGTAGCAGACAGAACAAGGAAGTTCTCACATTCCATAATATCTTCCAGTGCCCTTATATAAGCTTCAATATCGTTTTTGAGTTCCTCATTGTGCTGGGAATGGCCGGCTGTATCGACCATGATGTAGTCATAGTCCTTAAAATCCTCGGCAGCAGCAATGATCTCATCAACTGAATATATGACCCTGAAAGGAATTTCAAGGATTGAAGCATAGGTCCGAAGCTGTTCAGCAGCCGCAATCCTGTATGTATCAACTGTCAAAAGAGCTACCTTCTTTTTCTGGGTTACTGATAGTTCAGAAGCAAGCTTTGCAATGGTAGTTGTCTTGCCAACGCCTGTAGGGCCTATAAAGATTTCAGCTTTGGGCCCATTTCCTGTCAAAGAAGGGTCAATTGGCTCTGACTTGCCAAACTTAAGGACCATTTTCTGGTAAACATTTGCAAGGGCAAAATCAAAAGCCATTCCAGGCTTACTTATCTTTTCAACTTCATCAGTAAGCTGGTTAACATAAATCTCATCCACTTCATTCTCTATAAGAGTATTATACAACAATTTGATAAAAGACAGACTTTCTTCCGATATACTACTTCTGTCTTCACTCTTTTTGGATGAAGGCTCTTTTTCAGGAATATCAGGCTCTTTATCATCTTCCTTTTCGCTGAATTTAATGTTCTTTTCTAGAAGACTTGAAAGATTATCAAGCTTCTCTTCAATAGCACTTCCCTCATCAATGATATCAGGAGACTTGTTAATCTTGATGGCAGGTCTTACTGTATCCTTCTGACTGCCTTCTACAAGTGGATTTCTAGGCGTAGGTTTTACGCCCTTATCAGGAGTCAGAGTCCTTGTAACAGGCCTTTCTGTTTCCTCTTCAAGCGCCACCGTGACCTCAATCTTCTGAGCCTGGAAAAGAGAAAAGAATCCGCTCTTTTTTAAAGGCCTCACATTCATTACAACAATGTTCTGCCCAAGTTCCTTTTTAGCCTCATCGGTTGCTTCAGTTTCAGTTTTTCCAACATACTTTTTGATAATCATATTAAGCAGTTACCATCCCCACAGATTGTAATTCAATATTAGGTTCCACTTCGTTGTAAGAAATCACAATCAAATCTTTATAGTAATCCTCTGTCATCTTCTTAAAATACATACGCACAATAGGAGATGCCATGATGATTGCCATTCTGCCAGCTTCCTCAAGCTTTCTGACCTGTTCGCCAACGGCACTAAGAATCGCCTTTGTTCTTGCAGGATCAAGTGTCAGATAAGCACCTGTCTCAGTCTGCTTGACACTACTCATGATCTCTTGTTCTATCTTAGGATCAAGTGTAACAACACTGGTAGTTTCTCCTGGAATAAAATATTTGCTGGATATAGCTCTCTTTAAACTCTGCCTCACATATTCTGTAAGAATATCCGGATCTCTGGTCGACGGTGCAAAATCCGCAAGCGTTTCAAATATCGTAACTAGGTCTCTGATCGATACGCCTTCCTTAAGAAGGTTCTGCAGTACCTTCTCTATCTCACCAAGACTCATCAGCTTAGGAACAAGTTCCTCAACAAGTGCCGGATTGTTTTCCTTGAGATTATCAACAAGATTTTGTACATCCTGCCTTGTCATAAGCTCAGCGATATGCTCTCTGATGATCTCAGTAAGGTGAGTTGCAATGATAGATGGAGGATCAACAACTGTATATCCAAGACTCTCTGCCCTTTCTCGCTGACTTTCAGTAATCCAGATAGCCGGCAGATGGAAAGAAGGCTCAAAGGTTGGAATACCTGTAATCTCATCTTCAACATGTCCTGGATTCATGGCCATATAGTGGTCAAACAAAATCTCTCCATCACTTACCTGTATACCTTTAATTTTAATGATATATTGATTAGGATTCAACTGAATATTATCTCGTAGTCTGATGATTGGAACCACAGTACCAAGTTCCAAAGCAACCTGCCGTCTTATCATAACTACTCTGTCCAAAAGGTCGCCGCCCTGATTTACATCAGCAAGAGGAATAATTCCATAGCCAAACTCAAGCTCGATAGGATCAACCTGCAAAAGACTTGTAACATTCTCTGGCTGTCTGATTTCCTCTGCCTGGGTTTCTTCAGGAGACGCTACTTCAGCTTCCGTTGAAACCTCCTCAATTGTCTGAGAAGTTATTCTGCCAAGTAGTATAAATCCTGCTCCAAAGGTAACGTATAACACTGTTGGAAGAGGTGAAAAAATACCAAGTCCTGCCACAACCCCTCCAACAAGATACAAAGTCTTGGGCATTCCAAAGAGCTGATTGATAAGAAGATGACCAAAATCCGCCTCCTTGGAGCCCTTGGTTACCAAAATACCTGTAGACATTGAAATCATCAGGGAAGGAATAGAACTTACAAGTCCATCACCCATAGTAAGAATTGAATAGGTATTTATGGCTGTATTGACATCCATTCCCTTTCTGAGAATTCCCATTGCAATTCCGCCAATAAGGTTTGTAGCCGTTATTATGAGGCCAGCTGTAGCATCTCCCTTAACATACTTGGTGGCACCATCCATAGCTCCAAAAAAGCTTGCTTCTTCCTGAATCTTATCTCTTCTTGCCTTGGCCTCTGCATCAGTTATGGCACCGGTATTAAGGTCGGCATCAATAGCCATCTGCTTACCAGGCATAGCATCAAGTGTAAATCTGGCAGATACTTCTGCAACTCGTTCCGAACCTTTGTTGATGACCATCAGCTGAACGATTATAAGAATAACGTAAACAATAGCTCCTACAATTAGATCGCCACCACCTACAAAGGAACCAAATACTGTAATAACCTGTCCCGCACTTCCCTCCGTCAGAATAAGTCTTGTGGAAGAAACGTTTAGCGCAATTCTAAAGATTGTTGTAAACAACAGGATAGTTGGGAAAAAGCTCATCTCCAGCACATCCGTTGCAAACATGGCTGTAAACATTATCACAAAGGATAAAGACATATCAAAGGCAAGTAGTATATCAAGGATCCAATCCTTCAGAGGAATAATGAGCATTACAATAGCTGCAACAATATACAGAGCAAGACCATAATCATATATTCTGTTTACGATGCGCTTTCTATCCATCTCTTATCCCCCTTTCCAAGTTTTCTTATAAACCAAAGCTTTAAGGAAAGGAATTAAACCTTGCCTTTTAAGTGGTATACATATGCAAGTACTTCTGCTACTGCCTTGTAGAGTTCTGGAGGAACCATCTCTCCCACTTCTACATTGGCAAAAAGCATTCTGGCAAGCGGCTTATTTTCTACAATCTCAACATCATTTTCTCTCGCCACTTCCTTGATTTTCTGAGCAAGGTAGTCGGCACCCTTAGCCACTACGATAGGAGCTTCTGACTCCTGAGCGTCATAACGAATTGCAACTGCATAATGAGTAGGGTTTGTGATGACAACGTCTGCCTTGGGAAGTTCCTGCATCATACGTCTTCTTGATGCCTGCATCATTCGCCTCTTCTGGGCTGACTTTATTTCAGGATTACCTTCAGTATTCTTAAATTCATCCTTGACCTCCTGCTTGGTCATCATCATATCTTTCTTAAACTTGCGCCTCTGGTATATCAGATCTGCAAATGCAATTATCATGTAGGCAGCAGCTATCCTGATCCCCAGATCTATTATGAAATTCCCCATAAGGCCTATGGCCTGTTTAAGAGGGATATCATACAAAAGAAATATTGACTCCGTTCTACCATTAAAATAGCTGATAATAACGATTGCCATAATTGCAAGCTTTAAAATTGACTTAGCCAGTTCAAAAAGTTTTCTTGTCGAGAAAATCTTCTTCATACCGCTTATAGGATTTAGTTTTGAAAGCTTAGGCTGAAGCGGCTTACTGGTGGGTTTAAATCCAACCTGCACAAAATCGCATACAAAAGCAATCATAAAGCCTATTAAAAAAAACGGAGCACAGATAAATAAAATTGTCAAAAGAGCATTATTTACAGTACTACTGATATAGTTATAGGGAAGATTACCATCATAGAGCCTTGCCACATAAGGAATGTTGTTATACACTCTTTCAAATTCTGCCTTAAAATTTTCTCCTATAAAACCATAGCCCAGCCTCAGGATAAGGAAGAAAGCAAGCAGAGAAAAAGCTGTAGCTATTTCCTGGCTCTTAGCAACCTGGCCTTCCTTTCTGGCATCATCAAGCTTTTTGGCAGTAGGTTCCTCTGACTTTTCAGCGCCGTTTGCGTCCTCAGCAAAAAACTGTAAGTCGTATTTAATTAACGGTTCGTAGCCTGCATCAGCCACTTCTAAGACTGTAAACAAAATCTTCCATCAGCTCCTTCATATTGATAAAAACAAAATTAGAAGCATCATTGAGCATTGTAACAGTAACAAACATTATCAAAAGCCCGATTATTATCTTTATCTGAATACCAACAGCAAACATGTTCATCTGTGGTGAAACCTTAGCAAGGACACCCAGTACCACGTTTGTAATAAATGTGATGATAAATATCGGCAGACAGATCCTAAATCCTATTACTATGTAATCCCTCATAAATCCAAGTATTGAAGCAAGGAGTTTATCTGAATTTATCACTGCCCCATTTATGGGAACCAGAATAAAGGTATCTGCCAAAGCTCGTAATATATACTGATACATTCCAGTAAGGATCAGCATCATAGTAAGTATCTGTGAATAAAGACTTCCTGTAATAGTAACCTGCTCATTTGTATTTGGGTCAAAAATATTGACCATGGAAAGACCTATCTGCATATCAACAATAGTTCCAGCAAAGGCCGCTATCATCTCGCATATCTGAACTGCGTAGCCTATAAGAAAGCCTGTCAGGACCTCTTTTAACACAATAACTGTATATCCTATGATAGTGTTGTAATCTGGAGCGTTGAAAGGCACAGCCCCATAAAGCAAGATTGATAACAGAAGTCCAAATCCAATCTTAACAAGGTTTGGCGTCTGCCTTCCTCCAAAGAAGGGACATACAAAGATAAAGCTTGTAACTCTTACAACTATAAGAAGAAAAACTTCTAAATCCCCATAACTAAAGCTGTAATCGATCATACTGCCCCCTTTTTAGCGGACATACTTGGAAAAATCCGACCACAGAGTAGTTATGAATCCAGAAAGTTCAGTTGCCATCCAGTTTCCCATGAGCATGATCATAATAAAGACTCCTAGTACCTTTGGAACAAAAGTAAGAGTCTGCTCCTGAATAGATGTAACTGTCTGGAAAATAGAGATCACAAGGCCAATAGTCATTGAAGTAAGCAGCACAGGAAGAGACATTTTAATAACCATAAAAAGCGCAGAACTGACTATCTGATTGATATCGTCAATTGTGATCATTTTGCCTTCCTCCTTTAGTAGAACGATTTGACCAGGTTACCAATAATAAGGCTCCAGCCGTCTGCCAATACAAAAAGAAGAATCTTAAATGGCAGAGATATGGTGGTTGGCGGCAGCATCATCATACCCATACTCATAAGCACTGAAGCTACAACCATGTCGATTACAATAAATGGAATATAGATCATAAATCCAATTATGAAGGCTGTACGAAGCTCACTTACAATAAAACTTGGTACTAATACGACGTTAGGGATACTGTCAAGTTCTCCGTCCCACTCTATGCCGTCGATATTCATAAACAGTACAACATCTTTTTTCTGAGTCTGGCCATACATAAACTGCCTAAAAGGCTTCATGGCTTCTTCAAAAAACTCCTGCTGGTCCATCTGCCCATCTTCAAACGGAATAACAGCATCGTTATATGCGGCAGTAAGCGTAGGTTGCATTATAAAAAGAGTCATGAACAAAGCTATACCAATTATCACCAGGTTGGGTGGTGACGTCTGGGTTCCAATGGCTGTTCTCGTAAAATGAAGTGCAACGATGATCCTCGTAAAAGAAGTCATCATCACAAGAAGAGTTGGTGCAAGGGAAATTAAAGTAAGTGTGATAAGAATCCTAAGAGCACCATTAAGAGAACCATTTCCATTGTCATAGGTAATAGTAACCGTATTAGCAATGTTGAGTTTCTTAAGATCCTCCGGATCCTCAGAAGAACCAGGTTCATTTATATTGGTCCTCTCTCCCTGAGAACCAGTCAAATGCGTTTCCTCATCCGTAGTCGGATCAGTAGGTGTAGTATCAGAAATAATGTTTTCAGTGGCAAGTGCCATAACAGGCATAGTCACAAAACCACTGGCAAACACAAAAAGCATCAGAACAAGTAATAAGAAAAGCTTATGCCTATTTCCCATTTGTCTCTTTTTTCTCACCCTTTATTTTCTCCAGTACATCCTTAAAACCTAGACTGTTATCTGCCTCAGTCTTAAGGATCAGTTCATCAGGATCAACATCTCCAAGATTAGTGACCTGTTCCCCTGAAATTGCAAGGGCCACGTGTCTTTCCCCTATCCTAATGATCTGAATGTACTTGTTAGTAGATATCTTGCAGGTATCAATGATTTCTATGTTCTTACTAAGGTTTGCACCCTTTTGGTAATTAGCCATCCACTTTGTAACGTACAAAGTGGCGGCCAGGACCACAATGAAAATAATAAGAACAGTAACTAGTTGTAAATATGAATCTACTCCCATAAAAGTCCCCAACAATACGTTTTTACTGAACTATCTCAGTTACACGGACGCCAAAGCTTTCTTCGATGACAACAACCTCGCCCTTGGCAACAAACTTACCATTAACAAGAACATCTACTGGTTCGCCTGCCACCTTATCAAGCTCGATGATAGTACCCGGTGCAAAATCGAGGATATCTGAAATAGGCTTGGCGGTTCTTCCAAGTTCCACAGTAACTTCAAGTGGTACATCCTTGATAATGCCGATGTTCTCGCCACCTGCCATGATAGTTGTACCACCAGCAAAGTTCTGGAACTGGGCCGGCTGGATATTCATGTTCATCATCTGCGGCATAGGCATCTGCATAGGCATGCCCATGCCCATCTGAGGCATACCCATACCCATTTGTGGCATTCCGCCTGCCATCATGTTTGGATCCATCTGCGGAGCAGCACCCATTCCCATGTCTGGTGCCGGGCCTGGCGCAGGAGCTGGCGCTGGTGCTGGTTCCGGTGCAGGTGCTGCTTCTGCTTCACCTCCATCTGATACAACTGTATCTTTTAGAGCCTTGGCAAAATCTATAGGATACAACTGCATAAGCGTTGAATCCACCAGGTCTCCAACCTGCATCTTAAAAGAAATCCTGACAAAAGTTCCTGTAAGGAATTCAGCAATATCAGAAGGATCATCATTGATCATATCAAGAACAGTGGCCTGTGGCGGGCTGATATCAACCTTCTGATTGATCATTGTAGAAAGAGATGTGGCAGCAGCACCCATCATCTGGTTCATAGCCTCAGAAATGGCTGACAACTGCAGTTCACCAATCTCACCCTCTGTGTTAGTACCATCACCGCCCATCATAAGGTCAGTGATGACCATAACATCATGCTCTTTCAAGATAAGAATATTGGTTCCATCAAGACCAACCGTGTACTTGATCTGAATAAATACACAAGGCCTCTCATAATTGTTAATAACAGTTTCCCAAGTCGCAAGCTCTACTTGAGGAGTTGTGATATTAACCTTTTGATTTACAAGGGAATACAGCGTTGTAGCTGATGAACCCATACTGATATTAGCAACCTCACCGATTGCATCCTTTTCAGAATCAGTCAAAAGAGATTCATCAATTCCGCTACCTCCCGCTGATGCAGCTTGTGCCTCCTCTGGCGCGCCACCCTCTGCAGGAGCGTCCCCACCAGCAGCAGCGTCGCCGCCACCAGAATCCATGCCGGCTAGCAAAGCATTAATTTCGTCCTGTGATAACATTCCATCCATGCTGCTACTCTTCCTCCTCTCTTACAACCGAAGTAATTCTTACGGCATACTTATCTTTTGCTGTACCAGGTAGTGCAGTAAACTTTCTGATATTTCCTACATATACCTGCATATCAGTATTAACTCTGTTATCTAGCCTTATAATGTCTCCCGCCTGCAAATGAACAAAATCACTTACCGAAACATTACATTTACCAAGTATGGCTTTTACAGGGACATCCACGTGCTTGACCATGGTTTCCAATGTATCCTGATAATCCTCATCAGCATTTTTCTGCATTGTAGAGAACCAGAACTTGGTATTAAGCTTGTCCATTACACTCTCCAAGGTGAAGTATGGAAGGCAGACATTCATAAGTCCTTCTGTTTCTCCAATCTTGATATTAAGAGTTACAATGGCAATCATATCTGTAGGAGATATTACCTGCGCAAACTGTGGATTAGTCTCAATTCTCTCCATTACAGGATTTATAGCTACTACATTCTGCCAGGGCTCAACCATAAGCTGCATGCAGATAACCACAAGCTTTTCTATAAGCGGCATCTCAATGTCGGTAAAGGGTCTTGGCTTATCCAGGGTTCCCCCTTCACCTCCAAGCATTCTGTCAATGAAGGAAAAACCTATATTCGCCTGAAGTTCCAGGATGATTGTTCCCTGAAGCGGAAGAAAATTGATAACTCCCAAAATTACAGGGTTTGAAAGAGCGTTACTAAACTCTGAATAAGTTACAGTCTCTGAGTTAGCAACTGATACCTGGACATTCTTTCTAAGATACAGTGGCAAAGTCGTGGATAAGAGTCTTCCATAATGTTCATAGATCATCTCAAGCGTACGAAGGTGCTCTTTTGAGAACTTGGCAGGACGTTTAAAGTCATAATCTTTGACTTTCTTTTCGTCCGCGTTCTGCATTTGATCTACGTCCAGCTCACCTGTACTGAGTGCTGCCAGCAGACTATCTATTTCATTTTGTGACAGGACTTCACTCAAACCTTTGTTTCTCCTTCCTCCTTTTTCTTTTAGAAAAGGAATCTTTACTGATATAGAACACTTGAGAAAGTTACATCATAGATAAAGTTAGAGTTATAAAGCTCCTGCACTTCCTCAAGAATCTTCTCTTTTGCAGCTGTATCGTCAGCCTGGAGTTCTTCGATAGTGTATGAAGAAAGAGTATTTGTAACCTTACCCTTTATAAGATCCTTCATTCCTGCCAGCGCTTCCTCTGTTCCAAGGGTTGCATAGTCTGCACTGGCTGTGTTCATAGAAAAGACAACTTCAACCAGCATGTAATGTGCTTTGCCGTCAGCCCCAGGTTTTAGGTTGATAGTAAGCTGCTCCTCACCAGTAAATCCAAAGGTAGCAATATTTCCCACTCCTACATTTCCAGAAGCTGATCCAGAAAAGCCCCCTGTATTTCCGCCATTAGCCTCAAGCTCAAGAGCAGCGGCAATATCAGAAATTAGCTTGGCTGTCTGGGAATTAGTAGTCATAACACTCAGCAGCATAAAACTGGTCATTCCAATATTCACTACAAGAAGTGCAAGAATAATGATTGACAGTAAGTTCTTTTTCATAGTATTTCCTTCCTCCACATTTTAATAATTGGCACTCAAAGGATTGTAAATCTTTATCTCTACACGTCTGTTTCTGGCTCTTCCTTCATCAGTGGAATTATCTGCTATAGGGTCGTATTCGCCTCGACCTGTGTGGACTAGATTTGCAGGATCAAGGTAGGTATTTTCTATCAGATAGTTAAATACCGAAAGAGCTCTTCCAGAACTAAGTTCATCATTATTGCTATATTTGCCGCCAGAATTCATAGGTCGGTTATCAGTATGGCCCTCTATTTCAATAGTTCCTCCAGCGTAGGATTCAAGGATCTGTCCTACCTTATCAATTACAGGAAGCGCATCCTCTTTTAGCTCAACCTTTCCAGAGTCAAAAAGAATTGAGCCCTGAATTGTAAGCTGTACATACTGGCTTGTGTAATTAAGAGATACTTCGTTGTCTATATCCCCTTCATCAATTGCAGCCTGTATCTTTTCAGCAAGCTCTTTTGAGGCCTCCATCTGTTCTTCTTCTGCAGCCTCCATAAGTTCTTTCTGGTCCATTTCTCCGACTGCATCAGTTTCTGCATCTGAATCTTCGCCGCTCTGAGCAAGGCCCATGGATGTGATATAAGCAGATAGCTCAGTGAGCTGGGATACACCATCTCCAATAAGAGCGCCCTTTCCAATTGCCATCTCACCACCAGAAAAGATGCTAAACGCCGAACTAAACGATGCTGCAACTTCTTCGAATTTGGCTGCATCCATGGAAGCCATAGAAAAAAGCAAAACGAAGAAGCAAAGAAGCAGATTCATCAGATCTCCAAATGTTCCCTGCCACGCCGGCAAGCCAGGTTTTATTTCTTCTGGTTTCTTTGCCATTATTCGCCTCCATCTCCTGTACCATTCTCAGCTTCATAAGCAGCTCTGTCAGCAGGTGACAGGAATGATTTAAGCTTTTCCTCTGTAACACGAGGGTTTTCACCAGCCTGAATAGAAAGAAGTCCCTCAATAACAATACTCTTTGCCATATATTCAGCATTACTTCTTGCTTTTAATTTGTTTTCAGCTGGATAACAGAACCAGTTAGCAAGAACTGATCCATAGAAAGTTGTGATCAAGGCAACGGCCATGGATGGTCCGATAGATGAAGGGTCTGACATGTTCTGAAGCATAAGAACCAGACCAAGAAGTGTTCCGATCATACCCCAGGAAGGGCCCATTCCGGCGATGTCTCCGAAAATAGAATAGTTTTCCTTGTGACGCTCTGACATAGCATCGATCTCGGCTTCCAGGATACTTTTAACAAGTTCAGGTTCAGTACCGTCTACGATAAGACCTACACCCTTTTTCATAAAAGCATCTTCTAGGTTGCCCGCAGCTTCCTCAAGAGCAAGAAGACCTTCCTTACGAGCTGTATTTGACAGGTCTATGATCTGCTTAATCGTACCTTTGGTATCATCAGCAGGCATTTTATAGATCAAAGTATAGGATTTAAGGCCGTTGATGAAACTCGGCATGCTTCTTGAAGCGAGAACCGCCATGAAAGCTCCACCGAACGTAATCATAGCTGATGGCGCATCAAGGAAGTACTGTACACCGGAAATACCAGCACCAAATACAATACTTAAGATCATGAAGATGAAGCACAATACCATTCCGGCTAATGACGCAATATCCACAACATATCCCCCTCTCATAGTGATAGTGAGTATATTCGCAAGAACTAAAAAAATTAATTATCCGTTTTGAAGCATATTGTATATTTCTTCAATTGTTTCTTTTACAAGTAGTTTTCGTCCGCCACTTAGGATTATCACAGTATCAGGGCTGGCTTCCACAGTCTGGATCTGATTCTTGTTGATCAGGATCTTTCTCGTATCCATCTTGGTTAACATCAAAACTGTCTTTTCTCTGTTATCCATTTGCCTTCCCCACTCTGCCTTTATAACTTCTTGAACGCAATAATGAAAATGCCTTCAAGAATCTATACTTATGAGCCTTTAGAATTATTTCAAAATACCAGAAATTTCATTCAGAAATGAAATTTTGTTTCTACATACATTAATTTTACCACTTTTTCGATTACATTGCTTTGGGTTTTGTTCACATTTTGTACATATTTGCAACACAATTTCAACACACGCTTTTTTGTTTGAAATTATGTTACTGTTTTCAAAACTTTTTCTATATTTTTGTGATTTCGTTGCATAGTTCCACTACATATTGTGGTATTTAAATTCATTGTACCACTTTTATGTACACTGTACACTACTTTTTTCGTTTGTTTATGTTTATTTTTCCGTTTATAGCTAGATTTATTAAGGTTGCAATGTTCGGAATGTCGTATACATGGAGTTCTCTTAAGGCCCCCTCCCCTGAATATTGAATTTACCTATGACCTGGGCATTACTTACACGAAAATGCCTTTAGAAATGTTTTCGTGTAAACGCTGTTTGTTTTTGCATTACATGAAAATCACATGTAACGTAGGTTTCGTGTAATGCCATAATCTGCGGCCTCTCGTTGGTCTTATATGCAAATCTACTTCTCCTAAATTTGCATATAAGGATTTCTGAAGAGCCATTGATCCTGTCCTAAGCGTCGCTTATACGAAATCGGCTTTTTACTGTAGTTTCGTGTAACCACTATTATTTTGTGACTTACACGAAAATTACATGAAGCACACATTTCGTGTAAGGCCATAATCTGCGGCCTCTCGCTAGTCTTATATGCAAATCTACTTTTCCTTAAATTGCATATAAGGTTTTGTGAAGAGCCATAGGCCTTGGCCTGAGCGTTGCTTATATGAAATCGGCTTTTTACTGTAGTTTCGTGTAACCTCTATTATTTTGTGGCTTACACGAAAATTACATGAAGCACACATTTCGTGTAAGGCCATAATCTGTGGCCTCTCGTAGGTCTTATATGCAAATCTACTTTCCCTTAACTTGCATATAAGGTTTTGTGAAGAGCCATAGGCCTTGGCCTGAGCGTTGCTTATAAAGAGACCGGAAAGGCAACAACTATGCATTAGGTAGCAATATCTTTGAAGTAATGCAAGCCACAAAGAAATATAATTAGAGAGCACAATATAAATGTGAAAAAAATAGAAGAATCAAAATCAGGAGGTTACAATGCAGTACACATATGAAATGCCAGCAGAAATGCTCATAGAAATTCCCGAAAAAGGAACAATAGAAACATTTGAATATGAGTCTCAAACATATAACGACCCAGAAATAAAGCCTATTCACAAAAAGGCCAGAGTTTATCTTCCATATGGCTATGACAAGGAGAAGAAATATGATGTTCTCTACCTTCTTCATGGAGGCGGCTTTATGCAGGAATGGTGGTTTGATATGTTCCCAGATACAGCTACAATTCTTGATAACATGATTGCAAAAGGCCTATGCAAGCCCGTTATCGTGGTAGCACCAACTTTCTATCACGATGAAGAAAGCAAGAATACACATGATGAAGCAATCTGCGAGAACTTCAAGACAGAACTCAGAAAAGATCTCATTCCTGGAATTGAGTCATACTACAGCACATACGCATGCGGAGATGTTTCAGAAGAAAACCTTATCCGCACCAGAAACCACAGAGCTTTTGCAGGTCTCTCACTTGGCTCTATGACAACCTACAGAGCAGCCTTTTATAACAACTATGACCTCTTCTCCTACTATGGTCCATTTTCTGGCTGCTGTGGCCCATTTGGAAATCACGATCAGGAAGTTAAGCGCATCTGCGAAACCCTTGAAAAAGGCCACGAGAACGGCTATGAGCTTGACTTCATGTTCTGTGCAAACGGCGATAATGACATTGCCTTTGAAGAGCACAAAGACATTATGGGTAAGGCCGTATCAGCTTCTCCATATCTCACCCCAGGTCAGAACTACGACTTCTTTATAATCCCTGGCGGTGTCCACGACATGAAAGCCTGGCAGCTTCACCTGTATCACGCACTGCAGGTATTCTTTACAAAAGAACAATGAGTCACAAAAAGACTCTATGCGTATTGAAATCCAAATTATAAAATCAGCCCTGTATCCGACCGAAGATACAGGGCTGTTACTTTGCCTATGATATGTTAAAAGAACTACCTATTCATTATCTCTTAAGGTTTGTAAGTTCCTCAAGAAGTGTATCTGATACTGTGATGATACGGCTGTTAGCCTGGAATCCACGCTGAGTTGTGATCATCTCAGTAAACTCTTTTGAAAGATCTACGTTAGACATTTCAAGTACACCAGTGTTCATGTAGCCGCCATCTGTTGTGATATCCTGGATTGTAGCCTCACCAGAGTTAAGAGTTGAAGCATAAAGGTTATCACCCTCTTTAGAAAGACCTGACGCATTAGCAAATTCAGCAGATGCAATCTGGCCAAGGAGCTTTGTCTGGCCGTTTGAATATGTAGCGTAAATTGTTCCGTCTGTACTTACTGTTACACCATTCATCTCACCAACTGCACGTCCTGTATTAAGAGAAGACTTATCTCCCTTTACAGCCTTGATTGTTGATGATCCATTAGTGTTGTAGTTAGTAACTGTACTGAAATCTACTTCTATAGTACCAAGCTTAGCAAGCTCGTCAGCGTCATTAGGGTTCTTTACCTGGAATCCAAATGCTTCGTTTCCTGTTACAAAGCCTGATTCAGTCTTATTATTTGCAAACTTCATGCTGACTTTCTGTGTATCCTTGTTGCCGCCTGCTGAAATGATCTTACCTGTAGCAGCATCAAACTTAAGCTGAACAGTCTTTTCACCAGTTGAAAGAACAATTGTGTCATCACTTACTATCTTGTACTTACCATCTGCACCATATGCTCTTGCATCAGAATCTGTAATTCCATATACATCTTTAAGGAAACCTGCATAAGCCTTGGAAGATGTAGAAAGAAGATCTACAATATTTCCTTCATTTGGCACCTCAGTATTGTTATATGCCTGAATCTCCTGTGTAGATAAAAACTTGTAGCCAGTACCGTCATCGTTAGGAACAGCCTGATACTTAGGAGTATTTGTTTTCTCGTCCTTAACTATCTCAAGAGTTTCCTCTTCATTGTGGCTTAAGTTCATGCCACTTGCGTTAATTTTGTAAGTATATTCAAATCCCTTTGCTTCATATTCTGACTTTGTAATCCCAAAACAGTTTGTAAGAAGCTCTTCTGGAAGGTCTTCAAGATTTCCTTCACTGTTCTCTAAAAGATATGCTGTCTTATCAGAATTTACTATTGCGTAAGGATATGCATCAGCGCCCTTCTTCTGGCTTGTATAATTACTATCTGTCTTGGAAACTTCAGGCTTTAATGTTCCTTCATAGATAGTCTCATACTCTTCCTTGGGCTTTGCTCCAATGGACATTATTCCAGCAGTGCCATCAAGATCAACTATTTTAATTCCAGTGATACTTTCGCCACTAGCTTCTGCAACTGTTATCAAATTATTTATCACTGTAACATTTGTATCTGCTGTTTCATCATAAGAAGGATCTTTATTCTGCTTATAAGCAGCAAGCTTAGTTTGAATATCTGAAAGCTTAAAATTAGGACCAAATGTTGTTCCAGATATGGTCATCGTACCTGCAACAGGATCGTATGTATCCGTCGGAGACGACCCCATATAGATATTGAACAGAGAACCAACAATATCTGCAACTGAATTTCTAAGGTCACTTGTAATATTTCCTCTTTCTGCATCCTTAGTTGTGTCATAACCCTTGACCTTATACTCATCAACTGTTAGATTATGTCCATCAAATGTGTATCTGACATTGTTTATTACATTTGCAAGTGATGCAAAAGAGCCTGTCTTATCTGTAAACATGCTAGCACCTGCAGTACTAGTACCTGCAGTAACAATATCACTTGCAGACTTATTAGTTATATTCTCACCCTTATCAAGTGTTGTTAATGGAGCATATATATTTAAAGTGCTGACACCATTATCATCTTCTGTAAGTGTATATGTATATTTCTGTGTCTGATCAATGTAGTTTTTAATATCTGCTGCATCTATTCCATAAACCGTCTCCAAAGTCTTCGTATAGTCCTTAAGATCCTTACCATCGCCATAGGTTCCGGCTTCTGTAGTAGGGATAACTCTATAACCAAACTTTGTCTCCTCATTTACGTAGTAGGAGTAAATGTTCTTTGGAGAGAAGGAATAGTTTGTTGCATATTCTTTAGTTTCTGTAAAAGATTTTGTGACAATAAGGCCACTTGTTGAAGGATCAATTCTGACTGCAGAATTCTTGGAAACGCCGTCAGTGCTTGTGATCCAGTTATCATCCTTGCCATATACAGTCTGAAGAAGTCCCTTATATGGGTTCTTATTGGATGTAGCATAATTGATATCGCCAAGTGTAAGCTCATGCCCCTCGCCGCCACTTGGAACAACTGCTCCATTAAATAAAGGTGTACCAGCCTTCTGATAAACCTTTGAAGACTTAGCTCCCATTTCTACCTGATAGTCGCCTTCTTCATTTACAAGCTTTTCAAAGTCCTGGATATCGCCAAACTGAACGCCTGCAAGTCTCTCTGAACCGATTGAGTTACCATCAGAATCAATGATATCTGTAAGTTGAACTGAGAAAAGATGATCGTTAGGATCCTCAGTATCTTTGATTGTAAATTTAGCTGTGTAGAGATAACCCTTGTTGTCATAGAATTCAAGAGTTACTGTCTTACCATCGTCAGAGACGATGTTTGAATCGTTATCATCAAGGTTTCCGCTGTAAAGAGCCTGTGTAGTTGATGCTGGTGAATATGTTGTATTATCAGCGCTCATGATCTGAAGCTGTGAAAGTCCACCATTCTTATTTACTGTGATAGCTCCTGTTTCAGGATCTTCCTGAGCTACCCATCCCATTACGAAGTATCCGTTTGACTGCATTGCAAGGTTACCTGCACCGTCAACGTAGAAAGAGCCATCTCTGGTATAAAGGTTTTCTTTTCCGTTATTAACAACGAAGAAAGCCTTACCAGTAATCATGATATCGAATGGGTTGTTAGTTGTCTGAGTTGCGCCCTGACCTTCAATTGCTGTTGCAATAGCGCCTGACTTAGCACCAAGACCAATCTGACGAGCATTTACACCACCCTTTGTCTCTGTGGCGCCAGATGCTGTCTGTGTTGTCTGGTACATAAGGTCTGAAAATGTAATAGATTGTGATTTAAAAGATGTGGTGTTAACGTTGGCAATGTTGTTACCAAGTACATCCATCTTAGTCTGGTGAGTACGAAGTCCTGCAACACCAGAATAAAGTGATCTCATCATAAGGCAAAGTCCTCCATAACATGAATGATATAAGTGTCATAAGTAAAAAATGCTAATAAGCCTGCTTATTAAGCTTTTTAACTTCATGACCTGAGCAAACATGAGGAATAAGCAATTCGTATATCATTCTTAATTTTGGACGGATGCGTGAAATAGCGGATGATCCCTTCTATCGGTCGGGGATCAATAGATTTCCCTTTCGGGTCCAATCATGCAATCACTGCTCCGTCAATATTTGTAAATACGTTACTCTTTGTTTCTGTCTGGTCCATAGCTGTAACTACTGTGTTATTTGGCACATTCACGATAAAAGCAAGCTGGTCAACTAAAATGAGAGAATCTTTTATACCTTTTTCACCTGCTTCTTTTGCACCCTGATAAAGTCTGTCCATCTGGTCTTTTGTAAGTTCAATGCTTCTATCGCTTAGCCTGTTTGTAGCATGCTTTGAAAATTTAAGTCTATCTCCTGCTACAGTATTATTATCGGCATCGTCCCTGATTTTATTTAGTATCTGAGCAAAAGAATCTCCGCCAGTTACCGCAGCAGTTTTAGGATCAGTGTTCTTGGCGCCCTGGGGCTTTAAGTACTGATCCTGGACCTGACTTATTGAAGAAAATCTAAGTTCATCAATTGTCATATTCCTGCTCTCCATAATCTTTTATAGTAGATTCTTTGACGTAGTAAATATTTATAAGTAAATAATTCACTTAATTATGAATGCGACTGTACATTGATCATCCAGCAATTTATGACTCCTGCTGCAATTCTTTAAGCTTCCTAGTTGTCTCATCATCCTTGTTAAAGGTTCTGTGAACATCACCTCTAATGTCATCAATTCTGTTTACGTACTGCTGAAGACTTGTTACGTAGTTAGGATCCAT
Organism: Butyrivibrio sp. XBB1001; assembly: GCF_000424505.1. Classification (NCBI taxonomy): domain Bacteria; kingdom Bacillati; phylum Bacillota; class Clostridia; order Lachnospirales; family Lachnospiraceae; genus Butyrivibrio; species Butyrivibrio sp. XBB1001. Next base: position 70,903 of record NZ_AUKA01000001.1, on the reverse strand, counting down.
CATCTTTCTAGCCTTATCATCCATTTCCTCCATGTAGAACTTGTACATGGTGTCGATTGTAAGGCCGTGTTCCTGCTCATTTACAAAATCAAGGCTTCTAGGGAGCTTATCTATTGCCTCCTGGAAATCTTTTACCTGATCCTGAGCGGCTGTAAAGTCAGCATCATAAACTTCTGTGACATCGTCAACGTTATAGGCTGTTCCATTGATTGATAGATAAGCCTTGTTGCCACTATAAGTCACATAATCAACAGTACCGATGATCTCCGAGTTCTTTCCAGTATCGGCATTAGTCTGAGTAACCTTAACTGTCTTACCTACAAGCTCTGATGCTCTTGATAAAGACATAGAGTTTGCCATGTTGTTTAGCTGCTCAACCTGAGTGAAGGTTGCGTACTGTGAAATATACTCAGTATTTGATGTTGGCTCCATTGGATCCTGATATTTCATCTGGGCTACAAGAATCTGAAGAAAAGAGTCCTTGTCATATCCTGTTTTGGCTTCAGTAGCCTTTTTATTATTCTCAAGGTTTGTAACTTCGCCATTTTTAATTACAGCACTTACCTGATTAACTTCTGCCATTTTTTATCCTCCAGGGGAAGCTATTAGCTTCCCCTCAAAATCATTGGTTGTATCTTAGGCACTAAAGTCTACTGAGTTTCCGTTTGCCGCCATCATCTGAGCTGCAATCCTGTCTGCATCTGATATGCCTTCATCGTCTTCTACAAGTTCCTCTGCAAGGTTGATTCTGCGAAGAGGCCTTGCTTTCCTTGCCTGTTCTTTGTTATAGGCTTCGTTGTTGTCTGACCCCTGCTGAAGATTTTGTTCAAATGCATGGCTTGCAATTGTAACTTCTATGGATGTAACCTTAATGCCCTGTTCATTGAATTTCTGCTGAAGTGTCTGCATCTGGGCTTCCACTGCCTCTTTTACAATCTCATTCTGAGCTGTAAATTTAGCTGTGATTCCGTCCTTACTGCTTGTAAGGAGAATGTTCAGATTACCAAGGCTTGCAGGATGAAGTGATAATTCCATTGATGATTCTGTAGCAAAAGATCTAATGGTAATGCGATCTGTAATCTGCCTTAGAATATTCTCCATCTGTGCCCTGTTTGTGTACTCAGTGGCGCCAGTTTTTGCAGTATCCATATTTTCAGTTATGTTATCAAGTAGCTGGTTAAAAAGAGTAGCACCTGGGTTATTGGTGTTTTGCTCATTTCCAGTGTTTTTGCCATTCTGCTTGGTCATTTCGCCAGTATTTTCAACTGGTTTAAATACTTCTTCGCTGGAAATCTCAGGTGTTTCTACCTTGATATCAGATGTTAGATCTTTAGACTGTGATGCCTTAAGGTCCTGTGGAAGTTCTTCCTTAGCTGCATGTAATACAATTTCGGGTTCCTTTACTTTAATGTTTTTAAGTTCAGGATCAACCTTCTCTGTATTTTCCTTTATTGCTGATAGAACATCCTCGTTAGATAAATCAAACTCTTTCATGAGCTGGCTCTTCATACCTTCCGCATCCTCAAAGAGGTCCTGCATGTTAGTATTTAGGTCTGCATCTGTTAGCAGATCAAGCGCTTTATCCTGTGTATCAAGGTTTGTAATGAGTTCTCTTATATTCTGAGGATTAAGAAGATCTGTCATCATAATTCCCAGCATATCCATCACGTCTACGATTTCTTCCTCAGATATATCAAACATTTTTGCTATATGAGCTACCATTTCCTTAGTATCTTCTTCTATAGCATTCTGTAGCTTTTTGTCGGCATCCTTGCTGGATGTTTCGTTGGTATTTGTGTCTGTAGTTGCTGTCTTTTCAAGGTTCTTGTCAGTTGCTTCTGTAGTTCTATCGTCGATATTCTTGGTATCCTGATCCTTAGCTGCGGTATTTGCCTTCGCTTTATTTGGATCATTTACATCACTACTCTTGCCTGACTTGTCATTTATCTTTTTAGATAAGTTCTGAGCATTTTGATTATTCTTGGCTACGTCCTGCCTTGCAACAAGCTTTTCAGTTGATGAATAGCTTATTTTTGCTGTTGTGCTCTTTGCCTGAATCATGGCTGATGAAGCCTTATTAAGAAGTCCATCAAATCCCGTCTGGTCCTTTGCCTGATTCTTTTTGGAATAATCAACCTTCGAAACACTCGCCACAGTACTTCGTGTGATAATAGACATCTGCATGTCTATCGTCTTTGTAGTACCGGTCATGTAACCTCCTTTCGACTTTATTTCAAGGTGCATAGATTCTCAACTTCTATATCGTCATAAGGCAAAAAAAATTCACCCTGCCGGGTGAATTTTTTAGAAATTTTATATTTTTACTTTTTCTCACCAGTAACCTGAGTAGATTCTTTCTCAAGAGCTGAAGGCTCCAGAAGCTGCGTACATTTAGCAGCATTTTCTTTTTCCATCTGAGCAAGGATATCTCCGCGGTTTTCGATGGTCATCTGGGCCAGGATTCTGCAAACAAGCTGGATCTGGTTTTCGTTTATCATTTCATCAAATATCTGAGCCGCCTGCTTGGCCTTCATGCCTGAATAGGTGGTTGCAAAGGCTTTTATAGCTTCATCGTCAAGCTCACCCTTTACAACCTGCTCATAAATCTTGGCAGCAGTGTCAGGATCTATCATAGCGTAGTATGAAGCGTAGGCAGCAGCATCTGGGGCGTAATCCCCATAAACTACACTGGCATAGAAGCTTGCTCTCTCTTCATAGAACTCTTTTTGCTGTCTCTCAAAGGGCTCAAGTCTTGTAACTTCGGCATTAAGCTTATCTATAGTGGAAGCATAGCTGCTATTTTGTTCCATCTCAGACTGAAGCATGTTTTCAAGCTTTCTAATGTAGGCATTTGCTTCTTCAAGGCTGTTTATGGAGGTTCCACCTGAGCTTTCAGCACTACTGTAGTCTACCTGTGATTCATCATAAGCGCTATTTTGGGCAGTATCAGGAAGGATCAGATTTACATAAGGCACATCCTTTAAGATTGGCGCCAGAATATCTGAGCCAAATCCGCCCACATCAAGTTTTATCAAAAGAGCCATGATTGCAAGCCAGATCAGGATGATCAGGAAGGTAATAACAATAGTTGCAAAACCTCCTGCGTTATCTCCATTTATCTCCGCTGTTCTATCAGCAAATTCCTGGGCTTTTTCCTTGGCCTCTTTTCTCTGTTCCTTTAACTTTTTCTGATATTCTTTTTTATCCGCTTTGAGCTTGGCCTTGGCGGCCTTGGGATCCTCAATGTTGCCTAAATCAGCCATGTATTATCCTCACTCATTTACATTTCGCGTTGTCTTTGGGTATAGGTAAAACTTGTGCGCTGGTCGTTTTCTTTTGCTTCTTCCTGCTTTTCTTCTTCTATCCATTCAGCGTAGGCTCTGTCTCTCAAAGTTTCCTGCATCTTGCGCTCCTGGATAGCTTTGGTAAGCTTAACTCTGGCCTTTTCAACTATTTCTTCATGCTGCTTAACAACTCTGGCCTGGGATGCAATCATAACATCCATCTGGGCTGTGGCATACTGATTATCCAGTATGTCCTGAAGCTTAAGTCTATCAGCATTTCTAAGTTCTTCCGCTTCCCTTAGATAGTTATCCTTTCTGTCAAAATAGCTTTCAAGGATATCCATCTGCTTGTTAAGTTCAGCCTGGGCAGCAGCAAATTCCATTTTGATCTGCCCTTCTGTTTTCTGCTTGATATTTAGGACGCTCTGCATCCTATAAACAAATCTCGCCATATATGCTGATTCTCCATAAGTCAGAAATATGTAAATAATCTGTCAAAAGATATCACTTAGTCATTAAACATATTTATCAGCTGACTTCTTATCTCCTCGAAGGAAAATTTCTCATCTGTTTCCTGCATAAGGAACTGATTTACTCTTTCTATCTTGGAAACAGCGTAATCAATATTTTTGTTGGCACCTGCCCTATAAGCTCCAATATTTATAAGATCTTCGGCATCATTGTAGGTCGCAAGTACGTTTTTCAGTTTACCTGCTGCTTTTTTGTGCTCCGGATCAGCTATAGCAGACATACATCTTGAAATGCTAGCCAGTACATCAATTGCAGGATAATGATTTTTTTGCGCAAGCTTTCTGTTTAAGACTATATGTCCGTCCAAGATACCACGGGCCGTATCAGTGATTGGCTCATTCATGTCATCACCATCTACAAGGACTGTATAAAGACCCGTGATGGAGCCTTTTCTAGACCTTCCAGCTCTTTCTAGAAGCTTTGGCATTTCTGCATAAACACTTGGCGGGTATCCTCGGGAAACAGGGGGCTCGCCACTGGCAAGACCAATTTCGCGCTGAGCCATAGAAAAACGTGTCAGAGAGTCCATCATAAGAAGTACGTCTTTTCCCTTATCACGAAAATATTCAGCTATTGAAGTTGCTGTCTTGGCAGCCTTAAGTCTCTCAAGAGCTGGCTTGTCAGAAGTAGCACAGACTACGATAGATCTTTTCATGCCTTCTTCTCCAAGGTCTCGCTCTATAAACTCCCTAACTTCCCTTCCACGCTCTCCAATTAGAGCAATCACGTTTATATCTGCCTGAGTATTTCTGGCAAACATACCAAGAAGTGTACTCTTACCAACACCAGATCCTGCAAAGATTCCAATTCTCTGGCCCTTTCCGACTGTCAAAAGGCCATCTACAGCCTTTACCCCAAGAGATAGAACTTCAGAAATCGGATCCCTAGTCATGGGATCAGGGGGCTGATTCTCAACTGAATAAGCAACACCGTCCTCAAGGATTGTACCCTTTCCAAAGCTTGTGCCATCTATTCTGCCAAGACCATCAAGAGTCTGGCCCAAAAGGCCTTCGCCAACATTTACTCTAAGGGGTGAATCAGTGTTTTCAACTATGCTACCGTTTCCTATTCCACTGGTATTTTCATAGGGCATAAGTTGTACATGATTGTCTTTAAAGCCAACAACTTCAGCCATTGAAGGTCTTCCCTTACTATCTGAAATAGTATCGGAATCTTTTTTCTTTGGGTAAATAAGGCATATATCACCAAGCTTAGCATCAGGTCCTGCAGACTCGATGGTAAGTCCTATTACATTAACCACCTTTCCGCTCATGCGGTAAAAGGGGGCATTTTGCATTTTTTTGTATTTGGAAAAATCAATGTTTGATGTTAGCATGTACTCTCCAATATACAAGTTTTATTGTTTCCATCAACGTCTAGATCTGTCAAAGGAAAGGAGCTTTAGTTTTCTTGATATTTCGGCAAGTTCGACCCCAAGGCTACAGTCATAAACGCCAGAATCAGACTCTATCATGCACTCATTTTCTTTTAAAAGAGGATCTTCTATGATCTCCATAGTGGTATTAGGAGATGTTACGCAGGCTTCAAGGGAAGCTTTTTCCTCTATGACATCATCATAATCATCGGAGGAAACATGAACTATAAGGTCATTGCCTGGTTCTATCCTTGATAAGGTGGATTTAAGAAGATGAAGGATTATCTCTTTATCTTCTCTAAGTTCAATGCCAAAAACATGCTCATAAATCTGGGTAAGGACATCAACCATCTCAGGCTCAAGGCCATCTACAAGCTGCTGATACTCAGCTTCAAGGTCTCCTCTTTGCTGCTCAATTTCAGCCTTTAGGGCTTCTGCAGCCATGGCCCCCTCCTGATAGCCAGCTTCATAGCCCTGTCTGTGTCCTTCCTCCTGGGCCTGAGCTATTATTGAGTTTGCCTGTTCCTGAGCATTCTGGATTATGGCATCAGCCTGTTCCTGAGCCTGCTGAAGCTTTAGATCCATCTCAGCCTGCATTGCTTCCATGTCAAACTGGGGATCAGGAAAAGAATCAAGCATGCCCTGATCTTCAGTAAGCTGCGAGACCTGTTCCATGTCTATTCCAGGAACAAAGTCCCCTTCTTCCCCTTCCATGGGGAAGCCTTCTTCTGATGCCTGTTCAGCTCTTTTCCTCTGCATTTCTGCTTCCTGAAAGGCTTCTATTTTCTGATTTGCAAGTTCGTTACTGTCAATGACATATTTTTCCGTGTCATCGTAGCTGACAAACCCGCCTTTAAACAAATTAGACAACTAGCTCATCACCTCCGCCTCTGGAGATTACAATTTCACCAGCATCCTCAAGCTTTCTGATAACGTTAACAATCTTCTGCTGTGCTTCTTCAACATCCTTCATACGAACAGGTCCCATGAAGTCCATGTCTTCCTTGATCATAGCTGCAAGACGCTTTGAAAGGTTGTTAAAGATAGCAGTCTGTACATTCTCAGTTGCTCCCTTAAGAGCAAGACCAAGATCACTGTTCTCAACCTCACGCAGCACTCTCTGAATGGATCTGTCGTCCAAAAGAAGTACATCCTCGAATACGAACATCTTCTTTCTGATCTCGTCCGCAAGTTCTGGCTCCTCGATCTCGAGAGTTTCCATGATATGCTTTTCTGTTGCGCGGTCTACTGTATTGAGGATTTCTACAACTGCATCTACACCACCAACAATTGTGTAATCCTGGTTTACAAGAGATGAAAGCTTTGATTCCAACACTTTTTCTACTTCCTTGATAGTATCAGGACTTGTTCTGTCCATGGCTGCAATACGCTTGGCAACGTCCGCCTGTCTGTCAGGTGGAATTGCAGATAATATAAGCGCACTTTGTGACGGTGACATGTATGACAAAATAAGAGCTATTGTCTGAGGATGCTCATCCTGAATGAAGGTAAGGATCTGTGAAGGCTCAGTTTTTCTGATAAATTCAAAAGGTTTAACCTGAAGTGAAGCGGTAAGCTTACTGATAACGTCGAGAGCCTTATCTTCACCGAGAGCTTTTTCAAGAAGCTCTTTGGCATAGTTGATACCGCCTTCTGCAATATACTGCTGAGCAAGGCAGACACCATAAAACTCTTCCAAAACAGCCTCTTTTATCTGAGAAGTGACACTTCTAGTATTGGCTATTTCAAGGGTTAGCTCCTCTATTTCCTCTTCCTTTAGATGTTTAAATATGGCGGATGATTTCTCTGGACCAAGTGCGATCAAGAGAATGGCCGCTTTTTGTGTGCCAGTAAAATCGGCAATCAGGCTGGCTGCGCCAGCAGCGCCAGTAGCTTCAGCATCCATATATGTTTCTCTCCCCAAGTTATAATATTATTAGACCCCGTAGTCCTCGTTCAACCAGTTACGAAGAAGGGTTGCAGCGGCTTCAGGATTCTCATCAACAAACTTCTCGATAAGTTTCTTAGTTTCAGAGCCTGTATCCATTTCAATATCTGAAAGAACTTCTTCTGGCTGAGACTCAAGAAGCTGCTCAACAGAAAGCTCCTCGGGCTCTGGTTCTTCCTCTGTCTTCTTGCTGGTCCACATACTTCTGATAACGATAAAGGCAAGAAGTCCAAGGATGATGAGAATTGTAAGAATCTGCAGAATATCAGTAACAGTGATATTTGCACCAGTCTTATCCAAAAAAACATATTGCGTATATGCCGCCATTGCAACATTTTCAGCTGCAATTCCAGTAGCCTTTGAAACTACATTTATCATATCTTCAGGTACAGTCAGTGCAACCGGCTCTGTGTTTGCTGTCTTGTACTCATTCCAGGATAAATCACCGTTAGCAGCCTTATCGTAATTTTCTTCCTTCATAACAACATAATTTATTGCTGTCACTGAAATAGATGATTCATCATATTTTATTGAGCCTGGAAGTGTTGTTCTCGTTTTAATATCTTCATTTGGAAGATAATCTCTTACTTCCTCAGAAATTGTGGAACTGGAATTTGTGTTATCCTGAGTGACATAGGTTGTCATGTCATCTTCATTGGTATCAGTTCCAGGAATTCCGCTAACGCCATTTACATTCTCTGCGTTATAGATAGATTCATGGCTTAAAACGCCCTGGGTCTGATCTTCAGCGGGTGTGTAATTATGCTCTGTATATTCCTCCTTAGAATTATCCATTACCAGGTTGCTGGCAACTTCTATATCATCGTATAGCTTAGTTCCTAAAAGGACCTTCTTAACTTCACTTTTTACAATCTGTTCAGCCTTAGTCTTAAGATTAAGCTGGGTGCTTGCAATTCCTGCGTCAGTTGTCTCTTCGCTTCCTGAAAAAAGAAGATTGCTGGCTGTATCCATAATAACTATGTCGTTAGTAGTTTTTTTACCAAGAGCTGTAGCTACGCCCTTTGCAAGAAAAACGGCATTTTCTTCATTGAAGCTGTCAGGATCAGATATGTCAAGGATAACAAAGGCAGAGGCCTCATCCTTATTGCCAATTAAAGTTCCATCGTTATCAGGAATATTTAATGTGATATTTGCAGACTCGATAGCATCAAATTTAACAATCATTTCATGCTCAAGTTCGCTTTGAAGATATTTTACATATTTTTTCTGCTTATCAGATTCGGTGGTTGAAAAACTACCTTCAGTAACATTTTCAATACTATAAGCATAGGACTGAATGTCATTTGCACCTAAAAGTAGACTGGCTTCAGCTTTGTCTTTTTTAAGAACCTTAAATTCCAGTCCGTCATCCGACATTTTATAATTGATTGAATTGGAATCAAGAAGCTCCTTTATCTGAGAAGCTTCTTTTGCAGAATCGGCCTGTGCCAAAAGATAATATTGAGGCTGGTTAAGTACTGTAACCAAAATGATAATGGTGAGCACCACAACAGTCCCAGCACCGACTATCAAAGTCTTCTGCTTGGCTGTAAACTGGTTCCACCAATCGAGAATTTTCTGCCATAAGGCTTTTAATCTTTCAGCCATGGTTTCTCCCTCCCCTCATATTCTAATCTTGTGAAAATCGCGTTATGCTAACAACTTCTTACTTCGTACTCTAGCTATGCTACTCTTACACCTGCATCTGAGTGAGCTCTCTATAGGCAGACAAAGCGCGGTCCCTCACCGCAATTGTATACTGAAGAGCTGTCTGTGCCTTCTGAAGCGCAATTGACAGATCATGAGTATTGTTGGTCTGACCAAGTGCCCATTTGATCTCCTCATTCTCCGCATCAGAAAGATATGCATTGGTAGTATTTATGTTCTCTAATGCCCTGTCGAAAATGCTGTTAAAAGAGTTATTATCATCATGAGGTCCAAGTACGTTATAGACCTTGCTGTTATATTTTTCAGCATTTCGGATAACATCAGACGATACATTTCGAAGCTGTGATATGTCAAGAGATGCCATTTATTATCCCCTCCTAAATGACCATCCATGGCTTTTAATATCTTATGTCGCTCCATTATCATGCTATTTTATTTAATTTATTATGACTGGCCAAGTTCAAGTCCTCTGGTCGCAATGTTCTTACTTGCGTTAAATGCTGTTGCGTTAGCTTCGTAAGACCTGCTGGCATCTATTAGGTTTGTCATCTCAGTAACGGTATTTACATTCGGATATGTAACATAGCCGTTGGCATCAGCGTCAGGATGTGATGGATCATAAACAATATTCATCTGAGTCCAGGTATCATCCTGCACCTGAGTTACCTTTACGCCGCGACCTGAGTAATGATCTAGTCTTTCATTTAATATTCTTGAAAAAGGTGTCTGTGTTCCTTTTTCTGCAAATCTGACTACCTTCCTTACATAAGGAGTTCCGTCAGCTGTTCTAGTTGTATTAGCATTGGCGATATTTTCAGAAATAATATCCATTCTGAAACGCTGTGCCGTCATGCCGGATGAATTAATGTTAAAGGAATCAAATATATTCATATTCCCTCCTTGCCCTTGAGGCTCTAAAGGTTACTACCACCAGTCTTTAACGTGTCACTTTAAACTTTATGATGACTTACATACTGCCTGAAGGTTCTGGAATTCTGCCTTCAGCCCTGTCATAAGTCCCTGGTATTTAATCTGGTTGGCAGCAAGGGTAACGCTCTCTGTATCAATATCAACATTATTCTTATCTAGCCTATATGAAAAATTCGAATAATCGTTAATCACGCGAGGCCTTAGCTCATGTTCTTTAAGTCCAGCCACTTTAGCATCCATAGAAACATATCTTGAATTGCCAAGTGCCCTTTCTAATTCATCCTCAAAATTAAGATCCTGTCTCTTATAGCCTGGAGTGTCCACATTGGCAAGATTGTTAGCAATAACCTCGTTGCGAAGCCAGGAAGCATCAGCAGCCTTATCAAGAACATTGATATAATCAAACGCATTACTGTTAATCATCCTTGTCCTCCTCTAAAATAGGGCAAACTACAGACACGATATCTTATTATATTAATAATATGATTTTTTGTACTAAAATACAAGCGATTTATACTTTATATAGTGTCTTTATTGCCAAAATACTACAATATTTGGAAAAACAAAATGAAGGGATTCACCCAAAATCGATAAATCCCTTCATCAATAATCCATCCTGTATAAAGTTTATCGGCAATTTACATCTCTGCCTTAAGCTTCTTGATCTCATTGAAGACTACATCATTTGTAACCTTGATGTAAGTTCCCTTCATGCCAGAGGATCTTGATTCGATTACGCCTGCACTTTCAAACTTCCTAAGAGCATTTACAATAACGCTTCTGGTAATTCCAACCCTGTCAGCTATCTTACTGGCAACCAGAACTCCTTCCATACCATCAAGCTCATCAAAGATATGGATGATAGCCTGCATCTCTGAAAATGAAAGTGTTCCAATAGCTGATTTAACTACAGCCAGCTTTCTGCTCTCTTCAGCATTCTCTTCATTGACTGCCCTTAGCATTTCAAGTCCTACGACTGTAGTACCATACTCACATAGGATAATATCATCAATGTCATACGGGGCATCAGTCTTGTAGATAAAAAGTGTTCCTAGTCTCTCACCCGCTATCTCAATTGGTGTAATGATAGCCTGGAATTTTGAAAAATCAATTCCTTCAAATCCCAAAGTCTCGAGATTTACATTTTCTTTTGTTGAGAGAATTGTAAGCAATCTCTCGTTGAGCATAGGATCAATAAAAGATCCAACATTGTCAACCAAAAGGTCGCTTAAAGACTCAACATTGGCGCTCTCGCCTATACCCAGAACTTTACCTTTCTTACTGATAACAAACATGTTAGAAGATAGAATATCGCACAACACTCTGCAAATATCATTAAATACTACCTTGCCAGAATTACTGTTGTGCAAAAGCTTGCCAATTTTACGGGTCTTATCCAGTAGCTGTACACTACTCATCAGAGTTCTCCTTTATGTTTATTTTCCCCAAGCGTATGATAATATACGCAATTCCGTAGATTACATACCTACGCTATTGTTATGATAGCATAAAAAAATAGGCGCTTCAAACAATAAAGCGCCTACAATTATGAAAATTAGCTTAAATTTTCAGAAATCTCCATTTTATGAAAATTACATTTACTTTTCTTCTTTTTGTGGTTTATCCATTACAAAGCCGCATTCCTGATTGCTGCAAGCGAGTTTATTACTCTTAGCTACCATAAAGTTACCACATTTAGGACATTTCTCTTTAACTGGTCGAGCCCAGGACATAAAATCGCATTCTGGAGCATCAATGCAGCCATAGTAAATTCTGCCTTTTCTAGTACGTTTAAGTACCAGATCCTTACCACATTTAGGACACTCAACACCAATCTTTTCAAAATAAGGCATAGTGTTCTTGCACTCAGGGAATCCAGGGCAAGCAAGGAATTTACCATGAGGGCCATATTTGATAACCATATTTCTGCCGCAATTAGGGCATATCTCGTCAGTTACTTCATCCTGTACCTGAATCTTCTCCATCTCTTTTTCTGCAGCAGCTACTGCCTCATTAAGATCAGGATAGAAGTTCTCAATAACTGTCTTCCACTTTACGCTTCCCTCTGCTATTCCATCAAGAAGTGCCTCCATGTTGGAAGTAAAGTTAACATCAACAATCTGTGGGAAGGCATCGTTCATCATCTTGTTAACTGCCTGACCAAGCTCTGTTATAAAGATAGCTTTATTTTCCTTGGTAATATAGTGTCTAGCAAGTATTGTAGAGATAGTTGGCGCATATGTACTAGGTCTTCCAATTCCAAGAGCCTCAAGATCATGAACAAGTGAAGCTTCTGTGTAATGTGGAGCAGGCTGAGTAAAGTGCTGTGCACTATCAAAACTGCCAAAAGAAATCTTGGTATTAGTGTCAAGATTCTTCATAAGGACATTCTTCTCAATCTGATCCTCATCATCTGTATAAACATTTAAGAAGCCATCAAATACAGTCTTAGAAGCTGCAACAGTAAATCTGTGCTCTCCCGCGTCAATCTTGACCGATGTTGTCTCATATTTAGCTGGAGCCATGCGACTTGCCATAAATCTTCTCCAAATCAGCTGATAAAGTCTGAACTGGTCTCTTGAAAGGAAATCTTTGACCATAACAGGAGTATTCTCAATATAAGTTGGTCTGATTGCCTCATGAGCATCCTGGATCTTGGCATCGCTCTTTTTGGCTGTTGCACCTTCAGAAAGATACTTGTCACCAAAATTATTCTTGATATATTCATTAGCAGCAGCTACAGCTTCGTCAGATACACGTGTTGAATCTGTACGAAGATATGTAATAAGACCTACTGTTCCCTGTTTGCCAAGCTCAATACCTTCATAAAGCTGCTGAGCAACTCTCATAGTCTTCTGAGTTGAGAAGTTAAGCGCCTTGGAAGCTTCCTGCTGAAGTGTTGATGTAGTAAAAGGAAGTGGAGCCTTTTTGGTCCTTTCGCCCTTTTTAACATCACTTACAACATACTTCTTCCCTTTAAGTTCAGCGCAGATCTTATCAAGTTCTTCCTTGGACTTGATTTCTTTCTTCTCATTGCCAATGCCATAGTAGTGAGCTACAAGGGGCTTCTTTTCCCCTTCTGCATTAAGATTTACGTCTAATGTCCAGTACTCACTAGGGATAAATGAATCAATTTCTTCTTCTCTATCAGCAATAATTCTAAGAGCTACAGACTGAACACGGCCTGCTGAAAGGCCTCTTTTAATCTTGGACCAGAGAAGTGGAGAAATACTATATCCAACCATTCTGTCCAAAACACGTCGAGCCTGCTGAGCATCTACAAGATTCATATCTATATCCCTTGGATGCTTCATAGCCTCTTTAACAGCGTTCTTGGTAATCTCATTAAAGGTAACTCTCTGTACCTTAGCCTCTGCATCATCAAGTTTAAGTGCCGCGATAAGGTGCCAGGAAATAGCCTCACCCTCGCGGTCCGGGTCAGTTGCAAGATAAACGTGATCGGCCTTCTTGACCTTTTTACGAAGATCAGCAAGGACATCACCCTTACCTCTTATTGTTATATATTTAGGCTCAAAATCATGCTCAACATCAACGCCCATCTGTGACTTGGGAAGATCTCTTACATGACCATTACTGGCTGCTACATCATAACCAGTGCCCAAAAACTTCTTGATAGCCTTCACCTTGGTAGGTGACTCAACTATAAGAAGTGAGTTTTTCTTGTTGCTAGTTGTCTTTGTTGCCATACTAAACGGAAAGTCCCCTTCATAAATATTTGCTTAAACATCAATTCTTATTAATATACAACTTTAAAGATTAAGTCAAGTGCTCAATTAAGAACACTTGACTTAAGTCTATCTTATAAACAAAATTTTATCGAATATTAGTTATTTTTAGGAAGCCAAGCAGTTTCCTTAGGTGTCTTCTTGACAAATGGTCTTGCAACAGCCTGCTTTAAGCCATTTGGAAGAATGTATTTAAGCTTATCTTCTGCTTTTCTCATCGTTGAGCAGTCTGGGTTGTCCCTTGTAAGCTTGATAGCATCAAATTCACAACGTGTTGTGCAAAGTCCGCATCCTACGCACTTGTTAGGATCAACTATTGATGCACCACATGAAAGACAACGTGATGTTTCCTTCTTGACCTGTTCTTCTGTAAAGACAAGCTTATTGTCGCGGAATGAAAGCTTACCATCAGTATTCTTGACACCAGGCTGCTGACGTCCAACGTGGTCATAATCCTTAACAAAAATATCATCCTTATTAAGTTCGATAAAGAAGTTAGGATCACGGCCAATTGTAAGTGAAGAATGAGGCTGAACAAATCTATGGATGGATTCAGCGCCCTCTCTACCACATGCAATAGCATCAATAGCAAATCTTGGTCCGTAGAACATATCTCCACCTACGAAGATATCTGGAACTGTAGTCTGGAATGTTACGCTGTCTGCAACTGGAGCAGGGCCTCTAAATTCAACCTTCTCATCCTTAAGAAGATCTCCCCATACAGTTGCCTGACCAACTGAAAGGATAACATTAGAACATGCAATCTCCATAGTCTCGTTCTCATCATACTTAGGATCAAAACGGCCCTCTGCATTCTTGACCTGAGTACACTTCTTAAATACGATACCCTTTACCTTGCCGTTCTCTGTAAGGATTTCCTTAGGACCCCATCCGCCTCTAAGCTCGATGCCTTCAGATTCAGCAACTTCGATTTCTTCTGGAAGAGCTGGCATAATATCACGAGTCTCAAGAGAAACCTGTGTTACCTTAGGTGATCCGCAGCGGATTGCTGTACGGCTAACGTCGATAGCAACGTTACCACCACCGATAACAACTGTATCTCCACTTAACTTGTAGCTCTCATCATCAATTACAGCATGAAGGATATCAACGCCCTTGATAACGCCCTCAGCGTCCTCTCCAGGAACATTTACGCCACGTCCGCCCTGACAACCGATTGCAATGTAAAATGCCTTATATCCATCTGCACGAAGCTGAGAAAGAGTAATGTCCTTACCAACCTCAACTCCAAGACGAATATCAACGCCAAGCTCTCTAAGAACATCAACCTCAGCCTCGATAACATCCTTTTCCATTACGAAAGAAGGAATACCATAGGTAACCATTCCGCCTGGCTTTTTGTTCTTATCAAACAATGTAGGCTTATATCCCTTAAGTGCAAGGTAGTAAGCACAGGAAATACCTGCAGGACCTGCACCAATAATAGCTACCTTCTCATCAAAGCCACCGCCAATCTTAGGAATTACCTTTTCTGGGATATAACGTGTAGCGGACTGAAGATCACGCATAGCTACAAATTTCTTAACTTCATCGATAGCAATTGCCTTATCGATAGTACCTCTTGTACATGCATCCTCACAGCGTCTGTTACATACATGTCCGCAGACAGCAGGAAGTGGGTTGTACTTCTTGATAAGAGCAAGAGCTTCTTCATATCTGCCCTGTGCTGCCATCTTGAGGTATCCCTGTACAGGAATATGAGCAGGACAAGCTGTCTTACATGGAGCTGTACCAGTCTTGTGAGTATTGATACGGTTAATATCACGATAGTCCTCAGTCCACATCTCTGGAGACCACTTCTTCTCTGTAGGAAGAGGCATCTTAGGATAAACAACCTCAGAGCCATCCTTCTTGCAGAGCTTCTGACCAAGTGTTGCTGCTCCGGCAGGACAAACCTCAACGCATCGTCCGCAAGCTACGCAGTTCTCTTTGTCAACATGTGCCACATATGCTGAACGTGACATATTAGGAGTATTAAAGAGCTGTGAAGTACGAAGAGCGTAACATACATTTACATTACAGTTACAAATAGCAAATATCTTGTGCTCACCATCAATATTTGTAATCTGGTGAACAAATCCGTTATCCTCTGCCTGTTTGAAAATTTCAAGGGCTTCTTCCTTAGTAATATAGCGGCCATCCTTCTGTGTTTCAACAACATAGTCAGCCATATCACCAACTGCGATACACCAGCCTTCTGGATCATCAGCACAGCCCTGCTCGAAAGTCTTTCTTGATCTTCTGCAGGAACAAGGAGATGCTGCATACTTGCCTTCGTAATAGTCAAGCCAGTAAGAAATCTTTTCAAGGTTGATAGCTTCTCCCTGCATGTTTATAGCCTTTTCAACTGGGATAACATGCATACCTACACCAGCGCCGCCCATTGGCACCATATGTGTAAGTCCTTCAAGAGGAATACGGCTCATTCTCTCAAAGAAAGCACCTGCTTCCGGGTGAGCCTCAAGAACCTGGTGGTTCATGTTTCCAAACTCCGCAGAACCAGGAACATACATAGGAAGCACATACTGCTTCTCATGCTTGTCGTTCTCATAGTTCCACTCTATAACGCCATTAAAAGACATCTCGTCGAGCTGCTTCTGAAGTTCTTCCCTTGTATATTCAGGGCAAAGAGCAGCAATCTCTTCAAATGTCTTAGGTTTACGCTTTTCAAGTTTCAGTGCGATCTCACACTGAGCATCTGTAATAAGGTTATAAAGGCCCCAATATTCAGGGCTTTCCTTGGTAATCTTTTCAATGCCAAGTTTAATATTCTTTCTGTCCGTAACTACCTTGGAAAATCTTGCAAGTGGTTCACGGAAAGGAGCATTCATATCTACAGAGTCAGGAATAACGCCTGCTCTTGGATCCTTCCTGTTACGATTAGGATCCAGGGAATATGGAGTCATCAGATCATTCATATCAAAATTATTCTTATCCATCTCTCTACCATCTTTCTTAAAAAAGTTTACGTTGCCGCTATCTCTTTGATCATAAATTCATTGCCCCTTAAGAGATAGGTATGTTCACTGCCACAATTGGGGCATATCTTGCCATGTGCCACGGTTTCATATTCAGATTTACAATCCTCACAATAAGTCACAGCAGGAAGTGTCTCAATAATAAGTTCAGCTCCATTCATAAGCTCAGTCTTGGCTGCCGCCCATTTCCAAGCATCTGTTAAAAGAGATGGCACAACGCCTGAAACTTCTCCAAGCTGAAGTGTAACTGAATGTATCTTGGATATCTCATTCTCTTTGCCCACCTCTGTGAGGTCATCAATAATTCGGAAAACAACACCTAATTCATGCATATTTATATCTTTTCCTTTAGTAAGAAAACGCCAAGCGATAGCTTTTTTATGTTTATCGCCTGGCATCTTCTAGTCGCCTGTTATTTTATTATTTCATCAATCTGCTGTGAGAGCCAATCTGTCCACTCAGATATTCCCTCCCCAGTTTTAGCACAAATAGGGATTATCTTAGCGTTAGGATTACGCATAAGGATATATTCCTTACATTTCTCCAGATCAAAATCAAAATAAGGCATAACATCAATTTTATTTATAAGTACAACATCGCAAATAGAAAACATTAGCGGGTACTTAAGAGGTTTATCATGTCCCTCAGGAACTGATAAGATCATCGCATTCTTGATGCTACCTGTATCAAACTCTGCAGGACAAACCAGATTACCAACATTTTCAAGGATAGCGAAATCAACATCCTCTACTCCGAGTTCGTGAATTCCCTGTCTTGTCATATCTGCATCCAAGTGGCACATACCACCTGTGTGAAGCTGTATAGCCTTAACCCCTGTAGAAGCAATTGTCTTGGCATCTACATCCGAGTCAATATCAGCTTCCATAACACCTATTCTGTACTTGTCCTTAAGGGCCTCAATCGTACGTGTAAGTGTTGTTGTCTTGCCTGATCCAGGTGAAGACATAAGATTCAAAAGAAATGTCTTGGAATCTCTAAGCTCTTGTCTGAGCTTATCAGCATCCTTGTCATTACTTTCAAATATACTTCTTTTTACTTCGATGATCCTAACATTATCCATTTTTATTCAGCACGCTCCATTGCAAGTTTAAAGTCCTTGGTATCAGCAAATACTTCATTAGCATAAGGATTCTTGCCAAGCTTAACTGATCTCTTGATGATCTCAGCTATGCAGATAACATTGATTGCAATAGCAAGAATTGCAACAAATCCCTGCATTCTAGGATCTGCTGTGATACCCATTGCTGCAATTGCTTCATTAGCAGCTGCAGTCTTACCCTGGCCATTATTATAAAGCTCAATAGCCTTAGCGTAAAGGTCCATTGTTGTGATTCCGTTTGCTGTTGCTCCGCCATAAACTGAAGGAAGAGCTGCTGCAAATTTTGAACTAAGCTGGAATGCAGGAACAACCTGTGCCCACATACACCAGATAGCAAGAGTATTAGCACGGTTCTGGATCCATGCGCCCTTGTTCCAGAAAGCATTAGCAAATGTAGGAGCAAGTAAAAGGGCAACACCGCAATACCATGAATGTGTAGGAAGGTTGAGATATGTGTACTCAAAGTTCCATACATCATAAGCAATGATGAACCAAACAGTCATATCAGGCCAAAGCATATCTGCGTGGTTCTTGTCTTTTGAAGTATAAAGGTGAACACATCCTGTCATACAGAAGATGTTGATCATACCAGCGATAGCATTAACAACATTCCACCATCCACCATAGATGAATACACCCTCGTTAGATGCCCACCAAGCACCTGTAAGGTTACCAGTGATTGAATAAGCTGCAAGAGCTGACTCCATATCAGATACATTAGCAATCATGATATTTGCTGCAACGATGAGCCATGGGAACCAGGCAAACCATTTTTCTTTACCAATACCCCATTTGTACTTGATCATCATGAAGCCAACGCAGCCGATATCAGCAGCGTAGAGTTTGAAGTAGTGGAACCAACCGTCCATATAAGCAACAGTAGGGTTCTGTGCACCACCAAACATACCAAGATGTGCCAGAATGAAATAAACAGTAAGAATACATGGAATAACTACGAATACGAGCATTCCACCAGCCTTTGTTCTACGACCGATCTCGTTCATAAGAATAAGGCCACAGAAAACCAACACCCAGCCAATTAACTGCATAGCAGCATGATCGCTATAAAGTTGGAATAGCATAAAAACCTCCTTGCAATGTTGAAAAATATAGTTTGGTACAACATTGTCATATTTTTGACATTAGTATAGCATATTGCACAATTCTTTACAATATAACACGAAGTAAAGTATGCAATGTGGGGCACTATATAATTAATAAATAGTTTCCTTATTTTTAATCTTTTCTTTAATATTTGGGAATTCTTATGCAATTATCTTGTTTGCAATTAGTTGTTAAATTCATCATATATTTTCGCAATTTTGTACTGAATTATCAACTAATCAAACAAAACTTTTTTCCTTTCTATCATTTCATCAATATTATCCATATAAAGTTTGATATCTTTGACATTATCGCATCTTTCGATTCTGCCGTTGCCATAAACCCTCTTGGTTACTGTGCCTGCGCCAAGAGCTACTATGGATTGGACTTCTTCATTGATTAAAATATTATAAATTCCGGCTTTTGCTGGTCTCGCATAGCCAGTATTTTCGAAATTGCCGCTAATGTTCTTTTGTCTATATAGATAATAAGGCTCAAGTCCAAGATCGCCTGCTCCCTTTTGAGCTATCTTCATCATTTCCTCTGTATTGTTGATGGATTCCATTATCGGGACCTTGAGTTCACCCTTTAGCTCTTTTTCATGGATAACTTCTGCAAGTCTTGAACCTCTCTTTATTGCCAGAGAATGAACTGTAAGGTCATCAGGATCAAGCTTTTTGATTTCATCTATAGTGTATCTGACATCCTCTGCAGTTTCCCCGGGAAGTCCCAGAATGATGTCCATATTGATGTTATCAAAGCCCTCTTCTCTTGCCATATTAAAAGAGTCAATAAGCTGCGCAACAGTATGCCTTCGGCCAATAAGCTTTAATGTCTCATCTCTCATAGTCTGGGGATTGACTGAAATCCTTGTTACTCCCATCTTTTTCATGGCTTTTAGCTTGTCTCTGGTAATAGAATCAGGCCTTCCAGATTCCACGGTAAATTCCTTAACGTGAGAACAATCAAGTTTTTCTCTCACATAACCAATAAGCCTCTCTATCTGATGAGGTTCAAGTGTAGTTGGAGTGCCACCACCAATATAAATTGTATCAAGAGTTTTTTCCTTGAAGTTTTCTGCCACGTAGTCAATCT
Organism: Butyrivibrio sp. XBB1001; assembly: GCF_000424505.1. Classification (NCBI taxonomy): domain Bacteria; kingdom Bacillati; phylum Bacillota; class Clostridia; order Lachnospirales; family Lachnospiraceae; genus Butyrivibrio; species Butyrivibrio sp. XBB1001. The sequence continues at coordinate 51,103 of NZ_AUKA01000001.1, read as the reverse complement.
CTTTTTCCAGACAGGAAATATAGTCGTCCACCACCTTGCTATAAGCTCCAATAGGGTACGAAGTAAATGAACAATATAGACATGTGGTTGGGCAGAAAGGAATTCCAATATAAAGGCTATAGCCATTTTCATAGTCTATTTCCTTCAGAATATCTTTTTCTCTTCTGGCTATGCTGATACTAAGTGCAATCTTCTCATCACTAACAAAATATGTATTTTTCATGTAGTCATAGATTTCACTGTCAGACTTGCCCTTATCTATCAGATTCATGGCAATCCTAGTGGGTCTAATGCCGGTAAGATTGCCCCAGGGAAGTTCTTTTCCGGTAGCCTTTACCAAAGCCTTATAGATTGCCTTCTTTAGAGCATTTTTGCTGGTATCAAAAGTACTACTATCACCACTTGTAGAAATATTTTCGTTCTTGGAAGTGCTAAGATAGTCAATAAATTCAGCACTCTCTACAGCCTTAGGATCAATCAGGATCTTGACCTGTACTAACCCTTTGATGTACTCAGTTGTCTCTTCCTTTATAACAATATTAACTGTGGCATAAGCATCTTCAAAACCGCTCTCTTTTTCAGAAGTCTCAGTTGTCACATTTTCGCTTATTATGACTTTGACGTCTTCATTACCATGAAAAGCTTTAAAAAGCGAATGGATATCATATTGGTACTTATCAACGTTTAAAAAAATCTTTTTCATAAAATGTTCCTCGTAAATATATGATCGAATCAAAAGCAGCAAGTCTCTTACACAATAAAAAGTATAGGGACAATGATACACAATCATTGTCCCCTCACTATATATCAGTCATCTCATAAGCTAAAACTAAAAGCTAACTACCAGCCCAGTACAAATGGGTTGTATTCCTTCTCATGCTCGATTGTTGTGATTTCCCCATGTCCGGGATAAACACAAGTAGCATCTGGGAGAGTAAATAACTTGTCATTTATAGAGCGCAAAAGTTCACTTGTGGAGCTTGTAGGGAAATCTGTTCTGCCAACAGATTCTTCAAAAAGAGTATCTCCCGCAATAACAAAGCCTCCCTCTTCACAATAATAGCAGCAGCCTCCAGAGGTATGGCCCGGTGTGAATAATACTTTAAATGAAAGACCTGCAGCCTCCACAATATCTCCATCTCTATAGGTTATATCAGGATCTATCTTAAGATGCATTCCGTAATCGCCTGAAAGGTTAAGATATGGGTCCTTGCACATGGCAATTTCCTTTTCATGGCAGCCTATCTTGGCTCCTGAAAGCTTTCTGAGTGCCTCTGCTCCGCCAATATGATCAAAATGACCATGAGTAAGAAGAATAAGGTCTATAGCAAAACCTTTTTCTGTAAGAGTGTTAAAAATATAATCACCCTTATCTGCTGGATCAAATAGTACCCCATGCTTCTTGCCGTCATCAAAAGAAGCGCCCTCATCAAAGACAAAGAAGCAATTTGTTGCTACCATGCCCAAAGTCATACAAGCTATCTGAATGTTACGTTTTCCCATTAGTCTATATGTCCTTTTAACCTGTTGTTCTCTCAATGTCGATGACACTATCGATCTGTCTTATCTTATCAACAATCTCACGAAGCTGATCTCTTGAAGATACCTGGAATGATGTTTCCATTGTAGCCAGTCCCTGCTTGCTGGTTCTGGTGTTCATCGAAATGATATCAATATCCTTTTCAGAAAGAGTTCTGGAAATATCGGCAAGAAGTCCACTTCTGTTATTAGCAAAAATCTTGATAGTAGCCGCATATTTGCCACCAGATCCAGGAGTATCTGACTGCCACTTAGCCTCTATAAGTCTTGTTCTGTCTTCTTCCTGCATCTTGATAACGTTGACGCAGTCCTTTCTATGAATAGAGACACCACGACCTCTTGTGACAAATCCGCAAATATCATCACCTGGTACTGGATTACAGCACTTAGAGAATCTTACAGCCACGTCATGTACGCCCTTAACAATGATTGCATTGTCAGAACTTGAGATCTGCGGTGTCACATTGGACTCAGCAACAGCTGCAAGGACTTCCTCATCAGTGATATTTCGCTTATGTTCCTTATCACCAAGTTCCAGCATCTTATTAATGATCTGTCCCTCGCGAAGTCCTCCATGTCCTACAGCAGCTAAAATAGCGCTCCATTCACGGAAGCCGTATTTTCTTGTAATTATATCCTGATACTCAGGCTTGGTTATAGCAAAAAGATCTATTCCCTTACTCTTACAATATTCTATAAGAAGTTCACGGCCTCTAGCTATATTCTCTTCCTTGAGTTCATTTCTAAACCACTGATTGATCTTGTTCTTGGTGGAAGTAGCCTTGGCAATTGCAAGCCAGTCACGGCTAGGTCCCCTCGAATTCTGACTGGTAACAATCTCTATTCTGTCGCCATTTTGGATCTTGTAATCAATAGGAACAAGTTTACCATTGACCTTGGCTCCTATCATCTTATTACCAACAGCAGAATGAACACTATAAGCAAAATCGATAGGTGTTGAACCTGCAGGAAGGTTCTTGACTTCTCCTGTAGGTGTAAAACAGTAAACATCATCAGAAAACAGGTTCAGATCGCTCTTTAAAAGGTTCATGAATTCCTGGTTGTCAGACATGTCTTGCTGCCACTCAAGGATCTGGCGAAGCCATATGAGCTTCTCTTCCTCGCTAGTTTCAGCCTTCTTGCCATCAGATGCTTCTTTGTACTTCCAGTGAGCAGCAATACCGTATTCAGCAGCCTTATGCATGTCATAAGTTCTGATCTGAATCTCAAAAGGCTGCCCGGTCTGACCAATAAGCGTCGTATGCAGAGACTGATACATATTGGGCTTGGGCATTGCTATGTAATCCTTAAATCTTCCTGGGATAGGCTTGTACATTTCATGGATCACGCCAAGAGCAGCATAGCAATCCTTGACAGTTGATACAATTATCCTGATAGCAAAAAGATCATAGATCTGATCCAGAGTCTTATTCTGATTGCGCATCTTCTTGTAAATACTGAAGAAATGCTTGACTCTGCCATTTACTTCGCCATCAATTCCAGCGGCAAAAATAGCCTTACGAACATTCTCGCAAATGTCCTCAACATATTTTTCTCTTTCACTTTTTCTGATGGAAACTTTATCAACCAGATCATAGTAAACATCTGGCTTGAGATACTTCAAAGATAGGTCATCAAGTTCAACCTTGATCCTGCTGATACCAAGTCTACCAGCAATTGGAGAATAAATATCCAGAGTTTCCTGGGCAATCCTCTGTTGTTTCTCAGGAGGCATATGTCCAAGAGTTCTCATATTGTGCAATCTATCGGCCAGCTTGATCAGGATGACCCTGATATCCTTGGCCATAGCCAGAAACATCTTACGCAGGTTCTGAGCCTGCATATCTATCTGTTCCTGTGTCTTATTGGTATTATCTGTAGAAAGCTGCAATGCAGTCAGTTTTGTAACACCATCTACCAAAAGAGCTACATCAGCGCCGAAGTCAGCTTCTATCTCTTCCTTGGTACAGATAGTGTCTTCAACGACATCATGAAGAAGCCCTGCTGCTATGGTCTCTTTATCCATTTCCAGATCAGCAAGAATAATAGCCACGCATAGTGGGTGAATGATGTAAGGCTCACCTGATTTGCGTAGCTGGTCTTTATGGGCCTCAGCAGCCTGATTATAAGCCTTCTCAATAAGGGAAATATCATCAGATGGATGATATTTCCTAACTCTTAAGATCAGGCCCTCATATAGGGAATCAGGTGACTGAAACTCTTCAATGGCTTCAATTTTTCCATCGTCGAAATTCTGGGGCATCTAATTACTTCCCTTCATAGCTGATAGCAGCATCTAGTCTGTAATTCTTAATTCTCTCTCTTCCGTTAAGTCCCTTAAGCTCCATGAGAACTGCAACTCCAGCAACCTCACCGCCAAGCTTCTCAACAAGTTTGATCATAGCTTCAATTGTGCCACCTGTAGCCATAAGGTCATCTACAAGAAGTACCTTCTGTCCTGGCTTGATTGCATCCTTGTGAAGTTCAAGGACAGCCTTGCCGTACTCAAGGTCATACTCAACCTCGATTGTCTCGCAAGGAAGCTTACCCTTCTTACGTACAGGAACGAGTGCCTTTCCTCTGTTATAGGCAATAGGAGCACTGAAGATAAATCCTCTTGATTCAGCTCCTAAAACAACATCAAAGTCAAGGTCCTTGACCATGTTCTCCATTGTTTCAATTGCCAGGTGGAATCCATCTGGGTCCTGAAGAACAGATGTGATGTCTCTGAACATGATGCCTTTCTCTGGGAAATCAGGTATTGTTCTTACGTAATCTTTAAGTTCTTTCATTTTAATAATTCCTCTCTTATATGAAAAAATCATATTTACATTCTAATTATGAAATATAGTGAAATAATGATTCACTCTATAGTATAACACAAAAAGAAAAAGCTGGAAAAGGGACTTGAACCCTCGACCTACTGATTACGAATCAGTTGCGCTACCAACTGCGCCATTCCAGCTTGTGTCAAAACACGAATTTAATTATACATTCGCTGAAAACAATTTACAATGCAAATTTTTAGTGGCCACAAAAAATTATGGCCACTAAATATAGAATTTATAGAATTATTTATCTTTTTTCTTGGTCTGAGCCTTTTTGGTTGCAGCTTTTTTTACAGGAGCCTTGGCTGTAGAACCTTTTTTAGCTGAAGTAGTGCTCTTCTTTGCTGCCTTTTTGCCATTCTCAAGGCCTTTAACAGCTTCATCAGTAACTATACTAAAGATTCTCTCTTCTTCAATTTTTTCATATTTTTCTTCGATAGCCTTTTCCTGCTGAGCAAGTTCTTTTTCATATTTGAGCTTAAGCTCCTCAAGAAGTCTTTGCTCTTCCTGAGACTGTCTTTCTTTTAATGCTGCAAGCGCCTCTTCTCTTTCCTTTTCTTTCTTTAATTCTTCTTCCTCCTTGATAGCGCGGATTTTCTTCTCCTGCTCTGTGTAAGGAGTATAGCTGAATATTGAAAGAGAAACCGGAGCAATCCTGACCTGTATGCAATAGCTTCTACCATCAATATCTTTTCTTCTGGCCTCTATTCTGCCAGAATTAAGTATGCCACTTCCGCCATAGGATACATCATCGCTATTAAAGATTTCACTATATCTTCCATCCTCAGGCACACCTATCTCAAAATCTCTTTCTACGCCTGCCATATTGGCAACTACCAAAAGAGTTTCCTTGTCATTACTGCTCTTTCTTGCAAAAGAAACCATACACTGGTCAGAAGCCATATCATTTATCCACTCAAAACCGCTATCTGAGCTATCAAGCTGATGAAGCGCATCATGACTATAATATAGCTTATTAAGTTTGCTCAATAGATTCTCTACAAATACAGACTGGTCAACAGTCAGAGCATCCGGCTCCATATATAGATGCTTGCGGCCAGGATGAACCATCATATAGGAAAGTGCAAGCCTTAAATTAGCCATCTTTTGTGAGGAATCACCCGGCATCAGATAATACAGGCCTTCCATTCCCTTCTCAACATCTTCATGGGTGATTGCCAGCACAAATCTCTCAGTATAGCTATAGATTATGCTAAAGGTAAGTTCATCATGATGTCCACCTCTAAAGAGTGGATCATTCTCCATATAAGAAAGAAAATCCCTGGTCCAGCCATTGTTCCATTTAAAATCAAAGCCAAGGCCACCTTCGTCCACGTCCTCAGTAAGCTGAGGCCAGCAGGCTGTCTCTTTGGTAATAGTTATAACGCCTGGATTGTTTTTATGAATTATCTGATTGAGCTGCTTTAAAAACTCGAGAGCCTCTAAGTTCTCATTACCTCCATAAATATTCGGGAGCCACTCTCCAGGTTTTCTGTCATAATCAAGATAAAGGATCCTTGAAATATCAGAAGTCCTGATACCATCTACATGGAAATTCTCAATCCAGTAAAGGGCATTTGAAATAAGGAAATTGGTAACTTCTTTTCTTCCATAGTCAAATACAAGGTCCCCAGCCTTTGGAGATACACCAATCCTTGGATCTTCATACTCAAACAAAGCTCTTCCATCAAAATCGCTCAGTCCACAGGAAGACTTAGGGAAGAAGGTTGGAACCCAGTCAAGAACAACTCTGATTCCTGCATTATGACAGGCATTAACAAAGTTCATAAAATCATTAACATTGCCACTGTTATCATCAAGAGCAAAGAAATTCATGACGTGGTAGAAATGTCCCGGAATATGCTTCATTATAGGCATAAGCTCAATTGTATTAAAGCCATGGTTCTGAACATATTCAAGAATATCCGCAGTGACAACCTTCATCGAATTCTTGTCACCATGTCTGCCGACAAAAGCTTCCAGAGATATTTCACAGATTGAAAGAGCATCCTCATCAAGATCAAACTTAGTTCTTTCAGCAAGCCATTTCTCATCTGTCCAGCTGATCTGCTTAAGGTTTCTTATCACAGAAACCATACCATTTTCGCCCTTTGATTCAAAGGCAAATGGATCTGGTCTCTTATAAATTAGTCCGCTTCTAGTCTTGATTTCAAACTGGTAGCCATCGAGCTCTTTGGCTCCTGGAACAAATATCTCAAAAATACCGATAGGATCAAGCCTATGCATCTGGCAAACTCTTCCATCCCAGTTGTTGAAATCGCCAATAACACTAACTCTTGCAGCTGATGGTGCCCAAACTGCGAACTCAGTGCCATCTACGCCCCCTCTGGTCATAGGATGTGCTCCAAGCTTTTCATATATATGATAGTGAATGCCGCTGGCAAACTTGATAAAATCTTCTCTATCCATAAGTGGTCCAAAGGCATAAGGATCAACTTTTTCAGTCTCTATGCCTTCAGAATCCTTTATGATAAAGCGATACTTTATTTTTTCTACGTAAGGAATGATCACTGCAAAGAAGCCTGCTTCATCAGCAAGTTCCATCTCATATTCCTTTTTTGTATTTTCTACCCTGACCTTTATAGAATCAGCATCAGGATAAAAAGCCTGAATCAGGTAGCTGTTCCCCACCTTATGAGCCCCTAGGATTCTGTGAGGATTATCACCATCTGAGTAAATAATCTCCTCTATTTCGGGCCAGTTCATCATTTTATACAGTTTGTTGTTCACTGCATTCCCCTCCAAAATGAAAATTTTTCAAACTTCTCTTATATGATACCACGTATTGTATGAATAAATAACCCACTAAGTAGCTTAGGTTCAAACCAGGTGGACTTAGGTGGCATCAAGAGTCCCTCATCTGCAACAGCAAATAATTCGCTTATAGACGTAGGATAAAGAGAAAAAGCTATCTTCATATCCTCCCTGCATCTGCGTTCAAGTTCTTCTAAGCCTCTTATACCTCCTACAAAATCTATTCTCTTATCTGTTCTTGGATCCCCTATCCCAAGAATTGGTGAAAGAACTTCATTCTGCAGGATAGAAACATCAAGCCCCTGCACAGGATCAGTATTTTTAATACTATCTTTGGCGTTTAATCTGTACCACTTTTCATCAATAAATAGCCCAAATTCGCCCTTCTTTTGCGGTTTGACTTTATTATCAGACTCCTTAATATCAAACTTTTCAGATAATTTTTCCAGGAATTCATCTGAAGAAAGGCCGTTAAGATCCTTGACTACGCGATTATAGTCCATGATCATAAGCTCATCATCAGGGAAAAGAACTGACAAAAAATAATCCGATTGAAGTTTTCCCTTTACCTTGCCCTCCAGTTCCTTTCTTTTCATAAGGCCAACCTTAACAGCTGATGCGCAGCGGTGATGGCCATCTGCAATATAGATAGAATCTATATTCGTAAACACTCTACAGATTGTCTCTGTCTCCTCAAGGTCATCAATGATAAATATTCGATTTCTGACCCCATCCTCAGATACAAAGTCGTATACTGGCTCATCCACCTCTTTTACCTTTTCTACAAGATCTGAAATAAGGCGATTTTTCCTATAGCACAAAAATATTGGGCCTGTCTGTGCCTCGCAGGTATAAACATGGTTTATCCTGTCCTTTTCCTTGTCCTGCCTCGTGTTTTCATGCTTTTTTATTACATTATTCATATAATCATCGATAGAAGCGCAGGCAACAATTCCTGTCTGTGTCCTTCCATTCATGGTTTGTTCGTATATATAGTAGCAAGGCTTCTCATCCTGGATAAAAACCCCTTCCTGAATCTTTTCATCAAGCATCTGCCTTGCCTTGTCATATACTTCCTGAGCATACATATCCTGTTCTATTGGAAATTGTGTCTCCGGTCTATCGATAGCAAGAAAAGAATCTGGTTCTCTCTGCACCTTCTCATATGCTTCGCTCCTACTAAATACATCATAGGGAAGCGACGCCACTATTTTTGCCATTTCCTTACCTGGTCTGTATGCTTTAAAGGGTTTTATATCTGCCATATTTCCTCCAACAATCGACCTAAGGGGAATCGCTTGCAGCGGACTACTTAGGTCTGTTAATTTACGTAATAAACGGGCGGGAAATGTTTCCCACCCGCCTATTATAGCATAAACAGCATGTTTCAGACGTCTTTTCGAACGATTCTGACTCTGATGACGTCATCAATTTTTTCAATCTTACTTACTATTGCATCCTCTATCTCATCCTCAAGGTCAATAAGAGTATATGCATAGTCTCCTCTTGATTTGTTGGACATATCCTTGATGTTATATCCTGCATTTCCAAGGAAAGTAGTAAACTGACTGATCATATTTGCCACGTTTTTGTGGAATATAGCAAGACGAGGTCCCATGCATACTCCCATATCGCAGTTTGGAAGATTGACAGAATTATTGATATTTCCATTTTCAAGATAATCTTTGAGTTCCAATACAGCCTTAACTGCGCAGTTATCCTCAGATTCCTCTGTACTTGCTCCAAGATGTGGAATTACAATACAGCCATCATGCCCTGCAGTAACAGGGTTTGGGAAATCCGTTACATATTTACGGATCTTACCTGAATTGATGCCTGCAAGAATATCAACCTCATTGCACAGAATGTCTCTCGCAAGATTTATGATGATAACGCCCTTTTTCATCTTGGCAATTGCATTTGCATCAACCATTCCTTTGGTGGAATCAAGCGCAGGCACGTGGATTGTGATGATATCACATTTTGAATAGATGTCATCTACATTTGTTACGTGCTTGACATCAGAAGAAAGTCTCCATGCAGCATCGATTGAAAGGTATGGATCATAACCGTAAACTTCCATACCAAGCTGTCTCGCAGCGTTTGCAACTCTAACTCCTATAGCGCCAAGTCCAATGATACCAAGCTTCTTACCAAAAATTTCTGTTCCGGCAAACTTCTTTTTGCTCTTCTCTGTAAGCTTGGCAATATCTGGGTCTCCGGCATTAGCCTTGACCCACTCAGTTCCACCGATGATGTCACGGCTTGCAATGAGCATTGCTGCAAGCACCATCTCTTTTACACCGTTTGCATTTGCTCCAGGAGTGTTAAAAACTACAATTCCTCTCTTGGCGCAGACGTCCAGCGGAATATTGTTAACTCCAGCTCCTGCCCTTGCTATTGCAAGAAGTTTATTAGAAAAGTCCATCTCAAGCATATTTGCGCTTCTAACAAGGATTCCTTCAGCATCATCAACGTTGTCAACTGCTTCATACTGATCAGTGAAATTATTAAGACCAATCTTGGCGATTGGGTTCATGCATTTATATTTGTACATTTCCTTAGCCCCCTTATTTCTTGTCTAATTGTCAATTTAGTATCAGTTCTCTCTTTCAAACTTATCCATGAACTGAACAAGCTTCTCTACACCTTCCTGTGGCATTGCATTGTAGATACTTGCTCTCATTCCGCCAACAGTTCTGTGGCCCTTAAGGCTTACAAAACCTGCCTTTGTAGCCTCTGCAATAAACTTAGCATTTAGTTCTTCAGAATCTGTAATGAATGGAACATTCATAAGTGATCTGTCCTCTTTTCTTACAGTTCCCTTGAACATCTTGCTCTGATCAAGGTAATCATAGAGAATTTTGGCCTTAGCTTCATTTCTCTTCTTCATCTCCGACAGGCCGCCTTGCTGTTTAAGCCACTTAAATACAAGTCCGCACATGTAAATACTCCAGCAGTTAGGAGTGTTGTACAAAGATCCGTTGTCAGCCTGAGTCTTCCACTTCAGCATTGTTGGTGTATAAGATGGAACATCATCTGTAATAAGGTCTTCTCTGATAATACTGATAACAAGGCCCGCAGGTCCAACGTTTTTCTGAACCCCGCCATAGATAACGCCATACTTAGTTACATCTACCGGTTCAGACAAAAAACATGATGATACATCCGAAACAAGGATATGTCCCTTTGTGTTAGGAAGGGTCTTGAATTTAGTTCCGTAAATTGTGTTATTCTCGCAGATATAGACATAATCTGCATCTTCTGGGATATCCAAATCAGAACAATCTGGAATATATGAAAAGGTCTTGTCTGCACTGGAAGCAACCTCAATTGCCTCGCCGTACTTCTGAGCCTCCTGATATGCCTTCTTGGCCCACTGACCAGTGATTATATAAGCTGCCTTTTTATTCTTCATAAGATTCAGAGGAATAGCTGCAAACTGCTGACTTGCACCGCCTTGTAAAAAGAGAACCTTGTAATTATCAGGGATATTCATAAGCTCTCTAATGTCAGCTTCTGCTGTCTGAATTACGTTATCAAAAGTCTTGGATCTATGGCTCATCTCATTAATAGACATGCCGCATCCGTTGTAATCAAGCATTTCTGCCGCGGCCTGTTTCAATACTTCTTCTGGTAAAACTGCTGGTCCTGCTGAAAAATTGTAAACTCTAGACATTTCTAACTCCTCCTGTTATTACGTTTTATCGAATAAATACTTTTCTCGTTTAAATCGATAAATTTTCCTTTGAAACTACTTTAAAGTGTGAAAGTAAAAATGTCAAGAATGTTATTCAATAATTAATGTTATTAAATTTTTTTATTTCAAAAAAATACCGAAATGGAAAGATTCTAAATCTTAACATTTCGGTATTTTTAAGCCTCTAAAAATTAGTAATGAAGCACAACTGGAGTTCCTACTTCACAGACTTCCCACAGCTTTTCAACGCTTTCTAGCGGGCAATTTATACATCCGTGAGATCCATCTTTTTTGTATATTTCTTCTCCAAATTTTTTGCGCCAGGTTGCATCATGAATGCCAACTCCTTTATTAACTCCCAGCCAATAATTTACATAGGAAACATAATCTACCCCAACAAGATTTGTATGATAGCGTTTATTATAAACTTCAAAAAATCCTGTCGGTGTTCCTCTTCCCCTGTTAATATTTCCTGTAACAACAGGCATATCCATGGAAAGTTCTCCATTTACGTAATAATACAGATGCTGTTGTCCCATGTCTACTTCAATAAAGGTCTTTCCAAGCTTATCAGAAGCAAAGTCCCACTTAAGATTCTCTACTTTTGATAAATCTTTGTGGCTTTCCTTATCGTACGAAGAGTCTGTAAATAGAGCTTTTAAATTCTCAAACTCTGCTTCAGCATCAATTAAAACGCCACCGCTTTTCTTGTTTTCGTTATATAAGATAACATCAGAGCCGCCATTTAGATAATTTTGTATTAAGAAAGACGTATCATATTTATCCGAAAGGCCCTCAGCATAGGCTAATAGCCTGTCAACAACAATGATAGGGTTTCCGTTATCATCTACCATAAAACCATTATATTCAAAGATTCTTCCAGCAAGATAATATCTGCCACATAGCTCTCCATTAACAATATATATATCATCCTCAAGAGCCTTAGCTGTTGGTAAGCCTTTATCATCCGTTACATCATCAAATTCCTCTGCATCAAACTCTGCTGCTGTTAAAATAAAGCTACTGATATCCTTTTTTGATAGTTCAACCTTACTACCCTGAAAATCACGAGTATAAGACTTATCCTGAAGTTCTTTGATTTTTTCAAAAAACTGACCAGTCTGCTTCTCTTGTTCTGTTTCCGTGTATTTTACATAACAGCCTCCACCTACATAAGTCTTGGCTGTAGATAAATCTACCACCTTTGAAAGATTTAAAAGGCCATTGTAGGTAACGCCTTTTATTTCATCCATATTGGGCTTAATACAGCCCTTGGGTTCAAATTCATAACCATTTTCCCCAAGTGTAATCTTAGCACCACCACCATCATCTGTATCTTTTAATACATCCCAGTCATCAATGGCCTTATCTACTTTTGTCTCATCATACTTGCAAAAAGAAAGCTCTTTTACATGGGTTGGTCTAAATAGGAATTTCCCCCAATAGATTCCTCCCCTAGTTTTCTGAAGCCTCACTAAATTCTGTAAATACGAGTGCTCATAATCAATGTCTTCAGCCCTGATATATAGGCTTTCTCCAGATATATCCATCAGGATAATACCAGAATATTCATCCTGAGCTATGAGAATGTCATTGACTTCTTCCGGAGTTTTGCCTGTACAATAGACTCCATTTACCCATAAAAATGCAGGAAACACATCTTTATAGGCATAAGCCAGAAAAATGTACACCGCACAGGCAATTCCAATTATGAAAGGAACTATCAGCGCCCCAATCAATCTTCTTTTTTTCATATCTCCCTTTTCCCCACTAAATAACTGCAGCATATTCTGGATAACGAATAATTCTGCTGCAGTTATTAGTATACTTCTTATAATTACTTTTTGCCAGTAAGGTCTTTTTCATCAAAAGCTTCGCTGATAGATGCTCCTGCTGGAACCATAGGAAATACCTTGTCATCCTCTTCAATGATGCAGTCAATAAGAACTGGCACTTTTGATTTTAACGCCTTTTTAAGTGCAGGCACAACCTCAGACTTCTTGGTCACACGGATTGCCAAACATCCAAGGCCTTCTGCCACTTTACAGTAGTCAACCTTATCTTTAAACACTGTCTGAGAATAATGCTGCTCGTAAAAGAGTGTCTGCCACTGTCTTACCATACCAAGAACACTGTTGTTGATCACAATCTCTATGATAGGAAGGTTATATCTTGAGGCTGTAGCAAGCTCGTTCATATTCATTCTAAAGCAGCCATCTCCGGCAATATTGATAACCTGTTTGTCCGGGTTACCAACCTTGGCTCCAATACAAGCACCAAGTCCGTATCCCATTGTACCAAGGCCGCCAGAAGTAAGAAATGTTCTAGGGTTCCTAAATTTGTAGTACTGTGCAGCCCACATCTGATGCTGTCCTACATCTGTAGTGATTATCGCATCATCTTCAGTCAGCTTATCAAGTTCCTCAACGATATATGGGCATGTAAGCTTACTATCGTCGTAGGAAAGAGGGAATTTCTTTTTATAATCTGAAATCTTTTTAAGCCACTCCTTGTGCTCCTGCTGCTCAAGTTTGGAGTTTATGGCACTAAGTACCAGTTTAAGATCTCCAACGATTGCATAATTAACACGAATATTTTTATTGATTTCAGCCGCATCAACATCGATCTGAAGGATCTTGGCCTTAGAAGCAAAGGTCTTGGCATTTCCTGTTACTCTGTCTGAGAATCTTGCTCCAAGGGTTATAAGAAGGTCGCACTCGCTAACGCCAAAATTTGATGCCTTAGTTCCGTGCATTCCGATCATGCCTGTATAAAGCTTATTTGTGCCGTCAAACGCACCCTTTCCCATAAGTGTGTCACATACGGGTGCTTCTACAAGGTCAGCGAATTTCCTAAGCTCATCTGAAGCTCCGGATATAACTGCGCCTCCACCTACATAGATAAATGGTTTCTTAGAGGCTTTGATCATCTTTATAGCAGTATTTATGTCATCGCTCTTAAAAGTCTTAGTAGGCTCTTCCTCTGCAATCACAACCGGTCTGAAGTCGCAGGTTTTTGCAGTGACATCCTTGGTAATGTCAACAATAACAGGGCCTGGTCTTCCGGATTTAGCAATCTTAAAAGCCTTGCGGATAGTATCTGCCAGTTCCTTGATATCTTTTACAATATAACCATGTTTGGTTATAGGCATTGTAATTCCGGCAATATCTACCTCCTGGAATGAATCTTTGCCAAGAAGTGGCAGATTAACATTGCAGGTAATAGCCACAATAGGAACAGAATCCATATAGGCTGTAGCAATACCAGTAACAAGGTTAGTTGAGCCTGGGCCGCTTGTAGCAAAACAAACTCCAACCTTTCCTGTAGATCTGGCGTAGCCATCAGCTGCATGGGCTGCTCCCTGTTCATGACTCGTCAGAATATGGAGAAAATCATCTCCCTGCTTATAAAGCTCATCATAAATATTTAAAATAGTTCCTCCAGGGTAACCAAAAATTGTATCTACACCCTGTTCTTTCAAACATTCAAGAACTATCTGAGATCCTGTTAACTGCATTTTCATACACTCCTCTTATAAAAAATTCACATCTAGCTTGCCGGTTTATTACTTCCTTCCAGGTATTTCAAGAATAGCTCCGCGGTTACCACTTGTAACAAGTTCGCGGTATCTTGCAAGATAACCATCCTTAACCTTAGGCTCACGTGGCTGCCATTTTTCTTTCCTCTTTAAAAGTTCTTCATCAGAAACCTTAACGTTAAGAGAATTGTTAGGAATATCAATGCTTATGATATCTCCTTCTTCAATAAGAGCAATTGGTCCGCCAACAGCAGCTTCTGGAGATACATGTCCTATAGAAGCGCCTCTGCTTGCTCCCGAGAAACGGCCATCTGTAATAAGGGCAACAGTTGAACCAAGTCCCATACCTGCTATAGCAGATGTAGGATTGAGCATTTCTCTCATTCCAGGGCCACCCTTAGGTCCCTCATATCTGATAACTACAACATCCCCAGCATTTATCTTGCCGCCAAGGATAGCTGCAATAGCATCCTCTTCGCAATCGAATACTCTTGCAGGTCCTTCATGAGTCATCATTTCAGGTGCAACGGCACTCTTTTTAACTATTCCTGTATCTGGAGCAATATTTCCCTTGAGCACGGCAATTCCGCCTGTCTGCATATATGGGTTTTCAATAGGTCTGATAACCTCAGGATTAAGGTTATGTACACCTTCAAGATTTTCCTTGATAGTCTTACCTGTTACAGTTAAAAGATCTGTATTGAGCAGGTTCTTTTTAACAAGCTCAGACATAACAGCCAGTACGCCACCAGCCTCGTTGAGGTCTTCCATGTAGGTTGGGCCTGCAGGAGCAAGGTGACAAAGGTTCGGAGTCTTAGCAGATACTTCGTTAGCTATTTCCATATTAAGCTCAACGCCTGCCTCATGTGCAATAGCGGGAAGATGAAGCATAGTATTTGTTGAGCATCCAAGAGCCATATCCATTGCAAGAGCATTCATAAATGCCTCTTTA
The DNA here is from genome assembly GCF_000424505.1 of Butyrivibrio sp. XBB1001. Taxonomy (NCBI): domain Bacteria; kingdom Bacillati; phylum Bacillota; class Clostridia; order Lachnospirales; family Lachnospiraceae; genus Butyrivibrio; species Butyrivibrio sp. XBB1001. The sequence continues at coordinate 35,771 of NZ_AUKA01000001.1, read as the reverse complement.
GTCATGATATCTCTTGGCCTTATGTTCTTTTCTACAAGATTCATTACGGCATAACCTGCCTTCTTGGCAAGTCTGATACGGGCTGAATATACAGCAGGGATAGTTCCGTTTCCAGGAAGTCCCATGCCTATTGTCTCTGTAAGGCAGTTCATGGAATTTGCTGTATACATACCTGAACATGATCCGCAGGTAGGGCAAGCCTTTTCCTCATATTCACAGAGTTTCTCAGATGTAATCTTGCCTGCAGTTGCACTTCCAACAGCCTCAAATACAGATGAAAGAGATGTTTTATGCCCGTCAACTCTTCCAGCCATCATAGGACCGCCAGATACAAAAACTGTAGGGATGTTAACTCTGGCAGCTGCCATCAAAAGTCCAGGAACGTTCTTATCACAGTTTGGAATGCAGACCATTCCATCAAAAGCATGCGCCTTGGCAAGACATTCAGTACTATCCGCAATAAGATCTCTGGTAACAAGGGAATACTTCATTCCAACGTGTCCCATAGCAATTCCGTCGCATACTGCTATGGCAGGAACAACCACAGGCATTCCGCCAGCTTCCGCTACTGCAAGCTTAACAGCATCTGTGATCTTATCAAGATTCATATGTCCTGGAATAATCTCATTATATGAACTCACAATACCAATAAGTGGTTTTCTTCTCTCTTCTTCAGTAAATCCAAGAGCGTTAAATAAGCTCCTGTGAGGTGCCTGTTGAATGCCTTCAAAAACTCTTTCACTGTTCCTTCCCATAACTCAAATCTCCTTTTTACTTAGTATATAAAATAATAGAATCATTTTCATATTGAATGTGCATAGTACTAAGATATTCCCAGTCTATAGTCTCATAAGTCTGATAAAATCTTGAAAGGTACTGGCCGCTATAGCCCTCTTCCATCATATTCCTGTCAAGAATCACAACATCAGCCCCTGTCACATCTCTTTTATCACATTCCAGATCAAAGCCAAATTTAAGAAGATACTCCTGGTCTTCGTCAAGAACGCAAGGCGCCTTTTTAGCTGAAATGTTTGCAATATACATAGTGTTAAAAATATCATTTTCCCTAATGCCAACTTGAGAATTAAAGGTGCTTCCAAAAAGTCTCGCAATAAAAAGCAGCATTATGACGACAACAGGAGTATATACTCCAAGTCCGTCGTACCACTTGCCTGTCCTAGTGACATTTTCTGTCTCATTGTGTTTCTCAGAGTGTTTGACAAATAGGCCTTTTCCACTTATAGCTCTGTTATAAAATCTTATTGTGACATTAATCATTTTCTCAAAGCAGGATATAACACATAGAGTCATAAAAAATGAGCCATAGCCAAAGCCACGAAGTGATGGCAAATTGTGAGTCGCTATCAGCACAAGGACCACGAAAAAGATATTGATAATGGCCATAAGATTAACTACAGTCCTGCTATATTCAAAGTGCCTTATACACTCTGCGATCATTATAGCCACACCACTTACCAAAAATATCAATAAGACTGCCCAAAATCCAGGCAACATATAGTTTAAAAGATCAACTATCCAAGATAGAAACTGTTCTTTAAAAAGATCTACCCTGCCGTAGTCCTGTTGTCTTTGCATATACATAAAACTCATACCAGTTCCGAGCGCCTTAATGGGATTTCTAAGAAGCACCAGACCATCTGATGTTTCATAAAAAGCTGACCTGCTGTCCCCTACAAGCCTCTTAGCGCCAACCATAAACCATATGATCGTATATAGGATAAGCGTTCCAAAAAAGCTTACACCAATAGCTGTAATAACACTGTTTAACTTTTTAAAATAAATGTTCTCAGCATCACTTTCAAAGAACTTCCTGCTTCTGAAACCATTAATAAAAAGAAATACTACAGTAGTCAGACAAACAGGAACCGCCCAATAAATGCTGCTTGGGGTCGTGTAAACTCCGTATATGATGCAAATGATAAAAGTAATATACCTGTAATTTCTAGCCTCAACAGCTCTGCACATATCAGTTGCTGCATACACAGCAAGCAAAAAGCAAAACGTAGCAAGGGTATATCCTCTCCCCTGAATGCTATATTCATTGACTACCTGCATAGAGGCATAAAGAACAACTGCCGCAAAGGGAAGCGCATGGGCAAAGAATTTCTTGCATATCCTGTACACCAGAATAAGATTGCTGACAGCGCATATATAGGATATTCCTCTAAGTCCTATGTAGTTGTTACCAAAATAATTCATGACAGAGGCAAGAACCGAATAGCCAATATGATTATTGGGTGATGGCCAGTTCAGGGCAGAATATAAAGGCCCATTACTAATGAAATGATAAAAAGTCACAAGTTCTTCATGCTGAGGTGTTATGACAAACATCCTCCACATGTAGTAGGCAGCCATACCAATAACAAATAGTGTTGTGGCCATTGTCTCTGGTTCATGAGGCAAAACATCATATATTTTCTTTTCAGTTTTAGCAATTAGTAATTCTCTCTGCAATTAAATCTCCCATCTCAGTACAGGAAGTTTTTGTAAATCTATCTTCCTGCCCCTTAGGCATGATGTCAACTGTTCTGAAACCATCCTCTAAAACTTTTTTAACAGCATTTTCAATAGAATCTGCTTCTTTATCAAGATTAAATGTATACCGAAGCATCATAGCTGCAGAAAGGATTGTAGCTATCGGATTAGCTATATTCATTCCTGCAATATCAGGAGCGCTTCCATGGCTTGGCTCATAAAGGCCAAAACTCGTGTCGTTCAAAGAAGCACTGGACAACATACCAATTGACCCTGTTATCATACTAGCTTCATCTGATAAAATATCACCAAACATATTTTCAGTAAGAACCACATCAAACTGGGAAGGATCCTTAACAAGCTGCATAGCGCAGTTATCAACCAGCATATGTTCAAGTTTTACATCAGGATAATCCTGCGCAACTTCCTCTACAACTTTTCTCCAAAGTCTTGAAGAATCAAGAACATTAGCTTTATCAACACTAATAACGCTCTTTCTGCGCTTTCTGGCAACATCAAAGGCTCTTATAGCAATACGTCTTATCTCAGATTCCCTGTAAACGAGAGTATCAGTCGCAACTAGCTCTCCATCTACTTCTTTTGTATTTCTCTCACCAAAATATAGACCACCAGTAAGCTCTCTCATGATCAGCATGTCAAAGCCCTTTTCACCTGTAGCCTCTTTTAATGGGCAGGCATCCTTGAGCTCTGGATAAAGATAAGCTGGTCTGAGATTAGCAAAAAGATTAAGGGATTTACGAAGCTTTAAAAGTCCTGCCTCTGGTCTAAGCGAGGGATCAAGCTTATACCAGGGAGAAGTAGATGTATTTCCTCCAATAGAGCCCATAAGTACAGCATCTGCTGCTCTGCAGATCTCAATCGTCTCATCTGTAAGTGGAACGCCCACAGCATCTATGGAACATCCCCCCATAAGTACATCAGTGAATTCTATTTCATGTCCAAAAACCATTGAAACCTTTTTAAGAACCTTCTTGGCCTCTGTAACGATTTCAGGTCCGATTCCATCCCCCGGAATACAAGTCACTTTCATTTTCATGTCTTACTCCTCCTGATATTTTTACACGTCATTATTTTAACGCGCGACAGTGCTATGTTAAATAAAAACCTGATTGGCCGTAGCGCGTGCCAATCAGGCTAAAAATAAGCATAACAATTATTTCTTCTTGGATTCCTTCTTAGAATCCTTGTCAGAAGACTCTGTTGCTATAGCATCCTCAGGCTTCTCAACCTCAACAATGGCTTCCTTGTACATAGGAATACGGCAGTTCTTGTTGTTACCAAACTCAACAATTACCATGTCATCAGTGATATCAAGAATAACACCAACGAAACCACCAGTTGTTCTAACGCTATCACCTACTGCAAGTGAAGCAAGAGTCTGTGCCTTCTGTTTCTGTTCCTTCCTCTGTGGACGGATCATAACAAAATATAAAAATCCGAATAAAACAGCATAAATTGCAACGATTACAAGCATGTTACCCTGTGCAGCAGAATCTGCAGTCAATAATAATCCCATAAAAATCCTCCAAAAAACTTTATAAAATAAAATACTAGTCAATATTACTAAAATCTAATTGGAAATTCAAGTATAAGCTTTAACCCTTTCTCCAGTTCTTGTCAATATTGGCATATTCCTTGTTCTGCAAGCTGTCAAACTCCTGCATTCCGGCAAGCTTATTTCTCTTGTACTCCTGGAATCTGCCATTATCTATAGCATCACGGATTTCTTCCATCATGTGATTATAGAAATAGAGATTATGAAGTACGCATAGGCGAAGCCCCAGCATTTCTCCTGATTTAAGAAGATGACGGATATAGGCCTTACTATAGCGCCTGCAAGCAGGACACTGGCATCCCTCTTCTATAGGTGTTTCATCAAGCTCGTACCTAGCATTCAAAAGATTGATGTGCCCTCTGTTAGTATAAAGATGGCCATGTCTTCCGTTTCTACTAGGATACACGCAATCAAAGAAATCAACACCTCTTTCAACAGCCTCCAAAATGTTTGCCGGAGTTCCTACACCCATAAGATATGTGGGTTTCTCAATAGGCAGGTAAGGAACTACTGTCTCAAGGACATGATACATTTCTTCGTGAGTCTCACCTACAGCAAGACCACCAACAGCATAGCCATCAAGATCCATATCACTGATTCTCTTGGCATGTTCTATTCTGATATCATCAAATATAGCCCCCTGATTGATTCCAAAAAGAAGCTGATTTCTGTTAACTGTATATTCCAGGCCATTAAGCCTATCCATTTCTCTCTTACATCTCTCAAGCCATCTTGTTGTTCTGTCTACTGACATCTGAACATACTCATGCTCTGCCTTGGCAGATGGGCACTCATCAAATGCCATTGCAATTGTCGAGCCAAGGTGTGACTGAATACGCATACTCTCTTCAGGTCCCATAAACAGCTTGTGACCATCGATATGTGAATGGAAATAAACGCCTTCCTCTTTTATTCGTCTGGTCTTGGCAAGAGAAAAGACCTGGAATCCGCCGGAATCTGTAAGAATAGGCTTATTGCATGACATGAACTTGTGCAGTCCACCCATTCGATAGACAACGTCGTCTCCTGGTCTTAAATGCAAATGATAAGTATTAGAAAGAACAACCTGAGTTCCAATGCCCTCAAGATCTTCTGTAGAAACACCACCCTTAATTGCTGCAACAGTTGCCACGTTCATAAAAACAGGTGTCTGAATTGTTCCATGAACTGTCTGAAACTCAGCTCTTTTGGCACTGCCATCTCTTTTTAAAACTTTGTACATAAATATATATAACCTCTGGTCAAAAGAATTGCCCCAAAAGACCTCTCATACTCATTTCAAATGGTCAAAAAGATCACTCCACATAAGTGTTCCAGAACTCCTCAAGGCACATATCATTTTGAGCCATAATCGTCGCTGCGTCAACACCCACATATCTAAAGTGCCATGGTTCAAACTCAATGCTGGTGATTTCCTCTTTTCCAGCTGGATATCTTAAAATAAAGCCATATTTGTAGCTGTTTTCTTTGAGCCATTTTCCAGCTGCTGTATTTCCAAAGCCCTCATCAAGGCTGGAATATCCATCTGTGATAATATCAATTGCAAGCCCTACCTGATGTTCAGAAGAACCTGGAACTGTTACTGCCTGAGAAGCAAGATTATAAGCATCCATATAAGACATACCGGCTTCCATATACCTATCAATCTTATTATTAAAGAGCATAGTCTGCCTGTCTCTGTCACGATAAGGTGAGCAGATTATGAGTGAAACACCATCCTGCCTTGCAGCCTTCATCATATCAAGAAGAGGCTGGATGATTCTCTCATCGCATCTCATGCTGCCGCTTATTGTGCCCAACGGAAAACTGTAGTCTTCAGGAAATGGATGCTGTTTATTTACAAGCATTATCTTCCAGTCATCTCTTGAAAAGGTGACCTTAGCTTCATCTGCAAGTGGTACATTACTGTTTTCTATCTCCAGAGTTTCTTCATTTTCAGTTGTGTTTTCGTTCTCGGCAACAGCTTCAAGCATATCATCCAGTGATACCTGATTATCAGTGTTTAGATGATCTGCTTCTGAAACATCAGGATTAATAGCATCTAATGCTTCATCCAAAACCTGGGTGTCCAGATTGCGCTGCTGTGCAAGTTCAGCGTCAGACTCAGCAATTTCTTCCTGAGAAATCACACTACTATCGTAAGAACTATCTTCCTCAAGAGAAATGTCAGATTCAAAACTGATGTTAAGTGACATGGCCGGATATGAAAAACTACTACTGGAAACAAAGAACAATAGGATGCAAGCTAGACAAGTAAATCTTTTGATATTCCTGTAGAAATAAAATAAGAAGTTGTAAATAAAAATTGCAGCAAAAGCGTAAGTCAAACCAAGAAGCGAAAGATGTTTGTGCTTTCTATTAAACTTCCCTACCCGAGAAATTATTTTTTCCTTATAACTATATTTCTTCTGTAAATGACTGGCATTCATATCAGAAATCCCCTCTATTTCAGATATTTTGCACATTTATGGAACTACAATATAGATTATATAACTATTTCACAGAAAATTCACTATTTTTTTCAATGAAACAACTGCCTCTATTCTAAAAATTGGATAAAAACACAACGTATCCAATTAAGTAACATGTATGCTACAATGTTCACATGATATAGTAAAGGTCAGATACATCTGTCTATTACTGTTAATACAGTTTACGATAATAATACATTTCACAAAAGAAGGTGCTTCAAATGTCAGGTTCTATCATAGGAAAAAACATACAGCTCTCAACCTGGGGCGAATCTCATGGAAAGGCTCTGGGCGTAGTTGTTGATGGCTTCCCAGCAGGAATGGAGCTTAATGAAGAAGATATCCAAAAGTTCCTGGACCGGAGAAAGCCTGGAACTTCATCAGCAACCACTTCCCGCAAGGAAGACGATCTTGTTGAGATTCTATCCGGTGTCTTTATGGGAAAAACAACAGGTACTCCTATTTCTCTTATGGTCAGAAATACCTCCCAAAGGTCATCAGATTATAGCGAGATTGCACAATACTACAGGCCAGGTCATGCCGATTACGGTTTCGATCAAAAATATGGATTCAGGGACTATACAGGTGGTGGAAGGTCCTCCGGCCGTGAAACTATAGGACGTGTTGCTGCCGGTGCCATATGCTCCAAACTTCTGTCTCAGATGGGTATTGAAGTCTGTGCCTACACAAAGTCAATTGGAAGCGTCACAGCAGACATGGATAAGTTCGATAAATCAGCCATTTTAATTACTCCAACGGCCATGCCAGATATAGACGCTGATAAAAGAGCTATGGAGCTCATTACAGAAGCTAGAAACCAGCAGGATTCTCTTGGCGGAATAATTGAATGTCAGATAACAGGACTTCCTGCCGGAATTGGAGAACCTGTTTTTGATAAGCTTGATGCACTCCTTGCAAGAGCTGTCATGAGTATAGGTGCAGTAAAAGCCATCGAGATTGGAGATGGCACTAAGGTTTCAACCTACATGGGTTCAAAAAATAATGATGCTTTTGCTGTTTCTGAAGAAGGAAAAGTTGTCAAAAAGACAAATCATTCAGGTGGGATTTTAGGCGGGATATCTGATGGAAGTACTATCATTATCAGAGCTTATGTAAAGCCCACTCCAAGCATAGCCCGCACTCAGCAGACAATAAATAAGCAAGGAGAGAATATAGAAATTAACATAAAGGGCCGTCATGACCCGGTTGTTGTTCCAAGAGCCGTAGTTGTCGTAGAGACCATGTGCGCTCATACAGTCCTTGATCTTATGATTTCAAACATATCATCAAGAGCCGACAACCTGATAAACTTTTACAAGAAATAGAAAGAAAAAGACCTGCTTCAGCATTTGAAGCAGGTCTTTTTAGACTCTTTATGTATTTTCTTACTGATCAAGTTTATGGAATACAATGCAGTTAGGTCTTGAGATAGCCATCTCAGGTCCGTTCATTACAAGTGTGCCCTTATCCATATCAACTGTAAAGAATGTCATAGTGTCTGACTCATGGTTAAGAGATACCAGATGCTTGTTATCTGGGAAAAGAGCTGCATCCTTGGGATATTCACCAGCTATAGGAAGACATATCTTCTCAGTCAAAAGACCTGTCTCTTTATCAACCTTGTAAACAAGAACATTGTTCTCTCCAGCTGTTGAACTTACAAGGTAGCTGTAATCCTCAGAAAATGTAAGTGCTGAGCTTGCAACGCCAATTGAATCGGATTCCTCAGAATTACTTACTGACTGGATCTTGTTAAACTCAGGTGAGCCATCAGTATCTACATACTCATAAACCTCTATACCGCACTTCTGTTCAAGACATACATAGAGGAATTTACCATCCTTTGAAAACTGCATATGTCTTGGTGATGATTCCTGATCGCAGTGAATAACGTCAGCATCCTTGATCTTGCCAGTCTCATAATCAAGAGAATATACATTAACTCTGTCCATTCCAAGATCAGCAGCAAGAAGATACTTATTGTCCTTGGAAACCTTGATGCACTGTACATGAGGCACGTGATTACGGCCAGCAGCAGTTCCAAGTCCCTTGTGATATCTCTCATCTGTGATTTCACCGATGCTGCCATCTTCATTAAGTCTAAGGATAGTAATCTTACCATCATGGTATCCTGCTGTCACAAGGAATCTGTCTTCCTGATCCATATTGACATAGCAGCCTCTCATACCATTTATAGAAGCTTCATTCAAAAACTCCAGGCTTCCGTCTGGCAGAATGTGATAAGACTCCACGCCCGCATCAGTTATAGAATATAAAGTCTTATTATCATGGGAAATGTTTATATAAGAAGAATTGGTGATCTCAACCTTCTGCTTCTCAGAAAGTCTCCCGTTCTTAAGATCTACATCATAGATTCTGATTCCATATTTAGTTCCAAGTCCTGATGTATAGCTTGAAACATAAGCAACATATTTATCTTTAGCAGCCATTGTAGCCTTCCTCCTAGAAGTAACCTATATCACTCACATTTTATCACACCATGTGCAAACTTTAAATATATTAAATTAACACAATGCGAATATTTGCTGTAAAATAGATATTGTAAGACTGTATATCGTCTGTTTTTACACGCTATAAAAATAATCGCAAAATTGTATAAAAATTCATTGACAGTGTATAATTTCCAATTAAAATTAAATAGATTGTTATAAATATAAATTTTCAAGTAGGGAGTATCGCAGAATGAGCAAAGACCTGATAACGCTAGAGCATATTTCTAAATCTTATGACGGACAGATGATCTTAGATGACCTTAGCCTGTCTATATATGAAAATTCATTTGTTACCCTTTTAGGCCCAAGTGGATGTGGCAAGACCACAACGCTTAGGATCATTGGCGGTTTTGAAAAGCCTGATCAGGGACGTGTTATTTTTGATGGAAAAGATATAACTGATCTTTCCCCAAATAAGAGGCAGCTCAATACTGTTTTTCAGAAGTATGCTCTTTTTACACATATGACGATTGCCGACAATATCGCCTTTGGTCTTAAGATAAAGAATAAATCTGACAGCTACATAAAAGATAAGATCAAATACGCCTTAAAGCTTGTAAACCTCGAAGGCTTTGAGAATCGTATGCCTGAATCATTGTCAGGTGGCCAGCAGCAGAGAATTGCCATTGCAAGAGCTATAGTTAATGAGCCAAAAGTTCTTTTGCTAGATGAGCCTCTTGGGGCTCTTGACCTTAAAATGCGCCAGGACATGCAGTACGAGCTTAAAAGGCTCAAGGAAGAACTTGGCATTACCTTTATATATGTAACTCACGATCAGGAAGAAGCTCTTACAATGTCTGATCATATTGTTGTCATGAATCAGGGTTATATCCAGCAGGAAGGTTCTCCTGAAAAGATCTATAACGAACCTGAAAACGCCTTTGTTGCTGACTTTATCGGAGACAGCAATATAATCAGGGCTACAATGGTCAGAGACGAGCTAGTAGACATACTTGGGGCTAAATTTGCCTGCGTGGATACAGGCTTTGGTGAGAATAAGCCTGTTGACGTAGTAATAAGGCCTGAGGACGTTGAGCTCGTATCTCCTGAAGAAGGAACTATTTCAGGTGTAGTTACAGACCTTACATTTAAGGGTGTTCACTACGAAATGGATGTACAGGCAGGCGGCTACGAATGGCTAGTCCACTCAACAAAAATGTCAGAAGTTGGCAAAGAAGTCGGAATCAAGGTTGATCCTTACAACATTCAGATAATGAACGTTCCAGCTTCTGAAGACGAGGAGGCAATCAGTGAAACTATTTAAAGATAATAGGAATGCTCATGTTATGGCCTCTCCCTATATGGCCTGGGCATTTATCTTCATAGTAGTTCCCCTGTGCATGGTCATCTACTATGGACTTACAAATGCCGATGGAGCATTTACCTTCGATAATATTACTACAATACTAAAGCCTGGATATTTAAAGGCTTTAAAAAGATCTGTAATACTTGCAATCATCAGTACATTGGTATGCTTTTTACTGGCATACCCTCTTGGCATGATTCTAGCTTCCATGAAGCTTAGAAAAAATGCCTACATTATTACTCTTTTCATTCTTCCAATGTGGATGAACTTCCTCTTAAGGACTCTTACCTGGATGACACTTTTAGAGGGAAAAGGTGTTATAAATACTATTTTAGATTTTTTGCACCTTCCAACGCTGAATATCATAAATACCCCCGGCGCAATTGTACTTGGTATGGTCTATAACTTCCTGCCATTTATGATCCTGCCTATTTATAATGCCCTTAATAGGATTGACGAAAATGTTATAAACGCCGCAAGAGACCTTGGAGCAGATTCTTTCCAGACCTTCTGCCGTATAACACTGCCTCTCTCAATGCCTGGTATCTTAAGCGGCATTACCATGGTCTTTATTCCAGCACTTACTACCTTTGCTATTTCAACAATGCTGGGTGGATCCAAAATACTGCTTATTGGTAACATTATCGAGCAGGAATTTACACAGCTCTATGACTGGCACCTTGGAAGCGGCCTTTCAATAGTTCTTATGGTATTTATCCTGCTCAACATGATAATTGAGAATTTATCAGATAATGGAGGTAACTCATGAAAAAAGCAATAGAAAAAATCTACCTTACCATTATCCTTATATTCATGTACGCTCCTATCCTTACTCTTATCGTACTTAGCTTTAATTCCAGTAAATCAAGAGCAAAATGGGGTGGCTTCACCTTGGAATGGTATATAAATCTTCTTTCCGACGAGGCCGTAGCAAGTGCACTTTTTAATACCCTTACGATTGCTATACTTGCTACTATTTTTTCAACCATAATTGGAACAATTACTTGTGTAGCAATGATTGGCCTTCCTGGAAAGCTTCGTTCCGTTATTATGGGAATCACCAATATACCTATGATAAACGCAGATATCGTAACAGGTATCTCACTTATGCTATTGTTTAGGTTTCTACATATTGGCGCAGGCTTTACCACTATACTTCTGGCTCATATTACCTTTAATATTCCATTTGTGATGCTAAGCGTTATGCCAAGAGTCAAGAACATCAATTTCTATGTGTACGAAGCAGCTCTGGATTTGGGAGCATCCAGAACCTATGCATTTTTTAAGACCATCCTTCCTGATATTGTTCCAGGAATCATATCAGGAGCACTTATGGCCTTTACTATGTCCCTTGATGACTTTATCATTACTTATTTCACCAAGGGCTCTGGCTTCGAAACCCTCTCTACTCTCATCTACAACGAAGTAAAAAGAGGAATTCAGCCAGAAATCTACGCTCTGTCAGCCCTTATATTTATCGTGGTACTAACACTCCTTCTTATCGTCTACAGAGCGCCACAGTCTAAAACCAAGGAGAATTAACAAAATGAAAAAGCGTTTTGTTTCTATACTACTTACCTGCGCCCTCTTTTCATCTCTTCTAAGTGGTTGTGGTGAAAATGATTTATCAAAATATCCCAACGGAAAGCTCTATGTCTACAACTGGGGAGAATACATTGATGAAGATGTGATAAGTGCATTTGAGGAAGAATACGGTATCAACGTTATCTACGATATGTTTGAAACCAATGAGATCATGTTTGCCAAGCTCGCTCAGGATAACTCAGCCTACGATGTTGTATGTCCTTCAGACTACATGATACAAAAGCTCATAGAAAATGACATGTTAAAAGAGCTGGATTTTTCTAATATACCAAATGCCAAGAATATAGGCGATCAGTACTTTGAGCAGTCAAGAGATTTTGATCCTGAAAATAAATACTCAGTGCCATACTGCTGGGGAACAGTTGGGATTCTCTATAATAAAACTATGGTTGATGATCCTGTAGATAGCTGGGACATATTGTGGAATGACAAATATAATGGTCAGATCCTCATGCAGGATTCTGTGCGAGATGCCATGATGGTTGCACTTCTTAAAAACGGTTACTCCCTAAACACCACAAATCCTGATGAAATAGCTGTTGCAACTGCTGATCTTGTAGCGCAAAAGCCTCTTGTACAGGCCTACGTAGTTGACCAGGTAAGAGACAAGATGATCGGCGGCGAGGCTGCTCTTGGCGTTATCTACTCAGGAGAAGCCATATACACAGCAAGAGAAAACCCAGATCTTGTATATGTAGTCCCTAAGGAAGGTACCAATGTATGGATTGATTCCTGGGTTATCACCAAGGATTCAAAAAACTCAGAAAATGCCGAAAAATGGATTGATTTCATGTGCCGTGGTGACATAGCTCTTAAGAACTTTGAGTACATCACCTACTCTACACCTAATGTAGTGGCTCAGGAAAATATAGAGGATGATGCGATCAAGAATTCCGAAGTTGCCTTTCCTGACCTTAATAAGATCAGCACCGAGTCCTATAAATACCTTGGCTACGATGCTGACCGCCTCTACAACGACGCCTGGATGGAAGTAAAATCCGCAGACTACTAAAGGGATTCGGGCTTAAGCGTATGCTCCCCCGAACCAAGCTTAAAGAAAGCGTACTTATCTTCACCAAAAACAGGAAGGTACACATCTGCTTCTGTGCCTTTTGGTATCTTCAATTTCATGTGATAGCTGTCCGCAGACTTGTATATTTCTACATATATAAGACCTTTTGCGGACGGAACTACACATTTTACATTTGTCAGATCACCAAGATATGGTTTTATCTCAAAACGCTTATACCCTGTTTCCAAAGGTCTGACTCCTGCTATAAATTTGGACATAGTAATAAGTGGGCCGCCTGACCAGGCATGATTAAGTGTCCCATCTTGATTCCAGTACTCCCATAATGTGGAGTAATCATAATCCACCATCTCTTTATATCTTTTCTTCATTCTGATGATGGCCTTGTCTATATAACCTGCAATGCAAAGAGCATCAAGTACATACTTTTCCATGTATGGACTTGAATTTGTGGTTTTTTCCAGAACTTTTACTATATCAGCATACTTCTTTGGCCCTGCGAGTCCTGAGATTACTGCAAGAGCATTAGCTCTGTCATCTGGCTTTTTATTATCAGTTTTGTTGTAATAAAAAGATTCTTTCCAAAAGTGCTTGTCATAGCTATTTTCAATATCTTTTTTCCTTTTGATAAAAAAGCCTGATTCATCTTGCTTTCCAAGAAGTTCGGCCATGTTTATCAGAGAATCTAGTGCCATATAGTACCAGGCATTTTCCATAGGAGCTGTATCAGCATTTTCGCCCCAATCCGGCCAGTCCCAGCTGCCAGTTCTGTGAACTACAAGTCCATTATTCATTTTAAAAAGTTTAAGGTAATCTTTTGATGCTTCATATGCCTGAGGCATAAAAGACGCATCACCTGTATACATGTAGTAATACCAGAATCCCCAGATGCCTGCCAGGTTTTGCATTGGAAGCTCAAACTGATCTTTACCAGAAGGAACTACAGTCAACATATAACCACTATCTTTTGTCCAGCCAGACATCATTTCTACACCTTTTTTATATAGGAGTAGCGCTTTCTCGTCGAGACAGTATAGCATTTGCTGCATTTCAAGATTAACATCTCCCCACCACTGGGCCCTCTCCCTGTCAGGACAATCCATGAAATTATCCCTCATAGTGATGTAAAGTGTTCTAAGTGATTTCTGCCACAATTTATTAAGGAATGTATCATCACACTCAAAGCTGCCTACAAATTCGGTATTATAACCAGTTTCATGATATCCTAGCTCTTCGATGGTAACGTCTTCATCTATTTCATAAAAAATATATTCCCCATTCATCCATCCAAGCGATTCATATTCCTGATATCCATCCTTGGTATAATATACAGCCATTACACTTTTGGTATCATATAGTGAATCGACGTAATTGTCTGCTTTTATCGATATCCTTTTTCCCTCTGGAGCTGTGACCTTCAGCATAGGAGTTATCTGGGCATTATAGGGAAGTTTCATTTTTATTTGTTCTTTTTTCTTTGTTTTATGCCCCTTTAGCTCATTACTATTTACGTATTTTTTATAGCCAAAGTCCTTTAGTTGAGGAACTTTTCTTTTGTTAAAAGAGCCCCAGCATGAAAGCGCATCTTCTATAACTTCTGCATTATCCCAATCTGAGGTATCATGATCAGGCATAAACCAATCAGAAATGTCTTTAGCAGCATCAAAATACAAATTTGACTCAGATAGCCTGAAATTGGATTTTTCATCATTTTCATCTGCAGAGACATATGCCGGATGCCTTTTTATCTTCCATGATTCATCTGAGCAAATGATAGTCCCATTTATATCCATTTCAAACACCAGGCCGCCTCTTTTGCTATCCAAGTGAGAAAATCCTTGCTTGCCAAAATAGCAAACAAGGATAGCAATTGTATTTGTCCCTTGATTTAGGAATTCACCAAGGTCAATTTCATCATAATATATGGAGTGTCTATCAGGTCCGCGTTTTATACCGCCTTCAAATATCACGGGTTTGCCGTTGACATAGAGCCAATATTTTGAATCAACGGCTATTTTGGTCAATGCTTTATCTGCGGCACTATTTAAATCAAAATTTTTGACAAAACACATCCAGGTGTTTTCACTATTTTCACCTTTTTTCCAAATGCATTTTCTATTTTCCATAAAAGATAACGCCTCCAGCTAATCTCCAACCTCACTTGATCACGTTCATGTCTACGTTGCCGGCAATTCCTGGGACTGAGCCCTTGGAGGTGTATTGCCACATGTCGTAGCGTGTTGCTGTGTAGGTAGGAATGTCCACGTACTGGGCAAGCCAAATTTTGTAATCTGTGAAGGATGCAGTATTCATGCGTCCTTCCTCGAACCATTTCTTGTTGGAGTAAATTCCCGCGGTATAGCCTGCGTTCCTGATAGTAGTAAGGAAAGCATGGCACACTGCAGTTCTTTGTTCACCACTTATCTGATCTCCTCTGCCGTGGCTTGCCTCAACATCAAGGTATACCGGCATTTGGAGATTGTAACCACTTATAAGTTCAAGAACCATGGAGGCTTCTTCTACAGCTTCAGCTTCGTTGACGGCCTGTGAAAAGAAATAAACGCCAACATTTATGCCGTTACTCTGCGCTCCTGCAATGTTCTGATAATATAGAGGATCTATTACAAGTGCACCTGAACTAGAACCTCTGTAGCCACATCTGATAATAGCAAAGTTGATTCCTGAGTTCCCTACTGCTCCCCAGTCTATGTTTCCATTATGCTTGGAAACATCAATCCCCTTAACTCCTGAATGAGCTGCCACATAATTAGGATCCGATGCAATAGTTGGTGCAGCAATTGTCCCAGAGCTTGCCCCCTGGTAAGCTGCCTTGGAAGCCTGATTGGCCGCATCTTCAGCCTCTATCTGAGCCAAAATATCCTCTGCATCCTCAGAAATATCATCATCGTAGGATTCCTGGCTTTCGCCCTCAGCTACCCCCTCTGACGCTGCTGAAATATCTGTAGTAAGATCCTCTTCCTGAACCTTGGTATCCTCTGCCGCAACATTTATCTGAGACTCATCTTTAATCTCATCCTTTATATCTACCTTGGCATATTCAATGTGATCAGATACAGTGATTGTCTGAGATTTATCTGAATGATAATTGGCAGTCTCTGTGGAAATATCAGAAAGAAAAACAGTATAGTCTCCAGGATCAACAAAAGGAATATAGATAATGCCATCCTTGTCAGTATCGTTATAGGTCATGGTCTTATCTTTTCCCTTTACAGTTACAGTAAAGTCAACACCAGAAATAAGAGTCTCAGTGCCACTTTTTGAAAGCTTGATCTTAAGATCATCCTGAATGGAACGAAGGGAAATACTAACTGTCACATTTTCTTTTACAGCAGAGTTAAAAGCACCACTTTCAGAGGTCTCTATACCATTCTGTTCCCTAAGGTCATCACCGTCCACAAGGCCCAGATCAAGCGCCTCCAGTTCAGAAACCGACTCAAAAAGTGAGCTATTATCCTCATCCGCCTGTGCGCTCTTATTTTCCTTTGCGATATTACTAATTAAAAGCCCTACAGGGATAATAACCAGTAGGGCACAAATTATACCTATTAAAAAAAGTTGTGTCTTTTTTAACATCCAATTTACCTTTTAGAATCTGCAAGCTTGGAATATGACTTCCTATAGTGCCTGTTCATCTTGATGCATTCCCAAAGAGAAAGATAATGTCCTTCTCCATTTCGAAGAACTGATATGTAAGCAATGCATCCCTTATCAAGAACTATAGCCACTGCCATAGCATCATCAAGAGTACTTCCAACGCAATAAGCACCATCATTAAGAGCAAATACAGCGTTGACGTTTTTCTTGATGTTGTGGTAGTTGTTGCCATCCTTGCCATGTTCATTACTTGGGATCTTAACCCCAACACCAATGAGCTGTGCAAAATCATCCAAAAGAGGTTTCATATGGCTGGCTCTTCTGGATACAGTCATTACCGCCTCAGATTTGTTATGTACAATGTATCTTACATCTGGTCTTCTCTTATAGATTTCCTCGTGGATCCTCTTAACTCTCTCAGGAGTGTCTGGAAGATCATAAACAATCTTTTCTCCATCAAGATGGCTGTTAAAGCCAGCTTCCACACCATGATTCATATCTGTCTTGCAGACATCAGACAGGAAATTGTGACATGCAACTTCCATTTTCTCTGCTTCAAAAACAGCTTCCTTGGAATCCCTGCCAAGGCAGAGTGTGCCATGGTTTGCCATTATAAATCCCTTGTTGTCAGGATATTTCTTAACTGTAGCTGCCACGTTGGACGCCAATTTATCTGTTCCTGGAAGTGCGTATGAAGCAACAGGAATCACCATGTCTGCATCATCAAAATAGGTAAGAACCTTCTTAAAGCCCAGGGTTCCTGCGCAGGAAGCATAGACCTGATGAGTGTGGACGATAAACTCCACATCCGGCCTTTCCTTGTAACATACAGCGTGAACCGCCTTCTCACTTGAGGGCAAAACATCTCCTTCATAAGAAAGATCGTCAATATTAACCTTCACGATCATCTCAGGCTTTAAATCCTCATATTTAATTCCACTTGGTGTGATCAAAAAAGAAGTCTCATCAATTCTCTGAGAAATATTCCCCCATGTACGTACCAAAAGACCTACCTCATGAAGCTCTTTGGATACCTCAATAATGTGCTTCTTGGCTTCAAGAAGCTCTTCACTAGTAGTTAATGCCATAACCCTTATAAATCCCCAATCAAAAAATAATAATTCTTAATTATATTAGCACATTTTCATCCTCTTATCTGACCTGTGCCAATTATCTCGTACTTATAGGATGTAAGTTCCTTAAGCCCCATAGGCCCTCTGGCATGAAGCTTCTGAGTACTGATACCAATCTCTGCCCCAAATCCAAACTCAAAGCCATCTGTAAATCTGGTAGATGCATTGACATAAACGCAAGCAGCATCAACTTCATTTAGAAACTTGCGCGCAGTTTCTTCATTCTCTGTAATAATAGATTCAGAATGGCCAGTGTTATATTTATTTATGTGATCGATTGCTTCCGAAACATCACTAACAGTCTTGACTGAGATAATGTAATCAAGATACTCTTTTCCAAAATCCTCATCTGTAGCCAAGGCAGAGTCAGTAAGAATTTCTCTGGATGCCTTATCAGCCCTAATTTCTACATTATACTCCTTCATGGCTTTATCAAAAAGGGGTAAAAACTCATCTTTTACAGATTCATGGACAACCAAAGACTCTACGGCATTGCAGACGCCTATTCTCTGAGTCTTTGCATTTATAATGATAGGAATTGCCTTTTTAAGGTCAGCATCCTTGTCCACATAGATATGACAATTTCCTGTACCAGTCTCTATGACAGGAATTGTAGAATTCTCAACGACAGCTCTGATGAGCCTTTCACTTCCTCTTGGAATCAGGACATCAACGTATTCCTTCATCTGCATGAATTTCTGTGTCACGCTTCTGTCCGTATCTTCAATTAACTGAACAGCATCTGGATTTATGCCCTCAGAACTAAGAGCATCACGAATAACCCTGGTGATGGCGATATTACTATTAATAGCATCGCTTCCACCCTTTAAAATAACAGCATTACCGGATTTAAAAGTAAGACTAAAGGCATCTGCTGTGACGTTTGGACGAGACTCATAAATTATTCCAATAACTCCAAAAGGTACCCTTACCTTGGAGATTTTAAGGCCATTTGGCCTCTCAAAGTTCTCTATAACTGTTCCGATAGGGTCTTCTAAGCCAGCTACCTGCCTGACGCCCTCTGCCATAGCTTCAATTCGCTTTTCGTCAAGCTTTAACCTGTCAAGCATCCCCTGGTGCATGCCATTTTTAAGGCCATTTTCATAGTCTTTACTATTGGCATCAAGAATATATTTAGCCTCAGACTCAAGGCACTCTGCTACTTTAAAAAGAGCCCTGTTCTTATCTTCTGTACCTAATTTCTGTACTTCGTACTTAACGCTTTTTGCCCTCTGACAAATCTCAAGAAGTTCCATGCCGCTCCTCCATTTACCCCAAAACAAAACACAAGTCACAAATTTTCTTAATATTATACTTGTTTACGGCTTTCCCTTCAATTGAACTTTTTTATCCTTTACTGCTAAGGATTGTAATTATCTCTCTTGCCCAGCCCTCATCATCCGGATCAAGCTCGAAATCTTTAAATTCTTCGCCCTTTCCATGGGTTATAAGAAGAGAATCATTGGCTATATGAACAGTTTCTTTATATTTGTTAGTGATAAGCTCCTTCATGTTTTTGGCAGCTTCAGTGTTATATACTTCTTTCTTGGCAGTGGCAGTGATTATGCCATCTACATGTACTGTATACTTTCTGAAAAATTTCCTTATATCGTCAATAGAATAATAGTTTGCAGAAAATACCCAGATGTCATATCCATTCTTCTTAAGGAAGCGGAAAAGAGCTGGAATTCCAAGTCTCATGCGCCTTGAAGCCTGACTTCCCAGTGCCAGGGCTGGCTTTTTCTCTATCAGTACGTCACTATTACTTCTAAAGACAACTTCATCAAGATCAAGGGTAACTCTCTTTTCATGAGTAGAATGCTTGAGGATATCCTTGATTTCCTCTTCCAGCATCATGTTAACTACTTTTATAGGAACTTTTTTTACACCCGCCATCATGGCTGCGCCCCATCTATGATGGCCATTTATGAGCATAAAGCCAGATGGATGCGTCCTGATAACAACAAGTGGTTCTATTGCAGGCCTAAAACCTTTTGACATGGAATCAAGATATGATCTTTGATAATCTGACAGAATCCTATCGCTTGGTCCTACCTCAGGAAAAGAGAACTCGTCATCCGGATTTGGATGGAGGTTTGTACAAGCTGTTTCCAGGTAAAAGAGCCTCTGCAGTCTTGAAGTATTAACTGGAACATACATTCCAACTTCCTTTTTAAGTTCGTTTTTCAAATATTCCTTAAACTCAAAATTAGTCATTGCCATAGAATTAAACCTCTGGAAAAGAAATGACCCTTAAGTTTCTTTTCTCATACTCCTCGGTGAAACCCCATAAAACTTTTTAAATACATTTGAAAAGTAGCTTACGTCATTATAGCCAACCGATTCTGCAATCGCTGTAAGCTTCTGATCTGTTGTTGTCAAAAGAGCTTTTGCTTTCTGCATTCTGACGCCTGTAATATACTCAGTAAGCGTCATATCCATCTCGCTCTTAAACATTTTTCGCAGATAAGTCTGGTTAAGGCATAGTTCACCAGAAATATCAGAAATAGAAAGTGCGCTATCAGAATAGTTATTATCTATGTACTCCTTGGCTGCAGTGGCAACATCGTGAGTTTTGGTGTCCTTTTTGCCTTTTTCAAATTCTATTCGTTTTTTGTATAAATAGATAACTCTATCCTTCATCTGACTAGGGGTTGCAGCATCAGACATATATTTTTCAGGTGAAAACCCTTCTCCATAAATCTTATCTATAGAAAAGCCCTTGGAAATAATGTTTGTCATAAGGATGCTTATGGCACTGGTCAAAAGATTCATGTCATAAATTTTTATATCTCCTTCTGAGCCATTATTATCTCTAAGCTTGTCCCATAAAAGATTCAGTGCATTTTCTGCATCCTCTGCCTGCAACGTTTCAAGATCCTTATTAAGTCTTATTATGGCATCCAGAGAAGAATAGGCTGCGTCATCACCACTGTTTCTTAGGTCATAAAACTTTCCAAAGCCCTTCCTTGAAAGATGCCCAAGTGCTTTTTCATAGGCCTTTTTAACGTCCATAAGCTGCATTGCCTTTGTAAGGGCTATGGAAGTGCTTATTTCAAGCTGGTTTTTGACAATCTGAATAATATCCGAGAACTCATATCCCTTATACGTATTAATATCGGATAATGAATCGAATTTCATAAGTACAACAATATTATTCTCAAAATCATGGAAAGTTTTAAACTGCCCCTGTATCTCAAGCTTATCAGAAAGCATCTTGGCAATAAGTTTCTCCCAATTCATAAGCTGCTCTCTGTCTTCATACTCTTTATACGAAGAAGCATCGAATCGTAGCAACGCTAAAAGATATCCTGACTCTTTTTCGCTCCATGTTCCAAATATCTTTTCTTCAAGCTTTTTAGCTGCCTCGTCATCAGAAACACCAGCATATATCAGAGCTCGAAGTTCTTCATAGTGCTCATCACTTTTTATTTCAGTGTTCTCAACTGCCTTACTTATGTTATCCTGAAGTTTTAAAAGACTAAGTATCAGTTCCTCTTTTTCAAAGGGCTTTACAATATAATCACAGACTCCAAGCTTGACTGCCTTTCTTGCATACTCAAACTCATTATTACCAGTGATCAGGATCACGGAAATATCAGGGTAATCTCTAGTTACCTTTTCAGCAAGCTCAAGACCATTAACATATGGCATAGTTATGTCGGTAAGAACCACATCAGGATAGAACTCTTCTATCTTTTCAAGAGCCTCTCTTCCATCAGAGGCTTCACAACATATCTCAAACCCATATGAATTCCAGTCGATGCACCCTCTTAGGTATTCCAGAAAAATAGGCATATCGTCAACAATCATTATTCTAATCATTATTTTGTCATCCCTGCTCTAGTTTCAGCTCTTATTACTTACATCAGAATATGGTACATATACCCTGACAGTAGTTCCTTTATCTTTTATACTCTCAATCTCAGCCCCATATTCATTGCCAAAATAAAGACGTATTCGCTTAGCCACACTATATAAACCAAAGTGACTTCCTCCCTTTATTTTGTCGTGTTCTGTAATTCTTGCCTCTTCTTTTTTCTTATCCTCTTCGCTGTCAAAAACACTTTCATCAGAAAGAAGACTATTTAGCCTTAAAAGCTCATCCTCACCAATTCCAACACCATCGTCAATAACAAGTAGTTCCACTCTTCTATCAGAAGTAGAATCCTGATCATTACAACCAACTACATGTCCCTTAACCAAAATTTTCCCTGAAGAAGCCTTATTTTTGACTCCATGGTAGATTGCATTTTCTACAAGAGGCTGAAGTGTCATCTTTGGAATAAGCGACATGAAAACATTTTCGTCAACATCAATTTCATAGCTGAATTTGTCACCATATCTCATAGTCTGAAGATCAAGATAGTCAGTTATTATCTGAATTTCTCTTTCTATGGTAACTATTTCTTCACTTCCGGATAAAGAGTTTTTATAATAATT
Source organism: Butyrivibrio sp. XBB1001 (assembly GCF_000424505.1). Taxonomy (NCBI): domain Bacteria; kingdom Bacillati; phylum Bacillota; class Clostridia; order Lachnospirales; family Lachnospiraceae; genus Butyrivibrio; species Butyrivibrio sp. XBB1001. Next base: position 13,583 of record NZ_AUKA01000001.1, on the reverse strand, counting down.
TGCCAACTTGTGTGTGACTCTAGAAGCCTCTTTCGCCCGGTTCATCTCAATCAGCATTATTATGATATCAAGCGTATTATACAGAAAATGCGGTTTTACCTGTTCCTGGATCAGTGCCAGCTCATACTCTCTCTTTTTTCTGGCTTCATCATCTACCTGCTGCAATAGCTCTAAATTGCGCTGCGTCATATAGTTAAAGATTCTTCCAAGACGTCCAATCTCGTCCTTGGTCCTGAATCTGAACCTCACGCTCATATCCCCTTCAGCAATTTCCTGTGCTCCATCATGAAGTATCTTAAGGGGTTTGGTTACAAAATTAGCAGAAAACCAGACAGAAATTATTAAAAGTACTGCAGTAAAGGAGCTGGTGGTCAAAATAATGAATCTAAGATCCCTGCCTGTTACATTAAACTTATTAAGATTTGTAATTCCAACAAGGGTCCACTTATAATCTGTGATCACCTGCCTTGATAAAAGATAGGACTCATTCTTGTACTTTATGAGCTTATCATTTGTATCAAAAAGGCTTTCTATAAGTGATTCATCCTCATAAATTGGGTCAATTACGCCATTTTGTTTTATGAGTCTTGCGTCAGTATCATACAAAAAATAGTAACTTATCTCGCTTTGGGAGGATTCTATAAGGTAGTCCTTGTCCATATTTATAAATAGATATCCCAGGTGAGTGCCACTTACAATATTGATAACATGTTTGCCCATGGTGATAACTTCTTTATCATCACGGCTAAAAGGATTAGATTCAAGTGGCATCATAACAGTCTTGCCGCCCTGGTCAGAAAGCCCCAAAACATAATCTGAATATCTTATGTTTATGCTGTCTCCAAGATAATAAGGGTCTGATGAATAAAACCTTCCATCTTTGTCTATAAATACTATAGATGATATGCCATTATAGATTAGAAGCGACTGCGAAAGCTGGCTTGTTATCTTACTATCTCTTGTAACCTGCCTCATGGATTTATCATTATAGTAATTGCCAAATTCTATAGTCAGGTTGTTAGAACACAGTTCACCATTTTGAAGGACAGATGAAAGCCTGTCAGACATGATACGTATATTTTCCTCTATCTGCTTGTCAGCCCTTTGCATAATGGCCCTGTTATAAAATGCAAGCATCAAAACAGTGAGTACCACCATAGGAATTAGTGCTACCAGCATAGTAATAAAAGCTATTTTATATTTAATGGACATGTTTCTGGCCCTGTTTTTGCCAGTACTTAATTTCTCCATGTCCTCAATTGTCATATTTTTTATATCCATCTTTTTCATACCAATAATATTATCATGGTATAGGTGGTAAAAGTCAAAAAGCGCAAAGGGCCATCATGTGACTCTTCGCGCTTTTATATTTTTATCCTTTTACAGCTCCGCCTATTGTCATAGCACTCTCAACCTGCTCTGAGAAAATAGAATATACTATAATTGCGGGGAAGGATGCAATTACCATAGTAGCGCCCATTCCGCCCCAATCTGTTGTAAACTCGCCCTGGAAGAATAATACTCCAAGAGGAAGAGTCTTTAGCTTTGGTATACTACCTACAACTACATTTGCCAATATAAACTCATTCCAGGCATTAAGGAAAATATAGATTACCAGTGTAACTGTAGCTGGTCTGACTAAAGGCTCAATGATCATAAAGAAGGTCTGGTAGATATTGGCTCCATCCATGCAGGCTGCTTCTTCAAGTTCCATAGGAATCCCTTTGAAAAATCCGTAATAAACCATGCAGGCAAATGCCAGGTTTATTGCAATATAAGGAAAGATCAAAGACCATCTTGTTCCCATCAGGCCAAATTTCTGTACGATCTTAACAACAGGAATCATTATTGCCTGAACAGGTATAAACATTCCAAGTCCCAAGAACAGTCTTGTAAAGGTCTTTAGCTTCCAGACCATCCTGCTGGTTGCATATGAAAAGAGCAACGCGCAGAAAATAGTTATGATCACAGTACCTATTGATACTATCAGACTGTTTATAAAATATAGCGGTACATCATACTTGGTCCAGGCAGTAATATAGTTTTCATAGTGAAGTGGCCATGGTGGACCAAAAGGATTAGTTACAAAAATCTCGTTATTTGTCTTAAATGAATAAAATAGCATCCAGATCAGCGGATATAGGGAAAAAGCTGCATAAATCCAGCAAAATGCTATAAATACATAATGAAGAGCTTTATTTGATCTATCTTTACGCACAACGCTTCCTCCTTGCTTTTTCTTCTTCTTTCTTTTGATCTCTATCCCTAAAGATAAAATTGATAACAAGCATTACAAGCATACATTCAATGACCATCACTGAAGCTGCAGCAAGACCATATCCATAATCCGACTTCTTAAAAGCTGCATTGTACATCATGTATGTAAGTGTATAGGTTGACTTGTTAGGGCCGCCTCCTGTCAGAATATTCATCTCAGTGAAGGCTTTGATACCTCCGGTTAGTGAAATAATAAGACAGAATTTGTAGGTTTCAGCAAGAAGCGGGATTGTGATCTTAAGGTGGGCAAGGACATTGGAACAGCCATCAATTCTTGCAGCTTCATAATAGTCTGAAGGAATTGACTTGATACCAGCTACAATAAGTGCAAACTGATATCCCATCCACTGCCATGCATTAACAAAGGCGATAACATATATTGCTTTATATCTATCTCCAAGCCAGTTCTGTTTAAAATCAAAGTTTCCAGCTTCAAAGAGCTTATTTAATAGTCCATCTCCTGCAAGAACGGCACTCCACAGCTGACAAACTACAGTTACAGATAAGATAACAGGAATAAAATATGCTACTCTGAGGAATTTCCTGCCCTTCATCTTCTTATCCGAAATAGTGATGGCAAATACAGTAGCAAAAAGCATCTGATAAATGGTTATAACAACTGCAAAGATCAGCTGGTTTCTATTGGATGTTGCAAATACTCTATCAGTGAACAGGTCAAGATAGTTCTTTATACCTGTAAAATTCGGAATTGTAAGACCATTCCAGTCTGTAAAACTATAGGCAAAAACCTGGATGATCGGAATAAAATCAAATGTAATAAATATAGCAAGTGCCGGTAATACAAAAAGCAGGATTGCCAGCTTATTTCCCATGTATTTTTTCATGGTTCATCTCCCAATAATTCAAATATTTAATGCGGAGCCGGCAGATATAACCCCTTATTCTGCCTATGCCCCGCACTAATCAGTAACCCTTCTCTAAAAAGAATTATTCCATTGTATCAGCGATATCCTGAACAAATTCATCTGCTGTAAACTGTCCGGAAACAAGTCCCTGTGACTCAGACTGAATTGCATCGTTAAAGGTTGAGTTTGTAAGTCCCCATGTAAACTTTGTTGTTGCAGTGATTGAAGGAAGTGTATCTGAAAGCTTCTTCATCATTGCAGGATACTCAGAATCTGGCTCTTTTCCAGTGTCAATAGCTACAAGTGGGTTGTGTCTGTACATAACCTTAGCTTCGCAGTATTTCTCTGTAATAAACTCTGCTACCTCTGCAGCAAGCTCAGCATTCTCTGAATCAGGATTTACAGCAAATCCTGAAGCTGATCCGCCGCCTGAGAATACAGCCTTACCAGCTTCATAAGAAGCAGCATCAGCAGCTGGGTAGAACATCCAGTCTACATTATCGCCAAGTGCCTTTGTAGCATCCTCGATGTACCACTGACCGTTGATAAACATAGCAGCTTCGCCAGAAAGGAATTTTTCTGAAGCCTGGTCATAATTGGTTGTTGTAGCATCTTCCTGATAAAGACCTGCTGCAACAAGCTCTTCCATCTTCTTGGCAGCATTTACATAGCCTTCATCTGTGATAGAAGCCTTTCCTTCGTCAAGAGCCTTGATACCGCCTTCTGCATATCTTGTTGCAATAACATCATATGCAGCTGCTGTATTCCAACCTTCCTGTCCAAAGAGTGCAAGTGGTGTGATTCCCTTGCCCTTGAATACTTCGATGCAGTTTAAAAGGTCATCATATGTTTCTGGAATCTCAAGTCCGTTCTCCTCAAAAAGAGCCTTATTGTAGTACCAAAGTACATATTCCTGTCCAGAAAATGGGAATGCATAGATATTGCCATCCTCTGCATAAGCAAGATCCTTGTTGGCATCATAGAGCTTATCAAGGAATCCTGTAGACTGAGCAACCTCGTTTAATACCATGATCTGATTGGACTCACGGAATGTATTAATGATATCTGTTGATGCCTGATAAATATCAGGAAGCTGTCCTGTAGCAGCCAGTGTCTTAAGTGTCTGTCCATCATCCTGAGCCTGAACAATAAGGTTAAGCTCAACATTTGGATAAGCCTCCTTGAGCTGCTCTACAGCATAATCGTAAGGAACCTTTGTGTCATCATCAGCATACTGTGTGTAAATTGAAAGTGTAACCTTATCCCCTGAAACTTCCGTTGTTTCAGTTGCATTTTCTTCAGCTTTTTCCTCAGTTTTAGCTTCTGTTGTAGTTTCAGCAGCTGGTGTATCTTTTCCAGCTTCTTCTACTGGTGCCTTACTGCCGCAACCGATTATTGATGTTGCTGCAACAGTCAGACAAACGAGAGTACTAAGAATTCTCTTTTTCATAATAAAATGTCCTTCCCTTCTCTAAATGAGTTAAGTTAATGACGAGTTGTAACCCTTTGGAAACTCGCCACCCTCTTTACAGTACTCATTATAAAAAAGGTAAGGACATTTAAAAATGCAATATTCAAAATTGTTTTTGTAATTTTTAAAAAAAGTACAACTTTTGGGATTCAGTAATTATTTTGTCGGGCTTTATATCATGCTCATCTATGATTTCGTCTGGAAAACTACCGTCATATATCTGGCAGTCAAAGGCCAGGGCAATTGTACTTATTCCGGCATTCTGGCTCAAAAAGGTATCATAGAAGCCTCCGCCATAGCCAAGGCGATTTCTATCTCTGTCAAAAGAGACTCCAGGCATGATGACAAGGCCAGGCGTAAATTCATCGGCTACAGGAGCACTTGCACTTGACTTATTATCCATGGGAAACAATATTGATGCTTTTGATATCTCTGGCTCTCTGATTCCCATATAGCCGCTCTTTAGGTCTGATAGACCAGTAATCTTAACAAATACCATCTCACGCTTAGCTCTATCTGTAACCTTAGGGCAAAAGACATTTTTACCACTTTCCAGGGCATTTTTAATTATTCCATCTGTTATGACTTCGCTTCCCATTGATGCATAGATCAGTATATTTAAAGCCTTTTTGTATTCATCAGATGAAAATAGTCTTTCCTGGATCAGATTTGTTTTTTCAGATAGTTCCTGAGTAGATAATCCGTCTCTATCTTTGATCATCTTTTTTCTTATGGATTTTTTATCATAACAGATACGCGTCATCTGGTGTTATCCTCTTCTCTCTTGTAAGCACCATCCAGTCAGTAATGTCCTTCAGGTCAAAGCTTCTTGTGTCCCCCTTCTTGATTCCGGACACGTAATATGGTTCCTGAGAAAGCCTTGCTACAACCTTGTCATCCTTAAAGTCTACAACATCAAACCAGATATGCTCTTTGTTAGATTCAGGGTCTTCATCGCGCCAATACTTTTTATCTTCCACAAGCCCAATCTTCACAACAGCCTTATTTTCCTTATTTGAAAAACCTTTTTTAAGATAATCCACACGCTCGAGAGCAAGATCGCTCATTCTCTTAGTTTCTGTTCCAGATATGTAGAACATAGGATTTTCCCTTAAAAGCTCGTCAAAGTACTGAACTTTAGTAAATACTTTATTATCCATATCATCAGGATTAAGATAGCACATTACAGGGCATGTGTCCTTACTGTGATATTCATCTCTATCTTCCGTAGTGCCAAGTTCAATTCCATCATAGTATTTAAGAGCATCTTCCCAGTTAATTGCAGTTGTGACCATAAAGCCCTGTCCTACTCTTCCAAGGAAAATAGGGTCTTCAACGCTATAAGGCTCATCCGCCTCTATCATCCTATATGCCATGTTTTCCAAGGTTTTCCATGAGAGCATGCGGATTGGCTACAATTTCCTCATCCTCCGCAATAACTATCATGTAAGATTCTTCTTTCATACTCTTTTCTCCTTTTTAATATCCCATACTAGAGAGCTCTTTTACCACATTGCAGTAAAAGTCAGGAATATTTGAGACTCCCTCTCCCTTTTTTCTGGTAAAGGGCAATCGTCTCATATCCACTTCGTCGCAGTGCGAGATTCCTCTTCTGGAATTACTTAATATCTCTCCCCTAAAATTCCCCCATTTTACTGAATCCGGTGTAAGAAGACCGTCGTTAGGGCCATCCAATATCCAGACAACAAGTGATGGAAACCACATGAACATATCCCCAAATGGTGATTTCATCCTAAATGCAAAGCTTTGATAATAGGTATCAGGTGAATCCTTGTATTTCTCATTAAATTCCCTGGCACCTTTGGTTGAAAGCAGTTTAAAAATGCTGTAAGAATCTGGCTTTTTGTCTCCCAAAAACCGGAACACAATATCAGTAAGTGATCCAGCAATGCGAACAACAAAGTCAGGAAATTTAAGAAGCTTATCTACAGCAAGCGACCCATTATGGGGCGTATTTATTGTGGTCACAGATGCTACCTTGGCTCCCAGATCATATTTGGCTATAGCGCATCTAATATCAAGACCGCCCTTAGAATGGGCAATGACATTTACTCTAGCTGCCCCTGTCTCTGACAAAACCTCATTAATTCGCATAGCCAGATGGTAAGCATTTGTCTCTACTGAAGCGTTACTATCCTGATTTCCGTAAAAGATTTTACATCCAATCCGCTGGAGAGCACTAGGAATTCTTCCCCAGTAATTAAGATACTTTCTATCCCTAAAGCCCATTCCATGCACCATAAGGATTGGGTATTTTAACTCTATTGTCTGCTTGCTATCCATAGAATTCATTCCTCCAATAAAACTTCTTCACACAGCAACTCTAATTATTATACATGTAAACCATTTCCGATGATGCAAAATGGCTATCTGGAATTTTTCCAGATAGCCAAAATAATCAGGTGAAAAAATGATATTTGCCACTTTTTATCATTTATTAGCAGCAATAAACTCTGCTATCTTAATGCCGTCCATGGCAGCAGACATGATTCCTCCAGCGTAGCCAGCGCCCTCTCCGCATGGATAGAGGCCTCTTACATTAACTGACTGACAGGCTTCATCTCTGTTAATCCTGACTGGTGAGGAAGTTCTTGACTCAACACCAGAAACCAGGGCTCCGTCACTGTTGTAGCCCTTAATAGTTCTTCCAAACTTTTCCATTCCTTCTACAAAGGCTTGATTTAAGTCATTTGGAAGGATTGTATGCACATCAGCAAAAACGTAATCGCCGCACATGTTTGGGGTGTTTTTCTTTTGATCTACAGCGCTGATAATACCAGTATTTTTCTGCATTTCTGCAGATATATCATCAGATGAAACAGCTTCACTTAAATCATTGACCAGAGCCTTTTTAAAGTCCCCATAATACTCGACAGGGATTTTGCCCTGTCCAAGTTCAAAGGCCTTTCTCTCAAGCTTTCTCTGGAACTCAACTCCTGACAGAACATCATCAGAGCCAAAATCCTTGGGATCAACAGTAATGATAATGGCAGAATTGGCGTTCTTGCCATCTCTTTTGCTGTAGCTCATGCCATTAACTGCAAGCATGCCTTCCTCAGAGGATGCGTTAACAACAAATCCGCCAGGGCACATACAAAAAGAGTAAACTCCGCGGCCAGAGTCTGTTGTAGCCGTTAGCTTGTAAGGAGCTGGTGGAAGACCTGCAGGTCTTTCTGCCCCGTACTGTGATAGATTTATAAGTTCCTGAGGATGTTCTACTCTAAAGCCAACAGCAAAGGGCTTGGGAGACATGTCAATCTTTTTATCCCTAAGCATATAGAAGGTATCTCTTGCACTGTGACCTATAGCCAGAACTACATTGTCGCAGTCAATTCTGTGTTCAAACGCCCTATCTGAGCCAGACTCATTTGTAGCCATATTAGCTGCGTCATTATATAAAACAGCTCTAACCTGGCCATTCTCAGTAATAATATCTGTAACCTGGCAGTTGAACTTAACATCACCGCCCCAGGCAATTATCTGCTGTCTCATATTCCTTACTACATTTCTTAGAATATCAGTACCAATATGGGGCTTTGCTTCATACAGGATGTCTTCATTGGCGCCATTTTCAACGAAAATGTTAAGAGCTGCCCTTCCGCGGCCATCCTTGTCTTTTACCATGGTATTGAGTTTACCATCTGAAAAAGTACCAGCTCCGCCTTCTCCAAACTGAACGTTGGTCCTGGTATCAAGCCTTCCGCTTTTCCAAAAATCTTCTACGATCCTTGTTCTCTCATCAACATCAGCACCACGCTCAAGGATAATAGGCTTATAGCCATTCTGCGCCAGCATATAGCCGCAAAACAGCCCCGCTGGGCCTGCGCCAACAATCACAATCCGGCTGTCTTTCTTATCATCTTCTATGCCCTTATCCAGGGCCTTTCTTCTGGCATTAACCTGCTCATCAAAGCTATATTTATGAGCGTCCACCACAGAAACATTCTTGTCCCTGCACTTTTTGACTACCTTGCCCTCATCTAGACCTTTTAGAGCCACATCCACCATGTAGATATGGAATATCTCAGGCTTCTTGCGGGCATCTATAGAGTGTCTTATTATTTCAAATTCGCTTATGTTACTTACATCAACATGAAGGATCTTGCATACCTTCTTTTGAAGATTAGTCTTAATCTCCTGACTGGTATGCTCTTTCCCATCATGTTGAAACTTAATCTGATTAATTCTTATCATTTAAATCACCAAAATATTATCAACGTGACAGATTTATAATGAAGCCACAGTTCCGGCAATAGAGCCTGATGTGAATGCCCACTGCAGGTTATAGCCTCCGCACCTTCCATCAACATCTGCAAGCTCACCTATTACGAAGACACCGCTATGACCATTTACAGTCATATCATCCTTGATATCTCCAAGACTCACACCGCCAGAAGTAACCTGAGCAGCCTGATATCCAAAGCTATCTGAAATCTTTATCTTCAGGCTCCTGTAGCTATCAAATATGCTCCTTACCATGCTCTCAGAAATATTCTTCATCTTCATGGAATAGCCCATCTTCATGCGTCTTATGATCATATCATTGATATTGCTGTTACAAAGCCCATTTAAAAACTCCTTAAGAGTCCTTTCATCCCTAAGGCGAAGCATCTCATCCTCAAGGCTCTTAAAATCCTCATCGTCGTAATCCGGGAAAAAATTAATGCAGGCATATATAGGCTTTTTCTCATCTACAAACTTGATGATCTTACTGCTAGCCTGCATTACAGGGATTCCTGATATTCCGTCCCTGGTAAACTGCACTTCTCCATACTCTGAGCAAAGCACCTCACCGCCAAGGGTAAAAGAAACTTCGGCTGTACAGCGCACACCAGCTTCTGGCATTATCTCGTTTTCATCAACTTTAAAGCCAACAAGAGCTGGATGTGTTTCCTTAATGCTCATTCCAAGCTGCTTGCAGATATAATAACCATCTCCGGTAGACATAGTACTCTTTGCCCCAGAAAGAGCACCAGTAGCCAAAATTACCCTGTCTCCATCATAACTATTTAAGTTAGTTACAACTGTATAACTGTCTTCGTTACCATTAACAGTAACAGACTTGACCTGTTCTCCGAAAACAACTCTTACGCCAAGCCTTTTTAGTTCATTTTCAAAGGCTGTGACCACAGTGCTGGCCTGGCCTGAAATAGGATAAAGATATCCATCTTCACTTTTTACAACGATTCCAAGGGATTTAAAAAAATTTATGACATCTAAAACGCCATAAACAGACAACCACTCCTTCATGCGCTTTTCAGCAGAGAGGTTATACATTTTCTCATTCATTTCAAGATTGGAAAGATTGCATCTTCCATTACCTGTCATAGACAGTTTTTTTCCAAGAAATGAATTTTTCTCTATTAAGGTAACATCAGCGCCGTTTCTTGCGGCATAGATGGCGGCACACATTCCAGCAGGGCCGCCTCCTGCAATAACAATTTTTCTAGCCAAGATCATTCCTCATAATACTTATCGTGCTGAATTCTGGAAGAAAAACCCATAAGGAACTTACCCATAGGAATTTTCTCAAGTTCAGAGGTTCTTATGCCCCTTAGCACGATCAGCAAAATCATATATACAATTACATAGATAACAAGCCCCAATATAAGAGTAAGTACCTCACCTATATAGGCTGCAAGGAGCTTATTCTCAGCAAGGAGCACAAGTCCTGAAAGCGCTGCCGCAGCCAATGGGATTCCAACATTTCCAAGAGGATTGCTACGAAGTTTCAGCATTTTAAGGACCATGAAAATACAAATTATATCATAAACTACAAAACCTGCAATTTCAGCCATTACAACTCCCTTAAGTTCCCATTTAAGTGCAAGGACCAAAAGAAGTATAAGACCAATATGAACAGCCCAGGCTATGGAAATATTAACTACCAGAAGCAGGCTCTTTCCCATGTGATTTAAAAGCCAGGAAATAAATATCCCAAGGGATAAGAAAAACAGCATTATCGCTCCAAGCTGGAACAGTCCGCTTACCTGCTCATTACTCTTTCCAAAAATAGTTATCTGGATCATATCCGATGAAACAAATAAAGCTGTTGCAACTGGTGCAAGAACCATATATGTAAAGTGAAGAAGCCTCTTAAGCCTGTCTCTTGCTCCCTCAAGTTCATCTCTTTCTATTCTGGCCATTACCTTGTTCCACATTTTTATAAATGGCAGGCAGCACAGAAATGCAAGCAATATGACAAAAGAAACAACTCTGCCATTGTAGGCTCCATAAATAGCTATCATATCCCTGGAATTGCCGTTCTTCATCTGGATAAGGTTATATATTATATTATCTACAAGGCACATCAGAACCGGTGAAGCATACAAATAAAGAATTGGTCTAATTCCCTTGTAAACATCATTCTTATTATCAAGATACCTTGGAGCACCATTTTTTACAATTTCAGCTATCTCTTTTTTGCGAAGCTCATAGCTTACAAAAATCTGAACAAAGCCAACCAAAGAGCCGACTAAAAGCCCTATCATCATACCTGAGGCACCATAGATTGCGCTGTACTCATCCCCGTGGAACAGCTCATTGACCTTTTTGCCATAGCTATACATAATTCCAGAGATAATGCCACCAGATATAAAAGAAGACACACTGATCAAAAGATCCGCTATAACTATAGGCCTGGTATAGCCCAGCCCCTGAAGATATCCCCTTATGACGCCCTGAGAGCACATAAAGAAAAGGCTGATTGCTACAATGATGAGCTGAAAATATACCTTGCCAGCTCCTAAAAGGCTCCTTGCTATATAATAGCTGCCAAAACCAATACCAAGCGATAAAACCAGGCCAATTGCACAAAAAAGCCTAAGAGATTTGACCATATTGGCCTGAGCGTTTAAAAACTGGCTTCTTCTTGCTCTTAATCTGACCATGATATAGACAGATTTCTGAACTGCCAGAATAAATGAAATATACAGTAAAAAATACAAAGCTGAAGGCCCGGAACAAAAGCCTGCCCCCATATCCCCAAATATCCTTACTGAAATCATGTTATAAAACATCATTATTATGATAGACCAAAAAACTGCAGAAGTCAGAATATCTGGCCTGATGCGCTTTTCCTCAGCATAACTTTTCATACAGTTTCTCTCTATACTTTCTTATATATTTTGCACAAAAGAACCAGTATTTAAGCCTTCTGTGCAATTGATTAGTAAGTTACAAACAATGATAAGCATTAAATTATGGGCGAAAACTATGTCATTTCAGGTACAATGCATATGTGTTTCCAGTCAGAAGGGTGCACGAAAGATAACGTCATCCTTTTTTATGAAGGCGAATCTGTGTCCCATTCTTCCCTATGGCTGCTAACCTCTCATGTCTAACAGGATCTTACTCCCTTAGGAGTGTCCTAAATTCCTTCGTCCAGCCTACCCATAGTGGGGTGCCGCTTTTGCTCCCAACCAGGGTCATGCCCTATAATGAATGTCTTAGCGGCTTCGCTCTGCTTTGTCATTGATAGAGAGCACTCCTGTAATCCAGCACCAATTGAATTCTTGGCGGACGTTGTCTGGTACAGTATGTGCTGTTTAATTAGGCTACTTCTGGTCTGATGATGTCCTTTCGAAACTTTTCTTCATCAAAGTCACAACCTGTCTGTAGTATTACGTAGAACACTCTGATAGCTTTACATGCAACTGCTATCTTAGCCTGCATTCCTCCAAGCGGATTTCGTGTTCTGTTCCTGTAATAAAGGAACACGTCTTGAAACGCAGGATTCCAGTTCATCAGTGCACGCGCTGATTCATACATTGTTCTTCGTAACTTTCTTCTGCCCCTCTTACTGATTCTTGGCTGTCCTTTTTTCTTTCCAGAGCTCTTTTTGACTATCTCTAGCCCTGCAAGCTTCTGTATCTGTTTTGGGTCAGTGAAACGTCCGATATCACCAACCTCAGCTATAAAGCCAATCACAGTACTTATCCCTACTCCTTTAATGGCGAGCAGTTTCTCCACATTTGGAACCTCTTTTATTTTTTCTTCCAGGTATTCATCAAGTCTTTTGAGCTGTTCTGCCTTAAGCATGTAGTCATTCACAAGAACCCAAATCTCAAGTCTTGCAGCCTCACCGGCTTCTAAACCTACACTTTCCTGTGCAGCTTCTACCAGGGTCTGAGCCCTCTTTAATCCTGCCGCACGCACTTTTGCATCACGCCATATCTGATTGATTCCCCCTGCCCCAATTTTTAGGATATCCTGTGGAAGTGGTGCACTCTTTAAAAGCATAAGACCACTTGTTGAATCCCAATCGGAATAGCAATCCAGATACTCAGGAAAGAATTTTTGTAACCATCCTTGTATCTGATTAGACAGACGTACATGCTGCTTCATGATCTGGTCTCTGCATACAGAAGCTTCTCTGATTTCTGCATATACACCCTCTGGCAGATAAGAAGTTGAATATCTTCCTTCTTTAACCAGCATAGCAATTGTTTTAGGATCCTTTAGGTCACTCTTTTCCGGGCTGTTATCATCCAGTTCTTTGCTTCTGTTTACAGTAAATGGATTTACTGTTACAAGCTTTACATCATGATCCTGTAAGAACTTCTGAAACGTAAGCCAGTAGCAACCAGTAGGCTCGCAGCCAACAATGACCTTCTTCATTTCGGTCTTATTCATGATTTCCTCAGTCCATCGAAGGAATGTAAGGAATCCCATTCGGTCGTTACTAAACTTAAATACTCTTCTGGAAAGCTCAAATCCTCTCCAGTCAAACGCTCTACAGAAATGTGTCTGTGATCCAACATCAACCCCAACAATCAATGTATCTGCCGTAACTTGCTTAAGTCTGTCATTCTGTGTAAAATTCATTTTGAGAAACCTCCGGTTAGTATAAGATGTTTTTTCATCCGCCAAGATGAACACCTTTATCTTACTTAGAGGTTTCTTTTTATTCAATTGGCGTTATTTCTGAATTACAGGAATGCTCCCAA